>JAUNHW010000002.1:0-24880 GCA_030523775.1 Akkermansia sp.
TCCTAATCTTAATCTTAATCCTAATTATTTCCTCCTATTGGGACTCATGGAGGGCATAAACAAGTAGCGGCGCATGGGCGGGAGAATCGACAGCATTGATGTTCTGCGCGGGCTGGACATGGCCGTGCTGGCCGGCGGCGCGGCAGTGCTGCGGGAGACACTTGCCGTCTCCGCGGGGGACTCCCTGCCGGAATGGGCCGCGCGGCAGTTCACCCACGCGGAGTGGGGCTGCGCCTTCACCTGCTGGGATATGGTGATGCCGCTCTTCATCTTCATTGTGGGGTGCTCCATGCCCTTTGCCTTCGCCAGGTACCGCGAGAAGGGGGGCCAAAGCTGGCGGTGCCGCACCATGGTGCGCGTGCTGCGCCGCGTGGCCCTGCTCTTCCTGCTGGGCATGGCCGTGCAGGGAAACCTGCTGGGGTGCGATCCCTCCCGCATGAGCCTGTTCTGCAACACCCTGCAGGCCATTGCCGCAGGCTATCTCATAGCCTCCGTGCCGCTGGCGTGGGGCGGCGTGCGCAGCCAGCTGGCCACCTGCATTGCCTGCCTGGCTCTCTACTGGGCCGCCCTGCGCTTCATCCCCTACGCCGGGCATGAGGGCGGCCTCTTCCTGCCGCACGACAACCTGGCGCACCACATAGACTGCACCCTGCAGGGGCACTGGCAGGACGGCACCCCCTACACCTGGATACTCACCTCGCTCTCCTTCGGCGCGCTCACGCTCATGGGCGTGCTGGGCGGCCAATGCCTGCGGCTGCGGGGCGCGGGCAAATCCACCGCCGCGCTGGTCGCCGCGGGGCTGGCGTGCCTGGGCGCCGCCCTGGCGCTGGAGCACGACACACCGCTCATCAAGCATATCTTCACCACCACCATGGTGCTGTGGAGCGGCGGCTGGTGCCTGCTGCTGCTGGCCGCCTTCCACCTGCTGTGCGACACCGGGCTGCGCGGCGCGCGCCTGTTCAATCCCCTGCGCGCCTTCGGCACCAACGCCATCCTGGCCTACCTGCTCGTTGAAATGCGGGGCGTGGGCGGGCACTCCTTCTGGTGGGGAATCACGCAGCCTCTCTTCGGCGGCCTGGCCGCGCAGTGCGGCGCCTGCGGCCCCCTGCTCTTCAACACGCTTTCCTTCCTGCTCCTCTGGGCCCTGCTGGAGTGCCTGCGCCGCCGGGGCATCATGCTCCGCGTGTAGGCGCACCGGCAGGAGAGGAGGAATTTGGGATTGGGGATTGGTTAGCGCGAATCAGGCGCGGAGGAGGGGTGACGAATGGCGCGTATCGACGGTTCCGGGACGTTCGTGCTGGAGACGTCATCCACCCCGCGGAGCGGGGTTCGGTATAGAGACATTTGAACCGTGGTTGCCCCCCGCCCTTCCGGACGGGGCTAACCTTGAGTCGCCATCGGGATGGCTCACGGCTTGTGCGCCTGTCGGCGCATTCCCATGCCATGTCCCGGAACGTCCGTCACACGCCCGCAAAAATCATTGGGACACATTAAAACACTGCCACGCGGGCAAGTAAAAACTTGCCAAAGGGGGGTGGATGGGGTTAAATGGGGGTGTGCGCGGCGGCATCGCCGCGCGCAGAGCTCTGTGGAGGCGGCCGGGAGCCGCAGGAAATAGATGGGGAAGACGGTGGGAATCCGTCGCTGTGCCGCAACCGTGTTGCGCCTGCGTATGCGCTGGCGCTGAGTCGGAATGCCAGCCATGGGGCTCGCCACAACCGGGGCGGCGTTGCACCGCCCCCAACCGGCAAGCACGATGACCCAGAGAACACGCGCGCCCCATGCGGGCGCAACCAGAATAGTGCTCGCGCTGCTGTGCGCGGGCGGAAGCGCCGCGGCGGCCACGCCGGCGGTGGAGGTGGAGTTGGCGGAGGTGACGGTATCCGCCTACAACGGCACGGAGGTGCCGTACGACCGCAGCGGGGTGAGCGTGGAGCGGCTGGACCCCGCCGAGCTGCGCGGGCGCGGCATCACCACGCTCACGGAAGCGCTGGCCACCGTTCCCGGCGCGTATATCCAGAGCGGGGGAGACAACCAGCGCGGCAACGTGAGCGCCCTCACCCTGCGCGGGTTCAACGGGGTGGGCAGCATCCTCACCATGGTGGACGGCATGCGCACCTCCGGGCTCTCCGGCGGGGTGGATATCACCGCCAACACGCTGGCGCGCGCGCACTGCCACGACCTGGGCAAGATAGAGGTGCTGCGCGGCAGCCAGGGCGCGGTGTACGGCAACGGCGCAGAGGGCGGCGTGGTGTACATGGAAACACCGGAGGGGGACGCGCGGAAGCCGCGCTTCCGCATCTTCAACGAGGCCGGCACGCACGACAGCTACACCGGGCACGCCTCCGCACAGGGGCGGCAGGGCAAGCTGGCGTACTTCCTCTCCGAAACGTACGAGCGCACCAACAACAGCATCCACTACCTGGACGGCGGCAAGCCCCCCTACAAGCACAGCGGGAAATTCGGCAACGCATCCGAGGCCCTGCGGCTGGACTACCACACCAGCGACACGCAGAAAACCACCGCCACCTACCGGCGCGAGGACGCGGACTACAACTACGCGGGCCCGTACGGGCTCACCCCGTACACCTTCCGGAGCAACCTGGCCACGCTCAAGTGGCGGGGCAAGCTTTCGGAGAGGTACACGGCATCGCTCATGGCGGGGTATTTCGGCACGGACTACATGCTGGGGCACGGCTACAACTACAGCCTGCGCAACGTGCAGGCGGAGTGGCGCAACGCCCTGCGCTGGAACGACCGCCACACCACCACCGCCGCGCTCACCTGGGTGCGCAGCGCCTTCTCCGCCCTGTACAGCGGCGTGCCGCAGCCCAACGCCCGCAACCTGGACAGCACCATAGGCATCTGCGCCATGCACAGCTTCTCCCCCACAGAAAACCGCCGGGCCAACCTGGCCGCGCGCCTGGACCAAAGCAGCACCTATGATGCCCTCTTCACCCTGCGCGCAGATGCCTCCGTGCGCTTCAACGGCGACCGCACCCGCGCCCTGGCATCCGCCGGCCGCGGCTACCGCGCGCCGGATTCCTTCGCCCGCAGCTCCGCCGTGTACCGGGACCCGCTCTGGGGCACCACCTACCGCGGCAACCCCAACCTGGCGTGCGAGACCAGCTGGAGCGCGGATGCCGGGCTGGAACACGATGTGGCGGAAAACCACACCGCCGCCGCCACGCTCTTCTGGCAGCGGCGCGACAAAGCCCTCTCCACCGCCTACCTGGAGGACGGCTCATCCATGGCCGTGAACGCCCCCGGGCACTGGACCGCGCAGGGCGTGGAGCTCTCCCTGCGCGGCACCTGGGAAGCGCATTGGAACACCGGGTACAAGCTGGGATGGACCTATACGCGCCCGCTGCAGGCGGACAAGAAACAGGCGCCCTGCACCGCGCGGCAGGTGTGGAGCGCGGATATCCACACCTCGCCCACGGAGCGCATCACCACGGGCGTGGGACTCTCCGCCGCCGTGGGGCGCACCGGCTTTGCCAGCAACTACCAACCCTACCGCAACGACAACTACTGCACCCTGCGCTGGTACGCCCGCTACAAGGTGAACGACCACCTTTCCCTCCACATGCGCGTGGAGAACATCACCAACCAAAAGTACGTGACGGAAAGCGCGTACACCGTCAACAACCCCGCCGCCTACGCGCAGTCCATCGTCTGCGCGGGCACCACCGCCCACCTGGGCTGCGAGCTCACCTTCTGACCCCCGACCATGCACCCCCACCGCACCGCCGCACGCATAGCGCTGCACGTGTTGCTCCTGGCAACAGTGCTGGGCTGCCTGGTGCATTTCTTCCCCGGCGGCACAGACACCACGCACACCGTGCAGGAAACGGGCGCCCCCGCCGCCTACCCGCCCGATTTTGCACAGCGTCTGGCGCGCGTGCAGGGCATGCGGCTCGCCGCGGGCGGGCACGCGGAGCCCCCGCAGGGGCTGGCATGGCAGGATGCCGCGGGGGAACCGGAGACAGGCGACCCCGCCGCGCGCAAGGGCGGCACCGTGCGCCTGGGCAACGCGGGCCCCTACCCCGCCAACTTCCTGCATTTCGGCAGCACCGCGCCGCAGTTCTTCCACCACAGCCTGTTCCGCATGCTGGAAATCCCCCTCGCGGCGCGCCATCCCGCCACCGGCGCCACCATCCCCGGCACCGCGCGGCAATGGGCCGTGAAGGGGAACACGGTGTACTACCGCCTGAACCCCGCCGCACGCTACACGAACGGGCGTCCCCTGCGCGCGGCGGACTACGTGCTGGGGGCGCTCCTGCGGCTGGAATGCGGCTGCGCGGAGGGGGATGCCCTGCGCGCGGGAATCGAGAGCGTGGAGGCTGCGGGGGAGCACCTGCTCATCGTCACGCTGCGGCACGGCACGTACCGCGCGGAACAGGCGGCGGCGCAGTTGCTGCATCCCGCAGAGCCGGGATTCTACGCGGAATTCGGCAGCGACTACCGCGAGCGGTACGCGCAGCGCATACCGCCCACCACCGCCGCCTACACCGTGGGGCGCACGCAGCGCGGCCGCCTGGTGGTGCTGCAGCACGTGCCGGACTGGTGGGCCGCCCATGAGAAATTCTACCGCCACCGCTTCAACGCAGACCGCATCGAGCACCACTTCCCCAACGACGAGGCCCAGCACTGGGAGCTCTTCCTGCGCGGCGGGCTGGATGTGCTCCAAACACGCAACATAGCTGCCTGGGAACGCTACCGGGAGCTTGCCCCGCCCGCCATCCGCTTCCGCGATTTCACCGCAGACAGCCCCGCCCCGCCGTACGGCATCGCCGTGAACGCGGGAACCGTGGCCAGCCTTCCCCTGCGCCGCGGGCTCATGCACGCCATGGACATGGATGCCGCCGTGCAGCTCATCTTCCGCGGAGAGGCCGAGCGCCTGCGCAGCTTCACCACCGGGTACGCGGACATCTCCCCCACGGACACGCCCGAATACCGCCACGACCCCGCCGCCGCGCGCGCCTGCTTTGCACAGGCCGGATTCACCCGCGCCGGGGGCGACGGCATCCTGCGCCGCGGGGACGGTTCGCGGCTGAGCGTGCGGCTCGCCTACACGCCGTCGGACAAGGTGGATGCGCTGGTGAACACGCTGGTGCAAAGCGCACGCGCGTGCGGGGCGGAGATAGTGCCGGAACCGCTGGCGTGGCAGGATATCGCGCGCATGATGCAGGACGGGCGGCACGAAATGGTGTTCTGGGCCACCGCCGCCGGGGGAGACGCCCCGGACTACGCGCGCCATTTCGGCAGGGAGGCGCACGGGTTCGATGCCCCCTTCCACGCGCACGATGCCGCGCTGGAGGAGCTGGCGGCGGATTTCGCCGCCGCCACGGATGCCGCCACCCGCCGCGGGCTGGCGCGGCAGATCGACCGCCGCATCCAGGAGCTCGCCGTCTGGCTGCCCGCCTGGCGGGAGAACCGCGTGCACGCCGCACACCACCCGCGCATCAAGTTCCCGGACTGCCCCGCCTGCCGCTTCTCCACCCCGGAACCGTACGATGTTGCAGAGGCCCACCTCTTCTGGGTGGACGACACGCCATGAAACCCACCGCAAGACAGATGGAGGAGCGCCGCGCCTGGCGCAGCCTGGCGGCGGTGGCCCTGCCCACGCTCGTCCTGCTGCCGCTGCTGGCGGTGCAGCGCGCAGCGCACGGCGTTCCCGCGCGTGAAGACGCCCCCCTGTTCACCCTGGCGGAGGAACCCGCCCCGCGAGCCAAGGCAATGCCGCCGATACCCGCAGTGGCCTGCGCCGCACCGCCCGCAGCGCAGGTGGAGGTCTGCATCCTGCCGCCGGAACCGCAGCTGCAGCCGCGGGAAATCCCCTTTGTCCATTGCGGGTTTGATTCCCGCGACATTGGGGAATCCGAGCTCGCCATCGACTCCCTGCCCGCCCCCAGGCGGCAGCAACCCCGCAAGGTGCAACACCCCGCACCCGTGGCCGCCGCCGCGGAACCATCCACCACCCCGCCCGCCTACCTGAGCAACCCCAAGCCCCCCTACCCCGACTCCTTGCGCAGCCGCGGCATCCAGGGCAGCGTGGGCGTGCGCATCGCCGTCTCCCCGCAGGGCACGCCCACCGCCGTGGATATCACCCGCCCCAGCGGCCACGCGGAATTCGACACCACCACCCGCTCCTGGATTCTCCGCCACTGGCGCTTCCGCCCCGCCACCGCCGCGGGCCAGGCCACCGCCTCCACCGTGTCCACCACCGTGCGCTTCCAGCTGTTTTGAAGGGGAGAGCCCGCCGGGCATGTGTCCCCATGTAAGCGGGCATATGATTTGAATAGGGGCAGACGCGGATACGCAAGGCGTGTAACGATGCTTCCGGAATATTCGTGCGGGAGATGTCATCCACCCCGCAGAGCGGGGTTTCCCGGCGGAGGCGTGTATCGACGGTTCCGGGACATGCGTACGGGAGACGTCATCCACCCCGCAGAGCGGGGTTCGGCACAGAATTGTTTGGACTGTGGACATTCCCAACCCTCACGGGATTGGGCTAAATTTGTATCGCCATCAAGATGGCTCAAAGTTAGCGCGCCCTTCGGGCGCGTTCCGTCAATCCATACAGGACGGCAGCCGCATTGCCCACCTACCTGCGGTACTTCTTGCGGAAGTCCAGCATGGCCATCTGCTTGGAGATGGAGGCCTCCAGGAAGGTGAGCTCCTCGCGGGACATGACGGAGGATGCGTTCTTAATGGCCTCCTTGGCGCGCGCGATAGCCTCCTCCACGGTGTCGGTGTTGATGTCGGCGGCCTCCAGCGCGGTGTCGGTGACGAGGAGGATGTGGTCGGTCTCCACCTGGAGGAAGCCGCCGCCCACGAAGAGGCTCTTGCGTGCGCCGTCCGCCTTGGCGCGGTAGATGAGCTCACCGTTGGCAACAGAGGTGATGAGGGAGGCGTGGCCGGGGAGGATTTCCATCTCACCCTCTGTGCCGGGCAGCTGGATGCCGAGGACCTCGGTATCCAGAGCGGTTTTCAGCGGCGTGATGATTTTGAGGTGCATGGCGGTTCAGGTCAGGCTTTCTCCACGGTGTCGATGCCGCCCTTCATGTAGAAGTTGCCCTCCGGCACGGCGTCCCACTTGCCGTCCAGGATTTCCGCGAAGCCGCGGACGGTCTCGGCCACGGGCACGTACTGGCCCTTGATGCCGGTGAAGACCTCCGCCACGGCGAAGGGCTGGGAGAGGAAGCGCTGGATCTTGCGCGCGCGGCTCACCGTGAGCTTGTCGGCCTCGGAGAGCTCGTCCATGCCCAGAATGGCAATCATATCTTGGAGGTCCTTGTAGCGCTGGAGGGTCTGCTGCACGCCGCGTGCCACGCGGTAGTGCTCCTCGCCCACCAGCTCCGGCGTGAGGGCCTTGGAGGTGGAGGCGAGCGGGTCCACGGCGGGGTAGATGCCCTGCGCGGCGAGCGCGCGCTCCAGCACCACGGTGGAGTCCAGGTGGGAGAAGGTGGTGGCGGGCGCGGGGTCCGTCAAGTCGTCCGCGGGCACGTAGACGGCCTGCATGGAGGTGATGGAGCCCTTTCGGGTGGAGGTGATGCGTTCCTGGAGGCCTGCCATTTCCTCCGCCAGGTTGGGCTGGTAGCCCACGGCGGAAGGCGTGCGGCCCAGCAGGGCGGACACCTCGGACCCGGCCTGCGAGAATCGGAAGATGTTGTCCACGAACAGCAGCACGTCGCGGTTCTCCTCGTCGCGGAAGTACTCCGACAT
This sequence comes from Akkermansia sp., assembly GCA_030523775.1. Classification (GTDB taxonomy): domain Bacteria; phylum Verrucomicrobiota; class Verrucomicrobiia; order Verrucomicrobiales; family Akkermansiaceae; genus Akkermansia. The sequence goes on from JAUNHW010000002.1 coordinate 7,729, forward strand.
GGAGAGGGCGGAGAGGGCCACGCGGAGACGTGCGCCCGGGGGCTCGTTCATCTGGCCGTACACCAGTGCCACCTTGGAGTTCTCCGGGTGCTCCTGGTCGATGACGCCGGATTCGGACATCTCGTTGTAGAAGTCGTTGCCCTCGCGGGTGCGCTCGCCCACGCCGGCGAACACGGACAAACCGGAGTGCGCCTTGGCGATGTTGTTGATGAGCTCCATGATGAGCACGGTCTTGCCCACGCCGGCACCGCCGAAGGAACCGGCCTTGCCGCCCTTCAGGAACGGGCAGATGAGGTCGATGACCTTGATGCCGGACTCCAGCACCTCAGATGATGTGGCCTGCTCCTCCAGGGAGGGGGCGCCGCGGTGGATGGGGTAGCGCTTCACGTCCTCCAGCTGGCCCTTCTCGTCCACGGTCTCGCCGAGCACGTTGAAGATGCGGCCCAGCACGCGCGGGCCCACGGGAACGGAGATGGGAGCGCCCGTGTCCACCACCTCCATGCCGCGCTTCAGGCCGTCCGTGGAGCTCATGGCCACGGTGCGCGCCCAGCCATCGGTGAGGTGCTGCTCCACCTCCAGGGTGAGGGTCTTGGGCTGGCCGTCCACCTCGTAGGTGACGGTGAGTGCGTTGTAGATGGCGGGCATTTGCGCGCCGGAGAAGTCGACGTCGACGACGGCTCCGATGATTTGAACGATTTTACCGGTGTTCATAGCGAGGGGGGATGGTGGCGGGTTATTCCATGGCCTTCATGGCGGTGGTGATTTCGAGAAGTTCGTTGGTGATTTGGGCCTGGCGGGCCTTGTTGTATTCGAGGGTGAGGTCGCCGATGAGGGTCTTGGCGTTTTCGGTGGCGGCCTTCATGGCCACCATGCGGGCGCACTGCTCGGAGGCCTTGCCCTCCAGCACCAGCTGGGTGATGGCGTTACTGAAATAGAGCGGCAGGATGGCGTTGAGCAGCTCTGCGGGATTTGGCTCCAGGATAAAGTTGCCGTTGTCGGAATCCGGCACGTCGTCCGCCCCGGCCACGGCCAGCAGCTCCTCCTTGGTGATGGGCAGCAGCGGCACCACATGCGGCTTCTGCACCATGACGTTCACGAAGCCCTGGTAGGCCACCAGCACCTCCCGGTACGTGCCGTCCGTGAAGGAGTTCCGCACGTGGTCCAGCACGGGCTTGAGGTCGGAGTCCGTGAAGTCGTCCCCCAGGGAGAAGGTGGCCGCGAGATTGCGGCCGGCCTTGGCGATCTGGGCGTTGAGCTTGCTGCCGATGGTGATGAAATCCGCATCCGCGGGGGCCTTGGTGAGCACCTCCTTCATGAGGTTGGAGTTGAGGCCGCCGCAAAGGCCGCGGTCCGTGTTGACCACGAGCACGAGCACCTTGCCCTGCTCACGCTTCTGCATGAGGGGGGATGCGCTTTCCGCGATGGTTTCCTGCAGGTGCTCAAAGACGTTTGCGATGGCGGCGATGTACTCGCGGCCGCGGAGGGCGAGCTCCTGGGCGCGGCGCATCTTGGCGGAGGCCACCATCTGCATGGCCTTCGTTATCTTGGAGGTGTTGGTAACCGAGCGGATGCGCCGCTTGATGTCTCTGAGGCTTGCCATGTTACTTCTTGTTGCGTGCCTTGAACGCGGTCATGTATTCCTTCAGGCGGGCGTCTATGTCGTCCGTCAGCGCCTTCTCGCGCTCGATGTCCGCCAGCAGGTCCGCCGCGTTGACGGAGGCGTCCTCCTCCAGCGCATCGCGCACGCTGCGGATGTCGTCCACGGGCACATCATCCAGGAAACCGCGCTGGATGGCGTAGAGGTTGACGGCCTCCACGGCGAGGCTCTTGGGAGCGTACTGGCCCTGCTTGAAGAGTTCCACGATGCGGCGGCCGCGCTCCAGCTTGGCCTTGGTGGCGGCATCCAGGTCGGAGCCGAACTGGGCGAAGGCCTGTAATTCCTCGAACTGTGCGAGGTCCAGCTTCACGGAGCCGGCGAGCTTCTTCACAATCTTGGTCTGCGCGCTGGAACCCACGCGGCTCACGGAGATGCCCACGTTGATGGCCGGGCGCACGCCCTGGTAGAACAGGTCCGTGTCCAGGAAGATCTGGCCGTCCGTGATGGAGATGACGTTGGTGGGGATGTACGCGGAGACGTCGCCCGCCTGGGTCTCAATGATGGGCAGTGCGGTGAGGGAGCCGCCCTTGCGGCCGCCCTCGCTGTTGATGCGCGCGGCGCGCTCCAGCAGGCGGCTGTGCAGGTAGAACACGTCGCCGGGGTAGGCCTCGCGGCCGGACGGGCGGCGCAGGATGAGCGACACCTGGCGATAGGCCACGGCGTGCTTGGAGAGGTCGTCGTACACGATGAGGGCGTCCTGGCCCTGGTCCATGAAGTACTCGCCCATGGCGCATCCGGCGTAGGGGGCCAGGTACTGCATGGCGGCGGAGTCCGAAGCGGAGGCGACCACCACGACGGTGTACGGGAGGGCGCCGCTTTCCTCCAGCTTGGCGACGAGGCGGGAGACGTTGGCGCGCTTCTGGCCGATGGCCACGTAGATGCTGTAGAGCGGGCGGAAGGAGGCGTCGCCGCTTTCCTCGCCGCGCTTGTTCTGGCGGGCCTGGGAGATGATGGTGTCGATAGCGATGGCGGTCTTGCCTGTGGAGCGGTCGCCGATGATGAGCTCGCGCTGGCCGCGGCCGATGGGAATCATGGCGTCGATGGGCAGGATGCCGGTCTGCACGGGCTGGTTCACGCCCTGGCGGGAGATGATGCCGGAGGCGATTTTCTCCACGGGGTAGTGCGCGGCGGCCTCAATCGGGCCCTTGCCGTCCAGCGGGTTGCCCAGCGTGTCCACCACGCGCCCCAGCAGGCCGGGACCCACGGGCACCTGCAGCAGGCGCCCCGTGGTCTTGCACGTGTCGCCCTCCTTCAGGTCGGCCCCGTTGCCGATGAGCACGGCGCCCACCTCGTTCTCCTCCAGGTTCATGGCGAGGCCCATGACGCCGCCGGGGAACTCGATCATTTCATTGAGCATGGCGTTGCTGAGGCCCTCGATGCGGGCCACGCCGTCGCCGATGGCCTTGATGGTGCCGACGTTGTCGGATGCGGCCTGGGTGGTGATGTTGCGGATTTGCGCTTCAAGTTCTTGTACGATGTTGCTCATACGCGTTGTAGTGGAAAGGTTTGTTCTGGGAGGTTCAGGAGATGCGGGAAAGGCGGTCGATGCGGGATTTGACGGAGGCGTCCGTCACGTTGTCGCCCACCTTCACGGTGAGCCCGGCTATCAGCGAGGGGTCCGTGTTCCACTCGTACTCCAGCCCGGTGTGGCGGGCGTCCAGGCGTGCCTTGATGGCATCCTGCTGCTGCGCGGTGAGGGGCACGGCGCTGGTGACGGTGGCGGTGCGGCGCGCCTGCTCCAGGCGCAGCAGCTCCGTGAAGGCGGCCAGCAGGGGCACGTAGTTGCGGGGCTTGCGCTCCTGCAGCGTGGCGGCCACGCGGCGCACGGCAGCCTCGTCCGGCAGTCCGTCCGCACCGGTGCACACGCGCATGAGGCGGCGCGCCTGGGCCTGTACTTCCTTGCTGATTTTCATCTGGGGTTAAAGGTTGTTGATGGCTTCGTCGTTGATGCGGCGGTGGTCCTCCTCTGTGAGGACCTTGCCGGTGACCTGTGCGGTGGCGGCGGCCACCAGGCGCACGAATTCGCCCTTCAGGGCGTCCTTCTCGCGCTGGCTGTCCATGGCGGCCTGGCGGTGCGCGTTGTCAATCACGGTCTGCGCCTCTGCGGTGGCCTTGGCGGTGAGGTCCGCCTGCAGGCGGGCTGCGGTCTGGCGTGCGGCATCCAGCTCCTTCTTGCCGGAGTCGCGCGCCTCGGTGAGGATTTGCTCGCCGGTGGCCTTCACGTCGGCCAGTTCCTTTTCGGAGCGGGCGTGCATGGCCTCGCCCTCCTCGATGCGCTTGCGGCGCTCCTCCAGCTGGGCCATGATGGGCTTGATGCCGAAGAATACCACCACCGCCACCACAATGGCGAAGGCGATGAAGTGCGCGATGAAGGCGTCCGCGTGCAGGCCGAACTTGGAGGCAAATTCCTGGAGGTCGAAGGCAAGGATGACTGGCATGGCGTGATACGGTGCGGTGAAATGGATTGGAAAGGGGACGGTGCCGCGGCGGGGTTGCCGCGCGCGGCACGCGGGCTTTTTACTTCGTGCCCATGAAGATGGCCACGAAGGCAACACCTTCCACCAACGCGGCCAGCACGATGGAAAGGGCGAGTATCTTGCCGAAGGCGGCGGGGTTGCGTCCTGCGGCCTCGGAGGCGCCGCGGCCGATGAGGCCGATGCCGATGCCGGCACCGACGGCTGCGAGACCTGCTCCAATTGCGAGTTCGGGTATCATAATGATGTATTTTTTGTTGTTTCTCTTTGCTAAACCCCCGACCTCACGTGGTCATGATCCGCCGGGGGAAGGTTTTCTCTCTTTTCCTATGCGGTGGTTTGGGGTTTTTCCTCCTCTTCCTCCTGCGAACCCACCTGGGTGGAGAGGAACAGCGCCGTGAGCATCAGGAACACCAGCGCCTGCACGAACGCCACCACGATTTCCAATGCCATGAAAGGCATCACCGCCAGAAAGTTGATTTCACCCATCTTCTCCATGATGGCCTCTCCGGCGTAGATGTTGCCGAAAAGTCGCGCGGCAAGCGCCACCGGGCGCACCGCTATGGAGATGAGCTCTATGATGCCCACAAAGAAGAAGATGGGCATGAGCAGGTATTTCAGCACGCCCACCAAGCCTCCCTTGGGGCCGAAGATGTGCTTCAAAAAGTGCCACGGGCCTTGCTCCGCTATGCTCCAGATGAACCACAGCAGCGCGTAGAAGAAGCCCAGGAACACCGTGACGCCCAGGTCCGCGTTCGCGCCGCGCAGCAGGGGCTTGTCCTCATAGGTGATTTCGCCCACGCCGGGGATGAGCCCCATGTAGTTGCTCACCAGGATGAGCAGGAAGATGCTGGCGAAGTACCAGAAATATTTCTTGGCCAGGTATGGGCCGGTGAGGCTCTCCACAAAGTTGTACAGGCACTCGAACACCCATTCCACGAAATTCTGCAGCTTGCCGGGAATGCGCGCCATCTTGCGCGTGGCCAGGCGCAGCAGGATGGTGAGCACCACCACCGCCAGACAGAACATCACCAGAGAGTTGCTGATGGGCAGCGAATGCCCCGGCCAGAACGGCAGGTCGATGTTCCACAGCACGGGCGCATCCGTGGTCAGGCCCTCCGCATGCTCCTCCGCCGCCTGCACGGGCGCCGCCCCCAGCACCAGGAGCGCTGCCCCGCCGTACACCATTCTTTGCAGAAGCCTTCTCATCGCGTGATGCGCCATTCTAGCACGCCCCGCAGCGCGGGTCAAGGAGGGATTTGCATTTTGCAGGCCCGGTTGCGCGGCCCCGCCTTCGGCGCATGTATATTTTAGGGTTGACGAAACCGGGGCGCGGCCATAGAATGGGCGGCGTTATGAAGACACCTGTAACAGTAACCGTGACCGGCGCCGCCGGCAACATCGCCTATTCCCTGCTGTTCCGTATCGCCGCCGGCGAAATGCTGGGCGCGGACCAGCCCGTTATCCTGAAGCTCCTGGAAATCCCCCCGTGCCTGGACAAGCTGCACGGCGTGGTGATGGAGCTGGAAGACTGCGCGTTCCCGCTGGTGCAGGGCATCGTGGCCACGGCAGACCCGGCAGAGGCGTTCAAGGATGCCAACTGGTGCATGCTGGTGGGCTCCGTTCCCCGCAAGGACGGCATGGAGCGCAAGGACCTGCTGGGCATCAACGGCAAGGTGTTCATCGGCCAGGGCAAGGCCATTGCCGAGAACGCCGCCAAGGACTGCCGCGTGTTTGTGGTGGGCAACCCCTGCAACACCAACTGCCTTATCGCCGCCCTCCACGCAGAGGGTATGGACAAGAAGAACTTCTACGCCATGACCATGCTGGACGAGTACCGCGCCAAGAGCCAGCTCGCCGCCAAGGCCGGCGTGCCCGTCTCCGCCGTCACCAACATGACCATCTGGGGCAACCACTCCTCCACCCAGTACCCGGATTTCACCCACGCCAAGATCAACGGCAAGCCCGTGACGGAAGTCATCACCGACACCGAGTGGCTCAAGGGTGAATTCATCAAGACCGTGCAGCAGCGCGGCGGCGCCATCATCAAGGCCCGCGGGGCTTCCTCCGCCGCCTCCGCCGCCAACGCCGCGCTCATGAGCGTGCGCAACCTCACCACCCCCACCAAGGAGGGCGACTGGTACTCCGTGTGCTCCTACACGGACGGCACCAAGTACGGCCTGCCGCAGGGGCTCATCTGCTCCCAGCCCACCCGCACGAACGCGGACGGCTCCATCAGCATTGTGGAGGGCCTGGAGCTGGATGCCTTCTCCCGCGAGAAGATTGACGCCTCCGTCAAGGAGCTCCAGGAGGAGATTGGCTCCGTCATGGGCTGAACATGGATGTACTAGGTACTAAGTACTAGGTACTATTTTGAATTTGCAAAGCCCGTTCGGCATTCGCCGGACGGGCTTTTCCGTGTCGCCCGCGCCACTGGCGCGGCATTATTGTGATTTGTACTTTGTCCTTTGTACATTGTACATCCGCTTGACGTTCCGGCGCGCATGCGGTATATTGCGGGCATGCCCGTACCCCAGAACACCATCGCCATCATCTTCGATTTCGACCACACGCTCAGCCCGCACAACATGCAGGAGGATACCGTGTTCCCGGAATTCGGCATCGATTCGGATTCCTTCTGGCACAAGTGCAACGAGCGCAGCCGCATTGAGGGCTGGGACGGCGAGCTGAGCTACATGAAGGAGCTGCTGGACGAATTGAGCATGGACGGCGTGAGCAACGCCCGCCTGCGGGAGCTGGGCAAGAAGCTCACCTACTACCGCGGCGTGGAGGAATTCTTCCGCACCTTCCCCGCCAACGCCCTGCGCCAGGAGCATATGCACGCCGGCGTGCACGTGGAGTTCTACATCATCTCCAGCGGGCTGCACAGCATTCTGGAGGGCTCTTCCATCCACCCCTTCCTGCGCGCCGTCTTCGCCTGTGAATTCAGCGAGTCCAACGGCTGCATCAACTTCCCCAAGCGCGTTATCTCACACACCACCAAGACCCAGTTCCTCTTCCGCATCAACAAGGGCATGCTCAGCTACGCGGAGGACGTGAACGACCATGTGGACCACGACCTGCGCCCCATCCCCTTCCAGCACATGATATACGTGGGCGACGGCCCCACGGATGTGCCCTGCTTCACCGTGATGCGCCAGCAGGGCGGCCACAGCGTGGCCGTGTACAACCCGGACGACGCCTCGCTGGGCAGCTTCCGCAAGTGCTACAACCTGAAGACGGACCAGAAGCGCGTGGACTTCTTCGCCCCCGCAGACTACACGGAGGGCAGCCACCTGTACTACATCCTGCGGGAGACCGTGAACCGCATTGCGGATTCCATCCTGCACGACCAGAAGGCGGAGATAGCCGCCGGAACATACGCCGCACCCAAGATTTAACCGGCCATGGAAAACAACCGCAAAACAGTTCCCACGCCGTTCCAGCGGCACCTGTGCTGGGCCGCGCTCAGCGGGCTTGCGCTGGTGGTGCTGGTGGGCATCATCTTGGCGTTCCTGTACGGCCTGGGAGCACTGTTCGTGGCGCTGCAGCCGGTACTGCTGCCGGTGGTGGCGGCGGGCATCCTGGCGTACCTGCTCTCCCCGTTGGTGGGGTGGGTGACGCGGCGGCTGCACTCCCACGTGGCGGCCATCATCCTGGTGATGCTGGGTGCGGGCGCCGTGGTGGCGGGCATCGGCTGCACCGTTGTGCCGCAAGTGGTGGAACAGGGCGGCCAGCTGCTGGACAACCGGGAAAAAATCTTCCAAAGCGCCGTGGCCACCGCACAGGAGAAACTGGAAACCAACCGGCTCCTCCAGAATGCGGTGAACATGGCCTACAACAAGGCCCTCAAGGACGCCCGCGCCGCGGAGCTTCCGCAAGAGGACTACACCCACATGCTGGAGGCGCCGGACTACACCGGAAAGCTCATCGCCACCTGCAGCTACTACTCCGACTTCTTCACGGAAAAGGCAATCGACTGGTTGACGGCGGGCAAGCGCGCCGTGGGCAAGCTGGGGCTGGCCGTGGTGGGCACCATCATGGTGCCGGTGTTCCTGTTCTACTTCCTGCTGGAGGGTGAGGCCATCAAGCGCAACTGGCACCGCCTCATCCCCATGCAGCGCTCCCTGTTCCGGGATGAATTGGTGAAAACCCTCCAGGAAATCAACGACTACATTGTCTCCTTTGTGCGCGGGCAGATGCTGGTGAGCGTCATCGACGGCGCCCTGCTGGCCATTGCCCTCAAGGTGGCCGGGCTGCCCTACGCCGTCACCATCGGCCTGTGCGCCGCCATCCTGGGCATCATCCCGTACGTGGGCATGATCTGCACCTGGATACCCGCCGTGCTCATCGCCTGGTTCTCCACGCACGACACCGGCATGGTCGTTGCCGTCACCATCATCTTTGCATGCGTGAGCCAGCTGGACGGATGGGTGATTCAGCCGCGCGTGGTGGGGAGCCGCCTGAAGATGCACGATATGACGGTGATGTTCTCCGTGCTGTTCTGGAGCTACGTTCTGGGCGGCGTGGTGGGCGCCCTGCTGGCCGTGCCCATCACCGCCTCCATCAAGGTGATATTCACCCGCTACATCTGGAAGAGCCTGGACCGCCCGCAGCACGGCGTCCCCGCCGCGGCTCCGCCTTCCCTGCAGGATACCGGCAAACACTAGTATAAGCCCCTGCCCCCCCCGCAATCACACTTTGCGTTTTTGCGTATATTCGCAATTTTGCAAAATCGTTTTTATCGCTTCAATTCAGGCTGCATCAACGCACGCGGACTTCGATTCCCGAGCCGTGGCCCCGAGCCATTCCCCGCCAGAAGTACAGATCGATCCATTGCTCCACGCCCCACTTGCCCTCGGCAAAATGCGCATCAATGTAGTGTGTCTTCCTGTATTTCCCCTTGGTCTCGATTTCATCAAAATACGGGCTACCAGCGCCGGTGCAGCAGGTCCGCCTCCCCCTGGCTGACGGCGATCCTGATTTGATAGCCATCGGAAGCGGGATCGGGCGCGTAATAAAGGTCCGTATCCGGGTAGTGCATGAACAACGACACCCCGCCTCCGTCCACAAGAATGAACTCGACGGCAACAAGGGAATGCGGCAGCGTCGTGAACTTCTCCGACACGCCTTTGGTCGCGGTGAGGGCGGCTCCCCTCATGGCCCGGTGGACCTCCGCAACCAGCAGCAGGGCATCCTCGCGCTCCAGCTTCTCTCCCCCCCCCACCAGCACCTTGGCCACATTGCCCGGCTCGATGCCGCGAAGCGCCTCCGCCAGGCGCACGCCCTATTCCTGGTCTTGGGGGGAGAGAGCTGCATCGGGCGACAGCGTGATGCCATCGTCCCCGGCATCCTCTTCATCACGGGTGTCCGGGAGCAAATCCTTCTTCCATGCATCCACACGCAGGCAGGCGAGGCACTTGTACTCCTCGTCAATGATGCCCTGCACAGCAATCTCGTCCAGCTTGCCGCGCTGCGCGTAATCGAGCAGGATTTCCTTGTCCGCGGCCCGAAAGAAAAGGATGGGCAGCTGCTCCGTCACCGGCACCTGCGTTTGCCCGTCAATGCCGGGGGAATAGGTGGCCACGCCCCGGTCGGCATCGTAGGCCACGACATTGATACTGCCAATCGTCATGGGGTGGGAAACCTTTTCGCCCCGCACCAACTTGAAGATGTTGCCCACCACCTTCTTCGCCGTTTCCTCGGGGATGCTGCCGCAGTCCGCCTCGCGCACCGCCTGCTCGCAAAGGGGGTCGGCGGCTTCCGGTTTTTCGCCGCAGGCGCACAGCGTGAGCGCACCCAGGCACAGGATCGGGAACAGAAATAGAGCTTTCATTGGCGAAATGAGGTTGTCTCTATACCCCTTTAAGCACAAAATGAGGAAAATGCCGAACCTTTTTTGAAAAAATTAGATTCAGTTGTCGCAAAATTTGCGACAGTTGAATCCAACAATGCCACGGAATCCTAATCGCAAAACACCATCGTGGAATGGTGTTGGTTCTCATCATTCGGACTGCTGGGGCAGTTTCTCCGTCACGGAGTTGCGGGGTGCCTCCCTCAGGAACAACTGGGGAGAGATGCGCATGGTATCAATGTAGAAGTAGTATGAGCACTCCTCCCCCGCCCCGCATTTGACGCTCATGCAGGACGGAACCTTTTCGGGCACCTTGTCCTGAGGGAGCTCAAACTCGGCGGTGTGCAGCACCTTGGTCAAGGGAGTGATTTTCGCCTCGACGGTGATTTCTTCCGATGCGTCCATGCCGTGAACCGTCACCGTGAGGGGGAGGGTGTCGCTTTTAATCGGCGTACCGGAAAGGATGTAGGCAAGCATGTTGTAGTGGGTAAAGGGCTTCACCTTCCCCGCCTCGATGCTGCCGCCCGGCGGGAAACCATCTGCACTGCAAACAAAGCAATCACCCGGCTCCAAATCAACCGTCTCCAGCATCAGGCTTGCATAGCGGGCAGCCAAACTGTTCTCTGCCAGGGTCCTTCCCACAAGCACAGACTTTTGAAACTCCAAGTCTTTTTTGAACGCATGGATACCGAACGCCCCTGCCGCAATCAGCAGCAGCGCAATCCCGGAATATAGGTAGGCCTTCTTCATTTGTCCGCGATACTATACCCTTATAAGCGGAAATTTTCTTCCATGCACGCCTTTTTTGAAAAAATGCCAAAAAAATGTCCGGCGAGAAGCAGGTGTCGGCGTGCATCCACCCCACACCTTGCCTGCCACGACATAGGCGGATAACCGTAGACAGAGCACCCCTCTAAAGTGAAATCGACAAGCGTAAAGTGAAGACGTCTTCTTATGTTTTTGCCCTAAACATAAGAAAGCACCGCAAATTTTCTTCACTTTTTGACAAAAAACTTCACTTTGCGCTTGACTTTTTACCTTTTTGAGTGTAAAGTGAAGAGCAAACAGCAAATTCATCATGATCGAGGAAGAACTACACACCCTGATAGAAACCATCCGGCGCCGAGGCTGCGAGTGGCAGACCATGGAGGTCAAAGCCGCGCACGACGGCTGCCCGGAGAAACTGTACGACACCATGGCGGCGTTCGCCAACCAGGACGCCGGCGGGGTTTTCGTGTTCGGGCTGGATGAGCGGAACAATTTTGAAAAGGTGGGCGTGTATGATGCCCAGGCGCTCCAGAAAAGGGTGATGGAGTACGGGGAGCAAATGACCCCGGTGGTGCGCCCCGTCTTGACAGTGTGCGATGAAGCGGGCAAGGTCTTTGTCGCCGCCGAAATACCCGCGCTCGACGTTGCCGAGCGTCCGTGCTTCAAAACGGCCAAGGGGCGCTTGAAGGGAGCCTACGTTCGCGTGGGCGATGCCGACAAACCCATGACCGAGTACGAGGTCTACAGCTACGAGGCATTCCGCAAGCGCCTCAGGGATGACGTGCGCCCGGCGGATGAGGCAACCATGGACATGCTGGATCTGCAGCTGCTGGAGGATTACCGCACACGGATGAGAACCGCAAAGCCCAACCTGGCACGGCTGACAGAGGAACAGCAGGACGTGCTGAACGGCATCACGAAAGACGGTCGTGTGACCATGGCCGCCCTGCTGCTCTTCGGCTTGTTCCCGCAGGCGTTCTATCCGCGGCTTTGCATTAACGCCACGCGCGTGCCGGGCCGCGAGATAGGGGATGTCGACGCCGCAGGCAACCGCTTCCTCGACACCAAACGCATCGAGGGCACCATCCCCGAGATGCTGGGCAAGGCGCTGGATTTCGTGCGCAACAACATGCGCACCGCCACCGCTATCGACCCTCATACCGGCCTGCGTACCGATGTGCCGCAATACCCGCTGGATGCCGTCCGCGAGGCTGTCCTGAACGCCCTGGTGCACCGCGACTACAGCATCTACACCGAAACCAGGCCCATTCAGCTCAACATGTTCGAGGACCGCTTGGAAATCACCAATCCCGGCGGGTTGTACGGGCGTCTGACCATCGACCAGCTGGGGCATGCCCAGCCCGACACGCGAAACCCCGTTCTGGTAACGGCCCTGGAAATCCTGCAACTGACGGAAAACCGCTACACCGGCATTCCCACCATCCGCCGCGCCATGGTTGCAAACCATTTGCCCGAGCCGGTGTTCACCAACATCATGGGAGAGTTCAAAGTCACCCTGTATCATCAGCAGCATGCTCAGCGCGCCTTCCTTGATGAGGATGCCTTTGTGCTCGCTGAGGAGACACCCCGCCCCTACCTGGCCCAGCCGGTGCCGGTTGCGCCGCGCACCGCGGCAGATGCAAAACACCTGTTGGAATTCTGCCGCACGCCCCGCACGCGCGCGGAAATCATCGCCTACCTCCAGATCGCCTCCGGCCAATACGCCCTGCGCCGCTACCTGGCCCCGCTGCTGGAAAGCGGTGCCATCCGCATGACCATTCCGGAATGCCCCCGCAGCCGCGCCCAGAGATTCTTCACCGCCAATCCGGAGTAGTTCCAAGCCAACACCGCCGCCATGGTGAGGATGGCTCCGTCTCCGGCAAAGCCGTGTTTTCAACAAGCCCATAAACAACACGCAGGAGGGCGCATCCCGCGCTCTCCTGCGTGATTTCGTGCACGTTGGGCTAGTACTCTATTTACTCGCTTTCGAACCAACAGATTTAATGTCCAATCAACCTGCCAATCACTCAATGGCAAAAAGGACGCCTCCAGATTTCTGATATCAATTCAGCATCGCGGAATCTGCACGAGCGGAATAGTCTCGATGTATTCGAGTTGCCTGGGGGTATATCCTTCGCTGACATATATAATATACGTTTTGTCAATTTTGTCCTTTTCCTCTTCAACTTTTTTCATGAAGTCGCCGATGATAGGATTATCCACATTCTTATCTAGATGCGTCTTGCTTTCTTTTATTTTATTGAATTGATTCTCCATGCTTCGTTTTTGCGCAGAGTTTATCAGCACAATGTAATTGCCGTATTGCGGGTTAAGGGGCGTGAATGATATTAAATGCAAATCTAAATCCGCATTTAGTACTTCTATTTTCCATGGCAATTGAGCTTCAATTCGTGACATTACCATGGGAGTGTAATCGGGAACTGCAGGATATTGTTCAAGTGAAATGCTCTGGTTTTCACCACGGGATACTTTCACGCGAACAGCTTTTTCGAATATAATTTCCATATTAGTGTTTTTCTATTGTTGTTTTGTTATTTCCTCCGTCTCCTAGCTGCAAGCGCGGCAAGTGCCAAGAGGGAAAGGGTGCTTGTGGTGGGTTCGGGTATCTGCGACGAGAAGTACAGCGTGGTGGTGGTGCCTTCTTGCTTGGTGGTGTAGTAGCCGTCAAAGTAGTGCTCGCCATCCACCGTGGCCACCACACGCATTCCGTTCACATCGTAGAGGGCATCCTTGAACGCAATGGAGAACGCGCGGGCGCTTCCGATGGTGTCGGCAAGACCAGTCAGGTCCAGCCAGAGGTCGCTGCCGGTCATCGTGACATTGGAGAACAACTCGCTGGTCAGGGCCACATACGATACATCGTGGTCGAGCCTTACCCATGCATCGTCGCCAGAGCGGTAGAACAGCGTGTCGCCCAGGCTCATCACGGGTGCCGCAGCCTCGGTGTTGGTGTTGTCCAGCCAGCCGTGCGTGTCCACCATATCCAGCCATGCCGCTTCATCCGTGATGCGGGCATCAGCTTCAATGTTCACATGCTTGACGTACAGGTGCTTTCCTTCGCTGATGTCAATCACGGAACCACTGATGCTCATGTTCTCGATGGTGTAGTCCTCTATGATGTCTACGTTCACATTGTTCAACACGCCCATGCCGCCGTCCTTACTGTGCATGGACGTGGCTTCAATGACCGTATTGTCGGAAACGTTCACATCTCCTTCCCTGTTGGCCTTCATGCTTATGGCAGAGCCAATTTGCATGGTGGCGTTGGCACCCAGTGACAAGCTGCCGCCGTTTGTCTCCAACTTGCCATACAGGGTCAGGCTGTCGGTGATAGTCGTATCACCACCCAACACGGCCTTGGCATTCTCTTGCACGGTAAGGCTGCTGGCTTCCACCGTGTTTGCGAACACGGTGGTATGCTCCTCTGTGCCGTTACCCACTATCACTGAGACGGCACCTGCGGTTTGCTTGATGGCGGCTCCTATCTCTGTTGCGTTGCCATAGAATTGCAGTGTGCTGTTTCTGTTCGCCACCATGTTCTCATACGTGCCAGTCCACTGGGAAACATCACCCGTGAACACGAAAACCGGGTTATGGCGCATACCACTCGGATTGAACGTCATGTTGCCGCTACCCGATACGTTGCCAGTGAACACGTATGTCTGACCAGCCTTGGCGAAATCCGTGATGGTCAATCCATCGCCCAGCAGTTCAAGGTTCGGACTGAACGTTGTGCCGTCCACAAGTTTCGCGGAAACTCCGTTCAAACTCACCGTGCTGTTTGCCGTGCCGTAGTCGTCGAGGTCCAATGCGCTGAAAGTGGCACCGTTGATTTGCACGATACCCTGCCAGGTATCGCCCATCGTGGCACCCAGCGTGGTGGACCCGCTCATCAGCGAATAACGCCCTTCTCCCTGCAGGACAAAATCCGTGCGTGTCGTGTCGGTTTCGGAAAGCGTCGCTCCCTGTGCAATGTTCATCGTTACCGTGCCGCTCTCCACGTGAACCAAATCGGCATTGGCATTGCTGTCCACATTCAGCTGCGTGCCGGACTTCATTTCCACCGTTGCAAGCTCCTCCCCTGCTGCATGGGCGACCTTCAATGCCTGGCTCAGCTTCTCGGCGTCCTCGTTTAGGTAAAAGACCGTGTAGTCCGCAGAGCACACCACCTCCGCCATGAAGTTGTCATCCAATTGGGTTTCCATTCCCATGTGGTAGAAATTGGCGTAGTCGATATAGACTTCGCCGCCCGATACGTTGTCGATGACCTGCACGCGCTCAGTCGTACCGAGGAAGCCGTTGGCGGGGTTTTCGCCCCCGGTTAGAGAGATGCCAATCACTTCCCCGTGCATTTTGCTGATGTCGATGCTGCCCGAAATGTCCAGGTAGTCGCCCGTGTTGGTGATGCCCTGGGAAATGCCGAGCGTGGCTCCGTCATCTACGATAATCATGTTTTCAAGACTCGCCTGAATCACCCCGTCCACCTGCACGTTCCCGGTAATGGTCAGCTCTGTGTAGGCGAGCGAGAGGTTACCAGTGGTGATGCCGTTGCCGATGGTCACGATGGCATCTTCGGGGGTGATGATGTTGTTGGCAATCGTGTTCCCGCCCAGGTCAAGCACACCGTCGTTCAGCTGGATGTCGCCCGTGCCGAGTGCGGTGTCGGAACCCAGAGCCACCGTGCCGCCGTTGATGACGGTGCCGCCCTCGTACGTGTTGGCGGTGGCAATCGTCAGTTTGCCCGCGCCCTCCTTCGTGAGCGCGGTCGCCCCGGCAAGAGAGCCCTCGCCGGTAATGGAATAGTCGTGTCCGGCGGAGTTCTCCACCAGCACACTCAGCGGAGTCACCTCATACGCCAATACCACCTCGCCACTTCCCGTGTCGCCAAACACCACGTCCACGCCGTCTTTATAGCGAT
The DNA here is from genome assembly GCA_030523775.1 of Akkermansia sp. Lineage (GTDB taxonomy): Bacteria > Verrucomicrobiota > Verrucomicrobiia > Verrucomicrobiales > Akkermansiaceae > Akkermansia. Next base: position 23,421 of record JAUNHW010000002.1, read on the forward strand.
AGTGGTCGCCATCTTGCGTCCAATTCTTGTCCGTGAAATTCCACACCCGGTTTTGCTCTCCGCTCCAGGTTGCGGATACCAGCGGCGGCAATTCCCTGTAATACAGCACGCCGTTTTCCCACCACAGGTGGTTCACGTTGGTATCCGCCCCACTCAGCGTTATCTTGTCTATGTTCCACGTTTCGGGCTTGGTGCCAGATACCATGGTGATGAGCGTATAAGTATCCACCGGATCGTACGTCTCGTCACCCTGTATGCTGATGGTGAGGTTGCCGCCCTGGTTGAAAATTCCGTCAAGGGTCAGAGCGGCCTTGGTCAAGTTGATCTCACCCAAGGTAAATGACAAGATGCTGCCATCCTGCATGTCTAGGGAGCCAGCAGAAATTTTGTTCACACCCTGCAAGTCCAGTATAGTCCCGGAAGCCAATGTGACATCATACCTGCCAGTGTAATCAGCTTGGTTCAGCTCGCTGTTTGCCAGGCGCAGCGCGGCATGGCTGCCATCCGCCACGTTGATGCCGTATCCCTTGTAGATGGCACCGTCCTCAATGCTCAATCGCCCGCCGTACAAATTGGTGGTCGTTCGCACCTCCGTGGTCAGGGAATTCGTCAGCTCCTGCTGCGTATAGTTCGGCTTCAGCTTCCTCAAATCATCTTCCGCATACTTCCCGCTGAATACGATGTCACCCGTTGCTTCCTGCTCCACACCATCCTTGTCCACATACTTTGCATTGAATGAAACCGTGGATGTGGTATCCGCATACAGAGTGTCGTAGAAGACTATGTCTTGCCCTGTACCTGCCGACATGTTCAATGCGCTATTATAACCATATATGCTGCGCAGGCGGTACGTGGCACTATCACCGCTGCCGCTCTGCTCGTAGTTTTCTTGAAACACAACATGCTCGTTGCCAGTCAGGTTGAGCGTGCCTCTGTCAACATCAATCGCGCCGCCGTGGGAAGTGGCAGAGTTCCCGCTGAACGTCACGCTTGTGTTTCCCGTCAGGTTGAGCGTGCCGCGGTCAACATAAATCGCGCCGCCGTCGGAAGTGGCAGAGTTCCCGCTGAACGTCACTGCATCATTATCCGTGAAGTTGACGGTGCTGGATGATTGGGCATAAATCGCGCCACCAAATGAGGAGGTGGAATTCCCGCTGAACGTCACTGCATCATTATCCGTGAAGTTGACGGTGCTGGATGATTGGGCATCAATCGCGCCGCCTAAGGAAGTGGCAGAGTTCCCGCTGAACGTCACGCTTGTGTTTCCCGTCAAATCGAATGTACCACTGGCACAAATCGCGCCACCAGATGAGGAGGAGGAATTCCCGCTGAACGTCACGCTTGTGTTTCCCGTCAAATCGAATGTACCACTGGCATAAATCGCGCCGCCTGCGGAAGTGGCAGAGTTCCCGCTGAACGTCACGCTTGTGTTTCCCGTCAAATCGAATGTACCACTGGCA
>JAUNHW010000002.1:24980-213832 GCA_030523775.1 Akkermansia sp.
TCACGCTTGTGTTTCCCGTCAAATCGAATGTACCACTGGCATAAATCGCGCCGCCGAATTGTGCCGAATTTTCGCTGAACGTCACTGCATCATTATCCGTGAAGTTGACGGTGCTGGATGAGTAGGCATAAATCGCGCCACCAAATGAGGAGGTGGAATTCCCGCTGAACGTCACTGTATCATTATCCGTGAAGTTGACGGTGCTGGAGTTGGCATAAATCGCGCCGCCATCGTAGGCCGAATTTTCGCTGAACGTCACTGCATCATTATCCGTGAAGTTGACGGTGCTGGATGAGTGGGCATAAATCGCGCCACCATCGCTGGCCGAATTTTCGCTGAACGTCACCGTGCCATTCTCTGTAAAGCTGACGGTGCTGGAGGAATTGGCATAAATCGCGCCGCCGCGAAGGTAAACGTTGGTTATATTGCGCGCAAAGCACAGCTGCTCGAATTGTTGCACGTCAAGCTCTTTGCCGATGTACAAAGCCGCACCAGGCGAACCGCTTTCAAGCTCCGCAAAGGTTAAAACATGAGAGTGAAGGACATCATCAACCCAGTACTGGTGCGCTCCCGACATCCGGTACGCGCTGTCCGTGATATCGGCACTGATGATGAATGCAACGTAATCCGATTCGGTATAGTCAGCAAGCTGGTCGACGTTCGTGATGATTACGGGCGCGTAGTCCTCCGGCACATCTGCGAAAACCGGGGCGTTGGTGGTCAGAGCTACAGCGCAGGAGGTGAGCAGAGCTTGAACAAGGCGGGATGGTAATCTGAGTTTCATGGCTATAGGCGCGGCATTGCGCGTGGCTGAAAGACAGTATACCCATTGCTAATGGGTGTTTGATGGCCTATTGTTCCAGCAAATTCAAATGTTACCAAGTCATGAAGCAATCACACTTCCGCTGCATCGTTCCGCCGGAAGGTTGGTGAAACTCCTGTACCTGCGAACTGGATTTATTTTTGAAAAAAGGCTTGACTACCCATTAGCAAAGCGAGAACACAATGAACACAGAAATTAAGGAGACATCCGACTACGCTGGGTGCTGCGCGCCTGAGCTCCCGTCTACTCTTCGATTCGCCGAGGCGGGTCTTAGCGACAAAGAACAGGCAGCACTGGAGGTGCTGAAATCAACAGGCATAGATGTGCTGGAGGCTGCGTTGGTGGCCAGGGAAGCGCTTGAGTGCGGGCGCGGGCGGGTTAGGCGCGCGCGGGAGTGCGTGCGGCTGGGCGCGGAGGAGATGCGGAAGCGGGAGAAGACCGTCACATTCCGCAAGGCGGTAGAGATGGCACTGGAAGAGCGGGAGAAGAAGAACAGGCGGGCTCGGACGGTGACGGATTTCCGCTACTATTGCAAGCGGCTGATGGTGCGGAATCCCGGGCTGGCGGAACGGCGGGTGAGAAGCATCACGTCGGAAGATTGCCGGGCGTATTTGCAGACGGCGTATGGGGAGAGTCCATCCCAATACCGCAAGGCACGCGCGATATTGAGCGGGGTGTTTTCCACGGCTATCAAGCACGATTGGTGCGATTCCAACCCGGTGTCGCGGGTGGAGGTGCCGGAGGTGGTGGAAAAGCCGATAGAGCCGCTGACGATTGAGGAAGTGGAGCGCCTGGAAGCGGCGGCGCAGCTGCCGGAACATGAGGACATGCAGTTGTCGTTGCATCTGATGCTGTACTGCGGCATACGCCCCACGGAGGTGAGCCGGATTGATCCGGAACGCGACATCGACTGGCAGAACCAGCGCGTGGTGGTGCGTCCCACCACGAGCAAAACGGGCGGCGGCCGCGTGGTGCCGCTACGCTGCGGGAACATCGACGCCCTGCGGCATGACATCCCGCGCCGCTGGGTGCAGCGGTGGCGAGCGCTACGCAAGGCGGCCGGCTGGAGCAAGGAAACCGCCCACCCCTGGCGGCAGGATGTTTGCCGGCACACGTTTGCCACGTACCATGCCGCGCATTTCCGCAACTTTGCCGCATTGCAGCTAGAGATGGGACACAGGGATAGTGGGCTGCTGAAAACGCGATACATCTATGCCACTCACGGCGCAGATAGGAACGCAGAAAGGTACTTCAGGAGGTACTAGGTACCCGTCTCCGCCAAAGCTTCGCCGAGGCGGGCTATGTACGATGTACTATTTGAAAGTTCGTCCGTCCGTCTACGCCAAGGCTTCCGACTACGCTATAGCTTCCGTCTTCGCTAATGCTTCGCCGAGACAGGTCGCCGAGACGGGCTTGCGGGGCGGAAATCCGTGATGATGGCATCCTGCATGTCCAGGATGTAGGGGCGTGCGTGCCTGAACCAGGCGCCGGTGTTGACAACCGTTCTGTTTTGGAAGCGGCGGAGGCACTTGCGGTGGAAATGGCCGAAGACGAGGGTTTGCGCCTCCGGGAAGAAGCGGTCTGCAAAGCGGTTGGCAGCGGCGGGGCAGCGCAACCAGTTCATCACGATGTTCCACGGGCGCTCCGGCGGCCAGAAGCAGTGCAGGAATCCGCTCACCAACGGGATGTGCGGCCCCTTGCGCTTCAGGATGGGAGTGAGGGCGTCGCACAGCTCGCGCGACATGGCGAGGCGCGCTTCCAGAGAAGAATCCGCCTGCGGGTGGGCGGCGATGAATTCGCGGAAGAAGGGCTTGTTGTCCAAGTATTCCCAGCTCCACGGGGCAATCTCCTTGAAAACGGAGTGGCCGTGCATGGCCACCACGCGGCCGCCCCAGAAACGCGCGAGCTGGGTGGGCACGGCGGGGTCGTGGTTGCCGGCAATCTCCACCAGCCGCACACCGGCCGCCGCGCATTTGTCAATGAATTCCCGCCGCAGCTTCAGTCCCATCTCCCGCCACGGGCAGTTGCGCGTCTCCGACAGGTCGCCCACCACCACCAGGGTGTCCGTGCCCTCGAAAAGCTCGGCCAGACGGTACTTAGTGAGCGCCTCGCAGCGCTCGTGCGCCAAATGCAGGTCCGACACGAAGCGCACGCGCTCGCCGGGGCGCGTGTCGACGTCGATGATGAGGGAATCCGGCATGGGGTGGGAGAGTTACTGGATGGAACGCTGGCGCAGGGCCTCGTAAAGGCAGACGCCGGTGGCCACGGAAACGTTGAGGCAGGGCACGCTGCCGTGCATGGGGATGCGCACCAGGAAATCGCAGTTCTCCTCGGTGAGGCGGCGCATGCCCTCGCCCTCCGCGCCCATCACCAGGGCCATGCCGCCCTTCAGGTCCACATCGTAGAGCGAGCGGTCCCCGTGGTCGCTGGTGCCCACGAACCAGATGCCCGCCTCCTTCATGGCCTTCATGGTGCGGGAGAGGTTGGTGACCTGCACGAAGGGCACCTTCTCCGCCGCGCCCACGGAGACGCGCAGCACGGTTTCCGTGATGCCCACCGACTTGTCGCGCGGGGCCACCACGGCGGCCACGCCTGCGCCGTCCGCCGTGCGCAGGATGGCGCCCAGGTTGTGCGGGTCCTGGATGCAGTCCAACACCAGGTAGAGACCTTGCGGGTGCGCGGCCAGGATATCATCCAGCGCGTCCTCGTTGAGGGCCTGCACCACATTGCCTGCGGCCTTGTGCTCGCGGCGTGATTCAAACTCTGCGGTGTGCTTGTTGGCGCGGGCCTCGCGCGGGTGGCCGTTGAACTTGCTCATGCGTGTGATTGGGTGATGATTTGAAGGGCGGCGCCGGCGGCCATGAAGCCGAAGGTGCCGGTGACGTGTGTGGCGGAGCCGTACCCGGCGGCGCAGCCCAGCTTGGCGGGCGTGCCGGGTTCGCGCTCGGCGGACACCGAGCCGTCGCAGCGGGGGAAGAGCGGTTTCTCCGGCGAGTAGACGCAGGGGATGCCGATTTCCGGGCACTTGTCCTCCAGCGGGAAGCCGTATTGCTTGCGCAGTTCCTTGCGCAGCTGCACCAGCATGTTGTCGTGGTGCGTGCGCGCCAGGTCCGCCACGGTGATGCACGCGGCATCCACGCGGCCGCCCGCGCCGCCGCAGGTGACCACCGGCACGCCGCGCCGGCGGCATTCCGCTATCAGGTGCGCCTTGGGGTGCATGTCGTCGATGGCGTCCACCACCACGTCTGGGTGCGTGTCGAACAGGTGCTCCGGGTGCTTGGCGGAGTAGAAGTGCAGCAGGGGCAGCACCTGCGCGTTCGGGTTGATGGAGCGCACGCGCTCCGCCATCACCTCCGCCTTGGAGCGGCCGTACGCGCCCTCCGTGGCCTCTATCTGGCGGTTGGTGTTGGTGATGCAGATGTCATCCAAATCCATGAGGACGAGCGTGCCCACGCCGCTGCGGGCCAGAGCCTCTGCGGCCCAGGAGCCCACGCCGCCGATGCCGACCACGGCCACGCGCGCGGCGCAGATGCGTTCTGCGGCGGCGGTGCCGTACAGGCGGCCGATGCCGCCGAAGCGTTCCTCATCCATCATTTCTCGTAAACCTGTGCAATGCGGGTGATGGAGGTGGCGCGGCCCGCGGCGTCCGTGACCACGCACACGCCGCAAACCTGTGCGGGCCAGCCGCCCACGGGGTACTTGCAGGGCAGCGCGGTGATACAGCCCTGCAGCACGGCCTCCGCATCGCGGCCTATGACGCCGTTGAGCGAGCCGCACATGCCGGCATCCGTGAGGTACGCGGTGCCGTGCTCCAGAATGCGCTCGTCCCCGGTTTGCACATGCGTGTGCGTGCCGATGACCGCGCTGGCCACGCCGTCAAGGCGGTAGCCCATGGCCACCTTCTCGCTGGTGGTTTCCGCGTGCATGTCCACCAGCAGCGCCGCGCAGTTTTCGCGCAGGCGCACCGCCTCCGCATACCCAAGCGTGAAGGGGTTGGTGGCCCCGGGGCGCATGAAGGTGCGCCCGCTCAGGCACAGGATGCCCAGCTTGCCGGAGGGCGTCTCCAGCACCAGGCTGCCCTGCCCGGGCGTACCCTCCTGCAGGTTGAACGGACGCAGCACGCGCGCGGCGGCATCCGAGCCGCCGTCCAGCCACGGAACGAGGTCCGGCTGGTCCCAGGTGTGATCGCCCAGGGTGATGATGTCGACCCCCTTCTCCAGCATCTCCTCCACCAGCTTGGGGGTGATACCCTTGCCGCCGGCGGCGTTCTCCGCGTTTACCACCACGGCGTCCGCGGCGTATTGCTCGCGCAGCAGCGGAATGGCGCGGTAGAGCGCGCCGCGTCCAGGCTCGCCCACCACATCCCCTAGGAAAACGATGTTCATTTCTTCATGTTGGGTTCGCAGGGAACCACGGTCACGGGCACCTTGGCGCCGCGCACCAGCTTCTCCGCCGTGCTGCCCAGCAGGATGGTGCTGAAGATGCTGTGGTGGCGGTTGCCGATGACCACCTGGTCCACGTTGTGGCGCTCGCAGAACCGCTGCACGCAGCGCACGATGTCCTCATGCTCCTCTGCCTTGGCGTAGATGGGGATGCCCCACTTCTCGCGCACGGTGTCCGCCACCTCCTTGGCGCGGCGGTCCGCCAGTTCCAGGATGCGGTTCGGGTGCTCCGGGTCTATCTCCAGCCCGCAAAACGCGCCCGACATATCGCCGTTGGTGAGCCCGAAGCCGCTATCGCCCATGTTGTAGCGCACCACGTGCAGCAGGTACATCTTGCCCCCGCATTGGCGCGTCACGTTCGCGGCAAAGTCCAGCACCGGCTGGGATGCCTCCGAAAAATCAGTTGTGGCGAGTATCCTGAACATGCTGCCATTGTACCACCCCGCCTGCAATCATCCAAGGAAAAAACCGATGGTGTGCCAAGCATGCAAAGGGTGTTGAAAATCCTTGCAGAGCGGGTTTGGTTTGGTACAATGCGTTGAAGAGGGGCATGTGGGGCTATATCGTCAGGAGGTTGATGCTGATACCGGTCACGCTGGTAGGGGTGACGTTTCTGGTGTTCTGCCTGACGCGGCTGGTTCCCGGCGGCCCCGTGGAGCGCATCCTGCAGGAGCAGGCGATAGGCGCGCTGGCGGGCGACAAGGCGGTGGGCGGCGCGGAGAACGCCATAGGGGACGACGAGGTGGAGAGACTGGAGGAAATGTTCAACCTGGATGAGCCCATGCTCACGGGATACCTGCAATGGCTGGGCGTGCTGCCGCGCAAGGTGCAGGTTTCCAAGGCGGAGCTGGGGGATGACGGCTGCGCGCAGCTTTCCGTGGTGCGCGCGGACGGGCGTGCGGCGGTGGTGCCGGTGCGGCTGGAGGGGGAATCCGTTTGCGCGGATGCCCCTGATTGGTGGGCGGCGGAAGGCTGGCTGCTGGAGGCGCAATCACCGCATGCGCGCGCGCTGCGCTGGGCGGAGCGCCACCATGTGGAGGACCCCGCCGCCATTGCCCGGCAGGAGGCATCCCCCGCCCTGCGGCGCTGGCGCGCGGTGGCGCACAGGAAGGTGTTCGACGGCGTGCTGCAGGGCAACCTGGGGCGCTCCTACAAGTACAACGAGCCCGTGGCGGCCATGATGCTGGACCGCCTGCCCGCAACCCTGTACCTGGGCCTGCTGGGGGCGCTCATCACCTATCTGGTGAGCATTCCGCTGGGGGTGGTGAAGGCCATCCGCCACCGCGGGGTGTTCGACAGCCTGAGCAGCATCCTCATCTTCACCGGCTACGCGGTGCCGGGCTTTGCCCTGGGCGCGGTGCTGCTGGTGTACCTGGGGGCGCGGCTGGAGTGGTTCCCGCTGTACGGGCTCACCAGCCCGGGGTTCGAGGCCCTGCCGCCCTGGGGGCAGGCGCGGGACTTGCTGGCGCACACGGTGCTGCCGCTGCTCTGCTACGTGGTGTCCACCTTCGCCATGACCACCATGATGATGAAGAACAACCTCATGGACAACCTATCCGCGGACTACGTGCGCACGGCGGTGGCCAAGGGGCTCTCCTTCAAGCGTGCGGTGTGGCGGCACGCGTTCCGCAACTCGTTCATCCCCATAGCGTCCACCCTGGGCAGCGTGGTGTGCACGGTGGTGGGCGGCTCCCTGCTCATCGAGCGCGTGTTCGACATCCAGGGCTTCGGCATGCTGAGCTTCCAGGCGCTCATGGACAAGGACTACTCGCTCATCATGGGCACGCTGCTGCTCACCTCCGGCATCATCATCATCGGCAACCTGCTTTCAGACCTGCTGGTGGCAAGCATAGACCCCCGCGTGAAGTTTGAATGAAGAAGCCGCTCACAGCGCTGGCGCTCATCCTGGCGGCGGTTGCCGGCGGGTGGGCGGAGCTTTGCGGCTGGCAGCTTCCCACCATCTCCTGGGCGTTCACGGCCAGCCGTGAGGTGCCGCTGCTGCACTGCGCGGGCGGCAACTGCCCGTGGCTGGCGGCGGACGGCACGTTCCAGTGGTTCGGCTGGCTGTGCATGCTGCTGCTGTTTGCGGCGGGCCTGTTTGTGCTGTGCTGCCGAGCGGAAACCCTGCGCCCCGCGCCGCAGAACGTGAACCGCTGGCAGCGTTTCCGCAGCATGAAGCGCGGGTACCGCTCCCTGCTGGCCTTGGCGGGCATTGTGCTGCTGGCCGCGCTGGACCAGTGCCTGGTGGGGCACCGCGCGCTCGCCGTGCAGTACAACGGCGCCTGGCATTTCCCCGCGTTCACGCGCGCAGTCATCCCCGCCTCAACCTTCGGCGTGCAGGGTGTGGACGGCCTGGCGGAGGCCAACTACCGCCGCATGGCGGATGAGGCAGGCACGCCCGGCGCGGCGCAGCGGGTCATCATGCCCCCCGTGCCGTACGAACCCACCGCGGATGCCGTACCCTTCCCGCGCGAGCCGCTCTCCCACCACCACGGCACCCTCCACGAACCCGATGGCACCACCCGCTACAACGGGTTGGCCTGCCGATTCCACCCCAACGGCACCATGCACCTGCGCCAGCGTTTCCGGGACGGACGCCCCGACGGCCACACGCGCGGCTGGGCTCCCGACGGGCACGAGGTGTACTCCGCCCGCCACGAGAACGGCGAGCTGCGCGAGGAGCGCTATACGGGCAAGGGCACCGTGCAGGAATTCCTGCAAGCCACCGCGGAGACGGATTTCTGCCGCGTGCACTACCACCCCGCGCCGCCTCTGCTGGACGGCCACCTGCTGGGAACCGACAGCCAGGGCGCGGATATCCTGGCCTACCTGTACGGCGGGCTGCAGGTGAACATCAAGGCCGCGCTGTTCTACCTGCCGCTCATCTACGCGGTGGGGCTCACCATGGGCATGCTCATGGGCTACCTGGGCGGGCGGTTCGACCTGTTCACGCAGCGCGGGATAGAGATACTCTCCCAGCTGCCGTTCCTGTTCGTGGTGATGATCCTATCCGACCTGGTGCCGGCGGAGCTGCGCGGGCTGGTGCTCACGCTGGGGCTCATGGCCGTCTTCGGGTGGATGCAGATGACCTACCTCATCCGCACCGCCACCATGCGCGAGAAAACGCGCGACTACGTGGCCGCGGCCCGCACCATGGGCGCCGGCGCGTTCTACATCATGCGCCGCCACATCCTGCCAAACCTCATCAGCATCATCGTCACGCTCGTTCCCTTCAGCGTGGCCGCGGTCATCCTCTCGCTCACCTCGCTGGACTACATGGGGTTCGGCCTGCCGGAAACCTACGCCAGCTGGGGCAGGCTGCTCAACGACGGCCTCTCCAAACTCTCCTGCCCCTGGGTGGTATCCGCCGCGTTCTGCGCGCTGGTGCTCATCCTGCTGCTGGTCACCTTCATCGGCGAGGCGGTGAGGGAGGCCTTCGACCCGCACCGGCACAGCCACTATGAATAAGCGCATCCCCACAACCGCCCTGCTGTGGGCCCTGCTGCCGCTCCTGCTGCCCTGCGGGTGCGGGGAGGGCGTGCGCAGCGGCGCGGAGTGGCAGCCGCCCGCAGAGGAAACCATGCCGCCCGCCTTCGCGGAGACGGAGGCCGTGCCGGACTACATGCGCGCCTGGCGCATGCCGGAGGGCTTTGCAGGCTTCACGGGCCGCTGGAACGCGCGCGTGCAGGGATACATCAACCGCCAGCTGGAAACGCTGGGTACAGACATGGCGGATGCCCTGGACGCCTGCGCCACCCCCCTGCCCTGCGGAACCGCATACACCGCCGCGCAAACCCGCGCGCTCGCCGCGGCAGAGGGATTATGCGCCTTCCTGAACCGCCGCGCGGAGGGAGACTACCTGCGCTACCTCACCCCGCAGGACCTGCCCGCCAACCTGGATTGGCAGGACGGCGCGGACGAGCCGGAAATAGGCGACCCGCAGGCGCAGAAGGGCGGCACGCTGCGGCTCGGCCTGCAGCGCTCCTTCCCCAACACCCTGCGCCTCTTCGGCCCCAACAGCAACAACGCCACCCGCAGATACATCTATGATGACATCTCCCTGCCGCTCGTGCGCCTGCACCCCGCCACAGGCCGCATCATCCCCGGCACGGCAGACAAGTGGGCCGTCTCCGCAGACGGGCGCACCGTGTTCTTCCACATAGACGATGCCGCGCGCTTCTCCAACGGCTCCAGGCTCACCGTGCGTGACTTCATCACCGCGCTGTACGTGCGCACCTCGCCCCACGGCGCGGAACCCTTCTTTGCAGACCAGTACCTGAACGCCTTCTCCCACATCACCCTGTACGGCGACAACATTCTCGCCGTGACCCTGAGCACCGCGCGCCCGTACGCCCCGCACTACGCCGCCATATCCGCAGACTGCACGGCATTCTACGCGGAGTACGGGCCGGACTACCCCACGCGCTACCAATGGCGCGTGGCCCCCACCACCGGCGGCTACACCGTGGACACGGATGCGCTGGTGATGGGGCACAGCCTCACCATGAAGCGCGTGCCGGACTGGTGGGCGGCGCAGCGCAAGTTCACGCGCCACTCCTGCAACGTGGACCGCATCACCTACTCCTTCATCACGGAACCATCCAAGCTGCGCGAGCTCTTCCGCGTGGGAGAGATTGACGTGTTCTCCGCGCGCGATGCCGACTTCTGGTACGAGGGGCTGGAGATAGACCCCGTGCGGCGCGGGTTCATCCAGCGCGTGCACTTCAGCAACATGTGGCCGCGCAACTGTTTCGGCTTCCACCTCAACTGCTCCGCCGCGCCCTTCAGCAACCGCAACATGCGGCTCGGCCTCCACCACGCCCTCAACGTGCGCCACGTGATAGACACCATCTTCCGCGGAGACTTCTCGCGCGCAGGCTCATACTTCGGCGGGTTCGGCAAATACACGGATTCCACCATCACGGCCCTGCCGTACTCCCCGGAGCGCGCGCGCGCCTACTTCGCCCGCGCCGGATACACGGAGGAAGGGCCGGACGGCATCCTGTGCAAGCCGGACGGCACGCGCCTGCAGGTGGTGGTGAGCTCACGCATCGACCCGCTGTACGCCAACTGCATGAACATGCTGCGGGAAGATGCCGCCGCATGCGGGCTGGACCTGCGCCTGGAGCAGATGGACGACACCGTGTTCTACCTGAAGGTCAAGGAGCGCCAGTACAGCGCGGCCATCTGGTCCTGGGGCTTCACCCCACCGCTGCCGGATGCCGCCGCCTTCTTCCTCTCCACCTACGCCTACAACGCAGACGGCACACCGCTCACCGGCACCAACAACATCACCGGCACCAACTCCCCCTCGCTGGACCGCGCCATCATCGCCGCCCAAACCGCCGGCACGGAGGAGGAAGCCGTGGCCGCCCAGCACCGCGTGCAGCGGCTCATTGCCGCCACCGCCGCCTGGGTGCCGGGGTGGACCACCACCTACTGGCGCTTCGCGCAGTGGCGCTGGCTGCGCTGGCCGGACACGCCGCAGTGCCGCTTCTGCCCGCCGCGCTATTTCGACCCGCTGGACAGCCACCTCTACTGGGTGGACGAGAAGATGAAGCAGGAAACCCTGGATGCCCGCCGCAGCGGCGCGTCTTTCCCGGAGCAGGACATCGTGATTCCCCTGCCGCCGGAGGCACAGCAATGAACGAAACATCCCCAAACGTGCTGGAGGTACGCCACCTTTCCGCCGCCTTTGAGCACGGCGGCAGCCTGCTCACCGCCGTGGACGATGTGTCGTTCACCGTGCCGCGCGGCAAGTGCGTGGGCATTGTGGGAGAAAGCGGCTGCGGCAAGAGCGTGACCGCCATGAGCCTGGTGCGCCTGCTGCCGCAACCCGCGGGGCACATCACCGCCGGGCAGGTGCTCTTCAACGGGGAGGATGTTTTGCAGATGCCCGCACACCGCCTGCACCAGGTGCGCGGCGGCGGCATCGGCGTGATTTTCCAGGAGCCCATGAAAGCGCTCAACCCCGTGCACACCATCGGCGCCCAGATTGCGGAAACGCTGATGCTGCACCGCAACCTGGCAGAAAAGGAAGCGTGGGAGGAAAGCGTGCGCCTGCTGGAGCGCGTGCGCATTCCCGCCGCGGCACAGCGCGCGTGGGAGTACCCCGGCTCCCTCTCCGGCGGCATGCGCCAGCGCGTGGTCATCGCCATGGCCATTGCCTGCCAGCCGGACCTCGTGATTGCAGATGAGCCCACCACCGCGCTGGATGTCACCGTGCAGGACCAGGTGCTCTCCCTGCTGCGCCAACTGCGGCAGGAGGACGGCACCTCCACCCTGCTCATCACTCATGATTTGGGCGTGGTGGCGCAAAACTGTGACCGCGTGGTGGTGATGTACGCCGGGCGCGTGGTGGAAAGCGCGGATGCCGCAGAGCTGTTTGCCCACCCGGTGCACGCCTACACGCGCGCCCTGCTGGCCTCCATGCCGCGTGCGGAATACGCCCGCAAATCCCACCTGCCAGCCATTCCCGGCAGCGTGGCCTCCCTGGCGGAACATGTGCAGGGCTGCCGCTTCTGCCAGCGCCTGGGCGTGGACCCCGCCACCCTCACGGAGCGCCCCCCCATGCGGGAAATTGCCCCCGGCCACTGGGTCCAGGCCTGCCAAAGATGCACGGAATAGCCAAGGGTGCCAAACGGCGTTGCCCTACTCCAGCACTAGGGAGACGGGGCAGTGGTCCGACCCCGTGACATCCGGGTGGATGGCGGCGCTTTTCACGCGCGGCATCAGGGATTCCGACACGCAGAAGTAGTCGATGCGCCACCCCACGTTGCGAGCCCGCGCACCACCGCGGAAACTCCACCAGGAGTAGGCGTCTTTCGTATCGGGGTGCAAGCGGCGGAAGGTGTCTGCAAAGCCCGCCTGCAGCAGCTGGGTGAACCCGGCGCGCTCCTCGTCGGAGAACCCGGCGCTGAAATGGTTGGTGTCCGGCCGTGCAATGTCGATTTCCTGGTGCGCCACGTTCAAATCACCGCAGAACACCACGGGCTTTGTCTCCGCCAGCTTGGAAGCGTACGCGCGGAAGGCGGCATCCCACTCCTGGCGGTACGGCAGGCGGGCAAGCTCGTTCTGTGAGTTGGGCGTGTAGCAGCACACCACATAAAAGTCATCAAACTCCATGGTGGCCACGCGGCCCTCCGTATCATGCTCCGGCACGCCGATTCCCAGCGCGGTGGAAAGCGGTTTCACCTTGGAGAGGATGAGCACGCCGGAGTAGCCGGGACGCTCCGCGGGGTTCCACAGCGCATGCGGCCAGGAGGCCAGCCACAGGTCCGCCACCTGCTCCGGGCGCGCCTTGATTTCCTGGAAGCAGAGCACATCCGCCCCAAGTTCATCCATCTTCTCCGGCAAACCCTTGCCCAGCGTGGCGCGCAGCCCGTTCACGTTCCAACTCACGAGTTTCATGCCCCCATGATACTGGCCCGCCCGCACGCAGTCAATGAGATTCCGTGCTTGAAAAGGCGGGCGGGTGGCGTACAATGGGGATATGAGCCTGCTGCATTGTCCCAGTCTGTACCACTACACGCGGCGCGCCACGCGCGAGGTTGCCATCGGCAACACCGGCATCGGCGGCGCCAACCCCATCCGCATCCAGTCCATGCTCACCAGCGACACGCTGGACACCGCCGCCTGCGTGCGGGAATCCCTGGCGCTGGCGGAGGCCGGGTGCGAGATCATCCGCCTGACGGCGCAGACGAAAGTGTACGCGGCCAACCTGGAGAACATAGCGCGCGAGCTGCGCGCGGCGGGATGCCACGTGCCGCTGGTGGCGGATATCCACTTCAAGCCGGATGCCGCCATGGAGGCCGCCAAGTGGGTGGAGAAAATACGCGTGAACCCCGGCAATTTCGTGGACAAGAAAAAGTTTGTGGAGCGCGACTACACGGACTCCGAGTACGAGGAGGAGCTGGACAAGATACGCGCCGCCTTCACGCCCCTGGTGCTCTTCTGCAAGGAGCACGGCCGCGCCATGCGCCTGGGCGCCAACCACGGCTCCCTCTCCGACCGCATCCTCAACCGCTTCGGCGACACCCCGGAGGGCATGGTGGAAAGCGCGCTGGAATTCGCCCGCATTGCCCGCGACCTCAACTACCACCAGCTGGTGTTCTCCATGAAATCATCCAACGTGAAGGTGATGATCCAGGCCTACCGCCTGCTCGTGAAGCGCCTGGCGGAGGAGGGGGCAGACTGGAACTACCCCATCCACCTGGGCGTGACGGAGGCCGGCGAGGGCGAGGACGCCCGCATCAAGAGCGCGTGCGGCATCGGTTCCCTGCTGGCGGACGGCATTGGCGACACCCTGCGCGTCTCCCTCACGGAAGACCCCGTGCACGAGGTGGCGCCCGGCTTT
The DNA here is from genome assembly GCA_030523775.1 of Akkermansia sp. GTDB lineage: Bacteria > Verrucomicrobiota > Verrucomicrobiia > Verrucomicrobiales > Akkermansiaceae > Akkermansia. The sequence continues at coordinate 38,602 of JAUNHW010000002.1, forward strand.
GAACTGGCCGCCCCCTTCCAGCCCGGCGCGGGCGGGCACGGCACCGCGCCCGAGCGGGAGCCGGAGGCCGTCATCGATCCCTTCGCCTACCACAAGCGCAAGGCGGATGTGATACAGCGCGGCGGCGTGAGCCTGGGCTGGAACGAGCCCGTGCGCGTGGTGCTGCCCGCCGCCGCCATCACCGCGCTGGATGCCGCGCAGATGGGTGATTTCATGCCGGAGATTTCCTGCGAGGACGCCGCCGCCGTGGAGGTGGACCCGCGGGATGCCGCCGCATGCGCCGCGCTGCAAGACGCCCCCGCCACGCTGGTGACCGTGAAGGACGGCGTGGACATGCCGCCCGTGCAGGCCTTCCGCCTGCTGGCAGCCATGGTACCCGCGCGCCATCCCATCCTGCTGAAGGATACGCTGGGCGGGGAGGGCAAGCTTTCCGCGCCCATGGCCGCCGGGGTGAACATAGGCTCCCTGCTGTGCGACGGCATCGGCAACGCCGTGTGCATCCGCTTGGAGAAGGACCCGGAAAAGGCCGCGCGCCTGGCATTCAACCTGCTGCAGGCCGCCGGCGTGCGCGTGAGCAAGACGGAATTCGTCTCCTGCCCCTCCTGCGGGCGCACCCACTACAACATCCAGGAGGCCTCCGCACGCATCCGCGCCGCCATGGGCCACCTCAAGGGCGTCAAGATTGCCGTCATGGGCTGTATCGTCAACGGCCCCGGCGAGATGAGCGATGCCGATTTCGGCTACGTGGGCGGCGCACCCAACAAAATCAACCTGTACGTGGGCCACACCCCCGTGGAGATGAACATCCCGCAGGATGAGGCCGTGGACCACCTTGTGGCCCTCATCAAGAAACACGGCCGCTGGGGGGATGCCAAATATTTAACGAGTGACGATGGACGATTGACAATTTGGATAAATGCGCGCTCCGCGCGCGGGATTTTCCGAAAAAAAGGGGGCCATGCAAAAGCATGGCCCCCTCTGTCTTCCGGAAATGGGTTGGGAAATCAGCGCTTGCTGAACTGGAAGCGCTTGCGGGCACCGGGACGGCCGGCCTTCTTGCGCTCCTTCATGCGGGAATCACGGGTGAGCAGACCCTGCGCACGCAGCAGCGTGCGGTATTCCTCGTTGATCATCACCAGGCTGCGGGCAATCGCCAGGCTGATGGCACCCGTCTGGCCGTGAATGCCACCACCGTGGGAGACAACGCGCACGTCGTACTTCTTCATGGTGTTGGTGGCGTAGAAGGGCTGAAGCACCGCGTTCTGCAGGGCATCCGTGGGGAGGTACTCCTCAAAGCTGCGGCGGTTGATGGTGATCTTGCCGCTCTTGCCCTCCTCTACGGGGGTGAGCCAAGCGTGGGCGATAGCCTCCTTGCGGCGTCCGGTGGAATTGTAAGGTGTGGTAGACATGATGGAAAGAGGTTCTGTTTAGGTTACACGGCTTCGGGGTTCTGGGCGGCGTGGGGATGCTCCGCACCCACGTACACCTTCAGGCGGGTGGCCTGCGCACGGCCCTGGCGGGTGTGCGGCACCATGCCCAGGATGGCGTGCTCCAGGATGAGCTCCGGATGCGTCTTGCGCAGCTTGGCCGGCGTGGTCACGCGCTGGTTGCCCACGTAGCCCGTGTAACGCGTGTAGATCTTGGTGGTCTCCTTTGTGCCGGAGAGCACCACCTTGTCCGCGTTCACCACGACCACGTAGTCACCGCAATCCACATGCGGGGTGAAAATTGTCTTGCACTTTCCGCGCAGCAGGTTGGCTGCCTGCACGGCAACCTGACCGAGCACCTTGTCGGCGGCGTCGATCACATACCACTTGCGCTCGATATCCTGAGGCTTTGCAGAGTACGTCTTCATATTTTTCTAACTGATTTCCGGGAATTTCCGGCTTGCGCCGGGGAACCTTCCAGTTCCGGGGCGGCTAATCTACTCTCGTTCTCCCCTTTTGTCAACCGCATTTTGAGATTTAGGGCAACTTTTTTTCAAATCCGCCCCCGGGGCGGCGAATTTTCACTTGCCAATCCGCGCGCCCGGCATTAAACTCAACCCGCATGCACCCGCTGCGGCGCATGCCCAATCAACATCAAGCATAATGGCAAATCCTCCGAACAACCGCGGCCCGCGCCCCCAGGGGCGCCCCAACGGCCCCCGCAGAAACCCCAACAACCGTCCCGCAGCACCCGCTCCCAAACCCAAGCCCAAGGATGACGACGGCGAGGGGGAGGTTGAGCTGGAGGGCGTGGTATCCGCCGTGCTTGCGGGCACCATGTTCCGCGTGAAAGTGGCCAACGGGCACGAATTCCTGGCCCACATCTCCGGCAAGATGAGGAAGCGCTTCATCCGCCTGGTGGTGGGAGACCGCGTGAAAATTGAGGTTTCCCCGTACGACATGGAGAAGGCGCGCATCACCTTCCGCATCGGTTGATTCAGCGGCCACCCGCTCCCTTCCGGCAGCCCGCCACCGGCGCGGCTGCCTTTCTTTTGCAAAAAACGCCCCGGTGGTGGGAAGAACTGTCACTCCACGGTGTCCAGGTGGGTGACGCTGCTGCGCGGCTTGGAGCCGAGATCCAGGGCGCGGTTGAGCACGTGCTCGGGGTCGGTGTCGAAACGGTAGGCGGTGCAGTCCGGGCAGGTGGCGGCATCGCGGTCCACCACGGCGCCGCAAACGGCGCAGAGCTTGTAGCTGGCGGGATCATTCGCCACGGTGGTGGCAATCTCCTTGAAATCGGGCTGCATGGCAGGAATGGGAAAAAGGAAAGGCGGGGCACCGGATTGCTGCCGATACCCCGCCCCCAAACAAAAACCGAAAGGGGATTTAGGCGATGGAGGCGATAGCCTTGGCAGCCTTGCTCTTGTAGTTGGCTGCACGGTTGGCCGGCACGGTGCCGCGCTTGGCCGCCTTGTCGATGGCGGAAGCGAAGTTGTTGTAGGCGGCGGAGGCAGCCTCCTTGTCCTTGCCTTCCACGGCGGCGTCCACCTTCTTGCGGAGGGTGCGGACGCGGGACATGGTGGAACGGTTGGCCGCGGTACGGGTGGCGGTCTGGCGGATGCGCTTCTTAGCGGAGAGTGTATGAGCCATAATGGTGATGAATGGTTTTCGTTTGGTGGGGGCAAGTTTACACAGTTCCGCCCCTTTGTCAAGAGAATTGGCAAGAATTGCATAAAAAATGAGTCATGGCGGCTGCGGCCGGGTGGCACTAAAGCTTGCCAGCACGGCGGATAAATGGTAGCATGGCCGTGATGAAGGCATTTTGGAAAGCGGTTGCCCCGGCGGCGGTGCTCGCGCTGTGCGCGTGCACATCCACGCGCGCGGGGAAGGTGGCGCCGGCAAGGGAACCGGCCCAGGTGGCAGCACCCGCCACCACCGCAGAGGCCGGGAATGCCGCAACTGCGGAGCAAGCCGCCACGGCGACCCAAACGGAAAGCTCCACCCTCATCGGACGCTTCTTTTCCGGCTTGTTCGGGTACGGCTCCAAAGACAAGCAGGCCGACTCCCCCGCGGATGCCGCCCCGCAGGCAACCAACGGGGAACAGGTGACCCCCACACCGGAGCAGCAGGAGGCCGCGCTGAAACTGCTGGCGGAACAGGGCCCCGGCGATAACATCCCCGAGCCCTCTGCGCAGGATATCTCCGTGCAAGCCGGACAAAGCGGCCCGCTCACGCTGGGCCTGCCGCAGTTCGGTGCCGAACCGGCGGACGGCTTGGGCACCACCACCCTGGGCAATGGCAGCGTGCTGCGCGCGGCACCGGGGCTGCGCATCCGCAACCTCGCCCCGCCGGAAGAGGCCATCAGCACAGACGGCGCACCGAACGCCCCCAAGCCCAATTCCGCGGAAATGCGCGGCCTGCGCCCCTTATCACTGCCGGAGAACCTGCCCATGGACATCAACGGCAAACTCACCAAGGACAAGAGATGACTGATACCCCACCCCGCAAATTCGTGGCAGAGCCCTTTGCCTACCACCAAGAGGTGGAACTGCGCATCGACAACCTCACCAACCAGGGAGAGGGCGTGGGGCGCATCGAGAACTGGGTGGTGTTCGTGCCCTTCACGCTGCCGGGGGAACTGGTGAAGGCGCGCATCTACCGCAATGAGAAAAACTGCTCCCACGCGGACCTGGTGGAGGTGCTGGAGCCCTCCCCGCACCGCATACGGCCCGTGTGCCCGGTGTTCGGCTACTGCGGCGGCTGCCAGTACCAGCACCTGGAATACGCGCGCCAGCTGGAGTACAAGACCGCCCAGGTGGCGGACCTGCTGCGCCTGCAGACCGGGCTGGAGCCGCCGGTGAACCCCGCCATCGCCTCCCCGCAAACCTTCGGCTACCGCTCCAAAATCACCCCGCACTTCCACAAGCCCAAGGAGGCCAAGATGGGCAGCATCGGTTTCCTGCGCGCCGGCTCCCGCTCCGAGGTGTGCGATGTGCGGCAGTGCCCCATCGCCATGGACCCCATCAACGCCGCCCTGCCCGCCCTGCGGAAATCCGTGCAGCAGGCGGCCGCGCAGTACAAGCGCGGGGCCACCCTGCTCATGCGCGTGAGCGAGGGCGGCGTCATCACCAACAACAACGCCGTGTGCACCGAGCACGTGGGCGCGCTCACCTTCAATTTCCTGGCGGGGGATTTCTTCCAGAACAACCCGTTCATCCTGCCGCTCTTCACGGGCTACGTGGCGGAAAAGGCCTGCCAGGACGGCACGCGCTACCTGGTGGATGCCTACTGCGGCAGCGGCTTGTTTGCGCTCACGCTCGCCCCGCACTTCCAGAAGGTGCTGGGCGTGGAGGTGAGCGAGACCAGCGCGGACTGGGCGCGCGCCAACGCCCGCGGCAACGGCATCGAGCACGCCTCCTTCCTGGCCGCCAGCGCAGAGGCCATCTTTGCAGAGGTGGACTTCCCCGCAAACGAGACCGCCGTGGTGATAGACCCCCCGCGCAAGGGGTGCGACAAGGTTTTCCTGGACCAGCTCTTCGCCTTCGGCCCGGCGCGCGTGGTGTACGTCTCCTGCAACCCCGCCACGCAGATACGCGACCTGGCGGAATTCGACAAGGCCGGATACGAGGTGGAGGAGGTGCAACCCTTCGACCTCTTCCCGCAAACAAAACACCTGGAGTGCGTGGCCGTGCTCCGCAAAAAGGCATGAGCGCGAACCCCACAGACACCGAGCGCCTGGGGCGCAGCGCGGAGGACTACCTGGAGGCCATCGGCATGCTCTGCCAGCGGCAGGGCCAGGCGCAGGCCAGCGCCATTGCAGAGCTGCTGGGCGTGCGCATGCCCAGTGTCACCGCTGCCCTGCGCAAACTGGCCGCAGAGGGGCTCATCACCTATGAGCCGTACGCCCCCGTGCAGCTCACGGGCAAGGGGAGCGCCTATGCGGAGCGCGTGATGGCGGCCCACCGCACGCTGTGCCGCTTCATGCGGGAATGCGCCGGGCTCTCCGAAACCCGCGCGGAGGAGGCCGCCTGCCAGATGGAACACTTTCTCACGGGGGAGGAAATCGCCAACATCGCACGCCGCCTGCCCTAACGCGGGTTGAACAAACATGAACGCCGCCGTGTCACACCAGCAGAAATGAACCAGTACCGCCTCACCGTCACGCAATCCCTGCTCATCCTCAACATCATTGTCTTCGTGGTGGGGCTCGCTGTGCAGCGCAACGCCATTTTCTGCATCGCCATGCCGGAGGGCTATCCGGTCTCCATCTTCGAGCTGCTGGGTGCGCACTCCTGGTACCTCTCCTTCACCAACGGCGAGCTCTGGCGCCTGGTCACCTATCAGTTTGTGCACGCCAACCTGGGGCACCTGGTGTTCAACATGTGGGCCCTGTACTTCTTCGGCCCCGTGGTGGAGGAGATGATGGGTTCCCGCCGCTACCTGGCGTACTACCTGGGCTGCGGCGTGGCGGGCGCGCTCTTCTCCTCCCTGCTGGCGTACTACGGCGTGTACGGTTCCCTTTCCGACCCCGCCGCATACGTGTACACCTGCAACCGGCTCCTGGCGGAAGGCTGCGCCGTTCCCGGCGCACCCTCGCAAATCGTGCCCATGGTGGGCGCCTCCGCCGCCATCTACGGCGTGATGATAGCGGCGGCGTTCATGTTCCCGGATGCGCGGCTGCGCCTGCTCTTCCCGCCCATCACGCTCAAGCTGCGCACCTTCGCCTGGGTGATTATCGGCATCGCCACCGTTGTCATCCTCTTCAACCTCACCAACGCCGGCGGCGAGGCCGGGCACCTCGGCGGCATCATCCTCGGCGCCATTGTCATGCTCGTGTGGAAATGGCGCATCTTCTCCAACAACAAATCATGACTGCTATCTTCGACATGGACGGGACGCTGTTCCCGGGAGACTCCCAGCTGCGCTTTGCGCGGCGCATCCTGAAACGCCACGGCTGGCGGCGGCTGTACCTGCTGCTGCTGCTGCCCGTGGGGCTGCTGCGCGCCGTGCGCCTGGTGGGCACATCCTTCATGAAGCGCGCGTACCTCTCCCTGGTGTGGCGCATGCCCAAGGATGAGCTGGAGGCAGAATGCGAATCCTTTGTGAAGGAGGAGCTGCTGCCGAACATCTACCCCGCCCTCCGCGAGCGCCTGGACCAGCACGACCGCGCGGGCGACCGCACCGTGCTCTGCTCCGCCTCCCCCGGCTGGTGGACCCGCCTGATGGGGCGCGAGCTCAACTTCGACTACACCATCGGCACCCCCATCACCATGGGAGACCGCGTGCCCCTGCTGCCGGCCCTCGCGGCCCCAGGCAACAACAAGGGGCTCAACAAGCTCGCGCGCCTGAAAGACCTGGCCATCACCCACGCGGACGTGCTCTACACGGACAGCGCGGCGGACGAGGCGCTGATGGGCATCTGCGAGCGCACCGTGCTGGTGAATCCCACCCCCGCCCTACGCGCCGCGCACCCGGAGGCGGAGGTGCTGGAAACGCACGACACGCAGGACTGCACCTCCCTTTCCTTCGCCTGCCGCTGCCTGCTGGGCCTGTAACCCATGATACGCGAATTCATAACGGCAAACATGCGGCACCTCTGCACGGCGGTGCGGCTGTGGCTGGCACTGGTGTTCATGCTGCTGGTCTGGTGCTGCCTCACCCTGCCGCCGCACGCCAGCCTGCTGGACCTGCTGCGGGAGTACGCCGCCACCAGCGGCGGCATCTTCCCCGTGGGCGTGCTGAGCTGGAAAACGCTTGCCTTCGCCCTGCTGCTGGGGCTGGCCTTTGTGCCGCGCGGCCCGGGTGCGCTGTGGAACGCCGTGCTGTGCGTGTGCCTCACGCTTTCGCTGGGCTGGCTCTCCTGCATGGTGTTCGGCCCGCACCTGCTGCTGCCCGCCCCGCTGGATTCCTGCCCGGAAGCCGTGGCGTTCATGCAGATGCCGGACACCGGCGGCGCCATCGTCTCCGTGGCGCTCTGCGGCTGCATTTTGGCAGGCCTGTGCGCCGCCACGCGCACGCGGGTGCTGGTCACCACCCTCACCAGCCTGGCGCTGTGGTTTGTGCTCAGCGACATGCTGTGGTGGGCGCTGGCGCGGGATGTGGCGCCGGATTCCCTGCTGTACGAAACGGCGCAGTCCGTGAAGTTCCACCCCTGGGTGTGCGCGCTGCTGCCGGGGCTCTTCTTCGGCGTGTTCATGCTGCTCATGAGCATCCTGCAGGCCTACACCGAGAAAAAGGCACCGGCGCCCGAACAGGAAGCCCTGCCAGAACCCGTGCCGGAAACGGAGGAGGCGGCGGAGGCGGCGGAAGGAGACATCACGCCCGCCGAGATTGTGGCGCCGCAAAAACCCGTCCCCACCCTGCCGCCACCCACCGTGCTGGAGGCGGAGGTGGTGGAAGACAAACCCGCCACGCCGCCCGCACCATGATGAAACGCACCCTGCTGCTTGCCGCCGCCTGCCTTGCCATGTCCCTCCCCTCCTGCACCCCGGATGAACCCGACCGCGTGGCGATTGCATACCGCCACGTGAAACCCGCCTGGGGAGCACATTTCGGCAAGCCCGTGTTCATCCGCATCATCAAGGAGAAGCGGGAACTGGAACTGCATGTGAGGGAGGAGGAGGAAAATTCCTGGCACCTGCTCAAAACCTACCCCATTGCCGCCATGAGCGGCACGCTGGGCCCCAAACAGGCGGAGGGCGACCTCCAGGCCCCCGAGGGCTTTTACGAGGTCTACCCCAGCTCCCTCAACCCCCGCAGCAACCACTGGCTAGCCTTCAACGTGGGATACCCCAACGCCTACGACCGCTCGCTCGGCCGCACCGGCAGCTACATCATGGTGCACGGCGGCGCCAGCTCGGTGGGCTGTTTCGCCATCACCGACCCCGCCATCGAAGAGGTCTATACCATGGTGCACCAGGCCCTCGAGGCCGGCCAGAAATACGTGCCCGTGCAAATCTACCCCTTCGAGATGACCCCGCAGCGCATGCAGAACGAACAGGATTCCCCCCACCACGAATTCTGGCAATACCTCCAACCCGGCTGGCAGTTCACACACGAACACGCCGCCCCCTACCAGCCCGAGCGCTGAGAGGCACCGCCTCCCCCCCCGAATCGGGTGTCACAGGAAAGTCTACGGGGGTGAGAAATCATGCGGTCGCAATTCCTTTGGAAATACAGCGTCCTGTGTCAATTTTAGCAGATTTTGGCAGGAAAATCACTTTTTTGTTGACTTTCCTGTCAAAATTTGCTAAATCCGGCCTTGCAAATGACCGCTAGCCTATACAGCCGATTTGGCGGGGTGCCTGTGAGCTATGATGTGCTCAAGACGGCGCTGGCGCGCTACAAGTCGCCACACGGGCGGCTGAAGCTGCTGGAGCGGCGCGGGGAGGTGGTGCCCCTGCGGCGCGGGCTGTACCTGTGCCGCGCGGAGGGGATCCTGCTCTCGGAGGGGCTGATGGCGAACCACATCGTCTCGCCGTCGTACGTATCGTACGAGACGGCCTTGTCGTGGCACGGCATCATCCCGGAGCGGGTGGCGGTGGTGCGTTCCGCATGCACGGCGCGCTCCAAGGAATTCCGGAACGCCACCGGGCGATACACCTACACGCAGGTTGCACCGGGGTATTTCGCGCTGGGGCAGACGATGCAGGGGCACGGCGCGGATGCATACGCGATAGCGAGCCCCGAAAAGGCGCTGTGCGACCTCATCCTGGCCACGCCGCGGCTGCGGTTGCAGTCGCCGCGGGCCGCACGCACCTACGCAGAGTACTACCTGCGGGCGGATATGGATGAGCTTGCGGGCTGGGATGCCGACCTCATCCACGCCTGCGCGCTGGCAGCCAACAAGAAGAACAAGGACCTATTGCACTTGGAAAGGATGATACGCAATGAACAACGCGATTGAGCAAATGCTCTCCCGGTACGAGATAGGGAGCGTGCAGAAGGAAATCGACGCCCTGCGGGAAATTGTGCAGCAGATTGCGCTGCGCGGTTCCGGTTTCGCCAAGGCGTTCAGGGCGATGCGGATGCCCCCGCCGCCTTAGCGGCCTGGCACCATTTCAAAGGTGTAGCCCTTGAGGTACTCCGTTTCCGGGATGTTGAGGAGGACGGGGTGGTCCGGGCTCTGGCCGTGGGTCTTGACGAGGCGGAGGGTGCAGTGGCCGTCCACGGCGGCATCCGCGATGGTCTGCTTGAAGATTTCCGCGCTGGCGTGGTGAGAGCAGCAGAAGGTGGAGAGCACGCCGCCCACGGGGAGCATCTGCATGGCGCGCAGGTGGATTTCCTTGTATCCGCGCATGGCTCCGCCCAGGCTCTTCTTGTTGCGGGTGAAGCTGGGGGGATCCAGGATAACGAGGTCCCACTTGGGCTCCGCGCCGTTGCGCACGGCCTCGCTCTCGCGCTTCAGGAAGTCGAAGGCGTTCTCGGCTATGGCATCCACCTTCACGCCGTTGAGCTGCGCGTTCTTTTGGACGGATGCAACGGCGTCCTCCGAGATGTCCACGGCGGTGACGGAGGCGGCGCCGGCCTTGGCGCAGGCGAGGGCGAATCCGCCCTGGTTGCAGAAGCAATCCAGCACGCGGCGTCCGCGGGCGAATTGGGCCACCTCGCCGTAGTTCTGGAGCTGGTCCAGGTAGAGCCCGGTCTTCTGCCCGGTGGCGAGGTCCACCATGAACTTGATGCCGCGCGCCCGGGCCTCGAAGGGCTCCGGCTGCTCGCCGCGCGCCACGTAGGTCTCCGGCTCTATACCCTCCGCCGCCAGCATGGGAGAATCATTGCGCACAATAATGGCGCGCGGGTTGAAGAGGTCGCCCAGGATATCGCGGATGAGCCCCAGGCGCAGGTACATGGCCATGGTGAGCGTTTGCACCACCAGCACATCCGCATAGCGGTCGATGATGAGGCCAGGCAGGCCGTCGCTCTCGCTCCACACCAGGCGCATCAGGGATTCTCCGGGCAGCATGCGCTCGCGCAGGGCGGCGGCCATGCCGATACGGCGGGCGAAGAAATCGCGGTCCAAATCCTGCTTGCGGCGGGAGAAGCGGCGCGCCACAATCTGGGAGTGCGGGTTGTACATGGCGGAGCCCAGGTAGCGGTCCTTCTGGTCCTTGAGCAGCACCACATCCCCCGGCTGCGGGTTGCCGAACACCGCGCGCACCTCCGTGCCGTACACCCAGTCATGCCCGTGAAAGATACGCGCCTTGGGCGCTATGATAAGACCTGCCATACGCCCACAGGATACCGCAACGCGCCGCGTGCGTCAATTGATTTGCGCCCGGCGTCTGCAAATCAAATCGGGATTGGAACGGGAAAGGGCCTAATCCTTGTTGCGGTGGATGAAGTCCTTGGTCTCGTTGATGGTCTTCTCCTGGTAGTCGCGGTAGTGGATGATTTCCGGCTCCGGGGTATTGTTCCTGCGCTCCTCCATGTAGCCGTCCGGCCCGGCGTTGTTGTACCGGCTGCTGGTGGTGGCGTAGCGCAAATCGCCCTGGGAGGATTCGCGGCCCTCGGCGGCGCTGCGCTTGGAATCGCCGCCGTAGCGTGAGGAATGGCTGATACCGTGGCTCTCGTTCATGAAATCCGGTCGCATGTCGGTGCTCGCCATGGAGCTCTCCTTGTGGCCGAATTCCTTGCCGGAGCCGCTGAAGGACTTGCCGACATCCGCAAACTTTTCGGAGATGGCATCATAGCTCTTGGAACCGGAAAAATCCTTGGTGGCAAACTGCTTGTCCGTTCCGGTGCCGCGGGCGGCATCGATGTCCTTCTGGAACGAGCTCACGCGGCTGGAAATGGATTGGGGCACGCCGGCATCCCCCTTCTTCTCACTGAAGGATTCGCCGAACTGCTTCTCAAAGTGGGAAGCGAGGTCGCTCTCCTGCCCGGCGGGCTTGTCCTCCACCACGTTGCCGTTGGCATCATACACGGTGCGCACGCTCTCGCACGCGCACAGGCAGAGGAACAGCAGAGCTGGCAGCACGCGGCGCATCACCCCTGCAGCTCCGCAACCGCCGCCTCCAGCGTGGCGGCATCCTGAATGGAAACCACGCGCGCATCCGCACAGATGCGCGCCATCATGCCCGCCAGCGTGTTGCCGGGCCCCATCTCGATGAACAGGCGCTCACCCCGGGAAACCAAATCCGCCATGCAGGCCTGCCAGCGCACGGAGCCGCACACCTGCTCGCCGAGCATGGCGCGCACATCGTCCGGCCCCTGCACGGGGCGCCCGCCGAAGTTGCAGTACACGGGGAAGGCGGGGGACTGCATGGGCGTGGCCGCCAGCACGGGCAGCAGGGCGGCCTGCGCGGATTTCATGAACCGGCTGTGGTACGCGCCCGCCACGTTGAGCTTCAGGCCGCGCTTGAACCCGGCGGCCTTGGCGCCCGCCACTGCCTTGTCGATTCCCTCCACGGAACCGGAAAGCACAATCTGGCCGGGGCAGTTGAAGTTGGCCACGTCCACATCGCACTCCTGCGCCAGGGCCACGGCGGCCTCCGGCGTGCCGGCAATGAGCGCGGCCATGCTGCCGGGGGCGGCGGCACAGGCCTCCTCCATGAACGCGCCGCGCTTCTCCACCAGGCGCAAACCATCCTCCATGGCAAAGGTGCCCGCGGCGGCGTGGGCGGTGAACTCTCCCAGGGAGAGCCCCGCCGCGGCCACGGGCTCCACCTGCACGCGCCGCTTCAGCACGCTCCAGAGCGCCAGTCCGTGCACGTACAGCGCGGGTTGGCAGTTGGCCGTGCGGGTCAGCTCGGCATCCGGCCCGTTGAACATCACCTCCGTGAGCCTGCGCCCCAGGGCGGCATCCGCCGCATCCATGAGAGCGCGCGCCTCCGGGTACGCCTCGTACACATCTTTGCCCATGCCCACCTGCTGGGCACCCTGGCCGGGGAATAGGAGAACCGCCTTCATACCCCCAGCATACCGCATCCCTCCCCGCCGTGGCAAGGAAATTCCGCCGCCGTTTTTCTGCTGAACGGAAGAAATTCCAGTTGCATTTTCCACGGAGGCATGTTAGGATAAGGTGCTTTTTGCGAAGCACCAAAATATTCCAAGAAAATGAATCCCGAGACATTATTCTGGCTTGTGCCGCTGGCTTCGGTTATCGCCCTGGCGTTCGCGGCTGTGTTCTTCTTCAACATGAAGAAGGCGGATGAAGGAACCGACCGCATGAAAGAGATTGCGGGCTACGTGCGCGAAGGCGCCATGGCCTACCTCAAGCAGCAGTACAAGGTCGTGGCCCTGGTGTTTGTCATCATCGCCATCATCTTCTGCGTGATGGCCGCGTTCGACATGCAGAACCACATCGTGCCCGTGGCCTTCCTCACCGGCGGCTTCTTCTCCGGCCTGGCTGGCTTCATCGGCATGAAGACCGCCACCTACGCCTCCGGCCGCGTGGCCCAGGCCTGCCGCGACGAGCAGGACGGCCTGAACCGCGGCCTGAAGCTGGCATTCCGCTCCGGCGCCGTGCTGGGCCTCACGGTGGTGGGATTCGGCCTGCTGGATATCTCCGGCTGGTACCTCATCTTGGACAACACCGGGCTGATTGAGGCGGAAGGCATCTCCCGCCTGGTGGAAATCACCACCATCATGCTGACCTTCGGCATGGGCGCCTCCCTGCAGGCCCTCTTCGCCCGCGTGGGTGGCGGCATCTACACCAAGGCGGCCGATGTGGGCGCGGACCTGGTGGGCAAGACCGAATACCACTTCAACGAGGACGACCCCCGCAACCCCGCCACCATTGCCGACAACGTGGGCGACAACGTGGGTGACGTGGCCGGCATGGGCGCGGACCTGTACGAGTCCTACGCCGGGTCCATCCTGGCTTCCGCCGCGCTGGGCGCGGCCGCCGTGGCCGGTATGCACATAGCGGATGCGCAGGCAGCGTACGATACGGGCCTGAAGATGGTGATGGCGCCGATGATTATCGGCGCCGTGGGCGCCATCCTCTCCGTGCTGGGCATCTTCATTGTGCGCACCAAGCAGGGTGCCACGCAGAGCCAGCTGATGGCCGCGCTCAACCGCGGCATCAACTTCTCCGGCGTGCTGATTGCACTGGCCGCGGCCGCGGTGCTCTACCTGTTGGGCATTGAGAACTGGCTGGGCCTCTGGGGCTCCATCGTCATCGGCCTGGTGGTGGGCATCCTCATCGGCAAGGTCACGGAGTACTACACCTCCTTTGAGTACAAGCCCGTGAAGTTCATTGCGGAGAACGCCACCACCGGCCCCGCCACGGTCATCATCTCCGGCATCGGCGTGGGCATGATCTCCACCTGCTGGCCCGTCATCTTCATCGTGCTGGGCACCATCGGCGCCTACCTTTGCGCCGCCGGCGAATTCATGTTCACCGGTGAGAACATGAGCATGGGCCTCTACGGCATCGGCATCGCAGCCGTCGGTATGCTCTCCACCCTGGGTCTCACCCTGGCCACGGACGCCTACGGCCCCATCTCCGACAACGCCGGCGGCAACGCCGAGATGAGCGAGCTGGGCGAGAGCGTGCGCTCCCGCACGGATGCGCTTGACGCCCTGGGCAACACCACCGCCGCCACCGGCAAGGGATTCGCCATCGGCTCCGCCGCGCTCACCGCGCTCGCGCTGCTCGCCTCCTACATCGAGGAAATCAAGATTGCCGCCCTCCGCTTCGGCGAAACCTTCTCCCCCAGCTTCTTCAGCAACGACCTCATCAACAGCGCGGAGCTCGCCAAGATGAACATTGCCCAGTTCATGGCCAAGTTCGACGTGACGCTCATGAACCCGAAGGTGCTGCTGGGCATCTTCGTGGGCGCCATGCTCTCCTTCCTGTTCTGCGGCCTCACCATGAACGCCGTGGGGCGCGCCGCCAAGAGCATGGTGGAGGAAGTGCGCCGCCAGCTGAGCGACAAGGACGTGTTCGAGGGCCGCAAGAAGGCGGACTACGCGCGCTGCGTGGGCATCTCCACCCAGGGTGCCCAGCGTGAAATGATCGTGCCCTCCATGATTGCGGTGATTGTGCCGATTGCCACGGGCCTGCTGCTGGGCGTGCCCGGCGTGTTCGGCCTGCTGGCGGGCGGCCTGGCCGGCGGCTTTGTGCTGGCCGTGTTCATGGCCAACTCCGGCGGTGCCTGGGACAACGCCAAGAAATTCATCGAGACCGGCGACGCCGACTTCTGCGGCAAGCACACCCCCGTGCACGATGCCTCCGTGGTGGGCGACACCGTGGGCGATCCGTTCAAGGACACCTCCGGTCCCTCGCTGAACATCCTCATCAAGCTCATGAGCATGGTCTCCATTGTGACCGCGGGCCTGAACGTGGCCTTCTCCCTGCTGTAAGGCAAAGGGTGCTCAAACCCGCTTCCAAGGCGCATCCGGCGGCATGCCGGGTGCGCCTTTCCCTTTCCCCGCCCAGGCGCCCCATAGGGAAATATAGCAAAATATAAGGCAATATAGCCCACTTGGCTTATATTGCCTTATATTTTGCTATAGAAGCCCTGCCCTAATCATTGCCAACCGCCGCCGAGTGCGGTGCAGAGGCGGGCCAGGGTGATGCGGATGTTCTGACGCGCGGAGATGATGTTGAGCTCGGATGAAAGCCAGGCGCGCTCCGCGGAGGCCACGTTCAGGAAATCGGATTCGCCGGCGATATGGCGGCGCATGGAGAGCTCTGCGGAACGCTTGTTGGCGGCGCAGGCGGCCTCGAACTGCGGGAGCTGGGCGGTGTGGCGCGCGTAATCGATGAGGCTGGTCTCCACCTCCGCAAAGGCGGCGAGCACGGTCTTGTCGTACGTGTGCAGGGCGGTCAAGTGTGAGAGCTTGGCCTGTTTCACGCTTTCCCGCAGGGCCGTGCGGTTGAGGAGCTGCTGGCCCACGCTGGCGCCGAGGCTCCAGCCGGCATTCTGCCAGAACTGGGAGAAATCCGTGCCTGCGGAGGTGTTGGCGCTGCCGGTGAGGGAGAGGCGCGGGAAGAGGTTCGCCACGCTCACGCCCACGCGGGCGCACGCCTGGTGCAGGTTGTGCTCCGCCGCCACAATGTCCGGGCGGCGCCGCAGCAGGTCGCTGGGCAGCCCGGTGGGCACGGTGGGTATGCGGTTGTACACCTCCGGCGCGGGCATGGTGAGCTTGATTTTGTCCACCGTGGTGCCCAGGTAGGTTGCCAGCGTGTTTTCACAGGTCTTGATATTGGCCTCGTACACGGGAATCTGGCTGCGGGTGGAGGCAATGGTGGCGGTGGCCTCCGAGAGGTCGAGCGATGAATCGAACCCGGTGGCGTGGCGCGCTGCGGTGGCGGCGTAGGTGCGTTCCTGGTATTCGAGCTGCTCCTTGGCGATGCGCAGGCTCTCCTGCGCGGAAATCCACTGGAAATAGATGACCGCGATGCTGGATGCCAGGGCCGTGCGCGTGGCGGCCGCCGCGGCCTTGGCGGAACCGAGCGCGGCATAGGCGGCCTCCACCTCGCGGCGGGTGCCGCCCCAGATATCCGGGGTCCAGGAGGCGGAAAGCCCGCCGTTCCAGCGGCCGTGGCTGGTGCTGGTGTCGAACGTGCCGGAGTTGGAACCGCCGAAGCTGGCGGAAACGGAGGGGAAGAGGTCCGCCTTCATGGCGCGCAGCGTGGATTCTGCGCGCGCCATGTTGAGCGCGGCGTTCACCATGTCGTGGTTGGCGGCGAACCCGGCCTCGATGAGGTAGGTGAGCTGCGGATCGCCGAAAGCCTGCCACCAGGTCTCCAGCACATGCTGGTCCGTGGCGGGGGGCATGGCGTTCACCCAGCTTTCCGGCAGTCCCGCGAAGGCGGGGGCCTTGAAATCCGGCCCCACGGCGCAGGAGGCCAGGAGCAGCGTGGTGATTGCCGGGAGGAAACGTGTCTTCATGGTGGAAATGGTTGGAGGGGGAGGGAGAGAAAAATTATTCGTGGTGGAGGGCATCGATGGGGTCCAGGCGGGATGCCTTGTACGCGGGGTACCAACCGAAGACGATGCCGATAAAGGCCGCCACGGATACCGCCAGCACCATGGCCGCATAAGAGGTGGCGATGGGCCAGCCCGCCTGCGCGCTGATGAGGGTGGAGGCCCCGTGGCCCAGCAGGATGCCCAGCAGGCCGCCCACCAGGCAGAGCAGCACGGATTCCAGCAGGAACTGCTGCATGATATCCCGCGGGCGCGCCCCCACGGCCATGCGCAGGCCGATTTCACGCGTGCGCTCCGTGACCGATACGAGCATGATGTTCATGATGCCCACGCCGCCCACCACCAGGGAGATGAACGCCACGGCCATGAGCAGCGTGGTCATGGTGTCCGATATGCTGGTGACCATGTTGGAAATCTGCCCGCGGTCGAACATCTCGAAATCGTCCAGCACGCCGGGTTCCAGGTTGTGCTCGCGGCGCAGCACCTGGGTGATTTGGTCCATGGCGGGCTTGGCGTTCTCCTTGTCCTTGATCTTGACGATGAGGTTGTCCACCGTGCGGGTGCGCAGGGGGTGGGGTGCGCTGGTGTAGGGCTGCAGCTCCGACCCCGCGTAGAAGTTCACGGCGCTGGTGGAGTAGGTGCTGGTGGCGGAGGGCTTGGTGGCGTTGGAGGCCCCGCCGCGCATGATGGCCGCCTCTCGCGAGGCGCCCATGAGACGCGTGCGGATGCTCGTCCAGGGCAGGATGATGGTGTCGTCCTTGTCGTTGCCCATGTCCGCGCCCTTCTCACCGAGCACGCCGATGACGGTGAAGACCACGTCCTTGATGCGGATTTCCTGGCCCACGGGGTCGCGGCCGGCGAAAAGTTCCTTGGCAATGGTCATGCCGATGAGGCAGACGCGCTCCGAGTTGTCCACCTGCTCCTTGGTGAAGCTGCGGCCGTTGACGACGGTCCAGCCCTCAATCTTGGGATAGTCTGCGTTGCCGCCCACAATGGAGCCCGGGCTCCAGTTCTTGTTGCCCACAATCACCTGGCCGCCCGCGCGCACCATGGGAGAGGCCATGAGCACGGTGTCCTTGCACTCGCGCATAATGGCATCTGCATCTGCGGGGAAGAGGGAGGCGCGGCCGCCCTTGCCGGAGTTCACGCCGGTGGTGTTGACGGAGGCACCCCAGACGTTGACGACATCCGCACCGAGGGATGCCACCTGTGTGGAGATTTGCTCCTTGGAGCCCTCGCCGATTTCACGGATGGCCACCACGGCGGCAATGCCGATGACGATACCCAGGATGGTGAGCACCGCGCGCAGCGGGTTGCGCACCAGGCCGCGCAGGCAGGTTGTGAGAAGTACCCAGGGTTTCATTTCTTCAGCTTGGCGGAAAGTTCATTGGCCACGCCCTCCGTGATGAGGCCGTCGCTCATGTGGATGGCGCGGTCCGTGAAGGCCGCGGTCTTGGGGTCGTGCGTCACAATGATCACGGTGAGCCCCTGGTCGCGGTTCAGGTCGCGGAACATGTTCATCACCTCCACGGAGGTCACGGAGTCCAGGTTGCCGGTGGGTTCGTCCGCCAGCAGGATGCCGGGGTTGTTGATGAGGGCGCGTGCAATGGCCACGCGCTGCTGCTGGCCGCCGGAAAGCTGGGCGGGGGTGTGGTGCATGCGGTCCTCCAGCCCCACCAGGCGGATGAGCTTGAGGGCGTTCGCGCGGATCTCCGCCTGGGAGAGCGCGGGGTGGTGGTAGGCTGCGGGCATCATCACGTTTTCCAGCGCGGAGGTGCGCGGCAGCAGGTTGAAATTCTGGAACACGAAACCGATGCGCTCGTTGCGCAGCGCCGCGCGCTGGTTCGCGTTCAGGTTCGCCACGTTCCGCCCGTCTATCCAGTATTCCCCGCCGCTCGGGCGGTCCAGGCAGCCCAGCAGGTTCATGAGCGTGGACTTGCCGGAACCGGACGCCCCGGTGAGGGAGACGAACTCGCCGTCTTCGATGGTAAGGGAGATGCCCTTGAGGACGGGGAGGTCAATCTCGCCCACGTGGTAGACCTTGGTGATGTCCTTGAGTTGAATCACGGTGCGTGGGGGGCGGGGTTAGAAGTGGGGGCCGCGGTTCTGGCGCTTGACTTCCTGGCCGGGCTTGGCCTCCACGCCGCCCGCGCCGCGCTTGGGACGCTCCGGCATCTTGGGGCGGAAGAGGTTGCCGCCCTGCTGCGCGCCGCCCGGGCCGCCGGCCGCGGGACCGCCTGCGGGGACAATCACCTCCAGCCCGGTCACAATCTCGTCACCGGCCTCCAGCTTGGCGCCCTCTGCGGCAGAGACAATGCTGCGGGTGCCGTCGCTCTCGCCGCGCAGCACCTTCACGGGGGCCACGTGGTGCTCATCCGTCTTGCGCCACACGGTCACGGGCGCCTTGGGGTCGTCCGCCGCGTTCGGCGCGGGTTTCTCCCCGGCGAACTTGGGGTCGATCATCTTGGGAGACGGTTGGAAGTCGAAGGCGGAATCCGGCAGCATCAGGGCATCCTTCACCTCATGCACAATGAAATCCGCGTTGGCGCTCATGTAGGGCAGCAGCTTGCGCTCCGGGTTGTCGATATCGATTTCCACGATATAGGTGACCACGTTGGAGCTCATGGTGGCGTTCGGGCGGATTTTGTTCACGGTTCCGGTGTAGTTCTCGTGCGGGCGAGCATCCACGGTGAAACGCACCAGCTGGCCGGGGTGCACCTTGGCTATGTCCGCCTCGTTCACGCTGGCCCATATCTGCATTTTTGAGAGGTCGCGCGCCACCAGGAACAGGGTGGAGGCACTCATGTTGCTCACCACGGTCTGGCCCACGTTCACCTGGCGCACCACTATGGTGCCGTCCACCGGGGAGGAGATGTGCGTGTAGTCGCGGTTGCGCAGCTCGCTCTTGAGCTGGGCCTGCGCGCTGAGCAGCTGGGCCTGCGCGCTCGCCTGTTGGCGGTTTCCAGCTGGGCCAGGGCGCTCTCCAGGTTGGCGGCGGAGGTCTCGGCGGCGGTCACGTACTGGTCGTAGCTCATCTGGGAGAGGGCGTCTCCCACGCCGAGCTTCTTGGCGCGGTCCAAATCGCGGTCGGCCTTGTTCTTGTTGGCCTTGGACTGCGAGATGCTGGCCTTGGCCTGTTCCACGCTGGCGTTGGAGTTGAGGATCTGGGCCTTGGCCTGCTCCACGCTGGCCTCTGCGCGCTGGATGTTGAGCTCCACGATGGTGTCATCGATACGAGCGAGCATCTGCCCGGCCTTCACCTCGCTGCCGTAGTCGATGCGCCGGCCCTCGGTATCCGTGCCGAACTCCTTGATTTCGCCGGTCACCTGGGCGCCCACATCCACAAGTTCGCTGGGCTCCAGCGTGCCGGTGGCCTGCACCTTGTTCACGAAATCACCCTTCACCACCGGCGCGGTGCGGAAATTGGGTGCATTCTCGTCCTCCCCGGAACGGGTGGACCAATATACCGCCGCCCCGATGACGAGCAGTACCAAGACAATCCATTTGATAGAGGTTTTCACGTGTTTGAAAGCAGATGGATGAACACAGGCGGGAACGCTGCAGCCGCGCGGGAATCAACACAGGCTGACAGACATGCCCACCGGCACGGCCTGCATTGTACCACGGATGCGCAGCCGTTTCAACCTCAAACGGCGGGGAAACGGAACAACTGGCGGTTGAAGCTGGTGGTGAGCAGGTAGCGGTGCCGGCGGTGCTGCTCCATCATGCTGGAGACCACGAAACTGCGGAAGGAGGAAACGGGGCTGTCTGCATCCGTGATGTCGAAGATGATTCCGGTATCGCGGGAGGCAAAGGTGATTTCCGGCCCCATGGAGATGGTGCATTCCGCCACAATGCGGCGCCCGCTGTTCTTCTCCAGGGTGAGCATGTAGAGCTCCTCCACCAGCAGCAGCACCTTGAACCTGGTCTCCTCTCCCACATGGTGGAGCTTCAGGAATTCCTCCACATGCCGCTGCAGGGTGAAAATGCTCTCCGTGTTGAGAACCAGGTCGCGGGAAAGCACGTTGAGCCCATCGCGCTCCAGCAGCAGCGGGAACATGCCCCGCCCATGGCGCACCAGCACAAAGGCCGCCGCCAGTGCCAGCGTGGCTACAGGCGCCAGCGCCACCCCCAGCCACACCCCGTGCAGACCGAAACACCACCCGAAACACAGCGGCAGGGCCAGGCTGGCCGCAAGATCCCGCACCAGCAGAATCCCCAGGCTCAGCTTCACACG
The DNA here is from genome assembly GCA_030523775.1 of Akkermansia sp. Classification (GTDB taxonomy): domain Bacteria; phylum Verrucomicrobiota; class Verrucomicrobiia; order Verrucomicrobiales; family Akkermansiaceae; genus Akkermansia. The sequence goes on from JAUNHW010000002.1 coordinate 59,145, forward strand.
CTCCATCATCAAATAGTAGGAGCCATACAGGTACAGCAGGGAATACGCCAGCGGTATGGGCGTGAGAATCCGCCCCGCCAGCTCCACCTCGCCCAGCAGTGACGGGTCGTCTATGTTGAGCGCCTCCGGCAGCTGCCCCGCCCCGAAATACAGGAGGGCAGACAGCAGGATGCCCTCTGCCACGGCCCACTTGGTGGCCAGGCGCATGGCCTTGCGGATGCCGGCGCGGTTGCCCTCCCCGCGGCACACGCTCACCAGCGGCTGCACCGCCTGGCCTATGGCATCCGTGATAATGCACGCATCCACCAGGCCTATGACCACGGTGAGCACCGGCAGATAGGCTTCCCCAGCCAGCCAGACCACGTATTTGGTGAGCACCAGCGCAAACAGCCCGGAATAGAACAGGGGAAAGGCGTCATCCAGGCTGTATTTGGCATTGTAGAAGAAATCACGCCAGCGGAAATGCAAACGGAAGCGCATGGAATTCTCTCTGCGCAGGAAATGCAGCAAACACACCAGACACGCCAGCAGGCCGCCGCCCGCCACGCCCAGGCTTATGCCCGCAATCCCCATCACGGGGCACAGGCAACAGGGCAGGATAACAATGCCCGCCAGCTGAACGCCCACCGAGGTGCTGCACACCCGCGCATCACCATCGCTGTATACCGCTGTTTGCAGCAGGGTGAGCAGCGGATCCAGCGCCAGCATCAGAAGAAAAAACGGCCAGTACTCGTAGAAGAGCGGGTAGAGCTTGTCGCTCACTCCCATGAAGTCGTAATACGCGTCACGCCCCCACCAGGCCAGCAGCGCCAACACCGCGCCCGCAACCACGGCAAAAATCACCGCCTGCCCGAACTGGCGGTGCGCCTCCTCCTCCCTGCAGCGGCCCACCTCATAGGTATAGCGGTAGCATGCTCCCGTGGAATTGAGCATGCTCAGCAGCATGCCCAGCGCATACACGGGAAGCGTGAGATTGAGCACGGAAATCCCATCCTCGCCGCAAAACTGGCCCGCCAGCACAGGCCCGGCCAGCAGCATCGTCAAATCTGCCATACGCTGGAAGGTGGATGCAGCCAGCAACCGCCGCATCACCTCCCCGCAAAACTGTGGTTTTCCGCCATACATGAAACGCTTACCCCTTGTACCACATCCGCGCCCTTCTTGAAAGGACAAATACGCGCGCGCGGCACAGCCAAACGCTCACGCGAAACACAACACACCGTCATGAAACGCACCCCCGGCCCGCGCCTTGCGCCCACAGAAAGGCCCGTCTGGCAGCATGCCAGACGGGCCTTGATAATCTTGTGCGGCTTCGCCGCCTAACTTATGATTTGTACTTTGTACTTTGTACCTTGTACATTAGTGCTTGCGGCGCCTTGCCGCCAGGGCGGCAAGCGCAAGCAAGCTGAGGGTGCCTGTCGTCGGTTCCGGGACGTTGCTGAACTTCACAATGCCGAAGTTGCCGTTCTCCAGCAGCTGCACATTGTAGTCGCCGCCAAGGAGGACTTCCTCGCCCCCGGCATTGGTGTAGGTGCGGGAGAACACGCCGTCGAACCACCCGTCGCCGATGTATTCAAGACCCGTGCCGGCATCCAGGACAAGCTCCAGGAACTCGCCCCTGGCCCCAAGGGCGGCAATCTGCTGCATGGTGGTGTCATCCAGCTGGATGAGGCCGGTCTCCGTGTTGAGCGTCAGCACGCTGCCCAGCGTGAGCGCGTTCTCTCGGCCGGCACCGTTGAGGTCCCAGTAGAGCAGCTGCTCGCCTCCGTGGCCCACCAGCGTCAGGTCGGCAAGCAGCGTACCGCCGCCGGCAACCAGGGATTCCGTGATGGTCACCGTGCCCTCGACCGCGGCGGTTTCATCCGTGGTGTAGACCGCGATGGTAGCTTCATCACCGATGGTCATGGACTTGAGTTCCAGGTTCTCGGCGTTCTCCAGCGTGAGCTGGTAGCGGGTCGCGTTCACGATTTCATCCACTTCAAGCTGGTTGGCAACCGTGGTGGGAGCCACGCCGGTGAAGGTGAGCTTGTCTGCGGTCACCTGGGCAGATGCCTCGTCAATGCTGTAGTGGATATCCTCTCCACCAAGCTCGCCGTTGGTGTTCTTGACGATGACGCCGCCCTCATCCGAGCTGAACCGCACGCCATTTTCCGTATCGTCGATACCCTGCTCGAACGTGGCCTCGGCCTGGGCGGCGATACCCACCTGCGTGGGAGAGACGTGACCGCCCTCATCCGAGATGGTGCCCTCGCCGGTGACATCGATGGTGATAGCGGAAGCGTCCTGGTCCACAACGAGCGTGCCGCCCGTAACCGCAATGGCGGTGGCACCTGCCGCGGTAATGGTCGAGATGTTCACATCACCGCTGTTCAGGTGGTAGGTGTCGCCGGTACGATGATGGGAATCAGCCAGCACGGCGTTGCCGCTGTTGGTCAGGTGGTAGGTGACAGCCTCCTGCTCCACGCCCTGGGTGACATCAATGTTGCCCACCACGGTGCCGCCGCTCACGAGGGTGATGTAGGAATCGCCCACGCCGGTGAAGCCGTTGCCGGTGGCGGAGTAGCTGCCGTCATAGTCGATGTAGCCGGCATCGGCAAACACCTCGAAGCCGGAGACCGCCAGGTTCTGGTTGAACACAACCGTGCCCGTGCTGGTGATGGCCTGGTTGATTGTGGTATCGCCGGACAGGGTGAGGGTGGAGCCCTCGCCCACGTTCACGGCACCGTCCACAACCAGCGTACCCAGGAAGGTGGCGCTCTTGCCGGCATTCACCGTCAGGGATGCTACATGTACAGAGCTGAGCTCCACGCTGTCAACCTCGCGGCTGAAGGTCGTGTCGGCACCAACGGTGAGCGCAATCGTGCCCGAGTTGGTCTGCACCACATCGCCGGACATGGTCACGTCGGAATCGTTGATGATTTGGAGCCCGTAGAGCTTGTCGGAGGAGTTCTCCACAGTCACGGCGATATTGGTAGCATCACCGGTGAACTGGACGAAGGCATTGCTCTTGCTCTCGCCGCTCACCTCGAAACGACCTGTCCATTCGCTGACATCGCCCTTGAAGTAGAAGCTGTTGGAGTGGTTTCCATCGGTCTTCTTGAGGGTGCCGGAGCCGGCCATCTTGCCGGCGAAGCGCGCCGTGGCGCCACCGCCTGCACCATTGTTCCAGTTCCAGGCAACACCGCCATCCGGGTCCTCCAGGTAGAAGTTGAGCGTCTGCCAATTGTCATCGCCGGCATTCCACTTGGAATCCACGCCGGTAACGCCGTTCATACCCACATAGGAATTGGCGGTGCTGAGACCAGTCGCATAGTCGAATATCGTTTGCGACCACCCGGACACCATAACGATGCCTGTCCAGTTGGTGGCGTCAAGCGTTACATTCCCCATGTTCGGAGAGCCGCTGGCCAGAGCGTAGGTGCCGGAGCCGGAGAGCTCAACCGCGGCGGTGGTGCTGTGAAGCAGCTGCCCCTCGCCGATTTCCACGTAGCCCTTGCCGCCCGCTGCCACGGTCAACGCGGCGCTGAGGTCGGCATCCATAACCAGCTTGGCCCCGTCCGCCAGCGCCACGCCGGCATTGGGAGCAATCCCCTGGATGACGGAGAGCCTCTCGGAGTCCCGGTTGATGTAGTAGGTGGCGAGGCTGATGGTGCCGCCAACCGTGCCGGTGGTGTCATTATAGCCCACGGCGTAGCCGTCCAGTGTGATGACAGCGTTATCACCCACGGTCACGTTGCCGTAGTTGTCGTCCACCAGCTGCGCCTCACCGGTATACTTGGCGAAGCCGTTGGCGCTGCTCTCCTGGGCATCCGGTGTGGCGTAGTATTCCACCGTACCCTGTGTATGGGAGATGTTGCTCACATCAAACGTGCCGTTGAGGGCAAGCGTGCCCGCCTGCAGGTCGATGGTGTTGTAGAGCACGTTGGCATTGCCGTTGAGCGCAAGCACACCCCCGCCGATCTTGGAGATGGTGAGACCCTCCGTGGCGATGTTGCTGTCAAGCTGCAGGGTCTTGCCGCTCTCCACATCGAAGGTAACGATACCTTCGCTGAACGTGAGGGCCTTGGCGATGGTGGCGGTGTCGCCCTCGCCGTAGTAGCCCTTGAGCGTGGAACCGTCATTGAGGTTGACGTGCACGGAATCCTTGTTTACACCGGTGGTGGCGGTGCCGGCCACAAGCGTGGCGCCGCTCTTGATGTTCAAGTTGATGGCATTGTTGCGCGCATCATTGCGGTTGAGGCCGGCGTGCAGTTCCAGCGTGCCGCCGTTCTCCACGTTGATGGTGGCTTCACCGTCCCAACCGGAGATGATGGCCTCCGAAATCAGCGTGCCGTTCACGTTGATGGTGTTGCCACCGGAGTTCCAGTGGGAAACGGCGAAGGAACCGCCGCCACCCGCGGTGGCAATCTCCGTGCCGGTGATGTGCAGCGTGGCGCCTTCCGCCACGTTCACGGTGGAGGCCCTGCCGCCCCTCATGGAGAGCTTGAGGTCGGTCACGCTGTGCGTGTTGCCCTCACCACCGAAGGTGATGGTGCCGCCGGTATGCTCAATCAAGGCGATTTCCGTGGCAGAATCGAACTCCACGCGGCTGGCGTTGTTGTCAACGTACAGGGCGTTCATCACCAGCGTGCCCGCGCCCGTGCTGTAGATGCCGCGGTCGTTGCTCACCGTCACATCGGGCACGCTCACGCGCGCGCCCTCGGCCATGTTGAGGATACCCGTGCCGCTGATGGCATCCACGGTGCCTGTGCCAGCCAGGCCGATGGTGGTGCCGCTGGTCTGGTACGCCAGCGTGCCCACGGCGTGCTCGCCGACTTCAAGCGTGGCGCCGGCCGCCACCTTGGCGGTGGTCAGCGCGCCATCAGAGGCGGCGTAGTAGTCATCGTAGGCCAGCTTGCCAGTATTCACCCACAGCGTGGTCTTGATGGGCGTGCCGGCTAGTTCGTACGAACCGTTGAGCACGGAGGCCGTCACATCCTGGTTGTCGTAGGTGAAGTGCGCGCCCGCCACGTTGATGGAGGCGATATCCGCAGCCACCGAGTACACGGTCTTGGTGCCGGTCTGCATGTAGAAGCCGCCGTTGGGGTTCTCCTGGCCGTCAGCGCCGATGTACTTCTCCACAATGGTGCCTTCCGTGATGTCGTCAATCGCGTAGGTGCCGTTGAGGGTCAGCGCCCCCTGCTGCACCTTGATGGAGTTGCTCAGGCGGCTCACGCCCGCGGCGGTGAACACCAGCGAGCCCTCGCCCGTCTTGGTGACGGCTCCGTTGAGGGTGGAAACCGTCAGGTCGATGGCCTTCCCAGCCGCCACATCGATGGTGTTGACACCGGTCATGGCGACGGTGACGCCGGTGATGGGCGCGAGCGTCCAGCTGCTGGCATCGGCCACCAGCTTGGTGTTGGCCAGGGTAATCACCGTGTTGTCGTTCCCGGCGGTGCCGAGCTTGTTGATGACGTTTCCGGCATCAGAGGTGAAGGTAAGGGTGGTGCCGTCCAGGCTCATGGTGTTGCCGCCGCCGTACAGGCCGATGCTGCCCAGGGTGACATTGCCGGCCCCGGCGGTGATGGCTACCTTGTACTGGCCGCCGGCGTTGTTGCCCTCATGGGAGATTTGGAGCTGGCCGCCCACAGTCAGGGAGCCGTTGCCGACCGTGACATCCTGGTGGTTCTTGAGCCAGAGGTTGTCGGTCACCTCCAGGCTGTGGCCGTTGAGCTTGTAGTTGGCGGCGCTCCAGGTGTTGACGGTCAACTTGCCTTCCACCTTGAGGGAGGAGAGAGCCATGTTCATTTCTCCGCCGCCGTGGTCCGTTGTGACAATGTTGCCGCGCATCACCAGCTGCCCGCCGTCAGCCACGCTCACGGCCTTGCCCTGGAAGAGGTTGGAGAATGCGGCGGAATTACCCTGCTCGCCATCCGTGCCGTTCACCAAGCCCTGACCGCCAATCGTGGAAGCCGTGCTGAGGGAGAGCACGCCACCGCTCTGCACCTGAATGGCGGGAGTGTCGGTAACGGGCAAGGCCAGGGCGCTCGCCATGGTCAGGCTGCCGGCCACGTTCAGGGTGCCGGAGTTGCTGAGCGTGGTGAGCGTGACCGTGCCGTCGCCGGCTATGGTGGCAGCGGAGCCGGAAGCCACGTTCAGGGTGGCCAGGCTCACATCGGAGTCCGCAGTCACGGTGCCGGAGGCACCCTTCACGTATATGGTGGCCAGGCTGCCCTGCGCAATCGAGGAGGCCTCGTTCAGGTCCACGACAGCACCATCGGAGTTCAGGTAGTAGGCAGCGAGGCTGATGCTGCCGCCCGCCTTGCCGGTGGAGGCGTCATAGCTCACGCTCCAACCGTCCAGCGTAAGTGCGGCGTTGGGTCCCACGGACACGCTGCCGTAATTGGCATCCGCCAACTGCACCTCACCGGTGTACTTGGCGAAACCGTTGGCGGAGGCGGGCCCTGTCGGGGTCTCGTAGTATTCCACGCCTCCTTCCGCATGGGTAATGCCGCTCAGGTCAAACGTGCCGTTGAGGGCGATGGTGCCCTCCTGCACGTTGAGCGCGTTATAGAGCGCGTTGGCATTGCCGTTGAGCACCAGCGCGCCCTCGCCGGTTTTGACAATGGACACGCCCTCGCCGGCGATGTTGCTATTGAGCTGCAGGGTCTTGCCCGCCGCGCCGGCATCAAAGGTCACCGTGCCGGCCAGGGTCAAGGCCTGGGCAATGGCGGCGGTGTCCACGCCCTCGGCGTAGTAGCCCTGCAGGGTGGAGCCGTTGTTCAAGTTCACATTCAGGCCTTGGTCGGCCTGGTCCGTGGTGTTGCCGGCGGTCAGCAGGGTGCCGCCGCTTTCCACGTTGATGTTCGTGTATTGGGCGGTGTTCTTCTTGTAGAGCAAGCCTTGGTGGAGTTCCAGCGTGCCGCCGTCCTTCACATTGATGTTGGCCTTGCCGTCGCGGGTGGAGATGCCGGCTTCCGCAATCAGGCGGCCCTCGATGTTCAGGGTGTTCACCTGGTTCCAGTTGGACACCATGAAGGAGGCATCGCTGTTGCTGACGCTCAGCTTGGTGCCGGTCACATGCACATTGGCGCCCTTGCCGATGTTCATGGTGGAGGCGGAGTTCTCCAAGCTGAGCACGAAGCGCTCCATGGTGATGTCTCCGTTCAGGTTCACCGTGCCGGAACCCATGGTAATCTGGTGCAGCGTGGCATTGGAGCCGATAGTGGCCACGGCGCCGCCGCCGTTCACCTTGAGGTTCTGCATGCTCAGCGTGCCCTCACCGCTGGTGACAAGGGACTGGTTGGAGCCCAGGGTCTGGTCGGCAAGGGTAAGCACGGCGCCCTCCTTCAGGTCCAGGGCGCCCGTACCGGTGAAGGCGGTGATGGAACCCTTGCCCGCAATGCCCGCCGTGATGCCCGTTGCGGCATACTGCAGGTTGGCGATGGTGGAGTTTTCACCCAAATCCACTGTGGCGCCATCCTTCACCACCACGGAGGTGATGGTGGCACCCTTCTCTTGCGCGTACTGCGCGTGCGCGGTGTAGTCCACCGTGTCCTTGTTCACGTACAGGACGGAGTAGTTCGGCTCGCCGCCGGGAATGGTGAAGGAGCCTTCAACCACCTGGGCGGTCACATTGCTGCCGCCATAGGTGAATACTGCATGGGAAAGGTCCAGGTTCGCGCCGGACTCGGCAACCGCGTACACGGTCTTGGTGCCGCTCTGCAGGTAGAAGCCGCCTTCCTCGTGAGGCTGCCCATCCACGCCGATATAGCTCTCCGACACATCGCCGTCGGTGATGCTATCGATGGCGTAGGATCCGTTGAGCACAAGCGTACCGGCCTGAACGTCAATCGTGCGGAAGAGGGAGGTGCCGCCAATGGTCTGGGAACCGGAGCCCTGCTTCACAATCTGGCCGCCGGTGGAGGTAAGCGTGCCCGAGTATGTGTAATTGCCGGTACCGGTGAAGGTGATGCCATTGGCAAGCTTCAACGCGTTGGAGCCGGTCAGGCCGCCCACCGTCAGCGAGCCGTTCTCGCCCGCATACGTGGTGCCGCCGTTCAGGGCGAGCGTGCCGGAAAGCTTGACCGCGCCATCGAGCCAGGTCTCGTTCATCTTGTTGGTCACGGTAATGGAGTTGATGTCGGCACTGCCAATCACGGCCCTGTGCTCCTCTTGACCGCCCGTAAGCGTGAGGCTGCCGCTGCCGGCCAGCGCATCGATGTTCATCTTGTACTTCCAGGCGCTCGTGATGGTCAGGTCGCCCTCCAGCTTGGTGGTGCCCTTCAAATCCAAGCCCACGGTGTTCTTGTCCAGGGTGTCCTGCTGAGTGATGGTGGTACCGTTGGCCGTCAGGTTCTTGATGGTCACCAGCTTGGCCTTGGTATCAATGTTTGTTCCCTTGCCAAGCACCAAGGCGTCAAGGGAGGCGAGGTTGTAGACCTGGTTGTCCTTGTTGGTGCCGAGGGTGAGCGTCTGGCCTGCGGCAATGGCGAGCGTACCGCCCATCTTGGAGGTGGCGCTGCTGTTGAAGGACATGCCGCCGGTGACCTCAACCGTGCCGCCGTTGGCCACCTGGGTGCCTTGAATCAGGCTCTTGGCGGTTTCCCCGGCCACCTTGAGCGTGGAGCCCGCGCCAATCACCAGGGCGTTTGCATCCGCCACGGAAACAGCGCCGCCGATTGCTGCCGTGCCGGCAAGGGTGAGGCTGCCGCCCGCACCGATTGTCAGGCTGTTGGCCGTGAGCGAAGCTCCATCGGCGGTGGTGTCGATGGTGGTGCCGCCGTTCACGGTAATGGCGCCGGCTTCAATGGCTCCGTTCACGTTTGCCTTGTTGCCGCTGCCTGTGAACGTCACATCGTCGCCGCTCGCGAAGGAGGTTGTCGTTCCCGCCGCATCGGTCCAGTTTGTACCCTTGACCTCCCATGCGGCCTCGCCGCCGGCCCAGGTCAGGCTCATTTTTTTGATGGCAGTCGCGGCGTCATAGGTGACGCTCATGCCGCTGGCATCATGATTGATGGTATACTTGGAGGAATCCATTTCCACACCATCGCAGAACACGGCAAAGCTGGCCACCTGGCCGTAGAGGTCGGCCCCTGTGGACATGAACTTCTTGGTGAGCTGCCCGCCCAGGGTGCGGTTGGTGTAGCCTGTGAGGTCGAACTGTTCGCCCGGGTCCACGCTAAGCTGGAAGTTCCAGGCGCGGCTGCCCTTGTTCACGCCGGTGATGCCGGAGAGGTTGATGAAACCCTCCTCGCCAATGTACCAGTTGTGGCTGCCGTTGCCATCGTTCATGCTCAGATTGCTGCGGCCCGTGATGGTCAACGTGCCGTCCACGTACACGGTGGCGGCATTGCCCTGTTCAGTGGTCTTCAGGTCCACGCCGTAGTTCACAGAAAGGGCGGAACCCTCACCCACATAGATGGATCCAGCCCAGCTGCCCAGGCTCGTGGTGAAATTGGTCGCTCCCGTCACCTTCACGCCGCCATAGTCCGATGTATCCGCAACGCCCACGGGGTTGGAAACCGTGCCGGCATTGTCGATGACCATGACACCGCCCTTGTTGTTAACACGGGCAATATTGTTGACTGTGGTGCCCTCGGGGTACTCCCAGTGGTCGCCGTGCCAGACGTATTCTGCGCCGCCATAGGTCGGAGTGGAATATTGGGTGGCGGCTTGAGCCTGTGTGAGCGTGAATCCCACGGTGGAGATGGCGGCGATGAGGGCCGCGCGGAGTTTTGCATTGATACGTAACTTCATATCTGTTTGCTTTGGTTGATGTTATTGTTTGATTCTCGTTTGATACGAAAGGATGAGGCTGGGGCGTGCGACACCCCTGCACGCGCGATTATATAGCGTACGCGGACAAAAGGCAAGCGCAAACCGAAAGTTTTGTTCCGTTTATCGCGCAAAATGTGCAAATTCCTTGAAAAACCAATGAAAAATTTTTGCCAGGCGCGGGGCACGGCTTCGCTGGCCATCGCCGGGGCCTTCGGGAGTAATACGTTCCGGGGCAGGGCCAACACGCTGCGCGGTTGGTCAATCGCCCTTACCGCGCTGCAAGCGGCGCGCCCTAAACGGGGCCGTCGGGCGCTTTCCGTGGTGGGCGTGGTTGGTATGCAAACCGACCCCGAATCCACCCCGCGCAAGGCGGGGTTATGTGGTGTGTATGCGGGGGTGGTTACCCCCAGGGCTCCCGCCCTGGGCTAAATTTGAGTGCGCCACCGGGTGGCTTTGAGCTAGCCGCGCCTACCGGCGCGGGACATAGACGATGTCATTGACGCAGGCGTCAATGACGGAACGATACGCCTCCGCGTCGTCAATGTAGATTTCATTGGATGCCGTTTCGTGAAAGCGTTTCAACCGCTCTAGCTCCTGCTCCGCGGTTTCGCGGGTGTGGTGTCGTGCCTGATTGGCGATGTAATGCACCACATCCTTGCGGATGGACGCGCTCACGGAGAAATAGCCGTAGCCCTGCTGCCACGAAAAACCGGAATAGCAGCGGTTGGTGGTCTTGAGCCACCGGGACGAAACAGCCTTGAGCGTGCGCACGATATCCGCCGGTGCCTTGTCCAGGGGAAAATTGCCGAGCAGATGGATATGGTCCTCCACGCCGCCAACCACCGGACATTGAATTTTGTTTTCTCGAGCCAGGGTCGCCAAATATGCATGAACCCTTTTCAGGTCGCACGGCCTGATGGTCCGTCTGCCCGTATGGAACACGATATGCACATGATTTTGGTAATAGGAGTGGCTCATGCCTTGTATCCTACCAAACAAGGCATTCCCGGTCAACCGCCCAATTCATCCTTCCCCCGCGCCGCATGGCGCGGCTAACCTAAAGCCACCCGGTGGCGTACTCAAATTTAGCCCCAGGTGGAAACCTGGGGGGTGTCCCCATCCGCATATACAACTAACGGAACCCCGCCTTGGGCGGGGTGGATACACGCCCCCGCATGCCTACCAACCACCCTTTAACCCCGCCATCGCCGGGGCGCTCTGCGCGCCGTAGGACATGGAATCGATGAGTTCGCGGCATTCACGGTAGGAGAGGCGGTAGGTCTCGCCCGCCACCGCGGGCTTGCCCAGTCTCTGGTGGTCGTAGTCGTCCAGCAGGCGGAGGGATTCCGCGTACTGCTGCACCACATCCAACACCTGACCGGTATCCAGCTGGTGCTCCACGCGCTTCATGACCTTCAGCACGCACGACAAGTCATCCAGGCGGTGGCGGTTGGCGGCGTAGCCCTGCAGCAGGTAGTTGCGGAGCACGCCGTTTGCCCAGCGCCGGAACTGCACGCCGCGCGCGGATTTCACGCGGTAGCCCACGGAAATGATCATGTCCAGGTTGTAGTAGGCCACCTGTCGCACGACCTGCCTTTCACCTTCCTGTTGAACTGTCGCAAAATTTGCGACAGTTGAATCTTCCAGCTCTTCTTTCAATGCGTTGGAGATGTGCTTGCCGATGGTTTTGACATCGCGGTCGAACAGCTCCGCCATCTGCTGGCGGTTCAACCACACGGTGTCCTGGCGGGCATCCACCAGCACGGGAAGCACCAACTCTCCGTCATGGAAAGTCAGCCGGGTGGGAATCTGGGTGTTGGGGTTCATGCACAGCATGATACCACTCGACCTTGCCTTTGTCACGCGCGGAATCCGGCGTGTGCACCCAAATCCGCAAAGCAAGGTGACGTTCTTTAGGCTTTTCCGCGTGGGGCGGCGGGGCTAGAATGGCGGGTATGAAGCGCAAGGGGGACAGGGCCATCCATATACGCGGGGCGCGCGAGCACAACCTGCAGGGGGTGGATGTGGATATACCGCTGGGGGGCATCACGGTGGTGACCGGGCCGAGCGGGAGCGGCAAGACCTCGCTAGCCATGGGCACGCTGTACGCGGAGGGCCAGAGGCGCTATGTGGAAACGTTTTCGCCGTACGTGCGGCAGTTCATGGACCGCATGGACCGCCCGCTGGTGGACGCCGTGGAGAACGTGCCGCCCGCCATTGCGCTGGGCCAGCGCAACTCCGTCAAAAACTCCCGCTCCACGGTGGGCACCATGACCGGGATGAACGAGTACCTGAAGCTCATCTTCTCCCGCATTGCCGTGGGGCGCGATGCCGAGGGCCGCGTGGTGAAGCCCGCCACCCCGCAGGACGTGGCGGACGAATTGCTGTCCGCCCACGCGGGCGAGGACGCGGTGGTGGCGTTCGCGGTGCAGCCGGTGGGCACGCATGCGGAGATGTGCCGCGCGCTGGAGGCGCAGGGCTACCTGCGCGCACTCTGCGGCGGCGAGGTGCTGCGTCTGTCGGAGTCGGATGCCGCACAGCTGGGCACGGAACGCTGGCTGGTGGTGCAGGACCGCATCCGCCTGGCGGCGGAATCGCGCGTGCGCCTGATGGAGGCGCTGGAGACGGCCATGCACCTGGGGCAGGATGCGGCGTTCGTCTCCCTGCGCGGCAAGGACGGCGCGTGGCAGGAACCGCGCGAGCACCGCTGCGACTGGTACCCGCTGCCGGAGCCGCGCCCCGGCCTGTTCAGCGGCAATTCCCCGCTGGGCGCGTGCCCCGCGTGCAAGGGCTACGGCCGCGCCATCGCGTACGACTACGACAAGGGCATCGTCCCGGAGCTGAGCATCAAAGACGGAGCGCTGAAGATGATCTCGTCCGCCACGCTCTCCGCCTGCTACCGCGACTTCGTGCGCGTCAACAAGAAGGAGAAGGCCGTGCGCATGGACGTGCCGTGGAACAAGCTCACGCAGAGGGAGCGTGATTTCGTGCTGTACGGCAACTGCGGCGACCTGGACCCATGGGAGGCGTACGACGCCGGGCGCTGGTACGGCTACAAGGGGATCTTCGACGACATGGAGAAGCACGCGCACAAGATGACCGTGCGCATCTTCCTGGCATACTACCGCGTGTACCGCGTGTGCCCGGAATGCCACGGCGGGCGCCTGCGCCCGGAGGCCCTGGCCTTCACCATCGGCGGGCTGAGCGTGCCGCAGGTGCAGGCGCTCCCCATGGAGGAGCTGCTGCCCTGGCTGGACGAGCATGTGCTGCCCGCCGCGGAGCACGACCGCTCGCTCTCTCAGGCCGTGCACGAGCTGCGCAGCCGCGTGGCGTACCTGTGCGACGTCGGCCTGGGCTACATTGCATCCAACCGCCTCACGCGGTCGCTGAGCGGCGGCGAAATCGAGCGCGTGAGCCTCACCGCGTGCCTGGGCGCCGCGCTCACCGAAACGCTTTTCGTGCTGGACGAGCCGACCGTGGGGCTGCACCTGCGCGACACCGCGCGGCTTATCGCCGCCATGCGCCGGCTCTCGCGCCGCGGCAACACGCTCGTGGTGGTGGAGCATGAGGAAGCCGTGATGCGCGCCGCGGACCACCTGGTGGACATGGGACCCGCCAGCGGCAGCGGCGGCGGGCGGCTGATGTATTCCGGCAATCCGGCGGGCATCCTGAAGCATGACGAGTCTCTCACCGGGCTGTACCTGAGCGGCAAGCGGGAGGTGCCCATCCCCGCACGCCGCCGCATGGGCAAGGGCCGCATCCGCATCACCGGCGCCAACTGCCACAACCTGAAAAACTTCTCCGTGGACATCCCGCTGGGCGTGTACAACTGCCTCACCGGCGTGTCCGGCAGCGGCAAGAGCACGCTGGCTTGCCAGGTGCTGTACGGCTCCGTTCATCCGGAAACGCTGGACGACGAGGAGGAGGTGAAGGTGAAATCCATCAGCGGGCTGGACAAGGTGCGCGAGGTGGTGCTGGTGGACCAGAGCCCCATCATGCGCACGCCGCGCTCCACACCCGCCGTGTACATCGGCATCTTCAACGACATGCGCGAGCTCCTTTGCGACGAACCCGCCGCCAAGGCGCGCGGCTTGAAGCCCGGCTACTTCTCGTTCAACTGCGAGGGCGGGCGCTGCCCGCGCTGCGCCGGGCTAGGCGTGGAGAAGGTGGAAATGCAGTTCCTCTCCGATATCTACGTACCCTGCGCGCTCTGCCACGGCACGCGCTACACACCCGCCGCCCTCTCCATCACCCACCACGGCCTCAGCATTGCAGACATGCTGGCCATGGACGTGCACAGCGCGCTGCGGTTCTTCGCTGAGCACGGCAGCGCGCGTGCCCGCCGCATTGCGCAGCGTCTCCGGCTGCTGAAGGACGTGGGGCTGGGGCACCTCACGCTCGGCCAGCCGCTCAACACGCTTTCCGGCGGCGAGAACCAGCGCCTCAAGCTCGCGCAGATACTCACGGAGACCGAAGGCGCATCCGCCGAGGCGCGCGGCGGCCGCCTGCTCATCCTGGACGAGCCCGGCACGGGCCTGCACTTCCGCGACATCGAGGTGCTGCTGCGCGTGTTCAAGGACTTGGTGGACCAGGGCAACACCCTGCTCGTCATCGAGCACAACATGGAGCTCATCAAGTGCGCCGACCACGTCATCGACCTCGGCCCGGAGGGCGGCACTGGCGGCGGCAACATTGTGGCGCAGGGCACGCCGGAGGAGGTGGCAGCCTGCCCGCACGGCTACACCGCGCGCTACCTCGCCGCCGCCCTGCACCGGGATGTGGACGAGCTGCCCAGTGCCGCCGCGGAGGATTTCGACCCCGCCGTGCCGGAGGGCGTCATCGCCCTGCGCGGCGCGCGTCACCACCAGCTCAAGAATATCGACGTGGACATCCCGCGCGACGAGATGACCGTGGTCACCGGGCTCTCCGGCAGCGGCAAGAGCACCCTCGCGTTCGACATCGTCTTTGCGGAGGGCCAGAAGCGCTTCATGGACGTCATGAGCCCGTACGCGCGCCAGTTCACCGAGCAGATGGAGGTGCCGGACATCGACCGCATCACGGGCATCCCGCCCACCGTCGCCATCGAGCAGAACAGGTCGCGCGGCGGCTGCAAGTCCACCGTGGGCACGGTCACGGAAATCTGGCAGCACCTGCGCCTGCTGTACGCCAAGCTGGGCCAGGCGCACTGCCCCCAATGCGGCGTGCCCGTGGGGCGGCGCTCGCCGGAGGAGATAGAAGCCCTGGTGGAGCAGGAGATAGCGGCGCGCCCCGCCAGCCTGATGATTGCCGCGCCCGTGGTGCGCAACCGCAAGGGCCACTATGCGGACCTGGCACGCTGGGCCGCCAAGAAGAAATACCCCTATCTGCGCGCAGACGGCCGCCTGGTGGCGCCGGACGAATTCACGCCGCTGGACCGCTACTCCAACCACGATGTGGATATCGTGCTGGGTGAAATCCGCGTGAAGGGCAACCGCATCTCGCTGAACGGCGCCGCGTGCGACCACGCCGCGCTGCAGGAGCTGGTGGCCCGCGCGCTGGAGATGGGCGACGGCTTCATCCGCCTCATCAAGGGCAAGAAGGACCAGCTCATCGGCACGCGTCTCACCTGCCCGCAATGCGGCGAAAGCTACGCCGACCCCGAGCCGTCCACGTTCTCGTTCAACTCGCCGCGCGGGTGGTGCCCGCACTGCATGGGCCACGGCCGCGTGGGCGCCGCACGCTTCAAGGACAAGGAGGACGACCGCCAGAGCATGCTGGAGGCAGAGCTCCACTACGACCGCGATGTGGAGCGCGCCGCCGCCAAGAGCGAGGAGGGCGACACCTGCCCCGTCTGCCACGGCATGCGCCTCAACCCCTTCGCCCTCGGCGTCACGCTGGATGGCCTGAACATCGCGCAAATCGGCGACATGTCCGCGGAGCAGGCGCTGCGCCGCGTGGGCGAGTGGAAGTTCAAGGGGCGCGATGCCGAGATAGCGCGCAACGTGGTGGCGGAGATTGTGCCGCGCCTGAAATTCCTGCAGCGCGTGGGCCTGGGCTACCTTTCGCTCATGCGCCCGGCCACCACGCTCAGCGGCGGCGAGACCCAGCGCATCCGCCTGGCCGCCCAGCTCGGTTCGGAGCTTCGCGGCGTGCTCTACGTGCTGGACGAGCCGACCATCGGCCTCCATCCGCAGGACAACTCGCGCCTGCTGGAAACGCTTTCCGACCTGAAGCGCCGCGGCAACACCCTACTGGTGGTGGAGCACGATGAGGACACCATGCGCGCCGCAGACCGCATCATCGATTTGGGCCCCGGCGCGGGCATCCACGGCGGCGAGGTGGTGGCACAGGGCTCCTTCGCACAGGTGGCGCGCAACAGGAAATCCGTGACGGGACAGGCCCTGCGCGACCACGCGCAACACCCCTTCTGCGGCAAGTGGCTGCCCGTGAAGGACGCGGAGTGGCTGGAGGTGGACAACTGCACGCTGCACAACCTGCGCGGCGTGAACCTGCGCATCCCGCGTGCGCGCCTCACCGTGGTCACCGGACCCAGCGGCGCCGGCAAGACCTCGCTCATATCGGAAACGCTCGCACCCGCCGTGCGCGTGGCGCTCGGCGAGAAAATACCGCGCGCCGACCGCGCCTGGGGCGACACCCGCGGGCTCAAGTCCGTGCGCGCCATCTACGGCGTGGACCAATCACCCATCGGCAAGACCCCGCGCTCCACGCCCGCCACCTACATCGGCATCTTCAACGAAATCCGCGAGCTCTTCGCCCAGAGCGCGGACGCCCGCCGCATGGGGTTCGATGCCGGCCGCTTCTCGTTCAACACCTCCGCCGGGCATTGCCCGGACTGCAAGGGCATGGGCTACATCCGCCAGGAGATGGACTTCCTGCCGCCCTGCATCGTGCCGTGCGAGACCTGCCGTGGCAGCCGCTACAACTCCCGCACGCTCCAGGTGCGCTACAAGGGCAAGACCATTGCCGAGGTGCTGGACATGAACATGGAGGAGGCCGCGGAGTTTTTCGAGGGCCAGCCGCGACTGGCGGACCCGCTGAAGCTGCTGTGCGAGACCGGGCTGGGCTATCTCACGCTCGGCCAGGCCAGCAACACCCTCTCCGGCGGCGAGGCCCAGCGCATCAAGCTGGTGGCGGAGCTCATCAAGGGTCGCCGCGCCGTCATTTCCGCCATCCGCAGGGGCAAATCCCTCCCGCAGGACCTCTACGTGATTGAGGAACCCACCATCGGCCTCCACCCGCACGATGTCCGCCGCCTGGTGCAAGTCCTCCGCAAGCTCGTGGAGATGGGCAACACCGTGGTAGTGATAGAGCACAACCTGGAGCTCATCTGCGAGGCCGACTACGTCATCGACCTGGGCCCCGGCGCCGGAGAGAACGGCGGCACCATCATGGCCCAGGGCACGGTGGCGCAGCTGGCCAAATCAAGGAAGGCCCCCACCGCTCCCTTCATCCGCCAGGAGCTGGGGAGGGGGTGAAATCCGCGCCCTGCATGCCAGAAATCACCCCTTGACGCACGGGCGGGATGGGAGTATACAGGTGGCGTTATGAGCATGATCCCTTGGGTTGTGATGGCAGTCATGCACACGGCTGCCTATTATACAAACCCCATAGCAAAGCCGGGCGACCCCGGCTACACGGCTGCGCCGCAAAACCACTTCCGCGTGGGGTTTGAAAACGATTGCGCCTTCAACAAGGACAGGAACTACTCGCACGGCACGCGTTTCGAGTACGTGCGCGACATAGCGGGCACGAACCACAGTTTCGGACTCTCGCTCATGCAGAACATCTACACCCCGGAACACCGCGCGCGGCACGCCATTCAGAACGAGCACCCGTACGCCGGATACCTGGCCGTTGGCGGGGCCTACCTGCGGCGCGGGCAGTACGTGGGCAGCTCCACGGAATTCCAGCTGGGAGCCACCGGCAACGCCTCCTTCGCCAGGGATGCGCAGCGCTTTATCCACACCATCGGCCACATGTACCAGTGGCACGGCTGGAAGGACCAGGTGCCCTCCGAGCTCACCATCCAGCTCACCTCCCGCCAGGACTTCCGCCTGCCGTGGCTGGAAACGCAAACGCGCGGCGGCTGGCAAACAGATGGACTGCTCTTCACCCGCGAGGCCGTGGGCACCTTCAGCATTGCCGGCGGCGTGGGCTTTTCCTTCCGCTTCGGCCGCTACCTGCCGCAGAACATGCGCGTGAACGGCATGGAGGCCGCCAATTTCGGCAAGGGGCTCATCGATTCCGGCACCTACCACCCGGAGGATGCCTCCTACTTCATGGTGGTGCAGGGCGAGCTGGACTACGTGGCGCGCGACCTCACGGTTGACGGCGGCGTGTTCCACCACTTCGACCACAAGACCTGCAGCCGCACACCGTGGCAGTTCCACGGGCAGTTCGGCCTTGGGGCAGCATACCACGGCATCGACTACTTTGCGGGCGCGCTCTTGTTCAGCCGCACCTACCGCACGCAGGACAAGAATTCCCTGGTGGGCACGTTCGCCGTCTCCTGGAACTGGTAAGGCACATGGGAACGGCGGGTCGCATCACAATGATGGCGCTGGGCGCGGGGCTGGTCCTGCTGCTCGGCGGCGGCTGCCCCATCCTGGGTGCGCCGGAGGTGTACCGCAGCGGCGCCATGCTGGCACTGGCCGCGCTGGTGGCGCTGCTTGGGCTGTGGGGCGCGTATGCGCTGTCGCGGCGGACCCTGCCGCGGCTGCTGGTGGGCATGCTGTTCACGTACATGGCCGTGGTGGGCCTGGTGGTGCTGCGCGAGTATGGTCTGAAGGGGCTGGAATACTGCTCCCGGGGCGGCGCCATGATATTCGGCGCGGTGGGGCAGTTCTGCACGGCCCTGGTGGGGGTGATTTTCACCGCCGTGTTCGGCTACCTGGCCAGCAGGCTGATGACGCGGCGGCTGTGGCTGGCGGGGCTCCACCTGTGCGTTTGCGTGCTGGTGTGCGGGGCATTCATCGACTACGCGTGCGAGGTGAAGGAGCGCGCCACGCTGCCGCTCAACACCGCGCATGCCGTGGGCGGCGAGGTGCCGGATTTCACGCTGAGCGTCCTGGATTTCAAGGAAATCCTCTACGATGACGCCCCCACCTACTCCCTGTTCACCATGCAGGCGGACGGGGCGGGCGAAACGGAGGAAGTGCCGTGCGAAAACGGCATGCTGCTGGTGGGGGATGAAAGGATACCGGTGACAGAGCTGCGCCGGGCGCCGGACACCCCCCGCCCCTGCAAGGTGCTGCCGGGCAACCCGCCGCGCGTGGTGGTGCAGAACCCGCCCACGGTGAAGGACTACGCCGCCACCTGCGAAATCGCCACCACCCACCGCGGACGCGAGGAGAGGTACAGCGCCACGCTGCGCGTGAACGCCCCCCTTTCCGTCAAGGGCTGGCAAGTGTACCTGGAAAGCCACGGCACGCACTTGGGCAAGCCCTGCGTAACCCTGCTGCTGCGGCGCGCGCCGGGGCGCATTGCCGTGATTTCCGGCATGGTGGGCATCATTGTCTGCACCGCATGCTGGTGCTGGTGGAAGAAGGAGGATGAGGAAAAGACCGCATGAGCGCCGCCGTATACAGCCTGACCGCCCTTGCCGCCCTGCTCTGCTGCGCCTCCTGCGCACTGGCCGCCGCCGGGCGTGTGCACGCGGCGCGCAAGGGCTTCTGCGCGGCCTGGTGGGCATCCCTTCTCCTGCTGGCGGCCAACTGGGTGCTGGCAGCCGCACCGCCCTTCGGCAACATGCGCCACGTGCTGGCCTTCTTCCCGCTGGTGATGGCCCCCGCCGCCGTATACCTGCGCCGCTGCCGCGGGCATGACCTCTGCGGCTGGCTGGCCGCAGCGTCAGCCATTGCGCTCATCGGCGCGCTGTGCATGCCCCTGCAGGCGCACTGGCGGCAGATGCCCGCCCTGCAGTCGCCGTGGTTCGTGCCGCACGTCACGGCATACGTGGTGGCGTACGGGCTCATGGCGGTGTCCGCCATGCTGGCGCTGGCATCCTTCCGCGCAAGGAAGGAGGAACGCCTGGCAGCGGCGGATGCCGTGGTGCGGCTCGCCTTCCCCTTCATGACCTTCGGCCTGGCCAGCGGCGCCATCTGGGCGGATGCCGCCTGGAGCAGCTACTGGGCGTGGGACATCAAAGAGGTGTGGTCGCTCATCACCTGGTTCCTCTACCTGCTCTACCTCCACAGCTGCGGGCATGCGGCGTTCGCCGCGTGGCGGCGTCCCCTGCTGCTGTTCGGCTTTGCCGCCGTGCTCACCACCTTCCTGGTGGTAAACTTCCTGCCCGCCCTCAACTCCCTGCACAGCTACGCAGGGTGATTTGCGGAAGCAAGCGGGTGCGGTTTGGATAAACCCCTAGCGCAGGCGCTTGGAGACCTCCGTGTTGTCCATCACGCCGGAGAACTTGTCGGCACCGCAGCCGGCGGCATACACGGGCACGGAGAAGCCGGAGTGCGAATGCGTGCCGAATATCACGCGCACGCTGCCCTTCTCCATATCGCCGTCCTTGATGGCCAGACCGCCCGTCTGGTGGTCTGCCGTTACCACCAGCAGGGTGTCCGGGTGCTTCTTCATCCATTCCAGCACCACGCCCACCGCGCGGTCGAAATCCAGCGTTTCGTGCAGTGTCTCGCGCGCCTTGCAATCATGCGCGTAGTGGTCGATCTTGGAGCCCTCCACCATCAGGAAAAAGCCCCGCGGGTTCTTCTCCAGCACCTTGAGGGCCTTGCCCACGTAGTTGCACAGGTAGTCCTCCCCGCGCTCCGCCACCTTGGGCGGGTTGGCATCATGCGTGAACTCCGCCACCGTTCCGGCATCTGCAATCGCTTTCTTCTGCTCCTCGGAAATGGTCTTGGCACCACCGCCGTAGATGACGCTGAACTTGGCATCCACCAGGGCCTTGGCTATCTCCTTCTTCTTGCCGCGGTCGTCCACGTGCGCGTAGAAGGCGGCGGGGGTGGCATCCGTCACGTCCTTGGTGAGCACAATGCCGGTGGATTTGCCCTTGGCGCGGTAGTATTCCGCCAGGTTTTCCACGGGCTTCTTGTCCGGTGTCATTCCCAGGAA
Organism: Akkermansia sp.; assembly: GCA_030523775.1. Lineage (GTDB taxonomy): Bacteria > Verrucomicrobiota > Verrucomicrobiia > Verrucomicrobiales > Akkermansiaceae > Akkermansia. The sequence goes on from JAUNHW010000002.1 coordinate 79,977, forward strand.
GTGGTTGTTGGTCTTCTGCCCGCATGCCAGCGCGGTGCCGCCGGCGGCGGAATCCGTCACCGCGTGGTCAGCGGAGGTGGTGATGGAGAACCCGGTGACCGGCATGCCCAGGATAAAGCCCTTGCCGTGGTTGAGCATCCAGGCCGCCCAAAGGTGCTCGGAAGCCATGCCGTCGCCAATCATGAGGATGATGTTCTTGGCGTGCTTGCCCTTGTCCTTGATATTGCACTTGGGCACATCGTAGGTGGGCAGCCCCTCCACCTTCACCTCGCGCATGTTTTCATCCGGCGGTGCCGGGCCCTCCAGCGCGTACACCGCGCCGCCGCCCAGCATGGCAGCCATTCCCAATACTCCGCAAATCCGTTTGCCGCTTGTCAGAATTCTCATGCCACGCATCATACCACACCTCCCGCCGCCTCTCAAGGTGAAAGTCCCGGTTTCGAGCGCGTTTCACCGTTAGTCATCCTATTGCGGGTGAAAATCAGCCGTCTGCATCCATTTTTTCATAAAAAGCAGTTTTTGTTCGGCAAGGGGAGCCGTTTCGTGCTTATATGGGTGTATGAAAACGGGCAAGCGAACAGTTTCCATGGCGCTCATGCTGCTTGGCGCGGCGCTGCTGTCCTCCTGCGTGGCCACGCACAGGCCGGTGTTCGACTATGGCCGGGAGGGCGAGGGCATCCTGCTGAAGGGCAAGACGCAGGATGTGAAATACGCCGGAACGAAAATCCAGACCGTGCCGGCAACCGTGTACCGGGTAGGCGGCAAGCAGTATGTGGCTGCCCGGCCCGCCCGTTTTGTGCGCCGCGGCAGGCCCTGCATCTTGACTCCTCTCGATGATTATTTCGGCGACAATCCCACCCGCCATGAGGCCAGGCCGGACGAGACCCGCACGCTGTACGGCGAGGTGGAGACAGACCACCGCATAGGCTGCGTGATGCGCACGCAGGCCCCCTGGCAGGAGTTCCTGCCGCCCGGCGCCGTGCAACAACTGCCCGGCAAGCTCCGCGTTCCCGCAGAGGATAGGCGCTACTGCACCGAGGGCGTGGTTTTGGTGACATCCGACCTGCACGCCTGTTCGGATGCCCTGTGGGCATACCCGTTGGGAACCGTCCTGGCAGTGGCGGACGTGCCGCTCACCGTTGCCTGGGACGGCATAGTCGTGGTTGCCCAGGGAGCCATTGCAACCTACAGGGCCATCGTACCCGCCGAAAAGCGGCAGGCCGGGAACTAGCGGCGCGGCTACCTCTCCTTCTTGGGCAGGTGGGGTTCCAGGGTTTGGCGGGAGATGCGCTCCTGGCGGCGTGCGCGCTGGCGTGCCTGGCGGTGCAGGTGGGCCTGCATGGCGAAGGGGCGGCGGTGGTTGTACACGGGGCGGGAGGTGCCGTCCTCCTCCATGAGGGAGGCCTGCGTGTTGTCCTTGAAACAGACGTCCAGGATGCCGAGCACGCGCTCCGCGAGCTCCGGGTTGTCGATGGGCACCATGAGCTCCACGCGGCGGTCCAGGTTGCGGCTCATCCAGTCCGCGCTGGCAATGTACACCAGCTTGTCGCCGCCGTTGTGGAAGGAGAAGATGCGGGCGTGCTCCAGGTAGCGGTCCACGATGCTGACGATGCGGGTGGAGGCGCGGCCCTTGGCGGTGCCGGGGTACCAGCAGCAGATGCCGCGCACGTTCAGGCGTATCTTCACGCCGGCCTGCGAGGCGCGCTCCAGGGCCTCCATGATTTCCACATCGTTCAGGGAATTCATCTTGGCGCGGATGGCGGCCTTCTCACCCTGCCGGGCGCGCTGGATTTCCCCATCGATGAGTTCCAGCAGACGCTGCTTCATCATGGCGGGGGAGGGATAGATGCGCCGGAACTGCATGAGACGCGTGAGCCCGGTGATGGAGTTGAACAGCTGCGCGGCGTCCGCCCCCAGCTTGTCATCGCAGGTGAGCAGGGAGAGGTCGCTGTAGATGCGGGCGGTGTCCTCGTTGTAGTTGCCGGTGCCGAAATGGCAGTAGCGGCGCAGCCCGGCGTGCTCACGCCGCACGATCATGGTGATTTTGGCGTGGGTCTTGAAGCCCTTCACGCCGTACACCACCTGCACGCCGGAGCGCTGCAGGCGCTCCGCCTGGGCCAGGTTCAAGCGCTCGTCGAAACGCGCCTTGAGCTCCACCAGCACGGTGACCTGCTTGCCGGATTCCGCGGCGCGGCAGAGCGCGGAGATGAAGCGGGAGTTCGGCGAGGTGCGGTAGAGGATTTGCTTGATGGCGATGACATCCGGGTCCGCGGCGGCTTCCTCCACCAGGCGCACCACGGGCTCGTAGCTCTCGTATGGGTTGTGGATGAGGATGTCCCCCTGGGAGATGTTGTCGAACATGGAGAGGGCGGGGTCCACGCTGGCGGGCCAGGAGGGGGTCCAGGATTCCACCTTGTACCGGTCGTTGCCGGGCTCGAAGGCCATGCGGCCGAAATCCACCAGGCGCAGCAGCCCCGGCACGCGGTAGGTGGAGAGGGCATCCGCCCCCACCAGCGCCTGCAGGCGCGCCACCATGTGCCCCGGGGCGCTCTCCGGCACCTCCAGGCGCACGCAGTCGGAAAACTTGCGCGCCACCAGCACCTCCTCCATCTCGCGGGCAAAGTCGCCGCCCTCCTCCTCGGTCACGGCGATGTCTCCGTTGCGGGTCACGCGGAAGGGGGTGCAGCCCAGCACCTCCTCCCCCGGCAGCAGGTGGGAGATGAAGCGGGCGGCCAGCTCCTCCAGCATCACGTAGCCCTGGTTTTCCAGCGTGGCTGCATGCACGCGGCGGGGCAGGCTTTCCGGCAGGGTGACGGCCACCATGCGGCTGCCGCCCTCCGCATCATCGGCGCGCAGCTCCACGGCCAGCACCAGGCTCAGGTTCGGCAGCACGGGCGGCGTCTCCACCTCCAGCGCCAGCGGCGTGAGCAGCGGCGCCACCCCGGTGGTGAAATACCTTTCCAGGTCCCCCAGCTGGATTTCGTCCAGGTCGTCCATGCGGAGCGGCTGCAGCCCGGCCTGCTCCATAAGCGGCAGGAGCTCGGCGGTGAGCAGCTCGTACTGCTCCGCCACCATGGCGTTGGCGCGCACGCGGATGCGCTCCAGCTCGGCCGTGGGCGTGAGCCCCGTGAGCTCCGGGCGGTTCTTGCCGGCCCGCTGCAGCAGCATGAGCCCGCCCACCCGCACCTGGAAGAACTCGTCCAGGTTGCTGGCGGTGATGGAAAGGAACTTGATGCGCTCCAGCAGCGGCAGGTCCTGCCGCCGCGCCTGGTTAAGCACCCGCTGGTTGAACTCCAGCCAAGATATTTCCCTGTTGATGAACATACGCCCTGTGTGAACGGTTACCCTACCACAAGCCGCCCGCGGGAGTCAAGCCGCAAATGCGCGCTCTCTCGCGCGCGTGCGCGCGAAGAAAGGACCCAGCATCCGAAAATATGACAATTTTTAATACCCCCTTATGCACAACGAATCACGTGGCATCCATACCAATGCAAAACCATAAAACACACGCAAATGCAATGCGCTGCACCCCATATAAATAATATGTAGGCACAATGTTTCCACGATAAAAATTAAATATATGATGAAAATAAATTGCGGGGAAATGCTTGACAAGGGGTGGGTGCGATGCTAGGATGCGCGCCCCATGAAACTGGTACTCACAATCATCAGCGCCCTGGCGCTCAGCACGGCGGCATTCTCGGATGTCGTTGAGGACCTGCGCCCCGCCATCAAGGCGGCGGCGGATGAGAACGGCATCGACCCCGTCCTGATTGAGGCCATCATCCGGCACGAATCCGGCCATGCCACCTCCCATGCCGCCCGCCACAAGAACAACCTGGCCGGCATTATGGGACGCCGCGGCCAGCGCACCTACCAAACCAAGGAGGAGTGCGTGGCGGACTTGGGCCGCATTCTTGCCAGGTACAAGGCGCGCGGCCGCGTGACCACCGCCCAGATTGGCCGCGTGTACTGCACCGTGGGCGGTTGGGCCCGCCAGGTGAACGCCCACATGGCCGCCATACGCTCCGGCCGCCACGGCAGCCTGGAGGTCTACGGCATTTCCGCAGGGCAGCCCGCGCCGCAGGGGGAGAATTGAGCCCTATTGCCCGCTCCCGCCGTTTTCCGCAACGCGGCGGAGGCGCAGCTGGCCGCAGGCTGCATTGATGTCATGCCCCTTCTCATAGCGCAGGGTCACGGGGATGCGTGCATCCACCAGGGCCTGGCAGAAGGCGCGGCAGTCCCGCTCCGTGGGGCGCACCCAGGGCAGGCCCTCCACGGTGTTGTAGGGGATGAGGTTGACCTTGGCGTTGAGCCCGCGCGCCACGCCGATGAGGAGTTTGGCCTGCTCCATGGAGTTGTTGACGCCCTGGATGAGGATGTACTCCAGGGTAATCATGTGCTTGCCGGTGCGGTTCCACTCCCGCAGGGCGGGGATGAGCTTGGCGAGCGGCCACTTCTTGTTCACGGGCATGATCTGGTCGCGCACCTCGTCGCACGCGCCGTGCAGGGAGACGGCCAGGCGCAGAGGCTTGCCGAATTCCGCCAGGCGCTGCAGCCCCGGCACGTTGCCGGAGGTGGAGACGGTGATGTGGCGCGCGCCGATGTTGAGCGCGTGCGGGTCCATGATGACCTCCAGCGCGCGCAGCAGGTTGTCTATGTTGGCCAGGGGTTCCCCCATGCCCATGAAGACCAGGTTGTCGATGCGCTCTCCGGCCACTTCCTCTGCGGCGAGAATCTGGCCGAGAATTTCCGAGGCGGTGAGGTTGCGCGTGAAGCCCAGCAGCCCGCTGGCGCAGAATTTGCAGCCGAAGGCGCAGCCCACCTGGGAGGAGACGCAGAGGGTCATGCGCCCGCTGTGCGCGCCGCCCCTGCCCACGGCCGCGGGGATGATGACGGATTCCACCAGGTGGCCGTCCTGCATGCGCGAGAGGAATTTGCGGGTGTCGGAACCGTTGGTGCTTTGGCTCACCTCCACCACCTGCAGCGGGCGCAGGCAGCATTGCGCGGCCAGCTTCTCCCGCAGGGCGGGGGCCAGGTTGGTCATCCGGGAAAAATCCGTGGCGCGGTGCTTCCAGATCCACTCCATGAGCTGGGCGGCGCGGAAGGCCTTGGGCTCTCCCATCCCGGCCAGCAGCTCCGCCAGCCCGGTGCGCGTGTACTCCAGCAGGCAGGTGGGCGGCATCACAGGAAGGTGTTCACGTACTTGTCCGGGTCGAACGGCACCAGGTCGTCACAGCCCTCCCCTGTGCCCAGGAAGATGGGGGAGACGCCCAGCTCGTCCTGAATGGCCACGGCCACGCCGCCCTTGCCGGAGCCGTCCATCTTGGTGACCACCACGGCATCCAGCGGGGTGGCCTTGTGGAATTCCTGCGCCTGCATGAGGGCGTTGCCGCCCGTGGTGGCATCCACCACCAGGTAGCATGCGTGCGGGGCGGTTTCATCCTGCTTGGCGATGGAGCGGCGGATTTTGGAGAGCTCCTCCATGAGGTTGTGGCGGGTGTGCAGACGCCCGGCGGTATCGCAGACAAGGTAGTCGAACCCCTCGTTGAGCGCGCGCGTGTGGGCCTCGTAGCAAACGGAGGCGGGGTCCTGGTTTTCCCGTCCCTTGTAGAGCGGCACGTTCAGCCTGGCGGCCCAGGATTCCAGCTGCTCCACGGCGGCGGCGCGGAAGGTGTCCGCCGCGGCCAGCAGCACGCGCCTGCCCTGTTTCTGCAGGCGGTGGGCCAGCTTGGCGGCGGTGGTGGTTTTGCCGGCACCGTTCACGCCCACCATCATGACAACGGCGGGGCGGCCGCCCTGCGGCTGCGGCAACTGCGGCAGCGCCGCGGGGAAGGCGGCGCGCAGCTGCGCCTTGATGTGGTCCGCAATGTCGCACGCATCCTGGTCGTCCCGCTCCTGCAGCTCCTCCACCAGGGGAATGACGCGTTTGGCGCCGATATCCGCGGAGATGAGGTCAGCCTCCAGCTCGTCCCAGTCGATTTCCGGCTCGCCGAGGAATTTGTCTACCAGGCGTGTGAAGAAGTTGGCCATGGCGGGGTGGGGGAATTACTGCTTGGCGGCGGCGGCCAGCACGCCGTGGATGAAGGGTGCGCTCTTGCCGCCGGAGTACGTGTCCGCCAGTTCGTTGGCCTCCGATACCACGATGGGTGTGGAGAGTTTCTCCACGCGCAGCTCGTAGAGCGCGAGCAGCAGGATGCAGTGGTCCACGGTGTCCAGGCGCGCGGTGCTGTAGTGCTCCAGCAGCCCGGCTATTTCCGTCTCCAGGGTTTCGCGGTGCTCCAGCACGCGGCTTGCCAGCTGCTCCGCGGCGGGGCGCAGCTCCTGCAGGTCTCTCATGCGGCGCAGGAGCCCGGCGAATTCCTGCTTGCCGGCCAGGTATTCTTCATCCGCCATGCCGGCGCAGGCCTCCATGAGCCGTCCGCGGCGCCTGATGACCGCGCCCAGCGGCTCCAGCACGCTGCGGTAGGCGGGAAAATCCGCAAAGAGCGGCAGGATTTCCGCCCCCAGGCCCTGCAGCGCGCGCGCCAGGGCAACGGATGCCCGGGTGCAGCGCGCCAGCTCGTCCGTGCCGTCGGCGCGCTTGTTGTTCAGCTCGGCGCGCAGGGCGGCCAGGCTCTCCTCCCACTCGTCCGTGCGGTTGGCGTAGCGTTCCAGCGCCTCGCGCACCGCCGCGGTGGTCAGGTCTGCATGCAGGGCGTCCTGTGCCTTTTGTGCGCGTTCCGCCAGCAGGCGGGCACTGTCTGCGGAGGCGCGGCAGGTGTGCAGCACGGCCTTGGCGAGCGCATCGCGGTACAGGTCGGTATCGCGTTCCAGCGCCATGGGCCAGAAGAGCTCCAGGTTGAAATCCTCCCAGGAGCCGCCGTTCTCCACAACGGCGTAGATAAGGTTGAGCGCGCTGCGGCGCACCCGCGCGGGGTTGATGCTGGAAGCCGTATTCATCAGGAATTGGCTTGCGGAAGCACGGGGTTGTTGATGCTGAAGCGGCGGTTGGTGGCTTCGTGCTCTTCGCGCAGGTTGATCATCTTGATGGCGGCGCGGGCGGCTTCCTTGCCGCGGTTGAGCGTGCTGGCGATGCAGCGAGCGAAGGCCTGCTGCTCGTTGTTGAGCAGGAGCACCTCGTTGATGACCGGAACCAGCGTCTCGCAGGAGATGTCCATGAGCTTGCGCGCCACGTTCTCGCCCACCAGGTCGGCGTGCGCGGTTTCCCCGCGGATGATGACGCCCAGGGCAATGACCGCCTCCGGCACCTCGCGCGAGGCCGGCTCCACAATGGCGCGCCGCACCATCAGCGGAATCTCGAAAGCCCCGGGCACCTGCAGCACCTCGAACTCCGAGAACGGATACTCCGTGGCCAGCTCGTTCACGCAGTGCTCCAGCATGGCCTGCACGTATTTCAGGTTGTAGGAGGAGGTGACAAGGGTGATGCGGGCATCACGCTTGCGTGCTTGGATTTTTTCCGGTAACTCAATGGACATAACTTGCGGAGAAAAAGCTACCATGCACGCGCGCGTGAGTCAAGCGCAAAGGAATTCAGCGCACGGCGAAGGGTATGTTCTCGAGCGTGGCGTCCTGCATATGCAGTTCCCGTACGATATGGCGCAGAACCAGCAGGGAGCCGGCGGCATCGAAGAGGGCGTCATGCCATTGCCGGCCCGGCACCAGGGCGGACACGCGTTCCGAGATGCAGAGGGCATCGCACACCACGGAGAGCGAGTGGTCCTGCAGGGTGGGCATGGCTTGGCGCGCCAGGGCCAGGGTGTCCAGCCAGGGGCCGAACCCGTGGCCGGGGAAGGCGCGCAGGAAGCGCATTTCCGTGGCGGGGTTGTGGCCCACCACCACGGCGCCGCCCAGCAGGCGCTTGATATCCGGCCACAGCGCGGTGAACGGCGGCGCATCCTTCAGCGTGGCTGCGGTGATGCCGTGCAGGCGGGATGCGCTCCAGCGCACGGGGTGCTCGCACGCTATGTAGGAGGTGTAGCACTCCGGCTGCGGGTCGTACAGGGAGTTGACGCGCACAATGCCCACTTGCACGGGGCAGTCGGTCTCGCCGGGTGCGGCGCCGGCGGACTCGAAATCGATGGCGGCGTAGGCGAGCTGGCCGAGGGTGCTCATGCAAAGAAGGCGGCGCGCTCCTTGATTTCCTGGCAAAGGGCGTCGTAGTCGCAGGTGAGGAACTTGCCGTCGCGGTAGAGCTCGCGCCCGTCCACCACGGTGAGGCGGTTCTCCAGGCCGGAGGCGGCGTAGACGATGTTGGAGACGATGTGGTGCACGGGCTGCATGTTGGGCGTGGTGAGGTCCAGGGCGATGAAGTCCGCGCGCATGCCGGGTTCCAGCACGCCGATGAGGGGATCGTGCATGGCGGCGGAGCCGCCGCGGGTGGCCATGTCCAGCGCCAGGGTGGCGGGGCATGCGGTGGGGGAGAGCTGGTCCACCTTGTGCAGGAGGCTTGCCACGTACATCTCGCGGAACATGTTCTGGGCGTTGTTGCTGGCGGGGCCGTCGGTGCCGAGCGCCACGTCCACGCCGCCCCGGATCATTTTCTCCACGGGAGCCACGCCGCTGGCGAGCTTCATGTTGGAGGCGGGGTTGTGCACGGCGGCGCAGCGGTTTTCCGCCAGCAGCTCGATATCGTGCTCATCCACGTGCACCAGGTGCGGGAAGGTGGAATCCGGCTGCAGCAGGCCCAGGCTTTCCGCATACGGCACGGGGCGCATGCCGTGCTCCTTCAGGCAGGTTTCCGTCTCCGATTCCGTTTCCGCCAGGTGCATGGCGAAGATGGCGCCGTGCTCCTGCGCAATGGCGTGCGCCTCCTGCAGCAGCTCCGGCGTGGTGGTGTACGGCGCGTGCGGGGTGATGGCCTGGCGCAGGCGCGGGTGGTTGCGGCACCGCTCCGCCTGGGCGGCCATCAGCTCGCGGTAGGCGGCCATGTCGGCAAAGGCCAGGTTGGGGAAGAAGCGCGTGAGGTTCTCGCCGACGATGCCGCGCAGGCCAATGCTGTCCGCCGCGCGGAACACGGCGTCCGAGTGCATGTACATGTCGAAGAACGAGGTGGTGCCGGTGCGCACCATCTCCGCCAGGCTGAACAGCGCGCCGGTTTCCACCATCTCCGCCGTGAGCTTCGCCTCCGCGGGGAAGATGTCCTGCGTCAGCCAGTCCATCAGCGCCTTGTCGTCGGAGAACCCGCGGTACAGGCTCATCGGCACGTGCGTGTGCGCGTTCACCAGCCCCGGCATGATGACCGCGCGCCCCAGCTCCGTGAGCTCGGCGTCAGGGTACATGTCGCGCATCATGTCGGCGTGCCCCACGCAGGTGATTTTATCCTTCTCAATGGCCACGGCGCCGTTTTCAATGATGTCGCGCGTGTTGTTCTGTGTGACGATATAGTCTGCGGTGTAAATGTGCATGGCGGGGAAAGTGAAGAGGGTTACCAATAGAGGATGGCGCAGGCCAGCACGGCCGCGCCGTACAGCGTGCCGAAAAGCGCAATGCCCTTGAACACGGCGGGGTGCGCGTTCAGCCTCGCCGCCCAGTCGCGGAACAGGTGCGGCTTGGCCACCCAGAACATCGCCACCGTCAGCACCGGGTACCACCAGATGGGGATGAGCAGGCGTGTCACCGGGTCCTTCAGGAACGCCGCGGAAAGCGGCAGCAGCGCCGCCAGCAGCAGGAACAGACCCAGCGCGCGCGCAAACAGGTGTTCCTTCGCCATGGAGGCCAGCACAAACCAGATGACCGGACACAGGATGAGCAGCCACCCGCGGAAGCTGTCGAACTCGTACAGCGGCATGCACAGCGGGTTCCAATCCGCCTTGAACAGCAGCGCCGCGATCCACAGGAAATCCACCCCCAGCAGCACCGCGCCAGCCTTGTATGCCACATGTGCGCGCCCAAGCGCCTGCAGCGCCGCAGCCGGCCGCGCCAGCCCGTACACGTGCAGCAGGATGAGCACCAGGCCCATCACCACCCCCGTCCCGCACAGCGGCAGCTTCTCATAGATATGGATGGATTCTTCGTACATGCGCTGCGCGTATTATACACCCACCCGCGCCAAAGGAAAGCAAAAAGGCGGGTGCGCACCAGGGGTGTTTGGTATGCATGCGTTGGCATCAATCATTGCCTACCGACCACGCCTTCTCCCTATGGGTAGTGGGGAGGCCGCCTTCCCGCCCGCAATCACCAAGCAAGCGGGTATCCGCTCCGGGAATCCTTGCAGGGGCGGCTGGGGAAATGCATCCTTTGATAAAACTCATTCCTGAAATATGCCCGGTCTCCCTTTTCGCCATCCGATTTGAGCAAAACGTAGTAAGCCATGTTTCGTGCATTTTTGCGCTTGCTGCTTGGCATTTTGTCATTCTGCTCGATATACTGGAGGAGGATGCGGGCGCAATGCGTGTCGAATATGATGAGCGCCTCTTCTTGCGGCAAGTCTGCCCTGATCTCTGGTGGCAGGCCGTTGTAAAACCTGTCCCATGGGATAAACTGATCCAGATTATAGAGATGGCTTTCCGATGCATAGCGGCAAACGTCCCTAATGTCGGATATGGCCACCCCCTTCGATTCAAATGCGCTCGAGAAGGCCTCATACAGCTTGTCCGCAATGTCGGTCATTTCCTCCAATGAAAGGCCTTGAAGGGTCTTTGTACATTGTTTCAGCTTGTCGGTGTGTCTAAAATAGAGGGTGGCGAGATGCCTGTCCTGCTCATGCGGGGAAGAGAGCCTCCGGGTCATCTGACGCCTCCATTTGGCATCGGCCATATAGGGTATGGGATACCAGGAACACCATGTGGAATCATTGGGATTGAATATATCCATGCTACTGTAACCTTGCCTGCACGACGCGCAGGATGACAGGAGAAGCAGGAAAAAGAGTTTTGCGAAGGTGTGAATGCGGAAGGGTCTCATATGCTCTGGAGAATTGACAATCTTAGAATTAGGAAACTGAAACCCTAAATTTGAAATCAATGTCATCGAAGCTCTGGGCTGTTATTTGGATTCTTCTGTAGGTGTATGGATGCTGGTCGGTGATGAAATATGGTTCGCCGTCTGTACGGCTGTGGTTGCAGACAAGGTATACGGTATCGCCTTCCCATACAAGCATGATATACCATTCATCATCGCATATCTTGCCAATGACTATCTTGCCGTTGCAGGCCAGATAGCACGGTGTGTCTTGGGGTATGGTTCGAGTATCGGGCACCGTCGAGTTTTCGTAGGGACAACGGTACGTGAGGCGGATGGCAGGCCTATCGTTGCCGATACCGACGATTGCACTTTTCTCGGGATGCTGTTTATCGCGCCAGACCACATGTGCGTCCAGGCTCTTTCGAGGGTACTGAACGGACTTGGAACCTGGAGCCGAAAGAACAGCCTTGATGCCGCAAATCTCCTTGCTGCCGTCACTGCAACCAACAGCCAGACACGCAAGCGTTGCCAAGGAGGCAATTTTAATGAAAATGTTCATTTTGTTGGATATTGGAGGTTTGTTTCAGGCGGTGCGGCGCTGCCGGACATGCGCTTCCCTATACCCCATTAAGCCACCAAAAGACCAAATGCGCAACAAAAAACCCGCAGCAGCCTGGCTTGCGGGTTTTTTGTCGAGTCTAGCCGACCCGGTTTTCACGATTGCGGGGGCGGGATTTGAACCTGCGACCTTCAGGTTATGAGCCTGACGAGCTACCGAGCTGCTCTACCCCGCGATTGGTACGCCGGGCAATATACGCCGCCGCCCATATCCTGTCAAGCGTTTTTCCGTTTTTTTGTTCATTTTTTCAGAAAAACGCAAGGGCCGGCAGGCTGTATGCCCGGCGGCCCTTGGAAAGCTGCGCCGCGAGGGGCGCAGGGATGGGGTTAGAAGTTGATCCTGTAGCCGAGCGTGGTGTTGAAGTCCATGTCGTTCTCACGGCACTCGAAGGAAGCATCCCAGAAGATGGTTCCGGCGTTCTGGCTGACGGGGATGTAGATGCCCGCACCCACTTCCAGGCCAATGGCGCCGCGCTCCGCAGACTTGGTCTGCGCGCGGCTCATGGCACCCAGGCTGGTGAACTCCACGTTGGCGGAGCTGTCGCGGTCGCCCAGGTAGCCCTTGAGCAGGGCGCGGCCCTCAAAGAGGGATGTGCGGTTGTACACATCCGCGCCGAAGGAGCTCTGCACGCGCGCGCCGGCAGCCAGGGTGACGGCGTTGCAATCCATATCGCCCGCCTTGAGCGCGGCATCCGACCCGCTCTCCGCATAGCTGCCGAGCGAGGTGTGCGTGTAGCTCACGTTCAGGAGGGGCTGGATGCAGGTGGTGGCGTCCTCGTTTGCGGCGATGGCGTAGCCCAGCTCATACATGAGGCCGAAAGCGGAGCCGGAGGTGTCCCCGTGGGCCATGTAGCTGCCGGCGGGGGTGTCCACGGTGCGGTCCACCTTGGCATCCGCGCGGCCCATGGTGGCCACGAAGGTCTGCACCCAGGAGCGGCGGGAGTGGCGCAGGAACAGGGAGAGGTAGTAGTTGTTCAGGTCCCCGTCCATCCGGTCCGCGGCATCCGACTTGAAATCGCCGAACATGGCGGTGAACGCCAGGCCTGCGGTGGTGCTGGCGGTCACGTCCACATCCAGGCCCACGGTACCGCCCCAGGAGTTGTACTTGTAGCCGGAGAGGGTGCCTTCCTTCTGCATGCGGCGGTAGTCACCCTCGGCGTTCACCCAGGCGTTCACGTAGGGCAGTTCCTTGGGATCCGCGCAGCAGCTGTTGAGCCCCATGGTGGTGGTGCGGTTGCGGATGGCGCGCAGCTGGCGCTCCACGTCACCGCGGAAGGCCTCGCCCAGGGCGGGGATGGATGCGCCGGCCACGGCTGCGGCCAGCTGCTCCGCCCTGCCCTTCTGGCCGGTGGCCACGTAGTTGTCCAGCCCGTCCAGGGCCTTGGCGAGGTCCGGGTAGTCCTCCCGGTTGAGCTGGGGAGAAAGCTCAAAGTAGGCGGTGCTGGCCATTTGGGCACCTTCCCCGGCGTTGCCCTCCGTGATTTCCGGATAGTGGCTCTCGCCCATGTCGGACACGGTGATCCAGAGGCTGTCCTCCCTCACCTGCAGGCGGCCGTTGAGGTGCTCGCGGCGCAGGGTGGCGAGGGCATCCGCGGAAAGGGTGCAGCTAGCCGCCGCATCCGCACCGCAGCCGTTGATGAGCTCATACAGGCCGGCCTCTCCCGGGGCGGTGGTGAGGCCCAGGGTGATGTTGGTGGCCAGGTCGTCGTAGTTCACCAGGCGGGAAACGTAGAGCATGCTGTCCGAGGCGGAAAGGGCGGAGGTGAAGACGATGGAATCCGTCACCAGCTCACTGAAGGCGTTGCCGGAGCTGGTGAGCGCCACCGCGGGAGCGGTGAGGTTGCCGCCGTTGGCCGTCTTCTTGTCGAAGATGAGCGAGCGGTTGGACACCAGCGAGCCGCCGTTGCTGAACGTGCCGTGGATTTCCGTCCACAGGTATTCCGCGGGCAGCACATCTGCAACGCCCTTGAAATGGCCCGTGGGCACCAGCGGGGATTCCGTGGCGCCGAAGCGCAGGGAGGCCCCGTCTGCCACGGTGAGGTTCTGCAGGTCGTAACCGGGGTTGTCCACCTCCGCATATCCGTCCGTGAGGGTGAGCGAGCCCGCGCCGTTGAGGTTCTGGATGTTGGAGTCGCCACCCATGCGGAGGGAGCCGGAGTTGCCGTTCACGGTGTAGGCCACCAGCTTGGAGAAGGCGTTGTTGCCGGCGGTGAGGTTGAGCGTGCCTGCGTTCACCTCGCCGCCCTTCAGGGTTTCCTGCAGCAGGGCGAGACTGGCGGAGCGCACGTTCACGGTGCCGCCGTTGTCCAGGTAGCCGATGCGGGAATCCTTGGCCAGGTTCAGGTGGCCGCCCGTCATGATGGTGATATCACCCGCCTGAGCCTGGGTTCCGGCATTGCCCACAATGGCGCTCACGGAGGCGGTTTCCAGCGTGATGGAGCCGGAGTTGCGGATGATGGCACCGGCCGCGCTGATATCGCGCACGCGCATCCGGCCATCGTTGGAGAGGGCCACGCTGTTGCCGGCGGCGGAGATGCTGTCGGCGTTGAGCTTGGTGTTGCGGGTGATGTTGAGCGCGGCGCGGGAGCCGATGGTCACGGCACCGTCCACCTGCACGGTCATGCTGTGGGCGGCGTCGCCGAAGGTGTGGGTGCCGCCGTTGGCATCAATGCCCTGCGCGGCGAGCGTTCCCTCGCCCACAAAGGTGTAGTCCTTGTTCACGGATTCCAGGAGGATGGATTTCACCGTCTGGCCGCCGTTGATATCCACGGTGGGGGTACCCTCGCCCAGGAAGCCCACGGGCGTGGAGGTGGAGGGCTCCGTGAAGGAGGTGCCGTTGGAGTCCCAATCGTGCGCGCTGTTCCACAGGCCGTCCTCGCTCACCCACTGCAGGGTGGCGATGACGCTGATGTTGAGCACCACGTCCCCGTTCCCGTTCTGGGCGATGCGGGCCACGTGGTTCTTGCCGTCGTTGAGCTCGTAGAAGCTGGCGCCGCCGGTGAGGGTGAGGTTGGAAACCATGCTGGGGGCTTCGCCGATGTTGCGCAGCAGGTAGATGGTGTCACCGCTCAGGAAGCCGAAGGACTTCACGCTCTCCCAGGCCGCAACCGTGGGGCGGAACTCCATGGACGGGCTGGTGAGGGTGGCGGCAAAGTACTGCGGGGAATCGAAGGTGGTGATGGTGGCAACCTCCAGCTGGGCGGCGTTCAGCTCGCCCGTAACGGTCAGCACCGCACCGTCCGCGGGCTTGATGTAGCCGGCGGTGAGGTTGGTGATGGTGGTGGCGGTGTCCAGGGAGAATTCCCTGTCCACGGTGAGCGTGGAGGCGTAATTGGTCTCGCCCGTGAGGTGCAGGGAGCCAAGGGCGTGGATGCTGCCGGGGCCCTGGATGGTGCCCAGGGTGCTGGTGCCGTCCGTGGTGAGCGTCACGCTGCCCTCTGCATCCCGCGCCTGCAGGATGCCGCCCGCCACGGTGCCGATGACGGAATTACCGCCGGCGCGCAGCACGCCCGCCGTGCCGGAATAGGAGACGGAGCCGTCCACATGCAGCTCGTCGAAGGTGTTGTCGGAGCCGGCTGCCAGGGTCAGGTCCTTGCCCACATGCACGTAGCCGCCGTTCTCCACGCCGGAGCGCAGCGCCAGGCTGCCGGCGGCAATGTCGATGGTGCCGTCGTTCTCCAGCGTCCAGAGGGTGAGCGTGTCGTCACCCGTCATGGTGAAGGAGCTGCCCGCCTCCACAATCAGCGGAATGTTGGCGCCCTGCGGGGCCTTGTCCACCACCATGGCGCCGCCGTTGGCCACCACGATGCGCTTGGAGGGCACCACCTTGTCCGCGCCGGTGAAGTGGTATTCGCCGCCGGAGACGTTCCACTCCGTGAGGTTGATTTCCTCACCCACGGTGATGTTGGTCACGCCGGAGCCGCCCTCGAAATGGGCGGCGTAGTAGTTGCTGTCGTAGAAGGTGGTGGGATCACCGCCCCTCTCTTCCGCCCAGACGATGTTGTCCTCCGCCTTGTTCCAGGTGCCGGAGGCGCCGCCGGCCCAGTACACGGCGAGCCCCTTGGTGAAGACCAGGTTGAGCGTGCCGCCCTCCACGGAGAGCACGGCATCGTACGTGTCGATGTCCGGGATGCTCACGCTGGTCACCAGCAGGTTCTCCGGGTTGGGCACGCTCAGGCTGCCCGTGGTGCTAATCAGCTTGTACGCCTGGCCCATGACCACGGTATGGGTTTCGGTGTCCTCAAAGTTCACGCGGATGAGGCCGTTCACGGCCACATTGCCGTTGGCGGCAAGCAGGGTGGAGGTGAGCTGCTGCTGGGTGACGCTGAGGCTCAGGGAGGCATCCGCGCCGATGGTGAGGGAGGGGGAGTTCACCGCGGTCCCCCGCATCACGGCCACCTCTCCGCCCGTGGCGGTGATGCTGCCGGAGATATCCGCATAGCCGCCGTCGAACACGAGCGAACCGCCTTCCACGGCAACGTTGGAATCACCGCCCAGCCTGGAGTCGGCGCCCAGGACAAGTTTGCCGCCCTTCACCTGCAGCTCCGGGCTGAAGAGGTCGGTTCTGGTGAAGGTGGCGCTGCCCGTGCCTTCCTTCACCAGCTTCTCCGCGCGCAGGTTGTAGTTCGAGCCGCCGTCGAACACATAGGCCACGGCGGCGTTGTTGATGCTCATTTCCGGCACGGTGAGAGTGGTGCCCAGGTTCACCCGGCCCTCGTACATGCTGCCGGCCGCGGCATCCGTGAAGGCCACGCTGCGGCCGTCCGTGTAGGCGGCGGCGTAGGTCGCGCCGTTCACGGGAATCATCCAGCCGCCGTCTGCGCTGGGCAGGGCCACATCCGGGTCCTGCGCGGCGGCGGGTTTCCAGAATTCCGCGGTGCCGCTCCAGGTCAGCTGGCCGTGGTTGTACTGGGCGGCGAGCTCCTTGAGCGCCACCGGGGTGGGAATGAACTCAACCTCGTCCATGGACCAGGTGAGGTCCACGCCGCGCTCGTCCTGCCCGTAGGTCCACAGGGTGGTGTGACCCTCATCCTCGAACAGGAAGATCTTGCCGTCCTGCATCCCGGTGTACAGGGTGAACGTGCGGTACTCCATGTCGTCGGAGTTCGCGAAGAGGATGGACTTGAGCGTGCCGTCCGGGTTCGTCTCGAAGCCGTAGGAGGTCATGGCGTGGCCCGCGCCGCCGGGTGCCACAATGCCGATGAAGGCAATCTGGCCCTCCGCGGTGTGGGAGTAGGTGCCGTCCCCGTTGTCCACCGCGCCGAACGCATCAATCAACGCATCGGCGGCCGCCTTCAAGTCCGGCAGATTCCCGTCCATATCCCGGTACATCTTGACGGTGGCATCGACATTGTTCCTCGGGAACCACTGGGAGAAATAGCCGCCCTTGGTGGAATCGTTGCGCAGCACGGAGTACGGCCCGCCGATGCTCGTGTACTCATGGTTGTCCGCCAGGTACCACGGCGCAATCATCATGAAGTCGCCGCCGGCGGCTTCCTGCCCGTTGTAGTTGGTCCAGGTGTCGTAGAAGAGCATGTCCACGCGCAGGGACTGCGTGCCGCCCAGGTCGTCCAGGTACTGCTTGTCGTACGTGTAGCCGTAGGGCAGCGTGCGGGTGGGATCCGCGAACACGCCGTAGACGGACTCCCAGTAGGTGAACACGTTGGCGGAGACGTTGTACCAGCAGGTGTTCTCGTCATCCAGCAAGGGGGCGAAGGTATCCACGCTCATGGTGTTGCCGCGCAGGCGCCGCTGGAGCTCGCCCATGAACGAGAAGTTGTGGAACTGGTTGAAGAGCTGGCCTGCGCCGCGCCACGGCTGGAATCCCATGCCCTGCCAGTAGTACCCCTTGCCGTTGTCGAAGAAGCGGGTGGAGCTGGTGATGTTGTTGGGGTTCACGCCGGTTGCCACGAGCGTGGTGCCGTTAGCCATGGGGAATGCAGCCAGACAGGCCAGCAGGGCCGTGCGGAGTATGTTCGGGAGATGTAATTTCATAACGAGAAGCTTTGCAATGCTTGTAGCAAGCATAGCAAAATCTCCCGCCAAGTCAATCAAAAACCGCGAAAAAAACGCACGCGCGCGTGCACACCGGGCGTTTTCCCGAGAGAGTGAATTTGACCGGGCGGACGAGAATGCGCAAAGCGCGCGGCGGGCGTTCCGATATGTGCGAACGGGCGCGCCACAAAAAGGGCGCCCCGCATGCGGAGCGCCCTTCTATGAAAAGGACTCGGAAGGAATGCCTTAGCGGGCCGCCTTGACGGTGACGGCCTCCTTGCCGATGCGGTTGCGGAGGTAGTTGAGCTTGGCACGGCGGACCTTGCCGCGGGTGACGACCTCCACCTTGGCAATCTTGGGGGAATGCAGGGGGAAGGAGCGCTCCACGCCCTCGCCGTAGGAAATCTTGCGGACGGTGAAGGCCTCGTTGACGCCGGCGCCGCGCTTTCCGATGACGATGCCCTGGAAGACCTGCACACGCTCCTTGCCGCCTTCAATCACGCGGCAGTGAACCTTGACAGTGTCACCAACGTTGAAGGAAGTCACGTTTTCCTTCATCTGCTCCTTACCGATAGTATCGAGAATGTTCATCTTGTTACTCCTTTGCGTTGCTGTAAATGCTGAGGGAGCCTCACGGCCCCGGCGGGTGCGGAAGTCTACCTGACAAACGCGCGCTTGGCAAGCCAAATTTGTGAAAAAATGCAAATTTTTGTGCAGCGGGGCGCGGGAACCCGCATCAATCGCGGTAATACGCGCCGCGCCAATCTGTGCCATATACCCGCCGCAGCTCGTCGGCTATGGCGTTCCACCCGGCATCCTGCACTTCCGAGATGGTGATGGTGTCCCCCGCCTCGTTGGTGCGGATGAAGAGCACGGCCCAGCGTGTGCCGTCCGTTACGGTGAGGAAGCGCTCGCGGCTCTCGAAGAGGTCGTCCACGGAGGCGAGGGTGAGCTCGCCGTTGTCCCGCAGCTGGCGGCGGTAGGCGGCGGGTGCGCGGTCCAGGTGCAGCCATTTCTCCGCTTTCTCCCGCGTGAATCCGGCCAGGGACTCGTGGTCGGAGATGTACTCCATCACGCGGTAGGCGGCGTGCACGGCGCGGTGGGTGGCCAGGCGGGTACCGTTGGCGGTTGTGCCGCGGGTGGCGTACATGGCGGCCAGGTCCCGCTGCAGGGCCTGGCGGGCGTTCGGCTGCGGGAAGAGGAAGAACCAGGCGATGAGCAGGGCGAACCCGGAGACGGTGGCGATGCGCGTGCGGCGGCGGCGCCCCAGCAGGGTGGCCATGAGCTCGTGGAAGCTGCGGATGCGGCCGAAATCTATTTCCTGGAAGAGGAAGCGCGGCTTGGCCTTGGCGGGGTTGGCGGCAATCTCCCGCACGGTGCGCGCGTTCTCCGGGTCCAGCTCCGCCGCGTCCACGTCGCCGGAGGACATTTCCTCGTCATCCGGGGAGCGGTAGTATTTGAAGAGGTAGGAGAGCATGGTGACGCGCACGAGCAGGCTGCATGCCACCACCACGGCGTACCAGGGCAGGCCGCCGGCCAGCTTGCCGTCCTCGAACCCGAAGGTGGGGTGCACCAGCTCCGGGCGGTAGGCGGTGAGCACGGGCCAGGCCGCCACCGCCGCCAGCAACACGCCGATGAGCCCGCTGAACCACACCAGGTTGCGGCGGTTGCCGCACAGGCTCACCAGCTCCATGAACGCCAGGGGGACGAGGAACATCAGGGGCTTGAGCGCGTAACGGGTGAAACGCTCGTCCTCCAGCTCCTCCTCCAGTAGGCTGCGCGGGATGATGGAATCCGGGTAGGAGAACACGTACAGCAGCGCGGCCGCCCCCAGCAGGGAGAGCAGGATGCGCAGCGCGAGTGTGAGCTTGCCCCCCATGGCGGCCTTATTTGAATTCCGTGAGCATGGTGCGGATATCCGCGCCTATGGTGCCGCGCTCCGCCGCAATGGAGAGCAGCTTGTCCTCCACGTCCTGCGGCGGGGTCATGCACTTGTGCGGCAGGTCTTGTGTGAGCAGCTCCAGCGCGCAGGCGTTGTGCAGCGCCATGGTGGTTTCTATGTAGCGCATGGCGGTGGGCTCCTCCAGGATGAAGTTGAGCGGGCGCTTTTTGTTGAGCACGCGGGATTCCGGGATTTCCGCGCCGAATTCGTCCTCCACGCCCATGTTGGCCAGCATCACGGCGGAGGTGGCCAGGGTGGCGGCCTGCAGGCGGCGACGCAGCGCTCCCGCCACACCCGTGGCGGTTACCAGGCACCACGCGCGCGAGGCCGCCGTGTTGAAGCCTTCCGTGTCGTTGGCGTTCACGTAGGCCACGCCGTCCGGCAGCTCCGCGGAGATGTCATCCACATCTGCCACGGTGACTTTCATGCCGTTCTTGAGGGCGTAGAGCACAATGCCGCGGCCCACCTTGCCGTATCCTGCCACAAGCAGGCGGCGGCCCTGGAAGGAATCGTACCCAAGCTGCTGCATGGCGCGGAAGAAGCTCTCACCGGTGCCGAGCGAGGTCTCGATGCGCTTGATGCGGCCGGCATCCGCCACCAGCACGGGGCGGCTGGGGGTGTGCTCGTAGTATTTCACGCCGGAGCGGGTGAGCTCTGC
Organism: Akkermansia sp.; assembly: GCA_030523775.1. GTDB lineage: Bacteria > Verrucomicrobiota > Verrucomicrobiia > Verrucomicrobiales > Akkermansiaceae > Akkermansia. Next base: position 100,094 of record JAUNHW010000002.1, read on the forward strand.
GAAGCCCAGCTTGGGTTTCAGGCGGCTGAACTGGCCGGAGCAGTCCAGCACGATGTCGAAGAAGTTGTCCCCCTTGTGCGCCACGCCGATGCCGAAATCATCCAGCTTGGCGAAGATGGCGGGATCGGTGGGCATTTTGGAGACCTGCGGCACGTAGACCAGCGCGCCGCCCGCCAGCAGGGCCATGTGCTTGGCCAGCGTGTTGCGGAAGAGCGGCGTGGCATCCAGGATGCGCAGGCCCTCCAGCGGCTTGGTGGCGGCCCATTCCTCCGCCTGGGCCAGCAGGGTGGGCCACTCTTCCGGCTGGTAGTATTGGTTCAGGTACGCGTGCAGCTTTTCAACTTGGGGGGACATGGCGCGGGGGATCACTTGTTCCAGGAGGGCTCGAACTTGGGGCGGGGGTTGGTGCTGCCGGGGGAATCCTGCGGCACGCGGTACTTGGCGCGCTGCTCCTCGTAGATGCGCTTGAGCTCCTGCATGGTTTTGGCGTACTCCGGCTTCTGGGAGACGTTGTGCATCTGGGCGGGGTCCTTCTCGTTGTCGAAGAGCATCCACTCGTTGGAGGGCTTGCGCTGGCCGCTCTGCTGCTCCTGCGGGGTGGGGGTCCAGATGTGCGCCAGGGTGTAGCGCTTGGTGCGTATGCCGTCGTGGCGGGGTGCGTTGTGCTCGCCGGGCTGCTCGTAGAAGGCGTAGTAGAGCGGGCGGTCCTCGAACTCCGGCGCGCTGCCGTCCTTCAGCAGCGGGGTGAGTGAGACGCCATCGAAGGTTTTCATGTTCTCCGGGGTGTCCGCACCGGCCAGCTCCAGGATGGTGGGCGCGTAGTCAATCTCCTGCACCATGGCCTGGGAGCGCTTGCCGGCGGGTATGTGCCCCTTCCAGCGCATCACCAGCGGCATGCGGAAGGTTTCCTCGAATATCCAGCGCTTGTCGTACAGGCCGTGCTCGCCCGTGTAGAATCCCTGGTCGCCCACGTAGATGACCAGCGTGTTCTCGGAGAGATTGTGCTTGTCCAGGTAGTCCAGCAGGTTGGTGATGGATTCATCCACGGCGAGGATGACGCCCAGGTAGTCCTCCATGTACCAGCGCCAGCGCTGCTCGGTCATGTCCTCCTGGGTCTTGTACTTGCCTTTCTTGAAGTTTTGCACGAATTCGCGGGTGCGGGTGGCGTAGAAGTTGCGGTAGAGCTCTCGCAGGCCGGGCTCCATGCCGTCGGTGCTCCAATCGTAGTTGGTCTTGGGGGCGAACTTGGGCTTGTGCTTGGAGATGTCGAAGCTGGCGGGCACTTTGCCCTTGAAGCGGCCATCATCGAGCATCCGCTTGAGCATGCCGTTGGGAACAATCTCCTTCATCACCTCGAACGGGATTTCATCCTTCACCAGGTGGTTGTCGTTCCAGTTGCACATGTCCCAGCCCACGGTCTGGCGGCTCAGGGAGAGGAAGTCCGGGCGGTCCTTCCAGTCGTCGTGCAGGTTGGAGGGCGGCGTGAGCTTGGCCACGTACTTCTTGATGAGCTCCAGGTGGCGCGGCGCCACAATCCAGTTGCGGTGCGGCGCCTTGTGACCCACGATGAGCGCGAACGGCTTGCTCTTGTCGCGGTTCTCCATCCAGTCGATGGCCATGTCGGTAATGACATCCGTCACGTACCCGCGCAGGCGGTGGTACACGCCCTTACCGTTGGGGCCGGGCTGCACCATCGTGGGGTTCCAGTAGTCGCCCTGCGCCGGGAACACCTGCCAGGAGGTGAAGCCCTGCGGGTCCGACACCAGGTGCCACTTGCCGATGATGCCGGTCTGGTAGCCGGCGGCCTGCAGCATCTGCGGATAGGTGGGCTGGTTGGGATTGAAGCGGGAATCGCCCTCGTTGAAGAGGAAGCCGTTGTTGTGGGAGTGGCGGCCCGTGATCATGCAGGCGCGGGAGGGCCCGCACAGGGAATTGGCGCAGTACGCGCGGTCGAACACCATGCCCTCGTTCGCCAACCGCCTAAACCCCGGCAGCGGCACCGGGCTGTCCTTCTCACAGCTGCCCAGCGCCTGCACGGCGTGGTCGTCCGTGATGATGAAAAGAAGGTTGGGCCGTGTCCCCTGCCCTTGCGCCAGGGCGTTCCCCAGCACCAGCACAGATGCAATCCCGGCAATAACGGAGCGTATTCTCATAGCCCCCACACCCTACCACAACACCCCGGCCAAGTCAAAGCAAAAAGGCCGCGCTTTGGCAGCTTTGGCCGCACCCGCATATATGTCCCAATGGTTGGATTCCGGCTTTGCAGGACATTGATGGACAACAGGTGGGGAATTTCATGAAAATGGCTCCCTCTTCAAAATTTGGGCAGTAATGACGGCCAGAAACATTTGGGAGGGTACAGGTCCAACCGCTCCGCCATTCCGCGAAGCTCCGCAGGAGCGAAGACGGAAGCCTTTGGCGAGGGCGGGGGATTGCCCTTTGATGATACCATGCGATGGCCGCAGGCTCATTTTGTACGTCGGGGTGATTTCCCTCAATGGGCTGCGTGGTTGAGGGCGTCCATCTCCCCTAAGCGGTGGGAGGCGGCGATGGCGCGGGCCGTGTAGTCCAGCGCCAGGCGCACGGCCTCTTCAAGCGGGTGGCCGAGCGCGAGGTATGAGGTGACGGCGCTGGAGAGCGTGCAGCCCGTGCCGTGGGTGGAGACGCCGCCCGTGCGCGGGTGGCTGTACGCCGCGGGTTGCGCGTGCGGCTGTACCAGGATGTCCGTGCAAACGTTGCCGCCCAGGTGGCCGCCCTTGGCGAGCACGGCGCAGCCGAAGCGTGTGCAGAGCGACTGCGCGGCGGCGGTCATCTCTTCCACGGTGTGCAGCGGCGCGCCGCCGCAGAGTTTTTGCAACTCATCCATGTTGGGGGTGAGCACGGTGGTGCGCGGCAGGAGATGTTTTTCGTATGTGGCGATGGCTTCCTCCAGCATGAGGGCTTCCCCGGCGGTGGCAATCATCACGGGGTCCACCACCAGCGGGCCGCTGTATGCATGCAGTTCCGCGGCCACCGCCTCCACTATCTGCGGGGAGTAGAGCATGCCGGTCTTCACGCCCTGCACGGGGAAGGATTGCATGCAGAGCCGCACCTGCGCCGCCACGAAGCCCGGCTCCATGGGCACGATGCCGTCCACCTTCCCCGGCACCTCGTTCACCACGCAGGTGACGGCGGTGAGCGGGTAGCAGCCGAGTGCGAAGCCGGTTTTCAAGTCCGCCTGCAAGCCTGCGCCGGCGGAGCAGTCAGAACCCGCGATGCTGAGGATGACGGGAGGCATGGCGCGTTAGCGGAGCGCTTGCTCCAGCGCGTACGCGACGGAGAGCAGCGCGGTTTCCTTGAAGTGCGGGGCGAGCAGCTGCACGCCCGTGGGCAGGCCCTCCGATGCCTGGCACGGCACGGAGATGCCGGGCAGCCCCGCCAGGTTGGCCGGGATGGTGTAGATGTCCGCCAGATACGTTTGCAGCGGCGTGAGGTTCGCATCAAAGAGCTTGGGCGCGGGCGTGGGCGTGGTGGGGCCCAGGATGAAATCCACCTTGCCGAACGCATCCGAAAAATCTTTCGCCACCAGGGCGCGCACCTTCTGGGCGCGGGCGTAGTAGGCATCGTAGAAGCCGCTGGAGAGCACGTACGTGCCCAGGATGACGCGGCGCTTCACCTCGTCGCCGAATCCCTCCGCCCGCGTGTGGCTGTAGAGCTCATCCAGCCCGCCGGGAATCTCCGTGCGGTGGCCGTAGCGCACGCCGTCGAAGCGCGAGAGGTTGGATGATGCCTCGGCGCAGGCGATGATGTAGTAGGATGCCACCACGGCCTCGGCGTGCGGCAGGGAGATTTCCTCCACCTCCGCGCCCAGGTCCGTGAGGGTTTTCACGGCGCGTTCCACGGCGGCGGCAACGGCGGCATCGTTGCCCAGGCTCAGGTATTCCTTCGGCAGGCCGATGCGCGCGCCCTTGATGTCGCGCCCCAGTTGGGCGGTGAAATCTTCCGCGGGTTGCGAGGAGCTGGTGGAGTCCTTGGCATCGTGCCCGCAGATGGCGTTGAGCACCAGCGCGGCGTCCTCCACGTTCTGCGTGAGCGGGCCAATCTGGTCCAGCGACGATGCAAACGCCACCAAGCCGTAGCGCGACACGCGGCCGTAGGTGGGTTTCATGCCCACAATGCCGCAGTGGGAGGCGGGCTGGCGGATGGAGCCGCCGGTATCCGATCCCAGGGCTGCAATGGCGATACCGCCGGCCACGGCGGCAGCGGAGCCGCTGGAGGAGCCGCCGGGCACGTGTTCCGTGTCCACGGGGTTGCGCGTGGGGCCGAACGCGGAGTTCTCCCCGGCGGAGCCCATGGCGAATTCATCCATGTTCGTGCGGCCGAATAGAATCGCGCCCGCCGCGCGCAGTTTCTCAACGGCGGTGGCATCATACGGCGACACGAAATTCTCCAGCATGCGCGAGGCGCAGCGCGTGGGCGCGCCCTGAATGCAGATGTTGTCCTTCACCGCAACGGGGATGCCGCCCAGGGGCTTGGAAAGGTCCGCCTGCGCGGCCTGCTGCAGCGCGGCGTCCTTGTTCCAGGAAAGGTAGGCGTTGAGCGCGGGGTTCTCCTTCTCCATGGCGGCGGCGAGGCTCTCCACGAGCTCCGCGGGGGTGACGGCTCCTTCCGCCAGTTGGCGTTTCCAGTGGGATATGCTTCCAAACAACATGGCTTTGTCTCCTCCCTTCTGTTCAGTGCGCGGATTCCACCACCTTGGGCACGCGGAACTGGCCGTCCTGCGCCTGCGGCGCGTTCTGCACGGCGGCCTCGTTGCTGAGGCTCTCCCCCGGCACATCGCGCCGCAGGGCATCATACACCGGGAGCGGGTGGTACATGGGCTCCACGCCCTCCACATCCCACTTGTTCAACTGCTGCACATAGCCGAGCACCTGGTTGAGGTCACGCGTGAAACGCGCTTCCTCCTCCTGCGTGAGCTCTATCTTGGCGAGCCCCGCTATGTACGCCACATCTATCAAATTCTCCGTGTCCATGGTTGTGCTTCATGCCGCATCAACCCTGTGCAAGCACATAGACGATGAGGCGGTAGATACCATAGATGGACGCCACCAAAAAGGCAAGCAAAAACAGGCTTTCCGCCGGGTTGCTGCGCGCGGCGCCACCGGTCACCACGTGCTTGCGGCGGCGGCGCTCCTCCACCACATCCTCCGGTGGCGGCAGCGTGTTGGGAGAATCCAGGCGGTAGTCCGCGCTGCGGTAGGCGGTGTCGCGCCAGACCTCGCGGCTTTCCTGGCGCAAGCGCTCGTGGTATCCCCGGCTCGCCTTGAGCCTCTCTATGGCAGATCCTTTTCTCATGGCGCAGTAATGAAGAGGTATATCAACCAGGTGACCAGCAGCAGCAGGAACAGCGGCAGGTGGAACGCCAGGCCGCGCAGCAGCTCGGTGCGCACGCCGACCCAGTTGAACCCGGGTTTTTCCTCCACCCCCGGCTTGTGCCGGAACACATCCGTGTGGAGATACTTGTGGCCGCCCACATACACCTCGTTGAAATCGTTTTCCGCGTTCTCCAGCTTGGGCAGGGCCTCCTGCAGGCGCTCGCGCAGCCCCTCGTTGCTCCAGTTGGCGGGTTGCATGGCGGAGAGTATCTGCAGGTGCTTCTTCAGGCATTCGCACGCCATTTCCACCTCCTGCTGCTCACGCTCCATGGATTCCAGCTCCTTCTCGAACCGGCGCACCGCATTGTGGATTTTCAGGCCGATTTCGTTCAGCCCCTCCGTGAACAGCGCCTTCTGCTCGTTGTTCTGCATGAGCTGGCGCCGCTGCTGCTCCAGCTGCGCCTTGCGCGATTCAAAGTATTCCATCTGCTGGCGCGCCTTCTCCATTTCCTCCAGCGCGCGCTCGGGTGAGTGCATGTCCCCATCCGCTGTCTTCGGATTCAGCTCCATCTGGCGGTATGGCGGCTCTTGTCTCATGCCTGTAAGGGTCTTCCTATTCGTATATGTTTAGGAAAAGTTAAACATATGCGCCGGGAATGTCAACAAATTTATCTGAAAAGACGCTGATTTGTTCCAAAAACGCATCAAAACAAGCGATTTTGGCGGGAATTCCCGCCTGTGCGCCGAATTGAAAGCATGCGGCGGCAACGCCAACCCACCGGTGCCGGGAATTTGAACGGCGCTCCCCCCATGCATGGTAAATCCCCTTGACTTGCCGCCATCCCTGTGGTATCAAGGGCGCATGAACACCGCTGAAAACACGCTCATCCTCTTCAAGCCGGATTGCGTCCGCAAGAACCTCTCCGGCATCATCCTGCAGCGCCTCCTAGCAGAGGGCTTCCGCCTGCGCGGCATGAAAATGATACAGCTGGACGACGCCATCCTGCGCGAGCACTACGCGCACATCATCGACCTGGTGATTGAAGGCGAGCCGCTGTTCCCGAAGCTCTCCGCCTTCATGCAGACCAGCCCGGTGGTGGCACTGGTGCTCTCCGGTCCCGGCGTGATCACCCGCGTGCGCACCATCCTGGGGCCCACCAACTCCCAGAAGGCGGACAAGGGCACCATCCGCGGAGACTACGGCACCAACAGCATGTACAACATCTGCCACGCCTCCGATTCCCCCGAAAGCGCGGAAGCGGAAATCAAGCGCTTCTTCAAGCCGGAGGAAATCTTCGACAACGTGGACTGATTCCCCACCCCCGCAACATTTCCAGGGCGCATCCGGCCATATGCCGGATGCGCCCTTCAAATTCCGCGCTTTGTCAATTGCCTATTCTTCCAGGATGGCATCCAGTTCGGAGACCACGGCTGAATCCCCGCCATCGTGCGCAGAGAGGGCCACGAAACGCATGTAGCGCGCGGTGGTGGGGGTGAAGAACATGGCCTGCTGGTCCTCCGCGTTGTCGGAGAACGAGCCGCGGGCCACGGGGTCGCCCCAGTTCTTGCCATCGTTGCTCACGTAGACCTCATAGTCCTTCACGCGGCCGCGGGGGCGTGCGCCGCCGCGGTAGCGCATGCCCTTGAGCTTGCGCTGGGCGCCCAGGTCCAGGCGCAGCTCGTGCGGGAAGCTGGCCACGGTGACGCCCACCATGGTGTGCCACACGGTGTCCGGGTTGCCGTCCAGCACGTTGCGTGCGGCACCGCCCTCCTCGCGCTCGGAGCTGGCGTAGACCACGGCGTAGAAGGCGTGCGGCGGGTAGTCTCCCTCCACGCGGGTGATGATGGGCACCAGCTCTGCCACGGAGGCGTAGGATTCACCCTTGACCATGGGTTCCAGGCAGACCATCTTGACGTAGCGCGCGGACTTGAGGTCCGGCAGGAGCACGCGCTGCTCGTTGTCGCTGTCCTCCATGGTCATCTCGCAATCGGGGGCGTCTCCCCACTTGTCCGGGGAATCGGAGAGGTAGAAGGCGAGCCTGCGCACACGCGAGGAGGCGCGGCCCTGGCGCGGCGTGACGGAGAATCCGCGCAGCTCGGAGGTGACGCCGAGGTCCACCACCACGTTGTGGGGGTACTCGGCGGCGGGCTCATGCCAGTAGGAGTGCCAGATGGTGTCGCGGCGGCCGTCGATGAGGTTCCAGGCGGATTCCGCGGGGCCGCTGCTGCTGGAGCAGGACTGGATGCGCATGAGGTTGGCGGGCTTCCAGGCATCCATGTGCTGGAAGGTGCGCGCGGCGTCCATGCAGCCCTCCGTGCTGGCCATGGCGATGACGATGCCTTCCTCTCGCTGCAGGAACGGGCCGTCATACACGTGCTCGGAGCCGTCCGGCAGGGTGAGGGTGATCTTGGCATCCCGCGTGCCGCAGGCGGCGTGCACATAGCCCATGCTGTCGCGCGTGAGGGTGACGGCGCCGGTGAGCGGCATCACCTCGCGTCCCACGGCGCAGAGGTCCTGGTCCGGAATGACGGGGCGCAGGGAGAAGACGAAGGTGGTGGGCTTGGTGAGCGGGATGTCACGGTCGATGGGGCGGGGGCCGCAGGCGGCGCCGCCCAGGCCGAGTGTGACCTTGTCGATGCTCAGGATGGTGGCGTCCGCCTGCTGCACCTCCTCCGGGTGAGCGGCGGCGAAAAGGGCCTGTGCGGTGCAGGGCAGGGCGGAGAAGTTGAGGGTTTCCTCTGTGGAGGCGGCCACCATGATGCCGGTGCCGGAATCATCCGTGACGGCCACCCACTTGGTGTCCATGCGGTTGCCCATCTCCATGGGGAAGGGGTACTTCTCCACCATGTCTGCCACGGAGCGCTCCCAGATGCCGATGGCGGAGCCGCTCTTGCGGTCCGGGTAGTTCTCGCCCGGGCCGCGGCCGTACCACTTCACGTTGGCGTACTGCTTGGGCAGGGTGAGCTGGTAGCCGAGCTTGGGCAGCACCACGTTCTGCACGCTGGGCACAATGCCGGCCTGCACGCAGATGTAGCCGTTGGGCATGATGGTGTAGACCATCTGGGTGGTGAAGCGGAACTCGCGCTCCATGACGGGGCCCTGGTCCTTGACGGTGAATTTGCCGTTGTCGTAGTCGCGGCTGTCCAGGCTTTCCTTTCGGATGCCCTGGCTGATGATGTCGCAGGAGACGCGGACGATGCCGCCGGGCATGCGCTCCACGACGAGCGGGGTGCTGGTGTGGCTGAGGTTGCGGAAGCCGTTGTTGAGCCACTGGTTCATGGCCCACTTGTCATTGGCCAGCGGCGCGCGGAAGGCGTTGAGCAGCAGCGTGGGCTTGCTGCCCAGCAGCTGGTGCCCGTTCACGATGTAGTCCCGCAGGCCGCCCGTGGCCTTGTCTATGGTCACGGAGAAGTTGGAGCCGATAACGATGAGGCGGTTGTTCTCGTTGCGCACGTTGATCTTGGCCTCCTTGTCCAGGCCGAGCAGGTGGGCCTTGGTGGAGAACTTGGTGAACTCCTCCGGCAGGGCCAGCTGCTCCGTGGCCACCACGTAGCCCTTGGGGGCCCAGGCGGTGTCGTGCTTGAGCTTGAAGCTCACGCTGATGAAGTAGCGGGCGTCTGCGCTGAACTTGCCCATGCCGAGCTTCTGGACCGGGATTGCCAGCTTGCCGGTTTGCAGCGGGGCGATATCCGCGGTGAAGCTGCCGCGCGCCACCTCTTCCCTGCCCTCCTTGAGCAGCATCCACTCCGCGTCGTACTCGTTGGTGTTGGTGAAGCAGTTGCGGTTGGTGATGTCCACGGTCACCTCCCTGGCGCCCTCCGGGATGTCCGCCAGGTGCATCTCCACGTTCTGCTGGGCCTTGCGGATTTCATCGTAGAGCGGGGTGGGCGTGCGGTCGCTGTAGATGACGCCCTTGATGCAGAAGATGCCGTCGTTGGGGTACTCCCCGTGGTCGCCGCCGTAGCTCTGGCGCACCACGGTGCGGCCGTCCGGCAGGGTGACCTCCTGGTCATAGCTCTGGTGGATCCACTCCCAGATGCTGCCGCCGATGATGGAGTCGCTGGTGTTGATGTTGTCCCAGTAGTCCTTGAGGTTGCCCATGGAGTTGCAGAGGATGTGGGCGTACTCGGAGATGTACCAGGGCTTGGCGAGGGAGCGGGATGCCACTTCCTTGGTCCAGTTCACGCTGGGGTACTGGTTGGAGTGGAGGTCCGCCAGGTCGTTGTTGCGCTCGTACTGGGTGGGGCGGGAGGTGTCGCGGCTCTTGATCCAGTCGCGCACGGCGGCAAAGTTGTCGCCGGGGCCGGCCTCGTTGCCGTAGGACCACATGACCACGCAGGCGTGGTTCTTGCTCTGCTCCACCATGTTCTGGTTGCGCCAGACGTGCTGTGCGCGCCACTCCGCGGGGTGGGAGAGGGACTCGTCCCCGTAGTAGTAGCCGTGGGATTCGATGTTGGCCTCGTCGCACACGTAGATGCCGAGCTCATCGCACATCTCGTAGAAGAAGTCGGGCTGCGGGTAGTGGGAGTTGCGGATGTGGTTGATGTTGCCGCGCTTCATGAGGAGGAGCTCCGTGCGGCACTCCTCTCGCGTGACGGTGTGGCCGTTGGCGTGCTGGCTCTCATGGCGGTTCACGCCCTTGAGCTTCACGGGCATGCCGTTCACCAGGAAGCGGCCGTCACGCAGCTCCACCTTGCGGAATCCCACCTTGCGGGAGATGGTTTCCGTGACCTTGCCGTGCTCATCCTTGAGCGTGAGCAGCAGGGTGTACAGGTTCGGCTTCTCCGCGCTCCAGAGCGCCGGCTTGGCCACCTCTGTGCCGAAAATGGCGTTCGCCTCCGAATTCGGCTCGGGCTTCAGGGTGTCTGTTTTCAGGGTGGCCACGGTCTTGCCGGCGGCGTTGAGCAGGGTGCCCTCCACGGTGCAGGCGGCATCCGCGCCGCTGCGGTTGGCCACGCCCATCTCTATGCGCAGCGTGGCCTTGGTGAAGTCGGTGTTGCCGTCCTTCTCCGCAAAGTCCGTGTGGATGAAGAAGTCGCGGATGAAGACCGGGGGCGTGGAGTACAGGTAGACATCACGGAAGATGCCGGAGAGGCGCCACATGTCCTGGCACTCCAGGTAGGTGCCGTCGCTGTAGCGGTACACCTCCGCCGCCAGCACGTTGGTGCCGGGGTGCACATACTTGGTGATGTCGAACACGGCGGCGGTGCGGCTGTCCTTGGAGAAGCCCACCTTCTGCCCGTTCACGAAGAGGTAGAAGAAGGAATCCACGCCATCGAAGCGGATGAACACCTGCCGCCCGGCCCAGTCTGCGGGAATCTCGAAATCGCGCCGGTAGGAGCCCACGGCGTTCGGCTCCGTCTTGGGGGTGGTGTAGGCCTGCTCGTCGCTGTTGCGCGGCGGGGTCATCACGCGCGGCCAGTCGCGTATGCAGGTGTAGCGCTGGTTGCTGTAGATGGGGGTGCCGTAGCCGCGCATCTGCCAGTTGCTGGGCACATCGATGTCCTTCCAGTCGCTCACGTTGAACTCCGGCTTGTAGAAATCCACGGGGCGCTCCTGGGGGCTCGGGGCCCAGTGGAATTTCCAGTTGCCGTTGAGCGGCAGCACCAGGGATGAATCCGCGCGGCCGCCCTTCACGGCCTCCTCACGGTTCGCGAACGGCACAAAGAACGCGCGGGCGGACTCCCGCCCCTGCGCCAGGTTCTGCGGGTTCTCCCAATCCGGATTCGGCTCGTAAGGTGCACTCTCCTGTCCTGTTGCCAAGGTTCCCATCATCACTATTGCAGCCGCTACATGCTTCAGCAGGTCCATACTGTTCACCATTCTACCAAAACACCCTCTCATGGCAAGGAAAAAGGGTTTTTGCACAGGCGGATTATACGGGCCAACCTGCACATTTGGACTTGTCAAAAGTGGGCAAGGGTGCTATACAGGCCGCGCGCGTGGACGCGAACCCCCACAGAACCATGAACGCCATACCAAACGTACTCGCCGGGCGCTATGCCTCGGATGCCATGAAATCCATCTGGTCCGCAGAGGGCCGCATTGTGCTGGAACGCGAATTCTGGATTGCCGTGATGAAGGCGCAGAAGGACCTGGGGCTGGATATCCCGCAGGAGGCCATTGATGCCTACGAGCGCGTGAAGGACCAGGTGAACGTGGATTCCATCAACGCCCGCGAGCGCATCACCCGCCATGACGTGAAGGCGCGCATTGAGGAATTCTGCGATTTGGCGGGCTGCCAGCACATCCACAAGGGCATGACCAGCCGCGACCTCACGGAAAACGTGGAGCAGCTGCAGATTTGGCGCTCCATGCAAATCATCCGCGACAAGGCGGTGGCCGCGCTGGACCGCCTGGCCGGGCACGCCGCAACCTGGCGGGACCTGGTGTTTGCGGCGCGCACGCACAACGTGGCGGCGCAGGCCACCACCATGGGCAAGCGCGTGGCCATGTTCGGCGAGGAGCTGGTGCACTGGACCTGGGCGTGGTGCAGCGTGATGGACCGCTACCGCGTGCGCGGGCTCAAGGGGGCAGTGGGCACCCAGCTTGACCAGCTCTCCCTCTTCAACAAGGATGCCGCCACCGTGCTGCAGCTGGAGCAGCGCATCTGCGGGCACCTGGGCATTGCCGCCAAGTGGACCAACGTGGGCCAGGTGTACCCGCGCTCCCTGGATTTCGAGGTCATCTCTGGCCTGGTGGGGCTTTCTTCCGCGCCCAGCAGCTTCTGCAAGACCTGGCGCCTGATGGTGGGGCACGAGCTGGTGACGGAGGGTTTCGCCAAGGGCCAGACCGGCTCCAGCGCCATGCCCCACAAGATGAACCCGCGCTCCTGCGAGCGCGTGAACGGCTTCCACGCCATCCTGAAAGGCCACCTGGCCATGATCGGCGGCATCATAGGCGACCAGTGGAACGAGGGCGACGTCTCCTGCTCCGTGGTGCGCCGCTGCGTGCTGCCGGATGCGTTCCTGGCGGCGGACGGCCTGTTTGAGACCTTCATCACCGTGCTGGACCAGATGCAGGCGTACGAGCCGGTCATCCGCACGGAACTGAACCGCTACCTGCCCTTCCTGATGACCACCACCATCATGATGGCCGCCGTGAAGCGCGGCGTGGGCCGCGAGGAGGCGCACGAGGTCATCAAGGAGCACGCCGTGGCAGTCTCCAACGACCTGCGCGAGGGCCGCATCTCCACCAACGACCTGCTGGACCGCCTGGGCGCGGATGCCCGCCTGAAGCTCACGCGGGACGAGATACAGGCCATCTACGATGCCAACGCCGGAGACACCGGCATGGCTGGCAGCCAGGTGGACGCCTTCACCGCCATGGTGCGGGAGCTGGCAGACCAATTCCCAGCCGGCGTGGGCTACACCCCCGGCGCCATCCTGTAACCCCCCACGCCTCCACCCGCCATGGCCGCCGCCGCCCAAGAGACCGTGCTGATGCAGAACGATGCGTTCCGCCTCACCACGCACCGCCTGGTGCAGCAGGGCCTGGAGGCGGAAATCACCGCGGAGGGCAACCTGCGCATCTCCGCCCACGGGCAGGAACGCCTGGTGGAAATACCCGGGAAACCCGCCCTGGAATGCGCCGCCTACCACGGCTCCATCCCCGTGCTCGGCGCCATGTACAACCTGGCCATCCAAGAGCTGAGCGACGACATCACCCCCAACGGCCACATGCTCGCCGGGGCCAACTGGTCCTCCGTGTGGACGCGCGACATAGCCTACGCCGTGGCGCTGGGCGCCGCCGTGGCCGCGCCGGAGGCCTGCCGCGTGAGCCTGGACTCCCGCGTGAAGCACGGCGTGGTGATGCAGGACACCGGAACCGGCGGCGGCTGGCCCGTCTCCACAGACCGCGTATCCTGGGCGCTGGGCGTGTGGGCCCTCTTCAAGGTGACCGGAGACCGCGACTGGCTGGAGCACTGCGCGAATGTGCTGCAGGCCACGCTGGAGCAGGATGCCGCCGTGCTGCCGCCCCACAGCGTGCTGCGCCCCGGGGAAACCTCGTTCATCGACTGGCGCGAGCAGAGCTACCCGGACTGGATGACCCCGGCGGACATAGGCTCCTCCTACGCCTTCGGCACCAACGTGCTGCACTACATCTGCCGCCAGATACTGGCGCGCATGCTGCACCTGCTGGGCCGCAAGAAAGAGGCCAAGCCCTATGAGGAGCAGGCCGCCAGGCTGGCGGACGCCATACTGGAGAATTTCTGGAACAAGGGCTCGCGGCAGTTCGGCATCATGCGGCTGGCCAACGGCTACCGCGACGAGCGCACGGACACCCTGGCCACCGCGCTGGCCGTGCTCTGCGGGCTGGCGGGCAAGCACGCGCTGCACGCGCTCAACCACCTGCCGCGCTCACCCTGGGGCACGCCCGTGTTCTCCCCGTACAAGATATCCCAGCGGGATGCGTACCACAACCGCGCCGTATGGCCCTTTGTGGAGGCGTATGTGATGCTGGCGCACGCAGAGCTGCAGGACACTGCGGGCGCGGGACGCTCCATGAGCCACCTGCTGCGCGCGTGCCTGGCCTTCGGCACCAACAAGGAGAACTTCAACGCCGCCACCGGCGAGCAGGGCGGCACCATCCTCAATTCAGACCGCCAGCTCTGGAGCGTGTCCGGCATGCTGGGCCTCTTCTACCACGGCCTCTTCGGCCTGCAGTATGAGAAGGAGAACCTGGTGATAGCCCCCTGCGTGCCCAGGGAGTACCGCGGCAGCCACTGGCTCACCGGACTGCGCATCCGCAACATGGTGCTGGATATCCACCTGAACGGCTACGGCACGGAAATTGCATCCGCCATGATCAACGGCAAGCCCGGCTCTCCCATCATCCCCCTCAATGCAGAGGGCCGCTTCCAGGTGGAGTTGGAACTGCTGCCCGGCGGGGACGACGAGGCACCCGCCGAACCGCCCGCCGCCATGGACGACCTGCCGGAGCCGGAGTGGGATTCCCCCGCGCCCGCCATGCTGCGCTGGAAACCCGTGCCCGGCGCCGTATCCTACCGCGTGTTCCGCAACGGCACCGCCCTGGCCGCCACGGCAGACTGCTGCCTGCCCATCAACGGCACCGCCCCCTACACGGAGTACCAGGTGCAGGCCGTGAGCACCCTCACCGCATCCTGCCTGAGCCGCCCGTTCGAGGTGACCGCACCCGGCGCGAAGGTCAAGCTCGTTCCCTTCCGCATCGGCGAAAACGCGGAATTCCCCGTGGAGCACGGCCGCGCCTGGCTGGACACCCGCCCCTGCACCGCACGCCTGGACTACATGGACACCTACCTGCCCGCAGGCATCTACCGCGTGCGCGTGCGCTACTGCAACGCCACCGCCTCCCTGCGGGATGCAGACACCTGCGCGCTGCGCGAGCTGGAGGTGGACGGCCTGCCGCGCGGCATCATGGTGCTGCCGCACAACACGGAGGCGGGACAGTGGGAGGACTACACGCTCACCGCACCGCTCACCCTGCCGCTCGCGGAGGGGCGCCACGTGTTCTCCCTGCGCTACACGCCGCAGTGCGTGAACGCCAACGGCTCCACCAACCAGTGCATGGTGCAGGAGCTCATTGTCACGCGAATCAAGTAAACCGCGCGCGGTTTATTTCTCCTTGCTTGGCCAGCCGACGGTCTGGTGGAGGATGGCGCGCTCCTCTCCCTTGAGGCCGAGCTCCCTGGTGAGTGCATCCGTGTCAATCAACCCGCGGATAACGGTGGCCAAGCCCCTGGAGGTGGCGTACAGGTACACGTTCTGGTAGGCGGAGCCCACGTGGCAGCGCCCCCAGGCATCATCCTTGGCGGTGAATATCAAATGCACGGGCGCATCGTTCACAAAGTCCTGCGTGGCGCAGAGGGGTATCAGGTTCTTGTCGTTCACCTTCTCCAGGGTGTTCTTCTGGCCGTCGTACATCCAGGTTCCCTCCTTGGTGAGCACATAGAGCCCCATGTTCTGGAGATTGCGCGCCGTGGCAATGGTGCGCTTGCCGTGGGAATTCGCGCCCCAGGCCACCCACAGGATTTCGGAGAGCGTCTGGTCGTCCACCGCGCGCTCCTTGTCGTAGAAGCGCCCGCTCTGGCGCTGGTCTATAGCCTGCATGAGCGGCATGCCGCCCGTGATGACGGGCTTGGGCAGCTGCTTCACCTCTCCCGCCAGTGCGGGAACTCCCAAGGCCAGCAGCCCCGCCGTCCATATGGTCTTCCTAATCGTGTTCATAACGGTTGTCAAGCGTACATCTTACGCGCACGCAGCCGCCGAGTCAAGGGAGAAAAAATCTCCCCATATATAAGTTTTTGCGGCAGATTCCCGCCGGTTTTTTTGGCGTTTTTTTGATTTTTTTCTTGCCAAGGGGGGTGGGTCAAGGGTAAATTGGCGCTGCATGCGGGAGTGTTTCATGGCTCCGCATGTAGCGCTGAGAAGCGCTAGTTGTGTGTTAATGAGCTTTCAAGACTTTTTGTGTGTGAGTTTTGAAAGAATGCAAGGGCCTCCCGGAGCGAAAGCTCCGGGAGGTTTCCTTTTTTCCGCATTGACAACGCCGGGCGGATGCTCTACAACCGTCTGCGTTCATGCATGAGGTGCCCACAGAGTACGATGTGGCGGTGATTGGCGGCGGGCATGCCGGAATCGAGGCCGCCCTGGCCGCCGCACGGCTCGGCGGCCGCGTGGCGCTCGTCACCCACAACCTGGACACCATAGGCCAGATGAGCTGCAACCCCTCCATAGGCGGGCTGGCCAAGGGGCACATGGTGCGCGAGATTGACGCCCTGGGCGGCGCCATGGGGCTGAATGCAGACGCCACCGCCATACAGTACCGCATGCTCAACGCGGCCAAGGGGCCGAGCGTGCGCGCCCCGCGTGCCCAGTGCGACAAGGCAGCCTACCGCACGCGCATGAAATGGGTGCTGGAAACCGCACCGGGCGTGCAGCTCTTCCAGGGAGAGGTGCGGGAAATCATGGTGGATGGCGGCAGCGTGCGCGGCGTGGAAACCGCGTGGGGGCAGCGCATCCGCGCGCGGCGCGTGGTGCTGTGCAGCGGCACGTTCATGCGCGGCCTGCTGCATGTGGGCATGAACCACCTGCCGGGCGGGCGCCTGGGCTGCGCCCCCAGCGGCATCTCCGCAAGCCTGGAGCAACTGGGGTTCCCGCTCTCCCGCTTCAAGACCGGCACCTCCCCGCGCGTGAAGGGAAGCACCATTGATTTTTCCGCACTGGAGATGCAGCCCGGGGACGAGCCGCCCACGCTCTTCAGCAACCGCTCGCGCACGCTGCTGCACCGCGCCGCGGAACCGCACTGCACGCTCAACCACTGGGCGGATGCAGGCTTCACCCTGCAGCAGCTGCCCTGCGGTATCACCTACACCCACACGGGCACGCATGATATCATCCGCGCCAACCTGCAGCACAGCCCGCTCTTCGGCGGCGTGATAGAGGGCACCGGGCCGCGCTACTGCCCCAGCATAGAGGACAAGGTGGTGCGCTTTGCAGACAAGGAGCGCCACCAGGTCTTCATTGAACCGGAGGGCCGCAGCACAGACGAGTACTACCTCAACGGCCTCTCCTCCTCCCTGCCCTTCTTCGTGCAGCTGGAAATCGTGCACAGCATCCCCGGCCTGGAGCATGCGGAGCTCATCCGCCCCGGATACGCCGTGGAATACGACTACGTGGTGCCCACGGAGCTGCAGCCCACGCTGGAAACCAAACGCGTGCGCGGCCTCTACTTCGCCGGCCAGATCAACGGCACCAGCGGGTATGAGGAAGCCGCCGGGCAGGGGCTGCTCGCCGGCGCCAACGCCATGCTCTCCCTGCGCGGGAAAGACCCGCTCATCCTGCGGCGGGACCAGGCCTACCTGGGCGTGATGGTGGATGATTTGGTGACGCGCGGCACGGATGAACCGTACCGCATGTTCACCAGCCGCGCAGAGATGCGCCTGCTGCTGCGGCAGGACAACGCGGATTTGCGCCTCTCCCCCCTGGGCGCGCGCATGGGCCTGGTTTCCGCAGGTGAGGGCGCCGCTGCGGAACAGCGCCTGCGCGGTATCGCGGAACTGCGCGAATACGCGCGCGAAACGCGGCACGCCGGCGTCTCCCTGGAGCTCTGGCTGCGCCGCCCTGAAAACGACTGGCGCATGCTGCCCACCGAAATGTTAAACCGCTTCCCGCAGAACGTGTGGGAGCCCGCAGCGCTGGAAATCTCCTATGCCGGGCACATAGACCGCATGCGCCTGGCAGCCGAGCGCATGCAGCGCCAGGAGGACAAGAAAATACCGGCCGACATCAACTACGATGCCATACCCGCCATGAAGACGGAGGCGCGCCAGCGGCTCAACCGCGTGCGCCCCGCCACCATAGGCCAGGCCGCGCGCATACCGGGCATCACCCCGGCAGACATTGCCCTGCTGCTGGTGCACGTGAAACGGTAGGTGCAGGACCTGCCACCATTCAAATTCGCACGCCCGCAAAAACCTTTGGGACAAACACGCGCGCACATGGCGCGGGCTTGACATGGCGGGGCTGCGGGTACATAGTGTGGCACATGAAAACCTGCATCCTTGCCACCGCCGCCATCCTTGCCACCGCAACCACGCTTGCACAGGAGGCCGCCCCTACCGCGCCCGCGGCACCCGCAACCGCCCCTGCCGCCACGGCGGAACAGTTTGAAACCGCCGCACGCAACCTGATGAACTGCATCCGGGAGCTGGATGCCACGCTCCAGAGCGTGAAAGACACCGCGAGCGCAGATGCCGCCGCGCCCAAGGTGAAGGAGCTGGTGGCCAAGATGAACGCCGTTTCCGCAGAGAACGAGAAGCTGGGCGAGCCCGCCCCGGAAATCCAGGCACAGGTGGAGAAGGCCATTGGCGCGGAGTTCCAGCAAACCATGGAATCCCTGGGCAACACCATGCGCCCCATCGCCATGAACGGCTTCTATGATTCCGCCGCGCTCACGGAGGCCATTGCCCCCCTGCTCTACGGCGGGGCGCAGTAGGCCGCACCCATCATGAGAACGGGCGGATGTCGTCCATCCACTGGCTCACGCTTTGGTAGCGCTCGCTGATCATGGGGCGGCACGCGTGGTCGATGCTGCGCAGCAGGTCGATATCAAAATTCTTCAGCAGCTTGGGATAGCCGGCCAGCGGCGTGGCGCTGTCGTACAAATCCCGCTGGCGGCAGCCGGGCAGGCAGGTGCCCGTGAGCAGGTAGTACAGCGTGGCGCCCAGCGCATACAGGTCTGTCCACGGCCCCATGTTGCCGTCCCGCTCCCCCTGCTCCGTGGGCGTGAAGCCCAGTGATTCCACGGTGGAGACATTGCTGTCGCCGTACTTTTCGCGCGCGGCGCCGAAATCAATGAGCTTGGGCAGGCCGTTGCGGGTGATGAGCACGTTGTCCGGCTTCACATCACGGTGCAGCAGCTTGCGCTCGTGCAGGTAGTCCAGCGTGTCCAGCAGGCGCGCCATGAGCCCAACCAGGGATTCCTGCGTGATTTGGCTGCGGCCCTGCGCGTAGTCGGCCGCCACGCGGCCCAGCGATACGCCGTCGATGTACTCCGTGGCGTAGTAGGAGGTTTGGTGCGCCTCGAAATAGCTGTAGACCTTGGCAATGCCGGGGTGGTCGAAACCGCCCAGCAGGCGTGCCTCGCGCAGGAAATTGCCGCGCCCCCAGTCATAGAGCTCGCGGCCGCTCTCCTCGTTGTTCAGGCAGACATCCAGCGCGCCGGTGCTGCGGTAGCACAGGGTTGCGGGGAAGTTCTCCTTGATCACCACCAGGCGGCGCAGGCGGTTCTCCCGCGCCAGGTAGGTGATGCCGAAGCCGCCGCTGCCCAGCGTGCGCAGAATGGTGTAGCCGCGCAGCGCGTGGCCCTCCGGCAGCTCCTTGGGGGCAATGCCGCAGTCCTTGTCCGCCTCTGCCGCACCGGCGCCATGGATATCCGCCTCCTGAGCAGCGGCCAGGATGTCCTGCATGAACGAACCGACGTTTCGGGAGGGTTCCAGCGGGGTGATGGGGCGTGAATCCTGCATGGGCATGAACAATGTCGTCCGCGCGCTGGCGCTCACACCTTTCTGGTGAGGCAGTACCAGATGAATTTGCTGTTGTGGACACAGTACCGCTTGAAGAGGCGGCGGGGTTCGCAGCAGATGCGGTAGAGCCACTCCAGGCCGTGGGAGCGAATCCAGGCGGGGGCCTGTTTCACCAGGCCGGCGTGGAAGTTGAATGCGGCGCCCACGCCGAAATAGAGTGCCGGCGGCAGCAGGGGGCGGTTGGTGAAGAGCCAGCGCTCCTGCTTGGGGCAACCCAGGCCCACCCACACGCAGTTGGCGCCGCTGCGGCGGATAGCATCGAAAATCTGTTCATCCGTCCCCTCCGGCCAATCACCCATGGGCGGGCAGAAATGCCCCGCCACCTCCACACCGGGAAAACGCGCGCCAAGCCGCTCCTTGAGCAGGGAGATTGCCTCCTCCGTGCCGCCGAGCAGGAAATGGCGCAGGTGAACGGAACGGCCCCTGTCCCACATCATCTCCATCACATCCGGGCCGTACAGGCGGTGGGCATCCGCCCCCTTGCGGCGCATGAGCCAAACAATGGGCATGCCGTCCGGGCAGATGAAATCAAACCCGCGCACCCCGGCGCCGTACTCCTCATCCCCCAGTATGCGGGTGAGCACGTGCACATCCGAATGCGCGGAGAGCAGCGCGCGGTCCGCATGCGCGGCGGTCTCCGCCCAGGCGGCGCAAGCGTTCTCCAAACTTGCCGCCACGTACGGAATGCCGAATATATCCACGCGCTCCAGCTCAGCCATGGGCAAACACTAATGCTGCGGTTCGGAAAAGTCAAGGAAATAGGCATGCGCCCCGCCCATTCCTACTCCTTTTCGGGAGCGGGAGCGGGCGTTTCCGGCTTCTGCCTGCCCAGGTAATCCGGGAGCTCCACGCCCACGCTCTGCGCGAGCTCGTGCAGCGGGAGGGTGCCGGTGACAAGGTTCTGCACAAAGCTGCCGACCGTACCGGACTTGGAATCCGCGCCGCCCATGACCACCACCTTGTCGAACGAGAGGTTGCGCACGGCGGAAGCCTGGGTTTCCACAATCTTGGGAAGCTGCTCCGTGACCAGGAGCCCGGAGGCGGACTTGGCATCCCCCGCAGCATCCACAATGAGCTTGAAGCCCTTGGCCTTGGCCTCCAGCGCAGCCTGGATGGCGCTGGCCTGGCCGCGGCCCACCATCTCCAGGCCCTGGCTCTCTGCGTTCTTCTGCAGCAGCAGGGCATCCGCCTGGCCCTTGGCCAAACGCGTGGCGGCGGTACCCTCCGCCTCCTTGGCGATAACGAGCGCGTCCGCCTTGCCCTGCTCCTCCTTCACACGCACGGCGGCGGCGGCCTCTGCGGCAATCTCCATCTTGCGCTTCTCAATTTCCGCCTTCACGATTTCATCTGCGGTGCGGGTGGCGCGCTCCAGTTCCGCGCGCTTCATTTCGGCCTCGCGGTTGGCAATGTATCCTGCGGCCTCTGCTTGGGCGGCCTGCTCGCGCTCGGCCACCACGGCAATGCGCTGGGCCTCCGCCTGGCGCACCTTGAGCTTGGCATTGGAATCCGCCACCTTCATCTGGGCCTCGTTGTTGCCCTCCACGGCGGCGGCGTTGGCCATGGCCACCTGCACGGTCTGCTCGCGCAGAGCCTCCGCCTTGCCGATCTCGCCGCGGCGGGTTTCCTCCGCCACCTTGATCATGGCGTCGTTGATGGCGCGCGCGGCGGCCTCCTGGCCGAGCGCGGCAATGTAGCCGGAGGCGTCACGGATATCCGTGATGTTGGCGTTGATGAGGTAGAGGCCCACTTTGTGCAGCTCCACATCCACGCCGCCGGTGATGCCCTTGATGAGCTTCTCGCGGTCCGCGTTGATTTCCTCAATGGTGAGGGAGGCGATGACCACGCGCATCTGGCCCATGATGATTTCCGAGGCGAGGTCGCGTATGTCCTCGCGCGTGCGGCCGAGCAGGCGGCTGGCGGCGTTCTGCATGATTTCCGGCTGCGTGCTGATGCCCACAATGAAGGAGGAGGGCACATCCACGCGGATGTTCTGGCTGGAGAGCGCGCCCTTCAGCGGCACATCTATGTTGATGGGGTTCAAATCCATGAGCGCGTAGCTCTGGAACAGGGGCACAATGAACGTGGCGCCGCCGTGGATGCACTTGGCGGAGCGCCCCGCGCCCACATTGCCGTATACGATGAGAATCTTGTCCGACGGGCATTTCTTGTACCGGGTGAACAGCCACGCTATGGTGCCCAGCAGGAAGATGACCAGGATGACGATGGCGACCACCTGCGAGGCGTTGCCGCCGGAGGCCGCGAGGATATGGGGGATGCTTGGTGTCATGGTGTTTTGGTTCGGGGTTGAGAAAGGGTTACAGGGGACGCACGGTGACGAGGTAGCTGGTGGCCTTCACCACCTCCACGCGGGTTTGGGCGGGCAGCGGGGTGTCCCCCTCCTGCACGGCGGCTATGGTGAGCAGCTGGTTGGGGTGGGCTATCTGCACCTGCCCGCCGGGCTCGCCGTGCGGCGGCACGGTTACGTACACCGTGCCCGTGAGCCCCACCAGCGTTTCATGCTTCAGCGTGCCGTCCGTCTTCAGGCCGTAGATGAACTTCATGAGCGCGGCCACCGTCACAAACATGACCGCACCCACACCAATGCCCACCAGAACCGCCTGCAATATGCCCGGGGATGACTGGATGCTCACGAAACCGCCCCAGCCGAAGCCCAGCAGGAAGCCGATGACTGCACGCACGGAGAAGAAGCCCGTGTCTCCGTTGCCCACGTCTGCATCAGAGCCCACATCCGCATCCGTGTCCGCATCCGCAAACAGGGAAATGATGAACAGCCCCAACGCCAGCAGCGTGGCCACCCACGCTATGGCGCAGAAGATGCCGCGCGGGCTGGAGAAATCCGGCATGAGCTCCCCCGCCTTCAACAGCGCGGAGATGCCGTCCAGTATGCTTGTCAGGGTATCCATGGTGCGTTTCTACGGCTTGCTCCCAGTATAGCGCATACCGTGAGCCGCGGTCAATGAAATTCACGCACCCATCCCCTGCATGCCTCAAAATTAAAACGCGCGTGGCGCCCGCGGCGCGCTGCACAGAAAAAAAGCCGCCCGGCTTTGGGGCCGGACGGCTTGTGAACTTTCGTTGAAACGTTGTTTACTTCTTCTTCTTCTTCTTGAAGACGGAGGAGGGCTTGAATGCAAGCGTGGTGGAAGCGGCTATCTTCATGGGCTTGCCCGTCTGGGGATTGCGACCGGTGCGGGCGGCACGGGTCTTCATCTCAAACGTACCAAAGCCGACAAGCTGGACCTTGTCCTTCTTGACAGCCGTGGAGATAGCGCAGAGGACAGCGGCAAGCGCGCTCTCGGCGCACTTCTTAGTCGCTTCCTTACCAAGTTTCGCCTGAATCAGGTCAACGAGTTGAGTCTTGTTCATAGGGCTTCATGATAGCATGGGAACGCCCCATTTCAAGCGGAAAAGAGGAAAAAAATGCAAAATTTGCAAAAAAAACGCGTTTCCGGGGCCGGAAACGCGCGAAAAAGGGGCAAAAAAGCCCTTGACATCACCATTGCAACGTGCGTATGGCATCCTTCATCTCGCGTACGGCGGCGGCCAGGCCGATGAAGATTGCACGTGCGATGATGGTGTGGCCGATGTTGAGTTCCGTAAGGAAGGGCACGCTGTTGAGGTCTTTCAGGTTGGCGGTTTGGATGCCGTGCCCTGCATGCACTTCCACACCGAGCGCGTGTGCGCACGTGGCGGCGGCGACCAGGCGCGCGGTTTCCGCGGCGCGCGCGGCGCCCTGCGTGTTGGCGAAACGCCCGGTGTGCAGCTCCACCATGGGCGCGCCGATGGCGGCGCTCGCCTCCACCTGCGCAATGTCGGGGTCGATGAACATGCTCACGCGGCTGCCGTTGCCCGTGAGCGCTGCCACGAGCGGCTTGAGCTCATCCATGCGCGCGGCAACATCCAGCCCGCCTTCCGTGGTGATTTCCTGGCGGCGCTCCGGCACCAGGCAAACGTAGTCCGGTTTCAGGGAGAGCGCAAAATCCAGCATGGCGGGCGTGGCGCCCATCTCCAGGTTGAGCGGCAGCGCTATCTCGCGCCGTACGGCAAGCGCATCCGCATCCTGCATGTGGCGGCGGTCCTCCCGCACGTGCAGCGTGATGGAATCCGCGCCTCCCTGCATGGCCGCGCGCGCGGCATCCAGCACGGAGGGTTCCGCGTTGGGAAGGTGGAGCATGGTGGCGTAGCGCGCCTGGCGCAGCGTGGCGACGTGGTCGATGTTGACTCCGAGATGCATGGCAGTGTGGTGTGAGGTGTGAAGACAAGGCACCCGGGCGGCACTGTGCATGCGCGCCCGGGTGCGGATACGGTTAATGCAGGAAGTGGCGCGCGCCGGTGAACACCATGGCAATGCCGGCGGCGTCTGCCGCGGCAATCACCTCCTCGTCGCGGATGGAGCCGCCGGGCTGGATGCACGCGGTGGCGCCCGCATCAATGGCGGTCTGCAGGCCGTCGGCGAACGGGAACATGCCGTCGGAAGCAATCACGCTGCCCTTGAGGGTGAGTCCGGCCTGCTCCGCCTTCCACACGGCGATCTTGGCGGAGTCCACGCGGCTCATCTGTCCGGCGCCGATGCCGAGCGTGCCGTTCTTGTCCGTGAAGACAATGGCGTTGGAGTGCACCTGCTTGCATACGCGCCAGGCAAAGCGCATGGCCTCCAGCTCGTCTGCCGTGGGCACGCGCTTGGTGACCACCTTGCCCTCCAGGTTGTCCAGCCCCTGCGCCATGTCGTCGCGCTTCATGGTCATGATGCCGCCGGGTGCGGTGCGCACCATGGGCAGCTTGCAGAATTCACGCCACGCGTCGAAATCCAGTTTCATGATGCGGCAGTTCTTCTTCTTCTGCAGGATGGCGCGCGCCTCCGGCTCGTAGTCCGGGGCGATGATGACATCCGTGAAGATGGCGCCCACGATGCGCGCGAGCGCTTCCGTCATCGGCCGGTTCATCACGATGACGCCGCCGAAGGGTGCCTGCGTGTCCGTTTGGTACGCGCGCTTCCAGGCTTCCACCAGGTCCTCGTCGTCCTGACCCACGCCGCACGGGTTGGTGTGCTTGAGGATGGCCACCGTGGGGCGGCGGAAGTTCATGATGAGGGAGGCGGCGGCATCCAGGTCCAGCACGTTGGTGTAGGAGAGCTCCTTGCCCTGCAGCTGCTGGAAGATGGAATCGAAGTTGCCGTAGAGCACGCTGGGCTGGTGCGGGTTGTCGCCGTAGCGCAGGGTCTGGCTGAACGGCAGGGAGAGGGAGAAGTTGTTGCGCGTGGATTCCTCTGCGCGGTGCCCCAGGTAGTTGGAGATGGCCGTGTCGTACCCGGAGGTGCGCATGAACACCTTCACCGCCAGCTTCTCGCGCGTCTTGAGCGTGGTGCTGCCGTCGTGGTTCTCCATTTCCTCCAGCACGGTGTCGTAGTCCGCGGGGTCGCTCACCACGGTGACGCTGGCGTAGTTCTTGGCGGCGGAGCGCAGCATGGACGGACCACCGATGTCGATTTTCTCGATGGCCTCCGCGAGGGTGACGCCGTCCTTGGCGATGGTCTCCTCGAAGGGGTAGAGGTTGACGCAGACGAGGTCGATGGTGGGAATGTTGTTGTCCTTGGCCTGCTGCTGGTGCTCGGGGAGGTCTCGGCGCTGGAGGAGGCCGCCGTGGACCTTGGGGTGGAGGGTCTTCACGCGGCCGTCGAAGAGTTCCGGCGCGCCGGTGTAGTCGGATATTTCCGTGACGGGCAGGCCAAGCTCCTTGAGGTAGCGGCAGGTGCCGCCCGTGGAAATCAGCTGCACGTTCTGGGCCACCAGACCCTTGGCAAACTTGTCCAGCCCGCTCTTGTCGGAGACGGAAAGCAGGGCGCGTTCAATCTTGGAGTTTTCCATAGCGAATATCTTTTGTTCATGCCGCCGGGGCGGTACGCCAAGGTATACCGAAACGCCCCAAAAGGCAAGCCCAAAGTGTCTGGCGCGCGTGCGCGGGAAGATGCGGATGGGAGCGCAATGCCCCATAAAATCAAAATACAATCTCTGGTGAACATACGGCTTCCGCGCGCGCCTTGCACGTTTATGTTGACATTTGGGGCGGCGCGGCGTATATTGCCGCGCGTTATGAGCGACAACGCCAAAAGCTACAAGGACACCATCTTTCTGCCGGACACCACGTTTCCCATGCGCGGCGACCTGACAACGAAGGAGCCCCAGCGGCTTGAAAAATGGGAGAACGGCAAGCTTTACGAGCGAATTACCACGCGCCGCAAGGCGCAGAACGCCCCGCGTTTCATCCTGCACGACGGGCCTCCCTTCGCCAACGGCGACGTGCACATGGGCACCGGCCTGAACAAGGTGCTCAAGGATTTCATCGTGAAGAGCAAGACGATGGCGGGCCACTACGCGCCGTTCATCCCGGGCTGGGACTGCCACGGGCTGCCCATCGAGGCCAAGGTGGTGAAGGAGGCGCAAGGCCTGGAGCCGGCGGAAATCCGCCGCCGCTGCGCGGAGTTCGCCCTAGGCTACATCGACCAGCAGCGCCTCTCTTTCCGCCGCCTCGGCGTGTTCGGAGACTGGTTCCACCCGTACATCACCATGGAGCCGAAGTACGAGTGCCACATCCTGCGCGTGTTCGCCAAACTGGTGGAACAGGGCGCCGTCTACCAATCCCTCAAGCCGGTGCAGTGGAGCTACGCGCACCACACCGCGCTGGCGGAGGCAGAAGTGGAATACATGGAGGACACCGCCACGTCCATCTTCGTGGCCTTCCCGATGACCGAGCCCGTGCTGGGCACGGAATGCGAGATGACCATCTGGACCACCACGCCGTGGACGCTGCCCAGCAACCTGGCCGTGGCGCTGCACCCGGATTTCACCTACGTGCTGGGCACCTTCTCCAAGGAGGGCCGCGAGCGCAACTTCATCGTGGTGCGCGAGCTCATCGACACCTTCACCGAGAAGACCGGGTGGGCGCTGCAGAAAGAAATCGGCACGCTCAAGGGCAGCGAGCTGGAGGGCAAGAAGGCCCGCCACCCCTTCCTGGACAGGGATTCCCTCATCATCAACGCCCAGTACGTCACCGTGGACACCGGCACCGGCGCCGTGCACATTGCCCCCGGCCACGGTATGGACGACTACATTGCCGGCATGCAGTACGGCCTGCCGATTCTCTCGCCGGTTGACGACGACGGCAAGTATACGGCGGAATGCGGCGTGCCCGCGCTGGTGGGCAAGCACGTGTTCGACTCCAACGAGGACGTCATCACCATGCTCGTGGAGCGGGACCGCCTGCTGGGGCGCGAGGAGTTCACGCACCAGTACCCGCACTGCTGGCGCTCCAAGACCCCCATCATCTTCCGCGCGGTCAAGCAGTTCTTCATCAGCATGGAGAAGCTGCGCCCCATGGCGCTGGAGCAAATAAAGAAAACCAAGTGGCTGCCCGCCTGGGGCGAGAACCGCATCTACTCCACCGTGGAGGCACGCCCGGACTGGTGCATCAGCCGCCAGCGAACCTGGGGCGTCCCCCTGCCCGTCTTCTACGATGCACAGGACAAGCCCGTGCTGGACGCGGACACCGTGCGCAAGGTGGCGGACCTGGTGGAGGAGCACGGCACCAACATCTGGTTCGAGCTCTCCGATGCCGAGCTGTGCGAGAAGCTGGGGCTTCCCGCCGGGCTGCGCAAGGGCAAGGACACGCTTGACGTGTGGATCGATTCCGGCTGCTCGCACGTGGCGGTGCTGGAGAACCACCCGGAGCTGGAGGCCCCGTGCGATGTGTACCTGGAGGCCACGGACCAGCACCGCGGCTGGTTCCAGAGCTCGCTCATGCTCTCCTGCGCCTGGCGCGGCTGCGCCCCCTATAAGCAGGTGCTCACCCACGCCTTCGTGGTGAACCAGGACCGCTCAAAGATTTCCAAGAGCGCCCAGGGCACCTACCAGAAGCCCACCAACGCAAAGTATTTCTACGAGAAGTACGGCGCGGACATCGTGCGCCTCTGGGTCAGCAGCGTGGACTGGCAGAACGAGGTCCCCTTCGGCGAGGACCTCTTCAAGCAGGTCACCGACCCCTACCGCCGCCTGCGCAACACCCTGCGCATCCTGCTGGCCAACATGAAGGGCTACAACGGTGCAACGCCCGCGGAGCTTGCCCCGCTGGACAAGTGGATTCTGGCCCGCGCCGCCGCCCTGGTGCGCGAGGTGCGCGCCGCGTACGACGCCTACGAATTCCGCAAGGTCTTCATGGCCATCAACCAGTTCTGCACCAACGACCTCTCCGCGCTCTACATCGACATCACCAAGGACAGCCTGTACTGCGACGCCGCGGACTCCCCGCGCCGCATCAGCAAGCAGTACGCCATCGCCCGCGTGTTCGACACGCTGGTGAAGCTGCTCGCCCCCATCCTGGCCTACACCTGCGACGAGGCCTGGGAGCACGCCGGGCACGCCGATTCCGTGCATGAGCAGGACTTCCCGGAAATCACCCCCGCCACACCGGAGGAGGACCGCATCATCGCGGACTTCGACCGTCTGCAGCAGATCAAGGGCACCATTCAGATTGCCATCGAGGCCCAAATCAAGGCCAAGGCCTTCAACAAGAACAACGAGGCCGTGGTCAACCTCACCATCCCCGCAGACGAGGCGCCCTCCGTGGCCGCCCTCCTGGCCGACAAGGAGTTCGCCAAGGAGTTCTTCATCGTGGCGGATGTGAACGTCACCACGGGCGACGCCCTCTCCGCCACCGCGGAGAAGAGCGGCTACGCCATGTGCCCCCGCTGCCGCCGCTACGAGCCCGCCGCCAACGCCGACGGTCTCTGCGCCCGCTGCGCCGCCGTCATCGGCTGATGCCTCCACCCATCACCCACCGAGCCGTCCGCCACCCCGGCGGGCGGCTCGTTATTTTCTCCTATGGAAAGCGATACCCAATCCCTGACACGAGAGCAACAGGCAGACATACTGTTGTCGGGGGGATTGGCGGCGAATCGGGATGAGCTGCTAATGCGCCTGGACCACATCGACCTCTACCGCATGAACGGGTACGCTCACACGTTTCGGGAGAGAGGGGACGATGGCGCGGGGTGTCAGCGGAAGATGACCTCGTTGACGACCTTGCCCTGCTGCCTGGGGGCTTTGACGGTGACGTGCTTCTTGCCCGGCTGCAGCTGGTAGGTGCGCACGGGGCCTTTCACCTTGGGAGCGCCGGCGGCGCCGTCAACGGTGATGTCGCCCGTGCCGATGACCAGCACCTTCTTGGCCTTGGCGGGCACGGCCAGGCGCGCGTTGAGCGGCTGGCGGGAGAGGTCGAACGCGGAACAGATGTCACAATCCGTCAGGGAATCCGGGTTGGTGCGCGGGTCGTCCGGCGCCATGTCCAGCTTGAACAGGTCCAGCTTGACGTCCCGCACCGCCGCGCCAGGCGGTGCGCACCAATCGCCCGTTGGCGTACGGCAGGCGCTACAGCGCGGATGCGCTCGCCCGCCCGGTGAGTTCATGGGCCTCCTGCCATGTGGCGATGTCTTTCCCCCAGGGGGGCGAATGCCCCCCTACCCAATTTTCCACCAGTGTTGGCGCAATGGTGATACGGCGGAGCCTTTTCCTATGGTCGCGCTCTATGCATCACGTTTTTTCGATATTCCCTTCACTTTTTTTCTTGTCTAGGCGAGACAAAAATCTATAATGCGAGGAACGATACGCCTGAAATATGTTTATTTTTACCGTTCCTCAGAACCATGTAGCCATTGTGGAGATGTTCGGCAAGCCCCGTTCCATCCGCCGCAGCGGCCTGGGTTTCCACTTTCCCATCATCCAGAGCCTCAAGGCTGTTCCCGATTGGCCCGCCACGCAGAAGGACGGTGTGTTCATCGAGCTCACCGAGCAGCTGCTGGACACCAAGACGCGCTCCTGCATCACCAAGGACAACGCCACCATGCAGGTGAACTGCATCGTTCGCTGGCGCATAGTGGACGCCATCAAGGCCGTGTACGAGGTGGAGCGCCTCCACCAGTCGTTGATTGAGCTGGTGCTCAATGAAATGCGTTCGCTCATCGGCAGCCGCAACCTGGATGAGATCCTTTCCTCGCGTTCCGAGATATCCGAGAAGGTGGTGCTGACCACCGCCGCCACTGCAGAGCGCTGGGGGGTGAACATCACCTCCATCGAAATCAAGGAGCTGACCACGGACAGCGAGACGAAGGAGGCCATGCTGCGCCAGATGGAGGCGGAGCGTGTCAGCCGCTCCATCGCGCTGAAGGCGGAGGGCGAGAGCACCGCCAAGGTGAAGATAGCCGAATCCGAGAAGCAGGCCACCATCCTCAAGGCGCAGGGCGTCTCCGAGGCCCTGCGCATAGCCGCGGAGGCGGAGAGCGCGTACGTGGCCAAGCTCGCAGAGGTGATAGGCCCGGAAGCCGCAGCCAAGGTACTGATGAACCGGCAGGCCCTGGAGGGCTACACCACCATCAGCTCCAACCCGGCTTCCACCGTCTACCTGCCCAACAACGTGCAGACCATGCTGGACATCAAGCGTTGAGTTATGTTTATCCTTGCAGAGCTTTTTGGTGTGGACAACGGCCAGTTCCTGCACTGGTCGCTGGCGGTTGGGCTGACCCTGCTGGTGCTGGACGTGCTGTTCTGCACGGAGTTTATCTCCTGGGTGGGGTTGGTGTTGTTCTCCCTGTGGGGCACGCTGCTGCTGGACCTGCCGCTCCAGTGGTCTGTGTTGGTGTTTATGGGCTTCCTGGCCGTCTGCTTCGTGTTCTACTACACGCTGTGGGTTCACGTGGTGAGACGCTTTGTGATGGGCTACCTGAACCGCAAGGGCTACAAGGAGGCGCGCGACCAGGTGGCGGGGCGCACCGGCGAGATTCGCGGTGAGGGCGGCGACGCCATGGTGAAGTGCGGAGACGAGCTGTTGCGCTTGACGGACGACTGCCGCGCCGGCCTTTCCCAGGGGGACCGCGTGCGAATCCTGCAATACGAGGACGGCAAGGCGCGCGTTGAAAAGATGGGATAATAACCAGGCGGCACTTCCATGGAACGCACGGGCATAGAACGTTTGCCCGGGCATGAACGTGCCGATATCACCCCCTTGGTCGCAAATGGGCTTTTTGTCCAACAATGACTGGCAGTGAAGGACGGAGCCATGATGCCATTCGGTAAAAAAATACGTTTTAGCGCAAATTGGAATCGGAAGTTCGTAAAAATAGCTTGACTCCTAGTGTAAATCCGTGCTATAAGGACACGGTCTTCTCCATTGCAGAAATGGCGCGCACACGCGGAAGGAAGACAAATCAACGTTAATAACAGATAATTCGAGTATGGCTCAATTAAAAAAGTGCAAATGGTGCGGAGAGTACTACAAGGTTGGTACGGGTGAAAGCGGAGATTGGTGCAGCAAAAAATGCTATCTGGAGGAAACAGCGTACTTGCGTTCCCAGGGAAAACCTGCCAGGTCAGGCGGTTCCGGGGGCACTTTCCTAAGCAAGCTGCTGAAGTTTTTCCTTTGGACCCTGCCGTTCGGGGGGTTCTTCTCGATTTTTTCCATCAACCTCAGCAAATTGAACCACAAGATGACGGTGCTAGGGCACGGCACGTCTACATGTAGCGGCGGTGTCGGCTCATCCGGATGCTTGGTAGCCCTGTTCAAGTTGTCGCTTACATTGGCATTCTGGATGGGGGTGCTTTCCCTGTTCGGGAAATAACGGCAAACACTAGTTGCTGACACATGTGTCCCAAAGATCTTTGCGGGCATACGAATTCGAATGATACGGAAGAGGAGGCGCAAAGCGCGGCAAATAATTTACAATCTATCCGTCTTCGTCCCTGCGAGGCTTCCGTCTCCGCTAAAGCTACGTCGAGCCAGGCAATTTACGATTTACAACACGCCCGACGGCCGTATGGCCGGATAGACGGCCGCGCAGCGGCTGCCCGAAGGGCGAACCGCCGTGAGGCGCGAGGCAATGCGCGGCGGTATCGTCACGCCGGCAGTAGCGCGGGGTGTCAGCGGAAGATGACCTCGTTGACAACCTTGCCCTGCTGCCTGGGGGCTTTGACGGTGACGTGCTTCTTGCCCGGCTGCAGCTGGTAGGTGCGCACGGGGCCGTGCACCTTGGGGGCTCCGGCGGCGCCGTCAACGGTGATGTCGCCCGTGCCGATGACCAGCACCCTCTTGGCCTTGGCGGGCACGGCCAGGCGCGCGTTGAGCGGCTGGCGCGAGAGGTCGAACGCGGAGCAGATGTCGCAATCCGTCAGGGAATCCGGGTTGGTGCGCGGGTCGTCCGGCACCATGTCCAGCTTGAACATGTCCAGCTTGATGTCCTGCGCGGAGTGCCCGGCGTTGGTGAGGCGGAGGCCTGAGACGGGTTCCTTGGGCATGCCGTTCTGGCGGATGACGAGCATGCCGCCCTCGCGGTGGGGCTTGACGGTGACGTACTTGCCGTCGGCGGTGCGGAGCTCCACCTTGGCCCACTTTTCCACATCGGGGTTGTTGAGTGTGATTTCCAGCCAGGTGGCCACCTGCGGGGTGGCCAGCTCAAAGCAGACGAACTGGCCGGGCGCGGCCTTGGCCACCTCGAAGATGCGGTTGATGCCCACGGATTTCTCATTGCGGTAGGCGGAGGCGGCGGCCAGGCCGGGGATGTTGGTCTTCACCACGGTTCCGGGGCGCTTGTTGACGGTGAACTCGCAGACGGAAAGCCAGTTGGGCGCGGCCTGGAGCGCGCGGTAGCGCACGTAGCGGGCGTGCACGGGCTTCTCGATCGCCACGTTCACGCTGGCGCCCTCCGTGGGCTTGCCCAGGGGTTTCCAGTCCTTGTTGTCCAGCGAGTATTCCATCTGGCCCTTGGGGAAGAAGTCCTGGGCGTAGCGGCCGCCCATCTGCAGGCAGACCGTGCGGATATCCACCGCGCCACCGCAATCCAGGCCGACCCAGTCGCCCGCCTTCTGCTGGGCGCCGGAGTGCCAGAGGGTCTTGGGATCGCCGTCGGCCACGTTCTTGGCGTCCTTCTGTGCATCTCCCACGCTGCTGGTGAAGACGGGCCTGCAGGCGTCGCCCTTCGTTCCGGCGAGCTGGCTGTAGACGCGTGCGTTGACGAAGTTGAGGGTCTCTTTTATGGCGGGTGT
The DNA here is from genome assembly GCA_030523775.1 of Akkermansia sp. GTDB lineage: Bacteria > Verrucomicrobiota > Verrucomicrobiia > Verrucomicrobiales > Akkermansiaceae > Akkermansia. The sequence continues at coordinate 132,617 of JAUNHW010000002.1, forward strand.
CATGGCATAGGCGGCCACCTCAATTCCGGTGGTGGTGCCCACGCTGCCGTTCTGCCAGGCGGTGCGCGTCATGCCGCCGATGCGCTCCAGGATGTTGCCCGCGTAGAGCAGGCTCTCCAGCGCGGGTGCGGTGTCCTGCTCGGAGAGGGCGCCGATGATGCGCCCGCCCGCCTGCCCGGTGAGCTCAAAGGCCTCCAGCCATGGGGCGATGTCCCGCTGCAGGGGCTCGATGCCCTTGGCGCGGCGCAGCTCCCTGCCGGCGGCGGCCATGGCCTCGAACTCCGCCTGCAGCTTCTGCGCCCTGGCGGCATCCGGCTTGCCCGCCGCCACGGATTCCGTGTACGCCTTGGCGTCGTCCGCAATGCCGGCGGATTCCTCGCGGAAGTAGCCGTGGTTGTTGGGCAGCAGGTAGGAGTTGTGGTGGCAGAACACCTGCATGGCATCCGCGCAGCTCGGGTACAGGCGTTCGATGCCCTGGTGCCAGGAGTTCTCGGAATCGAACCCGCAGATGTTCCAGGTGTAGTCCGCCACGCCGAAGAGGCCCACCTTGCTGGCCTCCGCGCGCTCCATGGGGTTGGCCACAAAGCCGCTCATCTCCTCGCGCATCTCGGGTTCCTGGCCGTTGCCGTACGTGCGGCCCATGGACAGGCGGGACGCCTTGAAGTCCGAGCACGGCCAGTTCCACCAGATGAACGTGGGGCGGCCCAGCGCCTGATGCACCCACTGCTGGCCGGAGAGCGTGATGTCGTGCACCACGGAATCGCCGGTCCACATCACGTGGATGGCCTTGTCAAGCCCGCTGCCGAGCGCGCCGAGGAACTGAGGGTTGGTCCAGCCGCGGTTGTAGCCCGTGGGGCACATCACCAGCTCCTGGTTCACGTCCTTGTGCGTGCGGATGAAATTTTCCAGGATGTAGTTGCAGAGCTGCACCTGGCGCTCCGGCTTGCAGATCTCGCCGCCGGAATCGTCCACCAGCACCGCGAAATCGCGCACGCCCAAATCATAGAGCTGCTGGAGCTTGGCGCACAGGCCCTCCAGCTGCCTCTTGCCGCCGTTGTCGTTCCAGTTCACGGTGTTGGCGGGGTGGATGCCCCACACGAAGCGCACGTGGTTCTTGCGCGCGCAGTCGATTTGCTTCTTCAGCTCCGCGGCCTGCTGCGCGGGGTACAACTCATAGCAGCCGCTGCCGTGGTGGTAGGGGTCGTCCTTGGGCGCGTACAGGTAGAAGTTCATCTTGTTGCGGCCGTAGAACGCAAACTGGGACATGCGGGCCTCGCCGCCCCACGGGATGCCGTAGTAGCCCTCCACCGTGCCGCGGTACGCCAGGTCCGGCCAGTCGAGGATGGTGCCGCAGGGCAGTTCGCCCAGCTTCGCCACCTCCTCGATTCCCTTGTCCGGGAACGGGTCTTTCTGCGCGTCCCTGGCTCCGGGAACACCTTTCAGCAGCTGGGAAACGGTCTGCTTGGCGTAGTACAGGCCCAGCTCGTCCAACTCGGAGGACCACGGCTGTCCATGCACGAACACCTCCAGCTTGCCGGGTGTGATGCGCAAGGCGTACGAGCCTTCCTTGGCAGGCAGGTTGGAACTGGGGTCGTCCTTCCCACGTTCGTTGCTGGTGATGGGGAAGATGACCACCTCGGTTACGCGTGTGTATTCCGTGCCCAGTTCGCACTTCTGCGGGGTGGGGTACACGGGGCTCACGGCGGCGGGCGCGGCGGCGGCCAGCGCGCCCAACAGGCTCATTACGGCAAAGGCGGTTTTCATAACTTGCAACGCATTCTACCAGAACGAACGCCGCACCGCAAGGAGGAGTTTTATGCCGCCGCCGGGGTGCGCGGCGGGTACATGGGGCCCGGCCTCTGCGGCCCGGGGTACGGGTTCATTCCCGGCCCCTGTTCCTGCTCCTCTTCCTCTTCCGCGTCTGTTTCCTCCGGCGGAGCGGGTTGGCCGGCGGCCAGGGCATCCACCAGCTTCTTGGCGTACTCCAGCTCCCTGGTGACCTCCCTTTCGGGCTTCTCCAGCAGCTTGTCGGCATATTCCTTGAGGCGGGCGGCGTAGTCCTTGGCGGGCTTGGTGCTCATGTAGGGCAGCGGAATCATGGGCTGCTTGTCCGGCGTGTAGAGGTAGCCGAAGGGCTTGGCGCGGCAGCCGAATTCCGGCAGCGGGGTGTTGGAGATGTAGCCGATGTAGGCGCCCTTGGCGTTCTTGACGGGGCCGCTGTTAATGATTTCCTTCTCGAATTTCTGGCACACGCCGCAGGTGGGCGGGTCCGAGTACACGCACCAGACGGGCAGGTTGCGCTTCTTGGCCTCGGCAAAGGCCTTGTCCTCATCGCGGAACCACTTGGGTTTCACCTTGGCGCGGGCCTTCTTTTCCTTCTGGAACTTCTCCATGGCGGCCTGGGCGTCCTTCAGGCGCTTGCGGGCCGCCGCCAGCTCCGGGTTGGCGGGCTCAGCGGCTTCGTCGGCCTTGGGCGCGGCCTTGTCCGCCGCCGTGCACGGTGCCGCCGTGAGCGCCAGGCAAGCAATGGTGATACAGGCAATGGTTTTCAGGTTCATGGTGCCATTATGGGTTGGATTGCCGAAAAGTCAAGCCGCATTCCTGTTGATTCCCGAGCGGCCGCGGCGTTCCCGTATGTGTGAATTTGCTTGCGTTTTGCGCAGCGGATGATAGCTTGAAGACAATGAAAAGGACGTACTTGGCGAAATGGGCGTGGGTGTGCGTGGCCGCATGCCTGGGCGGGGCCTTGGCTGCCGAGCAGCAGCAGGGCGCATCCTCCAAAAACCGCCAGAAAATCAGCAAGGCCGAGGACAATGCCGACAGCCGCTTCCAGGACAACCGCACCTCCGCCGAGCGCGGCCAGTACGTGGAGGCGCCGGACGAAGGCAGCGAGGATACGAACAGCGACACCTTCAAGGTTTTCCAAGCCGTGGTGAAGCATGATGCGCAAGCCCTGGAGGACCTGTACGAGGAGGCGGAAACCGGCACCACCCCCACGCACGACGATGCCCAGGGCATGGCGCAGGGCGGCAAGAAGCAAGGCGGCAAGGCCGCGCAGAAGGGAACGCAGCCGGAGGACACCGCCTCCAAGAAACGCAAAATCGACTCCGACACCTGTTTCGGCAACCTGACCAAGGAGGCGCAGAACGCGCTCATCTCCAAGCTGGACGCACGCGAGTTCCTGGTGCGCGCGCACATCGACCGGCTGGGGAGCCTCACCCCGCTGGCGCTCGCCGCATACTACGGGGATGAGAAGATGGTGGAGCTGCTGCTGGAGAAGGGCAAGGCCGCCGCCAACAAAACCGTGCTGGAGAAGCAGACCCCGCTCATGCTCGCCACCTTCGGCCACAACAAAAAGGTTATCGACCTCCTGCTCAAAGCCGAGGGCAAGGATGCGGAGGACAGGGTGGTGGAGCAGGACGCCTACGGCATGACCGCCATGCACTACGCCCTAATCGCGCGCGACCGCGACATCCTCTCCCGCCTGGTGGGATGCCTGCCTCCCCACCTGGGCGGCGACAAGAGCGATGCCCCCGTGAACACCGCCAACATGATGGGCTACACCCCGCTGCACTACGCCGCGCAACTGGGCAATGCAGACCTGTTCAACATGCTGCTGGACAAGGGGGGCGACTACACGCAGGAGGCCAAGGACGGTGAAACCGCGCTCATGGCCATGTGCGCCTGCGGGCACACGGAGCTGGTGAAAAACTTCCTCACGCGGCTGCACCGTGACTACAAGCGCATGGAGGTGCTCAACGCGCAGGACAAGCGCGGCAACACCGCCGTGCTGCACGCCATCCGCAACAACCGGGAGGACGTGGCCAAGGCCCTCATCTTGGAGGGAGTCGACTTGAAGCTGCGCAACGAGGCGGACCAGACCGCGCTCATGCTGGCCGCCGCCGTGGGCAACACGGAGCTCATGCTGGAGTGCGAGAAGGTGGGTATCAGCGCCAACGAGGAGGACGACCGCGGCAGGACCGCCCTCATCCTCGCCACCATCGCCGGCCACACCAAGGCCATGACCGAGCTCGCCCGCGTGAACGCGGATGCCAACCACTATGATGATAACGGCCTCACCGCCTACCTCTACGCCAAGAACATGAACAACGCCAAGGCCATGGCCGTGCTGGCCGCCATGGGGGCCGACCCCGAGGCCGAGCGCGGCGAAATGCAGGCGGAGGAAGGCTGGGGCGGTGCCAACCCCCTCCTCATGGATGCCATCGAGAAGCTGAAGGTGAGCCGCGTGCGCTCCCTGCTGCGCAGCAAGCGTGATGCGTGCGATGCAGACTTTGCCGGCAACACGCCGCTCATGGTGCTCTGCGCGCCGCTGGACCCGGACAAGCGCAAATCCGTGGAGGACAAGCCGCACAAGATGGCGCAGATCCTGGATATGCTGCTGGAGAAGGGCGCGGACCCCAACGCCATGAACGCCAACGGCCAGACCGCCCTCATGCGCGCGGCGGCGGATATGGCCAGGAACGACCTCTCCAGCGGCATGGTGTATGAAATCATGAAGAAGGGCGCCTACCTGAACGACCGCCACGGCTTCACCCATGCAAACGCCCTCTGCTACTGCGGGTACGAGTCCATGGACGCCAAGGACAAGCTGGAGGAGCGCTGGGGATGGCGCCTGCTGGCCGCCGGAGCCCGCGTGCGCGATATCCAGACCACCGGTATAGACGCCCTCTACGCCTCCTGTGATTCCGATTCCCGCAAGAAGCAGAAGGAGGAGGAGGCCAAGAAGAAGGAGCAGCAGGAGCAGGAGGAGGAAAGCTCCACCCCCGGCCAGCTCATGAAGGAGGGGCAGAAGCTTGTGGATTCCACCGTGAACGGCCTCGCCGACATGTTCCCGTCCGATATCTCCCAGGGCTCCGATGGCGAGGCTGCCGACGGTGCCGATGGCGGGCAGGGCGCGGAGGAGAAGGATGGCAAATCATCCGGCGGAAGCGCGTTCGCCAACATGGACGGCCCCTCCGGGAAGGATGCCAAATCCGGCCAGCAGAATGCGGACAAGGTTGCGGAGGACCTGCAAGACTACGTGTTCCCCGGCATGTGCCGCCTGCTGGGTGCGGATTCCCGCCAGAAGGTTGAGAAGGAGGGCTCCCCCGATTCCACGGATGCCCTGCGCAACCGCATCGTCATGAATTCCATGCGCTGGTTCATCCGCATCGTCACCTACCGCCCGCCCAATTCCGCGCAGGAGAACATGACCGGCGGCCGCCCCAACAACCCCAACCGCGCCAACCGCGGCGGTAACCGCGGAAACAACGGCGCCAACCGCGGCGGCAACGGTGGCAACCGCGGCGGGCAGGGTGGCCGCGGCCGCAGGTAACGCAGCCGCCAGCCGCGCACATTGCGCTTGAAAAACCGCGCGGGCGGGTGTATAAGGGCGCGCATGAACACATCCGTCCGCACGCGCTTTGCGCCCTCCCCCACGGGGTACCTGCATATCGGCGGGGCCCGCACCGCCCTGTTCAACTACCTGTTCGCCCGCAAAATGGGCGGCACCTTTGTGCTGCGCATCGAGGACACGGACCAGGAGCGCCATGTGGAGGACGCCATGAAGGCCATCTTCACGGGCATGAGCTGGCTGGGGCTGGACTGGGACGAGGGCGAGGGCAAGGGCGGCCCGTACGAGCCGTACTTCCAGAGCCAGCGCGGCGATATCTACGACCGCTATTTCCAGAAGCTGGTGGACCTGGGCCGCGTGTACGAGTGCCCCGCCCCCAACAAGCGCGACAAGAACGGCGACGAGATTCCCGGCACGAGCGAGGGCACGGTGTGGCGCTTCCGTTTCAAGCGCGAGGGCGTGATGACCCTGCACGACCTGGTGTGCGGCGATATCTCCGTGGACTACACCAACGAGGAGAACACCCCGGACATGGTGGTGAAGCGCACGGACGGTTCCTACATCTTCCACCTGGTGAACGTGGTGGACGACATCGAGATGAAAATCACCCACGTGATCCGCGGTGAGGACCACGTGATGAACACCTTCAAGCACCTGCAGCTCTTCGAGGCCTTTGGCGTGGAGCCGCCGGTGTACGCGCACATTCCCCTCATCCAGAACCCGGACGGCTCCAAGATGAGCAAGCGCGACGTGGGCGCCCAGCTGGGCAACTACCCGGAGGAGGGATTCCTGCCGGATGCCGTCATCAACTTCATCGCCCTGCTGGGCTGGAGCCCCAAGACGGAGGACGAGGTCTTCACCAAGGACCAGCTGATACAGGCCTTCTCCATGGAGAACGTGAACCGCCACGCCGCCAAGTTCGATATCACCAAGTGCCGCTGGATGAACCAGCAGCACATCATGCGCCTGGACCCCGCCAAGTTCACGGAGCTCGCCATGCCCTTCTGCCTGAAAGCCGGGCTGGCGGACACCCCGCAGCTGCGGGAGGCCATCCCCAGCGTGCAGACGAAGGTGCAGCTGCTCAGCGAGGTTCCCGCGTGGGTGAAGTGGGTGCAGGTGCTGGAGTACGACGACGAGCCCATGCAGAAGCTTCAGGAGAACGCACGCGAGATGCTGGACCTCTTCGCCGCCGCCGCCGCCGCGCTGCCGGAGTGGAACGGCGAGGCCGCCATGCAGCTGGTGAAACCCATGACCAAGGAGCGCGGGCTCAAGGTGGGAGCCATGATGTTCCCGCTGCGCATAGCCCTCACCGGCACCCACGCCGGCCCCGGCATCGATGCCATCATGCAGGTGCTCGGGCGCGACGAGGTGCTGCGCCGCATCAGCGTCTTCCCCCGCTGAAACAACATCTCCCCGCACCATGCGCACCGTTGATTTCGATTACCCGCTGCCGCAGGAGCTCATCGCCTCCCGCCCGCTGCCCAACCGCGCGGACTCCCGCATGATTGTGGTGCACCGGGACACGGGGCTCATCGAGCACCGCCACTTCTCCGATATCCTGGAGTACGTGCAGCCCGGCGACCACTTTGTGATGAACGACACGCGCGTGGTGCCCGCCCGCTATTTCAGCAACGACGGCAAGATTGAGCTGGTGCGCGCCGGTATCTCCGACGAGCTGGTGTGGAAGTGCCTGGTGCGCCCCGGCAAGAAGATGCGCATCGGCAACACCGTGCAGGTGGGTGACGCCACCGGGCGCGTGGAGCTCATCGACGAGGAGGGATACCGATACATCCACTGGGACAAGCAGGTGGGTGACGAGTACGGCCGCCTGGCCCTCCCCCACTACATGAACCGTGAGAGCGACCCCGACGACAAGGAGCGCTACCAAACCGTCTACGCCGCGCACGAGGGCGCCATTGCCGCCCCCACCGCCGGCCTGCACTTCACCCCGGAAATCCTGGCCGCCGTGCCCCACAGCTTCGTCACCCTCCACGTGGGCGTGGGCACCTTCCGCCCCGTGAAGGTGGACAACGTGGAGGAGCACCACATGCACACGGAGGTCTTCTACATGCCCCAGGAAACCGCGGATGCCATAGAGGCCGCCAAGCGCGTCATCGCCGTGGGCACCACCAGCGTGCGCGTGATAGAAACCCTGGCCGCGCGCCACGGCCGCCCGCTGCCCGCCGGCCACGGGGAAACCAACATCTTCATCTACCCCGGTTTCGAGTACAAGGTCACGGATGCCCTGCTCACCAACTTCCACCTGCCGCAGAGCACGCTCATCATGCTGGTGTGCGCCTTCGCCGGCAAGGAGCTTATCATGGAGGCCTACCGCCAGGCCGTGGAGATGCGCTACCGCTTCTTCTCATACGGAGACTGCATGCTGATTCTGTGAGAGCCTGCTCCCTGTTGGAGGGATGGGCTTGACTTCGCGGGCGCGCGGGCGTATCATGGGCGTATAATCAACCGCATTATGAACGTTACCATCAACCACAACGGAAACGCCTTTGATGTGGTGCTTGAAGGGCGCCTGGACACCACCACCGCCCCCAAGTTCCAGGAGGACATCACCCCGCTCATGCAGGCGGCCCAAGCCGCCATCACCGTGGATTGCGCCAAGCTGGAGTACACCTCCAGCCAGGGCCTGCGCCTGTTCCTCATGCTCCAGAAGAGCGTGATGAAGAACGGCGGCTCCCTGGTGATGAAGAACATGATTCCCGCCGTGAAGGAAGTGTTCGATATCACCGGCTTCTCCAACATCATCAACATCCAGTAACCGCGGAGCGCGCGCGCCATGGAATCCACCGATCCACACGGCCTGGACCTGCACTGCCAGCTCATCCTTGAGGAATATCAAGAGATGCAGCCGGTCTTTGCCAAGATGAAGGAGATTGTGCTCTCCGAGCTCCACCAGTGCCTCGCGCGCTTCAACATCCTCGTCACCGCCGTGGAGGCCCGCATCAAGGCGGAGGACAGCCTCATCGGCAAGCTCCAGCTCAAGGGCCACAAGTACAAAACCCTCAGCGACCTCACGGACATCATGGGCGCCCGCATCATCACCTTCTACAGTGATGAGGTGGACAAGATTGCCGCGCTCATGGAGGACCTCTTCGAGATCGACCGCGAGAACTCCGTGGACAAGCGCAAGATGCATGAGCTCAACAGCTTCGGCTACATGTCGCTCCACTACATCTGCCGCATCCCGGAGAAACTGTACCACGACCCCGCGCACCCGGAAATCAACGAGTACCGCTTTGAGCTGCAGATGCGCACCGCCCTGCAGCACGTGTGGGCCAACATCAACCACGACACCGGCTACAAATCCGGCGTGGAAGTGCCCGTGGAGCACCTGCGCAACCTCACCCGCCTGGCCGGCATGCTGGAGCTGGCGGACGACGAGTTCAGCCGCATCCGCCGCCAAATCACGGACTACCGCCGCAAGGTGCAGACCCTGGTGAGCAGCGGCAATTTCGATGAGGTGGGGCTCAACGGCGACACCTTCCGCAGCTACCTGGCCATCCACCCCTTCGAGCGGCTCACCGGCCGCATAGCCGCCATCAACCAGGCGGAGGTGATGCAGGACACCCCGCTGCGCTACCTGAACGTGCTGCAGCATATGGGGTTCAAGACCCTGGGGGATGTGGAGAAGATGAAGCACGACTACGCGGAGGCGGCCTACCAGCTCGCGCTGCACCAGCTGGGCGGCACAGACCTGGATATCATCTCCTCCTCCCTGGCCCTGCAGGACCTCTGCATTGCGCACCTCATCCACAACGGCTACGGCGAGCGAGCGCTGGAGGATTTCTTTGCCGCGCTCAACGGCCCCGGCCCCTACAACCAAACCCGCGCCGCCCGCATCATGGAGCTGGCGCAGGAACTCCAATGGATTCACAACACCCCCGGCAATGTCCAATAAATACACAGATACCTCCCTATTCGACAAGGCGATGATTTTCGCCGTCAAGGCCCATGCCAACACCGAGCGCCGCGGCAAGGGTTTCCCGTACATCGTCCACTGCATGGAGGCGGTGGAGATTGTGGCCACCATGACCGCCGACCCCGAGATGCTGGCCGCCGCCGCGCTGCACGACGTGGTGGAGGACACCCCCGCCACCGTGGAAGACATACGCCGCGAGTTCGGCGACCGCGTGGCGGACCTGGTGGATGCGGAGAGCGAGAAGCGCGTGGAGGGAGCCTCCCCCGTGGACACCTGGCACGCCCGCAAGGAGGCCGCCATGCGCCACCTGGCATCCGCCCCGCTGGAGGTCAAGATTGTGGCCATGGGCGACAAGCTTTCCAACCTGCGCGGCATTGCGCGGGATTTCGCCAAGGAGGGCAACCACGCGTGGGACAAGTTCCACTGCAAGGACCCGCAGGAGCACGCCTGGCGCTGGCGCGGCCTGCTCAAGGCGTTCTCCGGCCTGGAGAACACGGCGGCCTACGTGGAATTCTCCAAGCTGGTGAACTACGTGTTCAGCCGCATCTCCACCGGCTTTTCCTTTGAGGAGTGCCCCGGCAACATCATTCAGGTGGAGGGCGTGCTGGATGCGGAGGGCGCGCAGCGGCTCCTGGCCGTCATGGCGCGGGACCACGTGTACACCCTCAACTTTGCCCAGGTGCCCAGCGTGAAATACGCCGCCATCCGCGCCCTGCTCGCCGCACGCAGGGGCGGGCTCGTCTTCCATATCGTGGATGCCACCAGGGACGTGGCGCAGCGTTTCGAGACCACCGGCGCCGCCAACTTCATCAACGTCCTGCGCGCCTCCCGCCACGTGGACATGACGGACTACAAGGAATCCGGCGACGGCTACACCGCCATCTCCTACTTCAAGAACGACGGCGACTCCATGATGAAGCTGTACTACGACTTCATGCCCGCCTCCGTGGTGGAGCGAGAGAAGCGCGTGGCCCGCTCCGCCTTCATCATGGGCATTCCCACCCCCATGAGCGGAGACATTGTGCATGATGGCCGCCGCCACGGCCTCACCTTCGAGCGCGTGGCCGGCAAGCGCTCCTTCGCCCGCATCATGAGCGAGGAGCCGGAGCGCCTGGAGGAGGTGGCCACCACCTTCGCGGCCATGGTCAAGAAGCTGCATTCCACCCCGTGCGATACCGCCGTCTTCCCCAGCGTGACAGAGCTCTACCACAAATTCGTGGATGAAAGCGACATGCTGGACGTGGACGAGAAGGTGAAGGTGCACGCCTTCATCAACAACATCCCCGCAGCGCAAACCTGCGTGCACGGAGACCTGCACATGGGCAACGTCATCACCAACGGAACGGAGAACCTCTTTATCGACATGAGCGATTTCGGCTGGGGCAGCCCCTGGTTCGATATCGGCATGCTCTACATCATCACCAAGCTCAGCGAGGAGGAGATGACCCAGAAATACTACCACGTGGACCGCAAGGCCATGGACGCCTTCTGGAAGGTCTTCGTGCGCGAGTATTTCGGCGCCACCACCCCGGAGCAGATTGCAGAGGTGGAGGAGAAGGCATCCGCCTTCGCCGCCCTCAAGATGGTCTACTTCACCACCATCGGCACCATCCACCCCCAAACCAGGGAATTCTTCGACAAATACCTACTCAGCTGACACCGCCATGAAACGCCTGCGCCCCATCCTTCCAATCATCCTCGCCGCGCTGCTCTGCTGCGCGTGCGGCACGGCGCGGCATGCCGTGCCGGCGGATGCGCCGGAGCGCGCCATGGCGCTGGACGGCGTTAAGAACGCGCGCGACCTGGGCGGGCTGAAGATGGCGGACGGCCGCACCATCCGCAGCGGCAGGCTCCTGCGCAGCGGCAACCTCTCCCAGGCCACCGCGGCGGATTTCCGCCGCCTCGGCAAGCTGGCGGCGGTGGTGGATTTCCGCACCGCGCCGGAACGCGGCATGAGCCCGGACCGCCTGCCGCAAGGCACGCAGTACCTGCCGCTCACCTGCTCCGTGGGCAACATGGACAACATGAAGGAGTTCTTCTCCCTTGTCAACGGCCCGCAGCCGCCCACCGGGGAGCAGCTCATCGCCTTTGTCCGCAAGCCCGCCACCAAAGACGCCGCGCGCGTCATCGTCTCCGAGTTTGCCACCACGCCCGCCAACCAGGCCGTGTACTCCAAGTTCCTGCACACCCTGCTGGAGCCGCATGACGGTGCCGTGCTCTGGCACTGCACCTTCGGCAAGGACCGCACTGGCTTCGGCACCGTGCTGGTGCTCGCCGCGCTGGGGGCGGACCGCGCCACCATCGAGGCCGACCACGCCTACAGCCTGCGTGCGCTCCAGCCGCGCCTCGCCGCCCTGGTCTCCAAGATGAGCGCCGGCGGCGCCTCGCGCGAGGATTTGGACACCGTCACCGCCATGGTGGGCATCCACCCCGCCAGCCTGAAGTACGCGCTGGATATCATCGACTCCCGCTACGGCGGCATGCAAAGCTATCTCCGCAACCAGATGCACCTTTCAGAGCAGGATATCCAAACCCTGCGCAACCTTTACCTCGATTGAACCATGCACAAGCGTTTCGACCCCATTGAGGGACTTTCCGCCATCATCATCGATGCCGTCATGAACTCCGAGGACATGCCCGCGGACGAGGGCCTGCTCTTCAAGCTCCGGCTCGCCGTGGAGGAAGCCGTGGAGAACATCGTCAACTACGCCTACAGCGACGGCGCCGGCTACCTGGAGGCCGACACCTCCGTGAAGGACGGCGTGCTCAGCATTGTGCTCCAGGACGCCGGCGTGCCCTTCAACCCCCTGGACAAGGAGGACCCCGACATCACCCTCTCCGCGGAGGACCGCCCCATCGGCGGCCTCGGCATCTTCCTCTGCAAGAAGCTCATGGACTCCGTGGAATACGAATTCGTCAACGGCTGCAACAAGCTCACTATCAGAAAGAGAATCGCCTGACCGCGCGGCGTTACCCGCATGGGGCCCATAGATTTTTGCGGGTGAACAAGTTTGCGTGCAGGTCCAACCGCCCCGCCTAGTCACGCCGGCCTGCCACGGCGTAGCAAGCGAGCGCAGCGAGACGCGAAGACGGAAGCCTTGGCGGAGGCGGACGCATGGCGGGGTGACTGGACCTGCACCAGAACACATAACTCAGGCCGTCTTTACAGGCATAATTGGAGGAAGGGGGCTTCCTTTTCCCTGATTTTTCCCATCTCTTGTCCTTCAACACCTTGTAAAATCAAAATGCAATCTCTGGGACACCCATGTGCGTAAATCGCAAATTCTCAATTTTTGGGCTTGCCAAAAGCCCGCAAGCGTTATACCCTGAGCCATGGAAGAAATTCAACTTGGACTCACTTTCGATGACGTGCTCCTCCTTCCTTGCCTGAGCACCATCCTTCCCGGCGAAGCCGATCCGTCCTCCCAGCTGTGCCCCGGAATCCCGCTGCGCCTGCCGATTCTCTCCGCCCCCATGGATACCGTGACAGAGGTTGACATGGCCATTGCCATGGCCCGCGAGGGCGGCCTGGGTGTCATCCACCGCAACAACCGCATCGAGGACCAGGCCGCCATGGTGGCCAAGGTGAAGCGCTTCGAAAACGCCGTGATCACCAAGCCCATCACCGTGACGCGCGACATGACGCTCATGCAGGTGAAGCGCATCATGGACGAGCACGGCTTCTCCGGCTTCCCCGTGGTGGATGCGGACAACAAGCTGCAGGGCATCATCACCGGGCGTGATATGCGGCTCTTCGAGGGGCAGAAGCTCGGCAAGATGACCGTGGCGGACGTGATGACACCGCGAGAGAAACTCATCACCGGCACCCCCGGCACCACGCAGGAGGAGGCCCGCAAGATTCTCTACTCCAACCGCATTGAAAAGCTCCCGCTCGTGGATGAAAACGGCTGCCTGGCCGGGCTCATCACGGAAACGGATATCCAGAAGCGTGATGCGTTCCAGGAATCCACCAAGGATGATCTGGGCCGTCTGCGCTGCGGCGCGGCCGTGGGGCCGGGCCCGGAGTTCTGGGACCGCGCGCAGGCCGTGCTGGAAGCCGGCGCAGATGCTCTCTTCATTGATGCCGCCACCGGCCACACCAGCCGCGTGCTGGAGGTGGTGTCCAAGCTGCGCGAGCTCGGCAAGCCCGTGGTGGCCGGAAACGTGGTCACCCAGGACGGCGCGCGCGACCTGGTGGCCGCCGGCGCCAGCGCCATCAAGGTGGGCGTGGGCCCCGGCTCCATCTGCACCACCCGCATTATCTCCGGCGTGGGCATGCCCCAGTTCACCGCCATCCAGGAGGTGGCCAAGGTCACCCGCCCCGCGGGCGTAACGCTCATTGCAGACGGCGGTATCCGCTACTCCGGTGATGCCGTGAAGGCGCTCGCCGCCGGCGCGGATCTCATCATGCTCGGCGGCATGCTGGCGGGCTGCGAGGAAAGCCCCGGCGCCGTGGTGCACTACCAGGGCAGGAACTTCAAGACCTACCGCGGCATGGGCTCCCTGGGCGCCATGCGCGCCGGCTCCAGCGACCGCTACGGCCAGAACGCCAGCGGCAAGATGGTGGCGGAGGGTGTGGAGGCCCGCGTGCCCTACAAGGGCATGCTCGGGGATGTCATCTACCAGCTCGTCGGCGGCATCCGCTCCGGCATGGGATACCTGGGCGCCAAGGACCTGGCCGCCCTGCGGGACCACGCGCGCTTTGTGCGCATCACTTCCGGTGGCCTGCAGGAGAGCCACCCGCACGATGTCACCATCACGGAAGACCCCGGCAACTACTCCCGCTGAGCACCCCCCCCGCGGAGATTCCCCTTCCGGCCCGCCCGGCGTTTCGCCCGGCGGGCCCGTTTTGTCTCCCGGTTTTATGACACACGCATCAAATAAGGCTTGATTGCCCGGCGGGAAACAGGTATACTCCGCCCGCGCGAGTTTAATCAAAACCCGGTCGTAGGTCCTCCCTTTCCCCACGGAAGCAGAGCTCGCACGGAGGGAAACCCGGCCACCACATACCATGCCTGACAACACAGAAAACGAGCAAGGGGTCATTCAACTGGCCCATTTCGAGATTCCGAACACCCTCCACCGCATCGAGGACCCGGAAGACGCCAACCACATCACCTTCATCGCGGAGCCCATCGAGACGGGTTTCGGCCACACGCTGGGCAACTCCCTGCGCCGTGTGCTCCTGAGCTCCCTGGAGGGTGCCGCCATCACCAGCGTCCGCATCGCCGGCGCACAGCATGAGTTCACCTCGCTCCCCGGCGTGGTGGAGGACGTCACCGAAATCATCCTCAACCTCAAGAAGGTCAAGTTCATCCACCACGGCAAGGAGCCGCGCACCCTTTCCCTCCGCGTCACCAAGCAGGGCGAAGTCACCGCCGCCGACATCAAGGAGGACCACATGTACACCGTCGTCAACAAGGACCAGGTCATCTGCCACCTGGACCAGAGCACCATCTTCGACTGCGATTTCGAGGTCAACGTGGGCCGCGGCTTCCACACCGCAGACGACAACAACGACAAGGACCGCCCCATCGGCGTCATCCCCATTGATTCCATCTTCTCCCCGGTCACCCGCGTGAAGTACGCGGTGGACAACGCCCGCGTGGGGCAGATGACGGAGTTCGACAAGCTGATACTGGACGTGTGGACGGATGGGCGCGTGACGCCGGACAGCGCCATGCTGCAGGCAGCGAGCATCCTGCGCCACCACCTGGATGTGTTTGTGGACGACGACACGCGCCGCGTGGAGTTCGACAAGGCCTCCGGTGCGGATCAGGACGCGAACACGGCACAGCTGCGCAAGCTGCTCAACATGAGCGTGAACGAGATCGAGCTTTCCGTGCGCGCCGCCAACTGCCTGAACAACGCCAACATCACCACGGTGGGCCAGCTCGCCATGAAGACGGAGGCGGAGATGCTCAAGTACCGCAACTTCGGCAAGAAGTCCCTGAACGAAATCAAGGACAAGCTGGTGCAGCACGGCCTCTCCCTGGGCATGCAGTTCGACCCGAAGCTGCTCGCCCCCGCCAGCGGCGGTTCCTCCCGCCTGCGCGACACGGAGGAGGACACCCGCGGCACGGACCTGCAGGCCCTCATCTCCCACAACATCGACGTCTATTCCGACGAAGACGAATAAACCATCAACCATTCAACATCTAACTAGAAACATACCATGAGACACGGAGTAAAGAAAGCCAAGCTTCAGCGCACGGCATCACATCGCAAGGCCATGCTGGCCAACCAGGCTTGCAGCCTCATCAGCAACGGCCGCATCACCACCACGCTTGCCAAGGCCAAGGCGCTTCGCCCCTATGTGGAGAAGCTCATCACCCTGGCCAAGAAATCCACCCTGCACACGCGCCGCCAGGCCCTGGCAGCCCTGCCGCAGCCCAAGGTGGTGCGCAAGCTCTTCTCCGAGGTGGCGGAAGCCACCAAGGAGCGCCAGGGCGGCTACTGCCGCATCGTGAAGCTCGGCCAGCGCAAGACGGACAGCGCCCCCATGGCCCTCATCGAGATTATCGACCTGCCCCAGCTCCAGGCCCCCGTGGCCCCGGTGACCACCACGTCCACCGGCTCCACCGCCGAGGAAGCCCCCGCCGCCCCGGCGGAGACCCCCGCCGCAGAGTAAGCAAGGCAACAGAACATATCACCGGCGGGCGGCTTCCCAATGAAGCCGCCCGCTTTTTTCATGCGCGTGCGGGTGCATTCCCGCCCTACTTGCCCGGCGCGTTCGTGCCCTCCAGCACGATGACCTCCAGGGGCTGGAGGGTGATGTCGATTTCCGCGTCCACGTCTACGGGCTGGTCCGTGAGGTTGGGGAGGGCTCGCTGGTCCGCGTAGGAATTTTTCAGGGTGACGGTACCGCTGACGCCGGGCGGCACGTCCAGCGCCTGGCGCAGGGTGGTATGTTGTCCCACCCGCTATCCAGCACCATGCCGTCCACCCGGTCGCCGCGCTGCGTGTGCAGCTACGCGTTCCACGTGTCCAGCAGCTCCGTCCACATCGTCTCGTCCGTGCGGTTCTTCTCGTCGCGCGGCGCGTACCGGTCGTTGTAGTGGATGAACGGATGATAGGCCGCGGGGCGCTCACGCTCCAGATACGCCAGCACGGAACGCCGCGCCTGCTGCGGCGCAATCAGCCCCACCGTACCACCGCGCGGCAGATTTGCGCTGGCAATGTGCGCGCGGGTGTGGTAGAATACGCGGAGACGGCGGGGCAAGCCCGCCCGCAACCCCTTTCCATACGGCTATGGCAACACTGAACGTCACCGGACAGGAGAACATCATCCACCCCGGCTTCTACATGCCGAACCGCCTGAGCATTGGCGCAGGCAAGGCCCTGCACCACCTGCTGGGCGGCAAGGTTTCCTATCTGGTGGATCCCACCTACCCGCCTGCGGAGGAGATTATGGATTTCCTGAAACGCAAGGGCGGGGATATCGTGTACTTCGACTTCCGCAAGACCACATCGCGCGCGGTGCGCGAGCAGATTCAGCTGGAGCTTGGCAAGGGACGCAGCGTGGTGTTCCTGCCGGGGCACGTGGCCAAGACGCGCGGGTGCATTGCAGATGTGCCCTCCCCGTTCCTCTCCACGGTGGGCAGCCTGCACATATCCCCCATCCCGCTGTTCCTGGCGTATTACGGGGACGACCTGATGACGCTGTACCGGGATGCGCCGGACGCCGGCGAGTACCGTGAGGAGTTCTGCATACTGCCGCAGCTGGCGCCGGGCCCGCAAACGGGCGAGCGCCTGCTGGCCGCGTGGATGCAGAAGGGGCAGGAGCTTTTCTCTGCGCACCCGCTGCTGCGCGGCTCGCTCACCACCATGCTGGTGAAATCCATGAAGGCGCACCCCAAGGTGGAGGTCATCGATGGGCTCACGCACACGAGCCTGCCGTTCTTCAAGCTGCTGGGCGTGGCCATGACCGTATCCAAATGGCTGAGCGACACCTACCCGCACGAGAAGCGGCTGGGCGTCATCCTGCCGCCGGGGCCCGGCTGCACCATAGCCACGGTGGCGTGCCTGCTCTCCGGCATCACCCCGGTGATGGTGAACTACGCCTGCACCAAGGCCTCGTTCGAGAGCACGGTGCGGCAATCCGGCGTGGAGCATTTCATCACGGCGGCCAAGTTCCGCCAGAAGCTGCCCACCTTCCCCTGGCCGGAGGAAGGGAAGCTAGTGTTCGTGGAAACGCTGCTGCACAGCCTGAGCAAGGCCTCCGTCATCCGCAACGTGCTGCTGGCCAAGGCCGCGCCCGCCGCGCTCATCTGCCGCATGTTCGGCACGGATGCCCGCAGCAACAACGATGAAGCCGTGCTGCTCTTCACCAGCGGCTCCTCCGGGGAACCCAAGGGAGTGGCGCTCACCCACCGCATGATCCTGGCCAACTGCGCCCAGTGCCTGGCGCGCTTCAGCCTGGGCAGCGATGACAAATTCCTGGCGAGCCTGCCCGTGTTCCACAGCTTCGGGCTCACCATCACCACCATGCTGCCGCTGCTCGCCGGGTTCGGCACCTGCGCGTTCCCCAGCCCCACGGAGGCGCGCAGCCTGTGCGACCTGGTGAAGCGCCACAAGCTCTCCCTGGTGTGCGCCACGCCCACCTTCGCCCGCGCCATGCTGCGCCGTGCGGATGAATCCACCTTCCGCTCCGTGAAGTACTTCATTGTGGGCGCGGAGAAGCTGCAGCCCTCGCTGGAGGAGGAATTCAAGACACGCTGCGGCGTGACCCTGCTGGAAGGCTACGGGCTCACGGAAGCCGCGCCCGTGTGCGCCGTGAACGTGCCGGACGCCCCGCCGCTGCCCGGCTCCGCCTTCTATGTGCCGGGGCTGGTGAAGCGCAGCATAGGCGCCGCGCTGCCCGGCATTGCCGTGCGCATTACGGATGTGGACGATGAGAACCGCATCCTCCCGCTCACCGAGCAGGGCATGCTCTGGATCAAGGGCGCCAACATCTTCGGCGGCTACATCGGCAAGCCGGAGCTCAACAACGATATCTTCAAGGACGGTTGGTTCAAGACAGGGGACATCGGCAAGCTGGACCTCAACGGCTTCATCAGCCTGGGCGGCCGCCTCTCCCGCTTCTCCAAGGTGGGCGGCGAGATGGTGCCCCACGAAAGCGTGGAGCAGGCCATTGTGGCCGCACTGCAGCTGGATGTGGAGACGGACGGCGTGCAGATTGCCGTCACCGGCGTGGCGGATGCCCAGAAGGGCGAGGCGCTGGTGCTCCTCTCCACCCTGCCGCAGCACCAGCGCAGCTCCGAGGAGAAAGCCCTGCTCGGCGACCTGCGCTCCAAGCTCATGGAGGCCAACATACCCAACCTCTGGACCCCCAAGTACATCGTGCCCGTGGAAAGCATCCCCATCCTCCCCACAGGCAAGCTGGACCTCCGCGGCTGCAAGCTCTTGGCAGAAGAGGCCCTGGCCCAGCCCAACGCCTGATTCCGCGCGCTTTCCCGCCCGCCGCGCGCACCCTTCCGGCGGCGCCGCCCATCCCTCGGGCCGGCGCCGCCCCTTTTTGCGATAAAATTCGCCGAAAAATCGCCAAATTGGATATTAGGACACAAAAAAGTGAAATTTTGTCGCATTTTCTCTTGACTTGGTGTATCTCTTGCGCTACTTTGTAGCCATCCGCCGATGGTGGACAGGCAATTCTGCCACCGGGCCGCGGATGTTCTAATTAGAAAGACAAAGACAATGATTATTACAACCGCAATGCTCTCCCCGTTCATGGTCGCCATGGCCCCGGAGACTACTGTTCAGCAGCCACAGGCACCTGCCGCCATCTACAACTGGGAAAACCAGGGTTCCGTGGATGTTATCAGCAAGGAGGATAGCAATACGTTCGCCCGCGGGTCCTTCTGCCCTGTTCCCTTTGGAAATGGCGCCCAGGCCGTGGATGATTGGAACCTCTGCTAAACTGGACACGGCAAGGCTACCGTCCTCTGCACGAGGACGGTAGCCTTTTTCTACATAGTCAAAGTCCTGTATTTATGATACTTTTGCTCACCAACAGCACGGATGTGACCACGGATATCCTGATGCCGCACCTCACGCGCGATGCGGAAGTGTTCCGCTTCAATCTGGACCTGTGGAAGGAGTATACCTGGAACATCCACGCGGACGGCTATGAAATCACCGATCCGCTGGGGCGCGTGTGCACAGAGGCGCAGGTGGGCGCGGTGTACGAGCGCAAGGTCATGCACAACCCTATGACAATTGACGTGCCGGCGGGCGGCAGCCCGGAGAACTGGCTGCGCGAGGAGGTGTTCGAGATATGGAGCGGCATCAAGGACCTGGCGTACGGCGCGGGCAAGCTGGCGCTCATCCACCCCTCCCCCAGCGGCGTGTGGAAGAAGATGCGCCAGATGCGCCTGGCCGCCAAGTATTTTCCCGTGCCCGCGTGGCAGATGCTCCACAAGGCGGAGCCGCAATGCGGTTCTCCCCTCGTCTGCAAGAGCAACACCGGGCTGAGCCTGGGCAACAACCGCCTCTTCAACGTCTCCAAGATAAACCCCAAGCGCATTGATTTGGAATTCCCGTGGTTCCTGCAGCAGGCGGTGGATGCCGTGGTGGATGTAACCGTGGCCTACATAGGCGGCAAGCTGTTCGCCTCGGAATACAGCCGTGCGGAAATGAAATGCATGGACTGCCGGCAGCCCACCTCCGAGGGCAAGGGCGAATGGAAACCCTGCGAGCTTACCGCGGACGAGGCGGAGCGCGTGCGCGCCATGATGGCGGAGACGGGCTTCACCTTCTCCCGCCTGGATTTCCTGCGCACGGCGGATGGCACGCTGCATTTCCTGGAGTTCAACGTGAACGGCCAGTATGCGTGGATAGACATCTTGAACAAGCGCGGCATGCTCACCGCCATAGCGGATGAAGTGATGCGCGTGCACAACCGCAACCTGCCGCAGTGAGCACCATGGAGAAAGAGCGCCCGTGGTGGGTGGCCCTGCTCTTCCTGCTGGGGATGCTGGGGGTTGCGCTCGCGGCGATAGTGCTGCTCTTCCTGGCTGCGGCGGGAACTATTCTTCCGGCAGCAGGATGATATCATACCCGAAGATATCCGTGAACATGGCGCCCTTGCTGCGCAGGGCGGAATTTTCCAGTGCCAGGTCGTGCACGCCGGGGATGCGAATCTCCATGCGGCGGCCGTTGAGCGTGGCGGTGAAGCGGGTGATGCGGTGGGAGTGCGCGCGCTCCATGGCCTCCGCCACGCGCAGCAGGGCCGCCATCTTTTGCACGCGCAGGCGGTTCTCCAAATCCAGCTCGGAGTATGTGTGGTCGCGCATGGTGGGGGCGCCGTGGCGGTGGTAGCGCGCCAGCAGGCCCACAATCTCCACATCTGCGCGGGAAAGGCCGAAGATTTCCGAGTTGAGGATGATGTACTGGCTGTGGTGGTGGTGGTTCTTGGGGCTGATGTAGCCGCCCACCTCGTGCAGGATGCACGCCACCTTGAGCAGCAGGCGGTCGTGCCGCGTGAGCTTGTGCAGCCCCTGCAGCTGGTCGAATAGGCTCATGGAGAGGCGGCGTATCTGCTGGGAGTGCGCGCGGTCCACCCTGTAGCGGTTGGCCAGCAGCACGGCAAAGTGCACCACTTCCTCCTCCAGCGCCAGGTCCGCCTGCTGCGCGGGCAGCAGGTTCAGCAGGAAGGCGTGCGGCGTGCTCTCGTTGCCCGGGCACAGGATGCGCTGCGGCGTGAAGGCGCGCACAAAGGAAAGGTAGATGACCACGCAGGGCAGCAGGGCCGGCATGCCCGCAAAGTCCTCCCGGTAGCGCTCCATGCGCTGCGCGGCGGGCGTGGCCGCTATCTCGTCCGCCAGGCGTGAGAGGGAATCCTCCGTCACGTTCTCCCCGCATGCCAGCGGGGAGTGGATCTGGTGGAAATCCGGGCCGAAGACGACCAGGGCTTCCGGCGGGTCCTGGAGCGCGGGCTCGATATCATACTGCACCTGCTCCATGATGCCGCGGATGTGCTCGCGGATGGCGGAGCACTCGTTGTCCGCGGCGCCCTCCTGCAGGGCAATGGCAATGCCGGTGCGGTGCGCGCCCATGCGGTAGCTGGCGTAGTAGCTGATGCGCCCCTTGTCGAACAGCAGCACGCGCGTGTTGCCGGGACCCACGTGCAGCACCAGCACGCGCTGTTTCTGCAAATCCTCATGGCGGTCCAGCACATCCTGCATGCTCAGGTAGAGCAGGCGCGTCATCTCGCCGTCGTCCATCACCTCCAGCTCCAGCCCGCAGCTGATCTGCAGGCGGTTCACCAGGGTGTCCATGTTGCTGACATCCAGCAGGATGTTGGTGGCCAGCAGGCGCACCTGCACCTCACCGGCCTTGCGGTACTCCTCCAGCAGGGCCGTGTAGCCCTGCGCCACCTGCACGCAGCGGTCCATGGCCTGGCGCGTCACCACGCCGCCGCGGAACACATCCTGCACCAGGTTCACCGGCTGGGAAAGCACATCCATCACCCGCGTCTCCGCGCCCCTGCGCTCCGCCACCATCATGGACACCGAGCTGGCACCCAGGAAGATAACGGCCTGCACGAGCGGTGCCGCGGGTTCCGCGGCACGGCGCTTGCGCGTGGTTTCATGCGGCTTGCGCGGCATGGCGGGCGGTGGTGGAGGCGGTTAGAACGGGATATCGTCCTCCCCCTCGTTGGGCATGGGAGCGGGGGCCTGCGGTGCAGGCTGCTGCGGAGCGGGGGCCTGCTGGCTTGCCCCGCCGTAGCCGCCCTGCGGGGCAGACTGATAGCCGCCGCCGTTGTTGCGCTGCTGGTAGCCGCCGCCGTTGTTGTAGTTGTTGCTGCGCTGCTGGTAGCCGCCGCCCTGGCCACCGCCCTGCTGGCCGTTGCCCTGCGGGCGGTCCAGGGGCTGCAGGTTCTCCGCCACCACGCGGATGCGGCTGCGGCGCTGGCCGGTCTGCTTGTCCTCCCAGGTGTCCTGCTGCAGGCGGCCCTCCACGAAAACGCTGCGGCCCTTGCAAAGGTACTGGGCGGCAAATTCCGCCGTGCGGTTCCAGCAGGTGATGTCCAGGAAGGTGGTTTCCTCGCGGCGCTCGCCGTCATTGCGGCCGGAGAGCACGCGGTTCACGGCAAGGCGGAGCTCGGTGAGCGGCACACCGCTCTGCGTGGGGCGCACTTCGGGATCGGCGGTCAGGTTGCCGATAAGCATGACTTTATTCAGGTTGGCCATAGTATTAGGTGATGTTGGATGTTGAATACACTGCGTTTCTGAAGCACGGACCCGCCGCCGCAAGGTGCCGGGATGCCGCGCTTGGAGCAATGATACCGCCGCCGGTGCCGCATGGCAAGAAAAAAGCGTTTTCAAGGCTGACATGATTATAGGCTTGCCAGGACCGCGGGGCCAGTGTACAATACCACTCCGCGCGTGCAGGTGCACCGCTCCATCCCCATGAAAGTCAAACTCATCGAAAAGGCTGCCGAAATCGTCGGCGACAACCAGCTCTTGGTCAATATCGTTTCCAAGCGCGTGCAGCAGCTCAACCACGGCGCGGACCCCTACATTCCCACCACGCCGGAGATGCAGAGCGGAGACATAGCCCTCACGGAAATTGTGGAAGGCAAAATCACCTGGCATGAAATGACGCCGGAAGAGATTGCCGCGAGCCGCGCGGAGCAGGCCGAGGAGAAGGACCCGTTCGCGGACCTTGCGAAGGAGGCCGAGCGCGCGCCGCAGGGCGCGGAGGAGCGCACCATCACCACCACCCTCAGCCTGGACTGAGCGTACACCCCCTTACCCACGGCGGCCCGATTCCCTGCGCAACCACGGAGTCGGGCCGCTTTTTCCCCCAACCCAACCACCCCTGAAAACACACCATGGCCAAGAAACCAGCAGCACCCGGCAACCTGATTGCCAGCAACAAGAAAGCCGGCCGGGACTACGAAATCCTGAGCCGCTACGAGTGCGGCATGGAGCTGCGCGGCACGGAGGTGAAATCCATACGCGCCGGCAAGGTGAACGTGGCGGATGCCTTTGCACGCGTGGAGAAGGGGCAGCTGTTCCTGTACGGGTGTGATGTGCAGCCGTGGGAGACCGCGGGCGTGTGGTTCCAGCATGAGGCCAAGCGCCCCCGCCGCCTGCTCATGCACAAGAAGGAAATCCTGAAACTGGAGATTCAGCAGGCGCAGAAGGGATTTGCGCTCCCCCTGCTGCGCCTCTACTGGAAGAACGGCAAGGTGAAGGCGGAGATTGCCGCCGGCCGCGGCAAGACCCACCGCGACCAGCGCTACGACCTGAAGGCGCGCGCGGAGATGCAGGAGGCGCGGCGCGAGGTGGTGCGCTTCAACAAGGGTATACGCTGATTGTCTATGGCGCGCATCCTGGTAGCACTGAGCGGCGGGGTGGACAGCGCGGCGGCGGCCGCCCTGCTCACGGAGCAGGGGCATGAGGTGGTGGCCGCCTACATGAAGAACTGGGTGAACGATGAGAACATACCCGGCGAATGCCCGTGGGAGCGGGATATAGAGGATGCGCTGGCCGTGTGCCGCAAACTGGGTATCGAGTTCCGCGTGGTGGATTTGATTGAGCAGTACCGCGCCCGCGTGGTGGACTACCTGATAGAGGGCTACCGCAACGGCTCCACACCCAACCCGGATGTGCTCTGCAACCGCGAGATGAAGTTCGGCGTGCTGCTGGACTACGCCCTGGAGCAGGGTTTCACCGGCGGCGTGGCCACCGGACACTACGCCCGCAGGCTGGATGTGCCCGGCGGGGGCTCCTACGTGCTGCGCGGGCTGGACGGCAACAAGGACCAATCATACTTCCTGGCGCTCATGCGCCCGGAACAGGTGGCGCACGCCGTGTTCCCCGTGGGGGAGCTCACCAAGCCGCAGGTGCGGGAGATTGCGCGCCGCTTCGGCCTGCCCGTGGCAGACAAGAAAGACTCCCAGGGCATCTGCTTCATCGGCAAGGTGAAGATGAGCGATTTCCTGCGCCACTATCTGCCGGACAACCCCGGCGACATTGTGGACACGCAGGGCCGCGTGCTCGGGCGGCATGACGGCCTGCACCTCTTCACCATGGGCCAGCGCCACGGCCACCATGTGGCCTCCCCGCGAGAGGGCGTGGCCTATGTGGTGGTGGGCAAGGATTTGCAGAACAACCGCCTCGTCGTCGGCTACGAGGGAGAGGAAACGCCCGGCCTGTACGCGCGCCGCGCAGTGGTGGGCTCCGTCACCAACCTGCACGGCCCCCTGCCCCCGCGCGTGTTCGCCCAGCCGCGCTACCGCGCCGCAGCCGTGCCCGCCACCTGCACCCCGCTGGGGGATGCCCGCGTGCAGCTGGATTTCGATTCCCCCGTGCGCGCCCTCGCACTTGGCCAGGTCTGCGCCTTCTACGCCCCGGAGAACCAGCTCCTGGGCGGCGGCTTCTTTGAAGCCATCGGGTGATTCACACCGTCAGCGTTGGCGCACGGTGATGGTGGATTGGGCGCAGCCCCCGCCGTCGGTAAAGCTCTGCGTCGTCTGGATGATGCGGCCGTCGGATTCGCGGACGTTCGCCTTGATGTCGATGCGGTAGGATCCGTCGGCTTCCGGCTCGCTCATCTTGATATCCGCCACGGGCGGGTCAAAGAGACGGCCGTCGTCGTGCTGGTCATACACCTTGAAATCCTCGTACCACCCCGCGCTGTTTGGGACGCAGAGGCCCCCGTTGCCGTGGCTGGTCATCTCGAAATACACGGGCTTGGACAAGCCGGAAACGCGGATTTCTGCAAGATGGGAGCCATAATGCCGCTGCGCGAATTCCTCCGCCACGCGCTTCACGGTCGCTCCCAGGTCCTTCGCATCGCATGCACACCGAATGTCCACGGTGTTGTCCTTCAGGATGTCCTCTTCCGTGCGCGCGAAATGGTCGTCCAGCAGCAGCGAGAATTCGTCCGCAACACCGGGCCCGCCGGCCTCCGCCTCGTGCCGGAGGTGGCTGCGCACCCCCCACGCGCCTACCAGCACCACCAGGGCCGTGATAAGCGCGATGATTGTCTTGCGGTCGATTCCCTTAGGAAGTTTCATACACCCCTATTAAGCACCTGAAAGGCAAAATGCACGACTAAAAATGACATCATGACGAAAAAGTTTCGGCGAACGCCTACGGCCGGCGGACGGTGATGGTGGATTGGGCGTGGAGGCCGTTGGCGGAGTCGGTGGCGTGGATGGTGTGGGTGCCGGGGGTGGCGACGGCGTACCAGGTGTTGCCCTCTCGGATGATGCGGAGGGAGTCGCAGCGCCAGGTGGTGGTGGCGGCGGGAAGGGTGGATTTCAGCTCCACCATGGAGCCGTTGGCGGGCAGGTTGGGGTCCAGCAGCACGGTGGCGCCGTTGGCGGGAATGAGGATGGAGGGCGCGCGGTCGCCCTTGGCGGCAGGGTTCAGCGCGTAGAGGCGCAGGGGCTGGGTTTGGGCGTACCATTCTGCGTAGCGGGAATCCAGCACGGCGCGGCCGTTGGCATCGTACGCGGTGGATTCCTTCGGCGGGTTCTCCGCCAGGGCGAGTTCGGTCTGCACGCATTCCGCCGGGGTGTCGGCACGCGCGGTGCCGCCCGTGCGGGTGTCGATGCGCACATCAACGAGCCCTTGCGGCCTCTGCGGGAAGGAGGGTTCCTCCGCGGTGTGCTCGTAGGCCAGCAGCATGGCGCGGTGGAAGATGGGACCCGCGCCGGAGATGCCGCTCACCTCCTTCATGGGCGAATTGTCGAAGTTGCCTGCCCACACGCCGACCGTGAATTCCCTGGTGAAACCCACGCACCAGTTGTCGCGGTAGTTGGACGAGGTGCCGGTCTTGCATGCGCAGCGGAAGGGGAAGGTGAGCATGGGCGCGCGGCCGAACGCGGAGGCGCGCGCGGTCGGGTCGCTCAGGATGTCGGCTATGCGGTAGCAGTCGCGCGGGTCGTACAGCGGCGCGGATTCCCCCTGCCCCGCATGCGGCAGGCGCGTGAACACCTGCGGCAGGGAACCGCCGCGCGCCAGGGCGGCGTACGCGCGCACCAGCTGCGCGAGCGTGACGTGCGCGTTGCCGATGGCCAGCCCCAGCCCGTACTCGTCCTCGCCGCGCTCCAACTCGAACCCGAGCTTCTGCAAATCACCAAGAAACTCCGAGATGGAGCCGATGGTGCCGAGCGCCTGCATGGCGGGAATGTTCTGCGAGCATGCCAGCGCGCGGCGGATGGTGACGGGGCCGAGGTAGCGCCCGTTGTAGTCGGTGGGGGCCTGCACGCCCGTGAGGCTCTTGTAGAGCGTGGGCACATCCGCCATCACCGTGCCGGGCCACGCGCCGTGGCGGAACGCCTGCAGGTACACGAAGGGTTTGAGCGTGGAACCGGCGGAGCGCGGGGTGCGCGTGCCGTCCAGCGCGCCGCCGCGCGGGCTTTGCGGCAGCGCGGCGGGAACGCACGCCAGCACCTCGCCCGTGGGGTTGTGCAGGATGAACACGGCGGCCTGCGACATGTTGTGGTCGCGCATGCGTTCCACCTCCTGCGCGGCGGCGGTCTCGCACGCCTGCTGCAGCGGGGCGAGCAGGGTTTGGCGACCCGCCTGGGTGACGCACGGAGGCACGGATTCGCGCAGCGGGCGCAGATGCAGGTCGTCATCGGCGGGTTCGCCCATGGCGGCGAGCACGCGGTTGCGGCGGGCGAGCGCGGCCTCGGGATGGCGCAGCGGGTTCAGGCGGGAGGGCGCCTGCAGCACGGAGACGAGCAGCGCGGCCTCCGGCGCGTTCAGCTCCGCGGCGGGTTTGGAAAAGTACATCCACGCCGCGCATTCCACGCCGCGGTAGTTGTTGCCGAAATCCGCGTTGTCCAGATACGCGCGCAGGATATCATGCTTGGAAGCGCCCGACATCTCCAGGCGGCGCGCCTGAAGCATCTCGCGCAGCTTGGAGCGCATGTTGCGCGGGGCGTCGCGGCGCCCCAGCTTGCAGAGCTGCATGGTGATGGTGGAAGCGCCGCCCGCCGCGCCGCCCAGCTTATCGCGCGCGGCGCGTGCGAGGGCGGGCAAATCCACGCCGCCGTGGCTCATGAAACGCCTGTCCTCCGCCGCCACCGCGGCGCGCACCAGCACATCCGGCAGCTCACCCTGCGGCAGGCAACAGCGCCGCCCCTGCGCATCCTTCAGAAAGCCCAGCATCTCGCCGTTGCGGTCGTACACATGCGTGTCCGGCACGGACGGCAGGGCGGCGGGCGCCACGCAGAACGGCAGCACCCACCAGCACGCGGCGGCACCCGCGAGGGCGCACGCCAGCGCGGCTGCGGCGGCTTTGGCGCGGCGGCGCATCACTTGTCAGCCTTGGCTGCGGGAGCGCTGGGCATCTCCACCTCCGGCGCGGTCACGGTGATGACATGCGGGATGGAGAGTCCGTGGTTCTGCGGCGTGTACATCATCTCCGCCTTGGCGGCGGGCGCGGTCACCGTGCCGAATTTCACCACGCGGGCGATATAGCTGCACTTCAGCGTTCCGCCGTGCGAGGAGAAGAAGGCCACGCGGTCCTTGAGGTACACCTTGTTGTCCACCCAGGAGGAGCAGCCCCAGCCGGCATCCGTGTTGCGGCGCAGCTCCGCCGGCACATCCTGCGAGGTGAGCTCCGGGTTCACGGCCTCGAACGCCGCGGGCAGACGGTCCTCCAGCACGGTGAAGCGCCCGGTGTCGCGCGTGGGCGTGCACTCCAGCGTCACGCGCACCACATCACCCACGGTGAACTGGGCGGTGGGCTGCCAGGTGTTGTTGCCCATGTAGCGCTCGTAGCGGCGGCTGACCTTGAACCCCTCGTCCACCATGCGCGGCTCCTGGGCCTTGTTCTGGTAGCCCTCGGCAACGCCGCAAACGTAGGCGGTGCCCTCCGTGCAGGAGAATGCATCTTGCGCGCCCGCGGTGGTGTCGAGGTGCCACATCTTCTGCAGGGCGAGCTCGTTTCCGTTCACCACGGCACGCGCGGCCTGGACATCGGAGTGCGCGATGAACTCGTGCAGCACGATGGCGAGCCAGGCGTTGTCGTAGGTGGAGCCGAAGTGCTGGGCATCGTACGCCACGTACTCGCGCACGGCCTGCGCGGTGGCCGGAGACTTGGGTTCGCGGGCGATCTGCTCCAGCATGCGCAGGGTGCGCACGGCGGGCAGGTAGCTCCACTTGCCGTTATCCTTGGCCTTGGCGGCGGCCTTGCAGAGGGCGTCCGCGCGCGGGCTGCCGCTCATGCGGGCCGCCAGCGCCAGCGCCCACGCGGAGTGGGCGTCCGCCTTCCTGGGCAGCTGCTTCTCCGCCTCCGCCAGCAGCTCCGGCGTGAGCTTGCCGGCGCGCGCCATCACATACACGGCAAAGTAGAAGGGCGAGGGGTCGTCCTTGTCCGCGGTGGTGTTCAGGAGCATCTTGACCAGGTTGGCGGGGCTGATGTTGTACGGCAGGGAGATGCCCTTCTCTTGCGCCAGCAGCAGGCTGAGCGCCACGTGCGGGCTGAACGGCGTCACCTCACCGCTGTCCCAGTAGGAAAAGCCCTTGCCGGGGCGGAAGCGCTCGGCGAGCGTCTTCACGGTCTGGGTCAACACGTTGGCGCGCATCTTCCCCTGCGGGTACCGCATGCCGATGCACGCGGAAAGCTCGTCCTGAAGAATCCACGGCAGCATGCCGGACGCCAGCTGCTCCGAGCAGCCGTACGGATAGCGCACCAGCATGTCCATGCCCTGCGTGGCGCCGATGAGCGGGTTGGCCGAGAAGTCCAGCGACACGCGGCTGTCGCTGCGGAAGTCCAGCGACACCAAATCGGCGGGCTTGCGGGTTTCGCCCTGCTTGACGGGCTTGTAGACGGCCTCGCGCAGGAAGGGCGTGGGCGGCACCACGGTGAAGCGGTCGCGCACGGAATCCACCTTGTCGCGCAGGGCCGGTTCATCCGCGGTGGCGGTCCAGGTGAGCGTGGTTTCGCCCACCTGGGGGAATTTCACGGGCACGAAGATGGTGCCGGGCGTGTTTCCAACGAGGGGGACACGGAGCGGTTCCCCCGTGCCCGCCGCATTCTCCGCGTTCAGGGAGATCTTCCAGATGATGGGCTTGTTGCGGTATTCCTCCGGCAGCTGGTCCGGGTTCATGCTGACGGTGACGGGGATGTACAGCTCATCCCCCTCCGCTGCGGCGGCGGGCGCGGCGGGCTCCAGCATCACGGCCTTGTTGACCTCGTAGGAGGTCTGCCCGGCGCCGAACTTGTCCGCCCCGGCGGCGGCCACGGCCATCACGCGGTAGCGCGTGAGCGTGTCCGGGTTGGTGTAATCCGCGGAGAAGCGGCCTTGGGCGTCCGTCTTGATATCGGCGAGCCACACGGCGCAGGGGTTGAAGTCCTCGCGCACGGCGGGGGTGCCCATCTCATCGTCATCGCAATCACCGCCGCCGATGAACACGCCCTTGTTGCCGAGCATGCACGGCTGGAACGCCTCGCCGCAAACCTGCGCGAGCGTGGAATACATGCGCAGGGACACTTGGGTTCCGGGGTAGAAGTGGTTGACGGCGTCCGGCAGCCTGTAGCCGCGGATCTGCAGCGTGCCCTCGTCCTCCGCGTAGAGGGTCACGCCCGCGTTGGCGAGCGGGTTGCCCCGGGCATCCTTCACCACGCCGGAAACGTGTGCGGTGCTGCCGGGCTGCTGCGGGGAGGCGGGCTTGTCCAGCTCCACGGCCAGGCGCTTGCCCACTGGGTCCACGCGCAGGGATGCTTCCGCGCTCTTGATGACGGGCAGGCCGGTCTTCTCCGTGTTGGCGGAGGCGTCCTGCACCAGGAAGATGCCGACGTTCACACCGGGGGCGTCTGCCTCCGTGAGCGGCAGGTCCACCACGGGATCCGCGGCGGAGATGCGCCGCGTGAAGTGGCGCACCACGCCCTCGCGCTCCACGGTCACGAGCGCCTCCGCGTCCACGGGCGACTGCACCAGCAGGTGCGCCGTCTCGCCGGGCTTGTACACGTCCTTGTCGTACACCAGGTCGATATACGGGCCGTCGGTGTATTCCCAGGGGAAGTATCCCCGCTCATGCTCGCCGGCCACGTAGAAGGTGCTGGTGGCCTTGAACGGGCGGCCCTGGGCGTCCGTGCCCTCCAGGGTGGCGAGGTGCGCGCCGGGATGCGCGACCGGGATGGACACGTTGGCGGGCGTGCCGGTGAGCTGCACGTCCTGCTCCGCGACGGTCTGGATGCGGGGAACGTTGCGGGCGGCGGAGGTGGAGCCGAGTCCGAAGCGGTAGCTGCGGAAGCTCTTGCGCTCCACCTTGAGCCTGGCGTTCACGGGCGCGGCGGCAGGCTTGCCCTGCGTGTCCACCGCCACCAGGGAGATTTCCGCGTTCTGCCCCTGGCGGACCAGGCGGTTGCTGATGCGGATACCGCCGTAGACAGCGGATGAATCGACGGTTCGGACCTCCGCGGCGCGCACGCTGCGGGCGTTGGCGTTGGTGACGCTGCATCCCGCGTAAACCCGCAGCCTGCCGGCGATGGCGCCCAGGTTGAAGCGGTGCGAGCCGTGGCCACCGGCATCCAGCACACCGTTGGCGGTGGTCAATTCGCGGACATCGCCCCGGTGTTCCTCCAGGGTGTCGTCCGCGGAGAATTCAAAGGCGGGGAAAGCCTCCGGTGAGATGGGGTCCGCGAGCTGGGAGAGCTGCCATTCCACGTTGCCGCCGGCCACGGGCGCGCCGTTGAATCCGGCGGCATCCGCGGCAATCTCCACCCACTGCGAGCCGGAATCCACGGTGACGCCCTGCTTCACCTCGAACTCGTCGCGGTGGAATTCCTGCACGTTGAGGTAAATGGTGGCGCGGCGGGATGCCTCCACCATCTCGGGGGCGTCAATCCCCAGCTCCTTGAGGGCTGCCATGTCCGGCGCGGTGCCGGTGCTGTCGCCCTCCTGCACCATGGTGAATCTCACAAGCGTGTATCTGCCCGCCTCGGTGGGCTGCACGTCCACGGTGAACGAGCCGTCCTCCCGGTAGTCCACCTTGATGGGCGTGTTGTCGTCCTCCACGGTGGCGGTGATGGAGGTGAGCCTGGGGATGCTCACCTCATCCCCGGTGAAGGTGCGGACGTATCCCTTGATGTGGGCGGTCTCGCCGGGGCGGTACAGGCTGCGGTCCGTGAAGAGGAAGGTTTCCGTGCGCGGCACGTGGTGCTCCGCCGCTTGGCGGCTATCGCCACTGTAAAAGTTGGAGAGGTGCGTCTCGTCGTTCCTGGACTTGGGGCTGTCCAGGGCCACGGTGTAGCAGTCGTCCCCGCTCACCAGCTGCAGGAAGCACGTGCCCTTCAGCAGCGTGCCCTCCGCTATGCCGTCCTTCACGTCCAGCGTGGCGATGGTCTCGCCGTCCTTGTCCAGCAGCAGAAGCGTGCCGTGCTCCAGCGCCTTCGCGTCCGACAGCCGGTAGGCGTAGCAGAAAACCTTGTCGCGGAATTCCTTCCACATGAGTCCGAGGTCCGTGACCTGGATGATGCCCTGGTTGGCGTAGCGCGCGCCGGGCTTGCCCAAATCCGGCACCAGGGTGCCGTTGACCTCCATGAAGTACATGGCGCATTCCGGCGCATGGGGGAAGAGGTCGCCGAGCTTGATGTCGTGCGGCTCGCTGTCGCACGGGATGTCCACCTCGCGGCTTTCCACCACACCGGGCAGGAGCTGCACGGGGAAGGTGGTGGGGTGCTTCCTGGCCTCGTCCGCCTCATCGGTCCACGCGCCGAGCTCGCGGACCTTGGCGGGTGTGTAGAGCTCGCGGAAGGCGGCCAGCACCTTGGCGGGGTTCTCGCCGTGGGAATCGATGCGGTAGATGTGCGCGGTGGCCTTCTCCAGGCTCTGCACCAGGCAGTGGATGGTGCGGCCGCCCTTGCTGAGCTTGCCGGAGGTGAGCACATCCGTGTTGATGGTGGGGGCGGGCGGGCTCACGCGGCACGAGGCCTTCCCATCCTTCATGGTGTCGCCGTGCACGGATTGCATCGACAGCACGGCGGTGAGCTTGAAGCACGCGCCGCCGGAATCCAGGTGCAGCACGGCGGCGGTGCAGCCGGGCTTCTCTCCCTGCGCGGTGGGCACGGGCTTCAGGCGCTTGGCGGTGGCCTCCTCGTCGAAGCTCATGGTCACGGGCTTGCCGTCCACGGAGGCCTTGAACACGCCGTCCTCCCAATGCATGGTGGCGTCCGCGGGGGCATCGGAATCACCGGACAGGCGGATTTCCCACTTGCCCTCGCGGACGGCGCGCGCAAGCTCCTCCGGGGTGGCCGCCTGCTCCAGCGGCAGCAGGATGTCGTAGCGGCCCACGTCCGTGCGGCGGGCCTCCATACCGAAACCCATCCCGGGCAGCCGTACGATGCCGAAATGCACGTCGTTGCGCTCTCCGGTCTTGCTGTTCAAATCCCCGCAGTCCGGCAGCACCAGCATCAGCTCCTCGTTCGCCGCGGGTACGGGGAATTCAAAGTACCAGCAGTTGGGCAGCACCTCGTCCTGCGGCAACGCCTTGAACGCCTCCAATTCATCGTCACCCTGGCCATCGTTGACGACTGCTTGCAGGTATCCGTCCCAGTGCGCCACGGCATCCCCCACCGTGGCGGGACGCACGGCCGCGGGCCTCTCGGTCACCTTGGCCGGCTTGCCGGGGGATGTTGTCACGATGGAGCGCAGCACCGCCTCGCCGATATGCTCCCGCAGGATGGTGTCGTCGTTGTTGCCCTGGTCCAAGTTGCGGGAGTGGATGAATGGTGCGCCCGCGGACAGCATGAAGTCGTACCCGTGCAGCCCCTCTGCGCCGAAGTGCAGCGGCTTGAACCCGCCCAGCGCGCGCCCCTGCGCGTTCCTCGCCCCGGCGCGCGGCGCGATGGTGTACACCGCCAGCGGCGCCACATCACCCGTCAGCTTCACCGTGAGCTCCGATTGGCTGGTCCACACCGCGCTCACGGAAACCTCCGGGCTCACGCTCAGCGCGCCCAGCGTGTCCTCTCCACCCACCGCCTCCGGCGCCACCACGTCCTCCGCGTACTTGATCACGGTGAGTCTGCGACCCTTGACCGGGTCGGTGAGACGGTAGTTGTTCAGCGCTGAGGCAACGGCGATGGCTCCCTGCTTGGCGGGGGCCTGCGCCTGGGCCTTGGCGCGCGGCGCGGCCTGGGCCGGCAGCGTGGCGCATACGATTCCCGGGACGGCCAGGGCGATGGCGGCGATGAGGTGGCGTGTCATAGTCGGATGGATGGTTCGTTTTTCTGGATGGGGCGGGGGTTGTGCCGCTCCCTAACCTATCAAGCGGGAACACGCGCGTTCTGTTGCATTTTTTTGCAAAAATTTGCAAAAAAACACCGCATGCGTGGAATGAGCGACACTCCAGCGTGTATTCTACCCTCCCTCGCGCGCCCGCGCAAGGGAAAAGTTGGACGCCACGGCATGTTTTTGATAAAGCCGCCCGCACAGGGCCCGGGAATGCACATGTTTTTGCTTTGTCCCGCACGCAGGGATGTGGTAGAATACCCGCATGCCGAAAGCTGTTCACCAACTCCCTGCCTGAACCATGAAGAACCAAGTTACCCTGCGCAGTTCCGCTGCGGAATACCTGACCTACATTGCCAGTGTGGGCGAGGCCGCCGAACAATTTGAAATCCGCTACGAAGACGAGAACATCTGGCTGACACAGAAGATGTTGGCCAAGCTCTATGGAGTGGAGACACACACTATCAACTACCACCTGAAGAAGGTCTTTGCCGATGCGGAGTTAGACGAATCGGCAGTTATTCGAAAATTTCGAATAACTGCCGCCGATGGCAAAAACTACCAGGCGATGCACTATGGGATACAGGCCATCATTGCCGTGGGGTTCAAGGTGAATTCCGAGCGGGCCGTGCAGTTCCGCAAGTGGGTGAATGCCATTGCCCACCAGTACACCATCAAGGGCTGGGTGATGGATGACGAGCGCCTGAAGCAGGGCACCTTCCTCTCCGACAAGTATTTTGAGGAACAGCTGGAGCGTGTGCGGGAAATCCGCGCCAGCGAGCGCCGCTTCTACCAGAAGGTCACGGATATCTACGCCACGGCGGTGGACTACGACCGCACGGCGGAGGCAACGCGCCGCTTCTACGCGGCCGTGCAAAACAAGATGCATTATGCCGTGCACGGGCACACCGCCGCCGAGCTGATTATGGAGCGCGCGGATGCCGACAAGCCGCACATGGGCCTCACCACATGGAAGGATGCCCCGGACGGCAAAATTATCCGCAGCGATGTCTCCGTGGCCAAAAACTACCTGAGCGAGGAAGAGATGGCGCAACTGAACCGCCTGGTGACGGCCTACCTGGACTTTGCGGAAAACATGGCCCTGCGCAAAATACCACTGACCATGGCGGACTGGGAGGCGCGTCTCAATGCCTTCATTGAGATGTTCGAGTATGGTCTGCTGAAAGACTCCGGGCGCGTCACCGCAGAAATCGCCAAGCTGCACGCCGAGACCGAGTTCGAGAAATACAGGGTGGTGCAGGACCGCCTATTCCTCTCCGACTACGACCGCTATCTGCTGGAGCTGGAGGAGGAGATGAAGGAATACCAGCCCGAGGATACCGGCAAATAGCCGGATTCCGAGCGCAAGGGAAAAGTTGGGCGCGGGTATCAATTTCCGCGCTCCGCCAGGAATCGGGCGAGCTTTTGGAGGGCGCGGGCGCGGTGGGAGATGGAATCCTTCTCCTGCGGGGTGAGCTGGGCCATGGTGCGGTTGCTGAAGTCGTCCGGGATGAAGAGGGGATCATACCCGAAACCGCCGGTACCCGCGGGGTTGAGGGTGATCTGCCCTTCCACGGTGCCCAGGAAAGAGGCTATCTGCCTGCCACCCTCCGCCAAGCTGATGGCGCAGGCGTAGTGCGCCCTGTACGGGGCCTGGCCCGGCAGGGCGGCGAGCTCGCGCAGGAGCTTGCGGTTGTTCTCCTCATCCTGGCCGTGCTCGCCGCAGAAGCGGGCGGACATTACGCCGGGGGCGCCGTTGAGCAGGTCCACGCAGATGCCGGAATCATCCGCCACCACCAGGCCGGGCACGCGCGCGGAAACGGCTTCCGCCTTGATGGCGGCGTTGGCGGCAAAGGTGGTGCCGTCCTCCACGGGATCCGGGATTTCCGGGTGCTCCGCCATGGTGTGCACCTCGTACGGTGCGGGGAGGATGCGGGCTATCTCCTTGGCCTTGTGGGCGTTGCGGGTGGCGATGAGGACGGGTATCGTGGTCATGGTTCAGATGGATTGGGAGGGGGCCTGCTTGTCCAGCACATGGGTGATGAAGCGGCGCAGCACCAGGATGCTCACCACGCCGCAGAAACCGTCGGACACGGCCTGGGAGAGCCAGATGCCGGAGTCGTCCGCAAAGAAGCGCGGCAGGATGAGCAGGCAGGGCAGCAGCACCAGGCACTGGCGGGAGAGGTTGAGGAAGATGCTCATCACCGGGCGGCCGATGGACTGGAAGAAGTTGCCGATGACAATCTGGGAACCCACGATGGGGAAGACGAGCGCCATGTAGCGCATGCCGCGCAGGCTGATGTCCATCAGCTCGTTGTAGTGGGGATCGGCCGTGTTGATGAAGGCGGAAACAACGACACCCGGTATGATTTCCGCCATGAGCCAGCCGATGGTGGCCACGCAGACGGCGGCGGCAATGGCGCGGTAGAGCACGGCCTTCACACGGGCGTAGTTGCCCAGGCCCAGGTTGTACCCGGCAATGGGCTGCATGCCCTGGGTGATGCCCAGCACCACCATCACGAAAAGGAAGAGCACGCGGTTCACGATGCCGAAGCCCGCCAGGCCCAGCTGGCCATCAAACTGGATGAGCAGCTTGTTGAACACCACCACAATCACGCAGCCCACGATGTTGAGCAGGCAGGGCGGCAGGCCCACCGAGCAGATGCGGCGGGCAATCTTGAGGTTCGGGCGGTAGATGCCGCGCCTGAAGTGCAGGATGCTCCGGCCGTGGCAGTAGTGCGCCACCACCCAGCAGAGCGCCACGCCCTGCGCGCCGATGGTGGCAATGCCCGCACCCGTCATCCCCCAGCCCAGCCAGTAGATAAACACGTGCGCGGCCAAAATGTTCACCCCCATGGCGATGAGCAGGCTCACCATGGCCTTGCGCGGGTAGCCGCTCGCGCGCATCAGGTGGTTCAGGTTGAACATGAAGAAGGACACCGGACAGCCCAGCAACAGGATGCGCGTGAAATCCCGCGCCGGTTCCAGCGTGTCCGCATCCGCCCCGAAAAACTCCAGTATCCCGTCCAGCCACAGCAGGGGCACCCACCCCACCAGCACGCCCAGCAGGAAGCTCAGCCCCAGGCAGTTCCCCAGCACGCGGAAGGCGTTGTCGAATTTCTGCTGCCCCAGGAAGATGGAGGCGGAAGCCGCGCTGCCCAGCCCCACCAGGGTGCCGGCGGCGCCTATGAGGTTCATGATGGGGAAGATGAGCGCGATGGCGGCAATGGAGTACGCGTTGCAGCACTGGCCCACATAGATGGAGTCTACGATGTTGAAGACGGCCATGGCCGCCATGCCGATGACGGCGGGCAGGGAGTATTGGAAAAGGAGCCGGCCTATGGGGTGTGTCTCCAAGGCTATCAATTTTGCGTCCTTTGCCATACGGGCCGCCTTATACGCGCGAGCGCGCGCTTTGTCAAGCCGGAACGAATTTTATTCTTGCCTTGCGCGGTGCCGCTTGTTAGAATTTCCGCGAAAAGGGGTAGCCCCTTATTCCCATGACGATGAAGAACATATCCGCATTTGCCCTGGTGCTTTCCCTGGCGGCAGCCCCCCTGCTGCAGCCAGCCCGCGCCCAGGATGACAGTTTTGACAACGACAAGGCTTCCGCGAAGGATGCAGCCAAGGAGGAGGCCGCCGCCAAGAAGGGCGTGCGCCTCATGGTGTGCTCGCCCTCCGGGGAGTCGCTTCCCAGCCCGCTCTACTGCAGAATCGGCAAGAAGTTCGTGCCCGTGGTAGTGGCGGCGCGCACGCCCTCCCGCCCCATCCCGGCGGAGGACGGCAAGATACGCTTCTGGAAGAGCGACCCCTCCTCCGCCCTGGCCGGGGCCAAGGACGAGGCGGACAAGGAGGCCAAGCTGCCGCCGGCGGACCTGGTGGTCAACGGTGTGCCCTCCGGCTCCAAGATGATAGGTTTCGTGATTCCCTCCAAGGAGTCCAAGAACCTGCAGGGGCTCTTCTTCAAGGAAAAGGATTTCCCCAAAAAGGGCGTGCATCTCATCAACCTCTCCCCCTATCCCATCCGCATGACCACCTCCGAAAAGGGTGATTTCAACGATGCCAAGAACACCATCGTCTCCCCCTACCGCAAGAGTGAGGGAATCAACGGCAAGAACTCCTGGTCCGTTACCGGGGAGGACGGCGGCACGCTGGCCTTCGCCATTGCGTACAAGGCCAACAACATGCCGGACTACAAGCGCATCAAGACCTCGTCCATGGTGATAAGCGCGCGCCAGTCCCAAATCACCGTGGCGGTGAAGGACCCCAAGAGCGATTCCCCCAAGCTGCTCTCCTTCCAGATTGCCGAAAGTCCGCAGAACTAACCAATCGCACCCATGTCCCTTGAGCACCACACCACGGATGCCGTGGGCAAACGCATCGCCCGCATCGGCGACCAGTTCGCCATCAGCGGTGATTTCCTGTACGGGGAGGAGCTGCGCAACGGCCACATCAACACCACCTACCGCGCCTGCTACAAGACGGAGGACGGTCATGAGGACCGCTACATCCTGCAGCGCATCAACGATTACGTGTTCAAGGACCCCGCGCAGGTGATGCGCAACGTGGAGAAGGTGACGCGCCACATCACCTGGAAGCTGCTGCGGCGCCGCCGCAACGCCGCCGGGCAAACGCTCACCCTCTACCCCGCCCGCGGCGGCCGCAACTACATCGACCTGCCGGAGGAGGGCGGCATGTGGCGCTGCTACAACAACATTGAGGACACCCACACCTACGACGTGGTGGAAAACACCCGCCAGGCCTACCAGGCGGGGTTCGCCTTCGGCTCCTTCCAAGACCTCATCTGCGACATGAACCCGGAGGACATCAAAGAGTCCATCCCGGATTTCCACAACACCCCCAAGCGGTACGAGAACCTGGAGGCCAGCATCAAGGCCGACCCCAAGGGAAGGCTCGCCAACTGCACCGCGGAGGTGGAGCTCGTGCGCGCCTGGGCCCCGCAGTTCAACAAGCTCACCCAGATGCAGGAAAAGGGGGAAATCCCCACCCGCATCACCCACAACGACACCAAGATCAACAACGTGATGCTGGATTCCGAAACGGATGCAGCCGTGTGCGTGATTGACCTGGACACCGTGATGCCCGGGCTGGTGCTCTATGATTTCGGCGACATGGTGCGCACGGCCACCTGCATGGCGGAGGAGGACGAGGAGGACCTGTCCAAGGTGGAAATGCAGCTGCCGCTGTTCGAGTCGCTGGCGGAAGGCTACCTGGATGCCGCGCACAAGTTCCTGACCCCGGCGGAGGTGGACAACCTGGCCTTCGCGGGCTGGCTCATCACCGTGGAAATAGGCATGCGCTTCCTCACAGACTACCTGGACGGCGACCTCTATTTCCGCACAGAGAAGCCGGAGCACAACCTCATCCGCGCCCGCAACCAGTTCAAGCTGGCGCAGAGCATTGAGCGGAACCTGCCGCAAATGCAGAAATACATTGCCCGCCTGATGCGCGGCTACAAGGAGAAGTGATGCACGCCGCCCGCAAAGCGCTGCTCTCCCTGGCATGGCTCGCCGCCGCCGCGCTGGCCCTGCCGCTGGCCGCCAAACCGCACAGCATTGCGGAAATCCAGAAGGAATTTCCCAACTCCAAGGCCGTGGGCCACAATGTCTGCCTGGTGATAGACGGCGCGCATGTGGCGGTGTTCGGCACCGGGGAGGACGCCGTGGTGGGCGTGCTCGCCTATCCCAACCCGCCCAAGGACCCCAAGCTCCTGGAGAAGCTCGGGCAGGCCATGGAGCTGGAGAACAC
Source organism: Akkermansia sp. (assembly GCA_030523775.1). Classification (GTDB taxonomy): domain Bacteria; phylum Verrucomicrobiota; class Verrucomicrobiia; order Verrucomicrobiales; family Akkermansiaceae; genus Akkermansia. Next base: position 171,881 of record JAUNHW010000002.1, read on the forward strand.
GGAGATAAAATACTTTGGCGACAAAAAGCACCCCGCCGCCTTCCTGCTTTGCAGGGATGTGGCGGAACGGTTCGCCAGAGCCCAGGGCGGCGCGTTCGGTGAAACCCTGGGGGAAAGCCTGGCATACGTTGCCGCCGGCGGCGAATTCTCGCCGGACAAGGTGACGGAAGATGCCTTCGTGTGGAAAATGAGCGCCGCCAACATGCAGGTGGCCTTCCCCATGACGGATGGCAAGGTTCAGGTGCTGGAGGCCATCGGCGCCGCCGCGCGCAGCATGAACTCCCACAAGGCGGAAAAGCTTGCGGAGAAGTTGGGCATGGACAGCGGCGGCAAGGAAATTGACCGCAACACCAGCAAGATGATTGCCAAATTCCTGGGCTGTGATGCCATCTTCTACAGCAACCGCTCCATGGACAAGGATTTCTGGAAGGATTTCCGCGAAAACAAGCAGAACAAGGGCGGCAAGAACAAGAAAATCAACATGAGCGTGGTGCGCACGGAAAGCAAGCGCATCCTGCTGGGCGATGAGGAGGTTTTACGCAAGGACGACCCCGGCAGAAACGATTTCGACGACTTCTGGCCCACGGAGGATTCCACCTGGCCCGGCGCGCTCGCCGTGGCAGACACCACAGGGGAGGTGAAGGAGGCAAAGGTGGAGAAACCCCGCAAACCCAAGCACGTGGCCGTGGTGGAGCGGGAAGAGGTGGTGCAGAAACCCGCCGTGGCGGAAAAGGCGGTGGAGCTCTCCCCCGCCCAGGCTATGGATGCCTACTTGAAATACCTGCAGGGGCTGTGAGTCCGCCGCTGTGCCCGCCTAATTTCCCCATTCGCGCATTGTCCGTTGTACTTTGTGCATTCCCTGTGCTAGAATGCGGGTATGCCGATATCGGAAGAGCTGTTTGAGCGGGCGCGGCGGGTGATACCCGGCGGGGTGAATTCTCCCGTGCGCGCGTTCCGGCGTCTGGAGCGCGCCCCGTTCTTTGTGGCGCGCGCGCAGGGCGCGCACCTTTGGGACGAGGACGGGCGCGAGTACATCGACTACGTGGGCACGTGGGGGCCCGCCATCCTGGGGCATGCGCCCGCATGCGTGATGGAAGCCGTGCAGCGCACGGTGCCCAACGGCCTGGGCTACGGCATCCCCACGCGCGTGGAGGTGGACATGGCGGAACACCTCTGCCGCCGCGTGCCCGGCATGCAGATGGTGCGCATGACCAACAGCGGCACGGAGGCCACCATGAGCGCCGTGCGCCTGGCGCGCGGGTTCACCGGGCGTCCGTACATCATCAAGTTTGCAGGCTGCTACCACGGCCATGCGGACAGCCTGCTGGTGTCCGCCGGAAGCGGTGCGCTCACGGGCGGCCAGCCGGACAGCGCGGGCGTGCCGCCGGAGTTCGCGGCGCTCACCATCGTGCTGCCGTACAACAACCCCGCCGCCGTGGAACAGGCGTTCAAGCAGTACGCGGGCAAGATTGCGGGCGTGATTGTGGAGCCCTACCCCGGCAACGCGGGCTTCTACCTGCCCAAGCCGGGGTACCTGCAATTCCTGCGTGACATCACGGCGCGCGAGGGCGCCCTGCTCATCTTCGACGAGGTGATGACCGGGTTCCGCATCTCCACCTCCGGCGTGGCCGGAAAGGAGGGCATCACCGCAGATATCACCACGCTCGGCAAGGTCATCGGCGGCGGGTTGCCCGTGGGCGCCTTCGGCGGCAGGCGCGACATCATGGAATGCGTGGCCCCCCTCGGCCCCGTCTACCAGGCCGGAACGCTCAGCGGAAACCCCGTGGCCATGGCCGCCGGGCTTGCACAGCTCACCCACCTGGAGGAGCACGACTGCTACGGCCGCCTGGAAGCCCTGGGCGCGCGGCTGGAGGAAGGCGTGCGCGCCGCGCTGCACGATCTGCACCTGCCGTTCACCTTCAAGCGCAGCGGTTCCATGTTCTGCCTCTTCTTCACGGAGCAGGACGTGGTGGACCTGGAAACCGCCTCCAGCGGCAGCTTCCCCATGTTCAAGCAGTACTTCCTCTCCATGCTGGAGCAGGGCGTGTACGTGGCACCCTCCCCCTACGAAACCGGGTTCATCTCCACCTCCCACACAGAAGACGACATCGACCGCACCACCGCCGCCATGCGCAACGCCCTGGCCGCGCTTGCCAAATAGCAAATCCCGCAGGGGCCGGCTTTTCTGCCCATCGGCATTGCTTTTCTGCACACTTTTTGCTTGAAAGTGGGCAGAAAAACCGTAGAATGTGGGCAGATAATCGGCAAGCAGACGCCGAAATTTATACACATGAGAACTTTCAACTACTTGGATTTGCCTGGTTCCCTGCTTACTCCAGAGGTTAGCAATTTGCTGTCGGCCATACACGAATACCGGGGCAAGCAGACGCTGTATATCACAGCCAGAAAAGACATACTCGAGCAATTGCTGGAAATTGCAGTGATTCAAAGCACGGATGCCTCCAACAGGATTGAGGGCATCTATACCTCCGATGCGCGATTGAGGGAATTGGTCATGCAAAGGGTCAAACCCGTCAACCGCAATGAAAAGGAGATTGCCGGGTACCGTGATGTGCTTCGTACCATTCACGAGAACCACGAATATATTCCCGTAACCCCCAACACCATCCTTCAACTGCACCGGGACCTGTACTCTTTCCACCCCTCCGGAACGGGAGGCCATTGGAAAAACACCGACAACCTGATTGCCGAGACCGATGCAGAGGGAAACAGTCGTGTCCGCTTCACGCCCACTCCCGCGTTTGAAACGCCCGATGCCATGCGGGCATTGTGCGATGCGTACAACCAGGCCGTCTCAGAGGAGTTGTGCGACCCCCTGATACTACTGGTCGTTTTCATTTTTGATTTTCTGTGTATCCATCCCTTCAATGACGGCAACGGGCGCATGAGTCGGTTGCTTACCCTCTTGCTGCTCTACCAGCATGGCTACATTGTGGGCAAGTACATCAGCCTGGAGAAACTGGTGGAGGAAAACAAGCAGACGTACTACGAAGCCCTGCAGGAAAGCAGCACCGGATGGAATGCCGGGAGCAACAATTGTCTCCCGTTCCTGCAATATCTGCTGGGCATTGTCCTGAAGGCATATCGCGAGTTTGAGAACCGGGTGGAGCACGTTGTCTCAACAAAACTGAACAAGACGGAGCGCATAAGGATGCTGTTCGAACAAAAACCAGGGAAGATTACCAAGGCGGATATCGCCCGCTTCTGTCCAGATATCAGCGTTTCACTCATCGAACGCACACTGGGCAAAATGCTCGCAAACGGCGAAATCCGTAAAATCGGGGCATCTCGGTCCACGGCCTACATCAAACAATAAGGTTTCGCATTTCGCTTGCCCGCACGCCCACGCGTGTGGTAGACTGCGCGTATTCTAGTCCATGGACTTCAAGATCATAGCCGCCGCCAAGCCGAGCATCCCGTACACGCGCGATGGCGTGCGGTTTTTCGAGGAACGTCTGCGGCCTCTCGGCAAGGTGGAGCTGCGCTATGTGAAGGACGGCACGGCGGAGGATGTTTCCGCGCGCTTGCTGGAGGCCTCGCAGGGCTGCCTGCGCATCGCCATGGACGAGCGCGGCGAGAACTGGAGCACGCGCGAGTTCGAGCAGCGCGTGCGCGGGTGGCAGCTGCACGCCGTCAAGCACGTGGCCTTCCTCATCGGCGCGGCGGATGGCCACACCCAGGCCCTGCGCGACGCGTGCGACCACGTGCTGTCGCTGGGCCGCCACACCATGCAGCACGAGCTGGCGCTGGTGGTGCTGCTGGAGCAGGTGTACCGCATCCACACCCTGCTGGCGGGCAGCCCATACCACCGCGATTAACCAACCTTTCACCATGTCACACACCACCCTTTTGACAACGCTGCTCCTGCCGCTCTGCGGGCTTGCCGCCGCAGACGAGCTGATGCCGCCGCCCTACGTGTGCCAGCGCGCCGCGCAGGAAATCACCATCGACGGCAAGGGAGACGAGGCCGCGTGGCAGCACGCGCGCCCGCTCTCGCCCCTGCGGGATATCGAGGGCCCCGCCGTGCAGGACGGCACCACCATCCGCATGCTCTGGGACGACCACTACCTGTACATCCTGGCAGACATGCCGGAGGAGAACCTCTGGGCCACGCAGAGGGAGCACGACAGCATCATCTTCCACGACCCCGACTTCGAGGTGTTCATCGACCCCCTCTGCGAGGGCAACCACTACATCGAGCTGGAAATCAACCAGCTCAACACCGTGTGGGAGCTGCTGGTCGCCCGCACCTACCGCCACGCCAACCCCGTCATCCTGCACGACTGGGACATGCCCGGCCTGAAGCACGCCGTGCACCTGCGCGGCACGCTCAACAACGCAAGCGACACCGACAGCGGGTGGAGCGTGGAAATGGCCATCCCGTGGCGCAGCATCACCTCCCACGGCGCCCTGCCCCGCGCGGACGAGCCGCCGCAGCCCGGCACCGCCATGCGCTTCAACTTCTCCCGCGTGAACTGGCAGGTGCAGAAGGACAACGCCTCCCCCACCGGATACGCCAAGTGCAAAGACGCGCAAGGCAACGCGCTGCCTGAGAGCAACCACGTGTGGGCACCCACGGGCGTGGTGAACATCCACCAGCCGGAGCACTGGGGCCGCGTGGTCTTCTCCGCGCAGCCCGCGGGAACCTGGGAGTCCGCGGAACCCGACCCCGAGGACGATGCCCGCCTGGCCCTGTACGCCTACGCCGGGCGGCAGGAGGAACACCGCCGCCAACACGGCGCGTACGACACCGCAGCCGTGCCGCCGCAGGGCCTGCAAGCCGTGGTGCAGCCGCATTTCTTTTCCATCTCCACCACCTGTGCACGCACCGGGAGAGAGCTGCGCTTGAATTCGGACGGCGCGTTCACCGCACAGCAGGTGGCCCAACCCGTGCCGGAAATCTACCTCTGGGTGCACGGCGGCCACGCGGACGATGCCGCGCTCTGGAACAGGCGCTTCGCAGACTATGCCGCGGCGGGGGTGGACACCGTGATCATAGGCGGCACCGTGGAACAACTCTCCGCGCTGGCTCCCCTGGCGCGGCGCGCAGGCCTGCGCATCATCGCCTGGGTATGGGCGGTCAACCGCCCGCAGGACAAGGATTTTTTAAAAGCCCACCCGGCATGCTACGCCGTGAGCAGGGAGGGCAAATCCTGCGCGGTGGAGAAGGACCGCCCATACGTGGGCTACTACCAGTTCTTCTGCCCCAACAACCCCACCGTGCGGGAGCACCTGCTCTCCGTGGTGGACGCCTACGCCGCCATCCCGGATGTGGAGGGTATCCAGCTGGACTACATGCGCCTGCCGGATGTCATCCTGCCGCGCGGGCTGTGGGCCAAATACGGTCTCACCATGGACCATGAGATGGCGCCGTACGACTTCTGCTACTGCGACACCTGCCGCCGCCTGTTCCGCGAGCGGTACGGACGGGAAGTGCAAGAAGACGCGGAGCACGATGCCGAGTGGCGCGAGTTCCGCCTGCAGAGTGTGGCGGAACTGGCCGCCGCTCTGTGCGAGCGCGCGCGCTCACGCGGCCGCAGCGCCGCGTGCGCCGTGTTTCCCACGCCTCGGCTGGCCGCCAAGCTGGTGCGCCAGGATTGGAGCCGCTTCCCGCTGGACCTCGCCCTGACCATGGACTACTTCTCCTTCTACAACGAGCCAGCCGCCTGGGTGAACGACATGGCAGACGCCGCCGCCGAGCAGATTCGGCACCGCTTCCCCATTGCCCCCGGACTCCACCTGCCGGACTACACCCCGCAATCCCTCCCCGCTGCGCTGGATGCCCTCCGCGCCCGCCGCGTGCAAGGCATCTCCCTCTTCAGCAGCGAGGAATTCTCCCCCGCCCTCCAAAAGGCCCTCAAGCTCTGGAAGAACGGCAAGTGAGCGCCCCGCACATTTGCGCTTGCGCGGGCCGGGGGCTTGGGCTATCATACGCCCGTGCCTGAAACAGCCCCGCCAGCAGCCAAGAGCAAGCTCACCGCCTTCCTCGTCGTCCTCATTGTGGTCCTGTACCTGCTGGACCAGACGACCAAGTGGTACATTGTGCTCAACTTCCCGTACGACTGGGCCACGGACATGTGTCTGCGCATCGACCGCGTGATAGAGGGCAGCACCATCATGGATTTCAACATTGTGCGCGTGCACAACACCGGGGTGGCCTTCGGCACGGGCAACGGCACGGCATGGGCTCCCTTCCTCTTCCTGGGCGTGCAGGTGGCGGCGCTCATCTGGCTGTACCGCCTGTACCGCAGGGGGTTCTTCTGCACCACCATGCTCAAATACGCCTGGGCGCTCATCACCGTGGGCGTGCTCGGCAACATGACGGACCGCCTGGTGCAGGGCTTCTTCCGCCCCGGCGCAGAGGCCCTGGGCTTCTTCCAAAACCTCATCAACGGATACGTGGTGGACTTTTTGGACTTCTCGTTCCCGTGGCTGGACCACTACCACTGGCCCTCGTTCAACGTGGCGGATTCCTGCGTGTGCGTGGCCGCCGCCCTGTTCCTGATATCCTGCTTCACCATGCCCGGGGAGAAGGAAAAAGCCAAGGATAAGGCATGAACGCGCTGCACTCCATCATCCTGGCTGCAGCCTGCACCCTGCCCGCGCTCGCAGGCTTCCCCCAGCCGCAGCAAAGCGTGAAGCTGGCGTACTCCCAGCAGAGCGCGGTGGTGGAATTCACCACGGACGGCACCGCCGTCACCAAGGCAAAACCCCTGTGCGACTGCACCACCGTCACCATCCAGGGCAACAAGCTTATCGCCAGGGTGGACACCTCCAAGTTCGACCAACCCGTGGCCAAGCAGATAGACGCCACCACGGCGGACGGCAAGACCACGCGCCTGACAATGAACTTCGATGTGCCCGCCGCCATTATCCTTTCCGCCCGCAGCCTGGTGTGGAAGCGCGGCGACAAGTGCACGCCGCAGGTGCTCACCATCACCCTGCCCAAGGGTTCTCCCGTCACCGGCATCCAAGAGGCGGGACTGAGCGGCGATGCCTTCGACTACGCGCCCGCCAAGGTGAAGGAGGGTGTAAAATACACCGTCACCGTCACCCCGCGCAGCACGGAAAAACCCGTGCTCAACCGCTTGGTCATCACCACCGCCACCCAGGACCCCCGCTTCGCCAGGCAGATCATCTACCTGCAGGTGAAGAAGTGAATGCGCCATGAAAGTCCTGTTGTTCGGAGCAAGCGGAAGGGCGGGCGCGTGCGTGGCGGAGGAAGCCGCCTCACGCGGCTGGGAGGTGCTGGCGCCAGCGCACGCGGAGTGTGATTTGGAGCAGCCGGACGCCGTGGCGGATTTCGTGCTGGAGCACCCGGCGGATGCGGTGGTGAACTGCGCCGCCATAAGCGGGCTGGAGGCATGCGCGGACGACCCGCTGCGCGCGCACCGCATCAACGCCATGTCCCCCGCGGCCATGGCGCTGGCGTGCCGCCACACGGGCGCACGGTTCATCCACCTTTCCACGGACTATGTGCTGGACGGCCGCAAGCCCGGGTTCAAGGACGAGGATGACCATTGCCGCCCGGAGGGCTGGTACGCGCAGAGCAAGCGGGAGGGCGAGCAGGAAGTGCTGGATGCCCTGCCGCAGGCCGTGGTGGCGCGCGTTTCCTGGATCTGCGGCAACCCGCGCAAGCCCGCCTTTGTGGAGCAGATGCTCTCCAAGGCGCTGGCCGGGCACCCCCTGGCCGCCATTGCCGACAAGTTTTCCATGCCCACGGATGCGCACGACATTGCCCGCGCCGTGCTGCAGCTGGCGGAGACGGACTACCGCGGCGTCATCCACCTGTGCAGCGGCAACGGGGAGGAGCAGCCGCTCTCCTGGTGGGACTGCGCGCATCTGGCCCTGCAAGAGGCCGTGCGCCTGGGCGCCCTGCCCTCCATGCCGGAAATTTTACGCCAAAAGCTGGCGGAAGCCGCCTTTTTCCGCGAGCCGCGCCCCCGCCACACCGCCATGGACAACGCCCACCTGCGCTCCCTGGGCATCACCATGCCCTCAGCCAAACAAACCATCCAAACCGCCGCCGCGCGATTCCTGCTTACGGCAAATGCGGCGCTGGCAACTTGCAGGTAGATTGAAATGTCCTGCATCGTAGCTGGCGAAAAAACAGGGCCGCCTTTGCGGGGCGGCCCTGCGGGTTGAAACGTTTTTTACGGGATGGGCTTAGGCCTCCTCTGCGGGAGCGGGGGCTTCCTCCACGGCGGGGGCTTCCTCCTTCTTGGGGGCCTCCTCCACCTCGCCCTTCACGTCCAGCACCACCTTGATGGTGGCGGTGACCTCCGGGTGGAGCTTGGCGGGAATCTCGTAGGTGCCGGACTTCTTGAGGGGCTTCTCCAGATCGATGCTGTGGCGGTCGATCTCGATACCCTGCTTGGCCAGGCCCTCTGCAATCTGCTGATTGGTGATGGCACCGAACACCTTGCCGTTCTCGCCGGCCTCCAGGACCAGTTCCACGGTGGTGGCGGCAATCTTGGCGGCAATCTCCTTGAAGTTGGCGAGCTCGGCGGCCTCGCGCTCGGCACGCTTCTTCTGAAGCATGTTGATGAAGCGCTGGTTGGCGGGAGTGGCCTCAAACGCAAGTCCCTGGGGAATCAGGTAGTTGCGGCCGTAGCCTGCCTTCACGGTAACGAGGTCGGCTTCACAGCCCAGACCTGCAATCTTGGTGGCGAGAATAACTTTCATGTTAGCCATAATCAGTATATTCGGGTTGAATGAGCCGCGAAAATACACCGCCCCCGCCGCCTTGTCAAGCAAAACTTGGCATGCCGCGAAGAAAAATCCGCTACTTCTTCTTTTTCTTCTTGGCGGAATCCTTTGCGGGCAGGGGAACCTCCTTGCCGGTAACGATGGTTTCCAGCGGGATGGCCAGGAAGCCGATGCCGTGCATGTCGTTCTTGTCGCTCACGTGCGGGGCCTCGTAGAGCACGCCCACAATGCCGGGGCTGCACATGGAAAGGCAGGAGTATCCCCAGCAGGCGCGGGAATCGTACTCGTACCCGCCGTTCCAGGTGTTGCCGCCGTCCGTGGAGCAGCGGATGGTCATGTGGTCGCGCCTGCCGGACTTGGGGTTGGAGAAGAGCAGGAGGTTGCCGAACTTCTTGCTGTTAGTGGCAATGAGGGAGGCCTGGCAGGTGGGTTCCTGCAGGGCCTTGTTGTTGGAGGCGTGCGCCTCCCAGGTCTTGCCCAAGTCCTTGGTGACGTAGACGATGCGCTTGCCCTGGCGCTTCTCGTTGCGGCAGTTGAGCATCAGGGAGCCGTCCTTCAGCTCCACCACCTGGCATTCGGAGGTGTCGTGCGGCACGCCTGTGCCGTACACCCAGGTCTTGCCGCCGTCCTTGGAGTAGCAGATGGTGCTCATGCAGCGGTGCTCTGCGCCTCTCTGCCAGATCTGGGCGGGGAAGACGATGACGCCCTTGGAGGTGCAGATGCCGTTGCCGGGGCCGGAGAGCACGGTGGTCCACTCCTCCTTCTTCACCTGCCGGGTGGCGTTCACGTGCTCCTGGCTCCAGGTCTTGCCGTCGTCATCGCTGTACACCATTTCCCACTGCCCGGTCTCCTTGGGGTCGAACCCGGTCTTGGAGACGTTCAGGGAGGCGCCGCCCTTGAAGTGGCACACCAGGGATTCCATCCACAGGCGGCCCTTCTTGTCTTGGAGGATGCAGGGGTCGCCGTTGCCGTTGTCCACGCCGGGGCCGGAATCCATGCCCACGTACGGGGTGGTCCAGGTCTGGCCGCCGTCCGTGGAGCGCACCACGGCCACATCGATATCCTGGCAAAGGTCCGCGGAGTTCGCGTAGCGCGCATCGAAGCAGCCCACCAGGGAGCCTTTCTGCGTGGCAATCATGCCGGGAATGCGGAAGGCCACGCAGGGGCGCGCCGGCTCACCGTTGGGCTGGTTGCCCACGGTCTCGCCGGGCACGGCCACCATGTAGCCGATGCGCTGGGTGACGGCATCCCCCATGGGCTTGAGGGTTTTGCCGCCCACGGTGAGGGAGTAGTCGCTGAAGGTGACGGTGCTGCCCACGCGGGATTCATCACTGGGGCACACATCCACCCAGAGCACGGTATCGCCGGATTCCAGCTGGTTGTTCTGGGAACAGGAGATGGTGACATTGCCGTTCTCGTCTGGCGTGCCGGTGCCGAAGACCCTGCTGCCGCGGAAGTCCGTGCCGGTGCCGTTGCCGGTGCGCAGGGTCACGTTTTTCACCTGTGCGGGGTTGTCCACCTTGAACTGCACCTTGGTGACGGCCGCGGGGTTGGCCGCGCCCTTGGCGTGCACGATGAGACCCACGGCGGGGTTGATGGGCGCGCGCTTCAGCAGGGGATAGTTCTTGGAATCCGCCAGGTCCACGCCCTCAATCTTCATGTCGCCAGCATAAATGCCTATGTCGTCCAGCAGGATGCCGCTGGCATCCGGTGTGGTGGCGCAGAAGCGCACGGCGGTGGTGCCCTCCGGCAGGTCAATCTTGCCCTCGTACTTGTAGGGGCCGGTGTCTGCCTTGTCGATGGTGGTCACCTTCACCTCGCCTGCATCCGTCTTGGCAAAGATTTCCACCTTGAACGGGGCCTTGCCCGTCCAGCGCTCCATGTAGAACATGCAGGGGGTCTTGTGCGCCAGCTTTTCCGCCAGCTCGAAGGTGGCGGACTTGTTCTCGCCGCCCATGATGTGCAGGGCGTTGTCGCCGCTGCGGGCGTGGCCCTTCATGATTTCGGCATGGCCGTCCGCCGCGGTGAGCGGACCGAACTCTGTGTCCACCTTGGTGAGCTTGCCCACCGGGGCCTTTTCAAAGCCCTCGTTGGCAAACGCGACACCACAACCCAACACGGAAAGAAGAAACAGTTTCTTGAGCATGCGTACCTTGTACCACACTGCGCCATGCATTGCAAGAAAAAGCAGTACAGACGCACGCGGCAACTTTTTTCATTTTTTTGCAAAGAAAACCGACACGGGATGGGGTGGGCTGCTTATAGGTGAATGAAGACGGTGACGAACATGCTTCCCATCCACCGCAAAATCACCTATCATCAAACGGAATGTCCACAGAGCAGACAGCGTGCGGAAACGCGGACGCGGCCCAGCCCGACTGGGAGGCTTGGCTGCAGCGCCACGGCGGCAAGCTGTTCTACTTTGCCGTGCACTGGCAAGCGGAGGACCCGGAGGACGCGCTGCAGCATACGCTGGTGCAGACCGCACGCGCCGTGGCGGAGGGGCGCTGCGAGCCGGGCGACACCTCCATCCTGCGCTATGCCTACACCACCCTGCGCAACCGGCTCAACTGGCTGCACCGCGAAAGCCGGCAGCGGCGGGAGCGTGAAACCGTCTGGCGGCGGGAGCAGTGCGGGGTGCAATCCAATGCCGCCACGGAAGAGGAATGCCGCAACGTGGAGGAAGCCCTGCGCAAGCTGCCGCCGGAGGAGGCGGAGATTGTGGTGCTCCACCTGTGGGAGGAAATGAACTTCCAAGACATCGCGGAGCTGCTGGGCATACACCGCACCACCGTATCCTCCCGCTACCGCAAGGCATTGACGGATATCCGTAAACTCTTAACCCATTTCCAGCCATGAAAGGAATCTCCACACCACCCGGAATGAACGAGCGTCTGCTGCAAGCCATCCAGCAGGAGGAGCGCCCGCTGGAGGCCCGCCAGGCGGAAACGGAGCAGTACCTGCGCCGCTTCCAAACACGCCCCCTGCCGCCGGACACGCAGGGGCGCATGCTGGCCGCGCTGCAAACGGTGCGCCCGTACAGGCGTTCCCGCCGCCTGGCGGTGGCGGCGTGCGCGGCGGTCATCCTGCTACTGTGCGTGCTGCTGTACCCCACCGGGGAGCGGCCGCCCGTCTTGGATTACGCGCCGGAGCAGCAGCCCGCCTACACCGTGACCGATGCCGCGGGCCAAGCCGAATTCATCATCAAAACACCCGTTGTGTTCGTATCGGACAACGTTATGTAACATGAAAGCGCCCCATTCCAGTTTCCTCTTGATGCTCCTGCTCCTCCTGGCGGGGCTCGCACCGCACGCAGCGGCGGTGGAGCCTCCCGCCAGCGCAGTGCTCGGCATTGTGCCGCAGGAACAGGGAAGCCGGCTCACCGTGCAGGCTGTGGCCGCAGAAACACCCGCCGCAGAGGCCGGCATACGGGAGGGAGACATCCTGCTCTCCATAGCCGGGCGCAAGGTTGCCACGCGGGAGGACCTGCACGCCGCACTGCAGGAAATGCGCGCGGGCGAACCCGCCGAGCTGCGCCTGCTGCGCGGCGGGGAGGAAACCACCGTCACGCTCACTCCCGCCCTGCGCGCCTCCTCCCTGGCCGTGCCGCAGCCGGACGGTGCAGACACCGCCCTGGCAGAGCGCATGCGCCCGCTCACCAACAACATCCGCACCGCGCTGGCAACCTTGCCGGAGAGCGAGGACACGGAAACCCTGCGCGCCACCCTGCGCCAACTGGTGCAGATGGTGGAGGAAAGCTCACCCGTGCGCGGCGTGGGCGTGTTGCGGCTCCATGATGCAGAGGGGGCCCTGGAGCTGCGCGAGGAGAACGGCAGCCTGGTGCTGGAAGCGTGCGGCAACGACGGGACGCCCGTGGCTGCCGCCGCCATCGACACCGCGGAGCAGTGCCGCGCGCTGCCGCCGGAGGTGCTGGTGCGCTGCCGCTCCATGGTGAACGTGGAGCACTACAGCCGCGCGGAACGCAGCGGTATCCAGGCCGCGGACACCGTGCTGAGCATCAACGGCACCCTGGTGACCGACGACGAAACGCTCAAGGAACTGCTGGAAACCGCGCCGGACGGCGCGCTGGTGGAGGTGCAGCGCATCGACCACACCGAGGTGCTGGAGCTTGCCCCGCTGGAGTACAACGCACCCGTGCGCGAGCTCAAGGTGGACTGGGACGCGCTGGAGGCCGAGGATGAGGCGCACGACGACGCCCGCAACGCCCTGCTCTGGGAGCTCTCACGCGAACACCCCGACAACGATGCCGTGATGCGCGCCTGGAAACAGCTGCGCCCCAACGGCCTCATCGCCCTGGCGGACGAGCACGGCAGCGTCTACCTGTACCGCGACCGCGGGGCGCTCACCATCAAGGAATGCGGGCACCTCACGCCCACCAAGACCTACCGCTCCACCCTGCCGCTGCCGGAGGCGCTGCGCCGCCGCCTGCTGGATTTCCGAAACTAATCAACCCCCATCATCAAAAATGAAAGCATACATCATACCGCTCATCGTTGCCTGCAGCCTGCTGCACGCCCAGGAGATGCCGCAGCAGGTGCGCCACGACCTCTCGGAACACCACGGCCTGCTCTTCGCCGCACGCGTCCACACCATGCAGGAGCAGCTCGGCTCCGCGTTCATCACGGACGACTTCCTCAAACAGCTGGACGCCGCCCTGAAGAAGAAGTCCATCGCCAAGCCCAAGACGCTTGCGGAAGCCATGGCCGCCAGCCTGCGCGAGGACGGCCTGGAGGCGCGCGACTTCGACAACGCCCTCCTGATGAAACACCTCAACAAGATGCTCGCGGAGCTGCCCAAGATGAAGGAGAAGGACGTGGAGAAGAAGCTCGTCAACCAGAGCAGGAAGCTGGCCAGGCAGGTTATCCCCATCCTCCAGCAGCGCGAGTCCGCCAAGGAGAAGCGCGTGCTGGAGCTCAACGCCAGGCGCAGCGGCGTCTCCACCCTCCCCAACGGCGTGCAGATGGAGGTGCAGCCCGGCAGCGGCAGTATCCGCGCCGTCAACCGCATCATGGTTGAGGAGGGCATTTCCGACCCGGAACGCACCACCACCCAGTGCAGCGTGGACGACCTGCCGGAGGCCGTGCGCCGCGTGCTCGACCAGGTGCCCGCCGGCTCCGCCTGGACCTTCTGGATTCCTGCGGAGGTCACGGACGCCATTGCCCGCGAGGGCGAGGACAGCAAGGAGGAGGAGGCCGACCGCGAGGCCTTGATGGACCAGCTCGCCGGCGGCAACCGCCGCAAGAGCTTCAACACGCTCCAGAGGGAAAGGGAGGAAAGGGAACGCGCCCAGGAGGACGACGGCTTCCCCGCGCCGCGCACCACCCTGCAGAAAATCACCGTGTGGCAGGATGCCGCAGAGGCTCCCATACGCCCGTTCTCCCATTCCACCCAAACCCAAAACGCCAAGTAAGCCATGAAAGCACGCCATATCATTCTGCTCGCCCTCAGCGCCCTGCCCCTTCTGGGGGCGGAGGAGGCCGGCATGCCGCGCATGTTCAAGCCCATGGAACGCGGCCTCACCGAACAGCAAATGAAGAGCAACAGCGCGGACGACGCCATCGCTCGCCTCCACTTCTCCGGGGAAGTCAGCCCGGCCACCAGGGACCGCCTCAAGCAAATCTGGAACTCCGGCAAGGGGTACAGCGACCGCCTGGAGGCCCTGCACGCCTGGATGAAGGAGCTGGAGAACGACCCGAATTCCACGGATGCCCAGGTGTTCCTGGCTTGGCAGGCCGCGCACATCTGGTTCGCCAGCCACGGCCAGCCGGAGCACCGCCTGTTCATGGCGCACATCCGCCACACCTTCGCATCCCCGCAGCCCACCATCTCCCGCCACCTCATGAGCCTCTTCCACCAAGTCAACATGCTGGAGATTCTCAGCGGCACCGGCTGCATCTGCGATGACTTCATCTCCATCACCGATGCCATCAACGACACCAACCCCTGGCTGCTGGAAGCGCTCTACCCCGCGCCGGATGGAGCCTCCCGCATGCATGCGCTCAACCGCTTGTGGCGCGATCCCGTGGCGTACGCACCGCAGTTCGTCAACAATATCCAGGTAGCCTACCGGGATATCCTGCGCTTGATGACCAATGATTTCGCGCACCTGCACCGCCGCGCCAAGGGCACGGGCCTGCAGCGCTGGCGATACACCTGGGGCAAGGACCTGCCGCTCGCCGTGGATGCCGCCATGAACTACATCGATGCCCGCCACAACGGCGAAATCGCCCCCACCAAGGAGGTGCGCGCCCACATCCGCCAGCTCACGGAAGACCTCTCTCCGGACATGCTCGGCTTTGTGCCGCGCAGCATCCTGGCCGCAGCCCCCACCGCCAAGGCCTGGAAGCCCCTCTGGGACGGCAAGGCCTCCCTGTACGACATGCCGGACACCACCGCCGTGAACCTGCCGGGGTGGACCCCGAAGCTGCTCAGCAAGGAGGGCCTGCCGCCCGCCAAGGTGCTGGCGGAGGACACCGCGCGCCTGGAATCCCTGCTGCAGAAGGCGGCGGGGGCCAAGACGCTGCCCGCCATGCTGGCGTTCTCCCTGATTGAAGACGACCTGGCGCTGCCGGACGAGACGCGCCGCAGCTGGATGAACGTGGACGGGTACGACACCTTCAAGGCCGTGTTCGACATTGTGGTGACGCCGAACTTCGTGGACGTGCTGGTGAGCGAGAAGGGCCCGCACTTCTCCAAGGACGACAAGGCGCTCCAGGCCGCATGCCGCGAGCTCAACCTCACGCTGCACCGCTGCATCGTGGCGCTCGCCATCATGGAGCGCGACGGGCAAAAGGAAGAGCTGAAGAAAGGCTGCGAGGAGCTGGCCAAGCTGCTGAACAGCACCAAGACCTGGCCGCTCGTGTTCAACGAGTACGGCCTGCGCGGCATCAGCCCCATCGTGCTCACGGAGCTCGTCTCCCACTGCAACGGCAAGCCCGCCCTGCTCAAGGGATTCACCGAGCTCACCTCCACTACCGTCACCTTTAGCGCCGCCGAGCAAGAGGGCAACGGCAAGGTCAACCCCAAGGTGCTCGCCAGGTACATGCACGACATGCTGGTGCTGCGGCGCGACTTCCACCGCAGCGAGAAGGAGCGCGCCAAGGTGGCCGCGCGCTGGCTGGAGGCTGCCAAGGGCATGAAGCCGGAGACAGCCTGCGCCATGGTGGCGTACTGCTACATCAGCGGCGCGCCGGAGGAGCTGCTCAAAACCATCCCGGCAGACCCGGTGGAGTACTCCGGCCAAAACGCACTGCGCGGCTGCTGCCTGTACCGCTACGCCATGGAGCACGGCAACTCCGCCGCGCAGGAGAAAATCATCCGCGGCATGACATCCGACCCGCAGTACTACGGCTACCCCGCCACGCGCCTGGCATGCGCCATGCACGCCCGCAGCCAGGGCAAGACCGCGGAGGCCCGCCGCTTTGAGAAGGACGCGCTCATCCTCTCCATCGCGGAGCAGCACTACGGCTACGGCTACCCGATATGGCAGTCGTACTTCGCTTTCCTGCAGCACGGGGCCCTGGCGGACCTGGTGAGGTACCTCTTCATCTGCCGGGAGCCCGACAACCGGGACTTCATGGGGCGGGCCATTCCCTCCCTGCTGGAGCAGGGCCATTTCGAGACTGCGGCCTTCGCGGCGGAACGCCTCATCAACCTCAGTCTCAGGGATGCCACGCCCAACAACTCCAGCGGCACCCAGCTGCAAATCGTCTGCTGGCGCGCCATGGCGGATATCGGCCACGCCATGTACCTGTACACGAAGGGAGACGCCGCCACGGCAGACAAGCTGATGGAGGCCGCGCTTCCCCTGCTGATGTGTGATGCCGGCACGGCACGGCGCGTGATTCCCGTGGTGCTCGGCTGCAAGGAGATCGACCAGGAGCGCAAGGACAAGTTCCGCGGCATCCTGGCCGCAGCCGCGCAGAAGAGCAAGCTGCCCGGCGCCAAGATTGCCGCCGCCGCGCTCAAGGCCGGTGCCAAGCGCACCGTGGCCGCCCAGCCGGAGCCGGACCGCCTCAAGCTGCCGGAGGACTCCATGAACATGTTCGAATCCCCCACCTACACCTGGCACCTCAAGGACAGCGAGGGCAAGGTCACGGAGCTGAAGGGCGGCATTGTGCGCGCCTGGTACGAGACCGAGACGGAAGGCAGCTGGGTGCTCCTGAAGCTGGAAAGCGGGCGCCTCGTGGAGGTGTTCCTCAACCAGGTGGTCAAGGACGACATCAAGAACGTCATCGACTGGAAGGAGAAAAACAAGATTCAGGTGTTCACCTACACGGATGCACAGGGCCAGACCATCAACGCCAAGGTCTGCCGCCTGTATGCGGATGCCGCAAAGGCCACCACCAACAACACATACGTGGAGCTGATGCGCCCGCACGGGGAAATCCGCACGGCCAATGTTGGAATGTTCAAGGAACGCAACGAGCTCATGAAGATGCCCATCCAGACGGATGAGAAGCCCGAGCTGCGCTGCTTCGACCAGCTGGGACCCGCCATGGCCTTCGCGGATGCCAACAAGTGCTCCCTGCGCGTCATCTTCCTCGGCGAGCACGGCAGCGACTTTGAAAAGAACTTTAACCAGAACATTGCCGCCAACCCGGACATGGTCCGCCAGTGGCGCAGGGGCTTCGTCAACCTCGTTTGCTACCGGGACAAGGCGGGCAACTGGTCGGAGGCCGCGCAGGGCGTGCTCTCCATGGTGCACGAGGCTCTGGACGAGTACCTTCCGCCCGATTCCAGGGAGCGCGAGGAGTTCATGAAGGGTGGCGGCATCATCGAGATTCCCTTTGAGCAGCGCACCGGCAACTTCCTCGTCCAGAATGCCGGCACCGTGAAGCTCGCCATCACGGTGAAGCCGAATGTGTTTGCGGGCGGCAACGCCTCCGCGGACGATGTGGCCACCATGTCCACCGCCATCCAGAAGAATGACGGCGAGACGCTGCGCCGCCTGGTGAAGGCCAACCCCGCGCTGCTGCGCCAGCCCTGCGGCCGTCAGAATGCGTCCTCCCCGCTCTTCGATGCCGTGATGGAGGGCAAGCCCGCCATGGTGCAGGTGCTGCTGGAGGAGGGCGCCAACCCCAACGAGATGAACTCGCACGGGTTCCCCGTCATCGGCATCGCCTGCCTGCACGGCAACGCGGACACCGTGCGCATCCTGCTGGAGAAGGGGGCCGACCCCAACAAGGAGCCCATGACGAAAAGCATCGTGAAGGAGAGCCCCATCAACAACGCGCTCGGCAGGCCCGCCATCATCAAGCTCCTGGTGGACCACGGCGCCAAGGTCACCGCGGAGGATTTGTTCAACGTGCTCAACCGCAGCAACGGCAACTTCGAGGCCGCCAACTACATCATGGAGAAGTGCGGCGACAAGCTCGACATCAACGCCCCCTGCGTGATGGGTATGATGACCATGCTGGCACAGATGGCGCAGAACAAGGAGGTGGATAGGGTGGAGTGGCTGCTCGCCCACGGCGCCAACGCCAACGAGAGCATGATGCTCGGCGGCCAGATGAACGCCATCGCGGCAGGCAACGCAGAGCCCCTCTTTGTGGCATTCTGCTGCAACGGGAAGAGCTCCGCCCCCGACAAGGACCTCAAGATGCTGGAGAGTTTCCTCAAGCACGGCGCGGATGCCAACGCAACCTGCAAGACGCCCGGCGGCGAGGTTTCCGTGCTGGCCAAGTGCATCAGCGACGACCTGTTCGACCACGCCCTGCTGCTGCTCCAACACGGCGCCAAGGCGGATGGGTTGGACTCCGGCGGGCGTCCCCTGCTGTACACGCTGGCGGAGCGTTCATCCTTCCCGCAAAACGCGGGCAGGCAGGACAAGGTTCTCCAGGTGGCGGACGCCCTCATGAAGAACGGCGCCAAGCCCTCCAAGAAAGGCAAGGGCCTGCCCTCACTCAAGCAGTGGGCCAAGGAAAAGCCGGGCGGCAAACCCCGCACCTCCGATGACATGCTGAAGTGGATAGAGACGCACTAGGCTGCGCGATGGGGGCGTATCATGCCCTGCGCACATCTTGGCGGATGGCCTCCCGCAATTCATCAATGGATGCGAACTTGCGCTCCGGGCGGATGAAGCTGTTCAACGCCACGGTGAGGCGGGAGCCGTAGAGATCTCCGCTCCAGTCGATGAAATGCACCTCCAGGCGCACGCACTTGTGCGCCTCGTCGATGGTGGGGCGCAGGCCGACATTGGCGATACCGCGGACCTCGCGGCCCCCGATATCCGCCGCAACGGCATATACGCCGAAGGGCGGCAGGGCAGCGTGCGGCGGCAGGGTGATGTTGGCTGTGGGAAAGCCCAGGGAGCGCGCCAGGTGCTGGCCGTGCTCCACCACGCCCGCAATGTAGAACGGGTGGCCGAGCAGCGCGGCGGCTTCGTCCAGATGCCCCTGCGAAAGCCGCTCGCGGATGAGGCTGGAGGACACGCGCGTGCCGTTGCTCTCCAGCAGCTCGTTCACTGCCACGGCAATGCCGTGCCGCGCACCGTACGCGCGCAGCGTTTCCGCATTGCCGGAGCCCAGGCGGCCGAAGCGCCAGTTGCTGCCCACGGAGAAGCACGCAACGTTCAGCGCGCCGCGCAGGGAGTCCAGGAAAGGTTCCGCCTCCGTGTCCGCCAGCTCGCGCGTGAACGGCAGACACAGGTGCACCTGCACGCCCGCCTGCTCCAGCAACGCGTTCTTGAGCAGCGGGTCCGGCGTGAGCAGGTTGGGGTGCGCTTCCGGGCGCAGCACGCTGGCGGGGTGGTTGGCGAAGCTCATCACCGCGCGCACGGCGCCATCCGCCCGCGCCGCCTCAATCACGCGGCGGTGGCCCAGGTGCACGCCATCGAAAAAGCCCATGGCGAGCGCCACGCGCCGCCCGTTCAGGAAGCGCGCAAGACCTTCAATGCTGTTGCATGTTTCAATCATCACGCCTATCCTGCAAAACCTTTTCCAGCGGCAGCAGACGCGCCAGCAGCTCCTCCCGCCCCGCGGCCTTGAGCGTGGGCACATCCACGGCGTCCGCAATGTCGAACTTGCCTGAGCGCACGCGGCGCAGCGCGGTGAGGTGCGCGCCGCAGCCCAGGCGCCGGCCGATGTCGTGCGCGTAGGTGCGCACGTAGAACCCCTTGGTGCAGTGCACGGTGAAATCCACCTCCTCTGCCGCCAGGTCGATGCGGGTGATTTCGTAGTCCAGCACCTGCACACGGCGGGGCTTGCGCTCCACCTCCCTGCCCTTGCGGGCGAGCTTGTAGCAGGGGACGCCGTTGATTTTCACGGCGGAGAACATGGGCGGCAGCTGGTCGAACGGACCCTGCGCAAACGCCTCGAAGGCGGCGCGCACGGCATCCTCCGTAACGGCATCCGTGGGCTTCACGGCCACCACCTCGCCGTCGGCATCCTGGCTGTTGGTCTCAATGCCGAGCTTCATGGTGGCGGTGTACACCTTGTCCTCGCACATGAGCATGTCCTGCACCTTGGTGGCCTTGCCCACCACCACAATGAGCATGCCCGTGGCCATGGGATCCAGCGTGCCGCAATGCCCCACCTTCTTGGTGTTCAGGATGCGGCGGCACAGCGCCACCGCGTTGTGGGAGGTGAAGCCGGGGTCCTTGTCCACCAAGAGGACACCGCTGGGCGCGTCGTCGGGCATGATGGAAGAAAATCAGGATTCAGGGATGTTGGCCACGGCGGCGCGGATGGCCTGCAGCACGCGCTCGCGGACGTCCTGCAGCTCGCCGCGGCAGCGGATTCCTGCGGCCATGGAATGCCCGCCGCCGCCGAACTGCGTGGCGATTTCCGCCACGTTCACGCGGCGGTCCTTGGAGCGCAGCGACATGCGGATGCGGCCGTCTTCGAGGTCCTCGAAGATGACGGCCACCTTCACGCCCTTGACCATGCGCACCACGTCAACGAGGTCCTTGGTGTCCTCTAGGGTGACGCCGAGTTCTTGCTTTCGCCCGGCGGGCATGGAGTAGTGGGAGACGAGCCCGCCTTCCTCCACCACCATGTTGTTGAGCACCTCGCGCTGCATGAGCATGGTGGTGAGCGGCAGCTCCTGGTAGAGCTTGCGGTTGATTTCCGCCACGTCCGCCCCGGCGGCGATAAGCTCTGCGGCGGCGCACATCACCTCCGGCGTGGTGCAGCTGTACTGGAAGGAACCCGTATCCGTGTTGATGGCCACGTACAGGGCTTCCGCAATGGCGGAGGTGATGGTGCAGCCCCATTCGCGCAGCATCTTGAAAATCACGAACCCGGCGGCGGGGCCGCCCTCCTCCACCACGTTCACCGCGCCGTAGCGCGTGTTCGTGCCGTGGTGGTCAATGTTGGCAATGAGCGGCGCATCCGCGAAAACCTGCACGGCGCGGTCGCCCAGGCGCTTCCAGTCCCCGTTATCCACGCACACCAGCAGCTGCAGGTCCGCGGGCATCGTGTCGGGTATCACCTCCAGCTCCGCGCCCGCCTGCATGAACTCGTAGCGGGCGGGCAGGCCGTCCTCGTTCCACATGCGCACGTTCTTGCCCATGGCGCGCAGCGCCAGCCCCAGCGCCAGCGTGGAGCCGATGGCATCCCCATCCGGCCGGAAATGGGCAATCACGCCCACGTTCTGCACGCCTTGCAGCATGCTGTAGAATTCATCGTACATATCCAGCAAAATCCTACCCCACGCCCGCGCGCGTGTCAAACGCATTGTCGCTTGGTATATCTTGTGTAAAATTTCAAGTAAAACTTTAAATTTTACACAAGGCAACATAAAGGGCTGCCTGTGAACGCCTTGCGTTGCGCATGAAAGGCAGGGGAAACCCACCCGCAGGGGATTCAGGGGTGCCTGCTTCACACAAGCGACAATGGCACAGCAAAGCGCGGCTGCCACAAACCAGAAGCGCCCGACAGGCAGAAGGATGCGGCATTGGTGGAAACAGCCGCCACCCTCCCGCGCGTGCGCGGAAAAATCTTGACTTGGCGGGAACACGGGGCTAGCATTCCAGCATGAATACGGCTACATACCGTTGGAAAACCCTTTTGTACGCACTGGCATTCACCGTGGCCGCGCCCGCCGGCGCGCAGGACGCCGCGGACGATCCGTTCCTGCAGGCGATGATGCAGGACGAGCAGAAAGCGCGCCAGGAGCAGCAGGAACAGGCGCAGGAGACCGCGCAGCAGGCGGAACAGCAGGCCGCGCAGGCGGAAGCCTCTGTGCAGGCCGCGCCCAAGCGCCCAGCCACGCTGGATGAAACCAGCGCCGTGGCCAAGGGGGATTCCACCCCGCTGCTGGACAACTCTGCCGTGATGCGCGAGCTGGGGCCCGCCACGGGCCTGTTCAACAACGATGCCGCCTTCGATGGCCGCAAGGTCACGCGCGTGGAGTTCCGCTACACCGGATCCCGCACCATGCCGGACAGCCGCCTGCGCGATGTGGTGCAGACGCGTGCCGGCAGCCGCTACCTCTCCACCCGCGTGAACGCGGACCTGGAACGCCTGATCACCAAGGGCATGGTGGATTCCGACACGCGGGTGTCCGTACACCCGGAGGGCGATGGTGTGGCGGTGGTCTTTGATGTGCGCGCCTCCAACGTGCTGGCCGGCGTGGGCTTCACCGGGAACGCCCACTTCAACGAGAAGGAACTGCGCGAGGCCATACAGCCGGACACCACCAACCACAAGCCGGGCCTGGCCTCCGGGCTCATCATCAACGACAGCACGCTGGCACGCGCCCGCGCCGAGCTCGTGAAGCACTACCAGGAGGGCTGCTACCCGGACGCCACCGTGGACTGGCGCACCGCAGCCACCTCCAACAACGCGTACCGTGATGTCATCTTCCACATCAACGAGGGCCAGCGCCAAGTGATGGCGAGTATCGATTTCAAGGGCAACCGCGCGTTCGATGACGTGCAGCTGCGCCAGCTCATGGAAACCAAGGAGCTGGGCGTGTTCACCATCATCACCTCCTCCGGCCGCATCGACCGCGAGAAAGTGGAGGACGACCTGCAGAAAATCATCAAGCACTACCGCAACTACGGCTACCTGCGCGCCCGTATCGCGGATGTGAAGTACTACTCCAACGGCAGCTCCTTCTGGTACACCGGGGCCAAGAAAATCCAGATGCAGGTGCAGATAGAGGAAGGCCCGCGCTACGAGGTGAAGCAGGTTTCCTTCGGTCCCCTGAGCGTATACACCCCCAAGCAGCTGGAACCCGGCCTCAGCATGATTGGCGGGGATATCTACTCCCTGCAGAAGGTTTCCGACGATGTGGAGATGATCCGCAAATATTACGGAGCCAAGGGCTACGCGGATGCCGAGGTGCGCCCGGACATCACCGAGGTGGGCGTGAAGCCGGACGGCACGCACCTGGTGAACATACGCTACGATGTGAAGGAGGGCGGCCGCTATCTGGTGGGCCGCATCAATGTGCGCGGCAACACCAAGACCAAGCAGCACGTCATCCTGCGCGAGCTCCCGCTCAAGCCCGGCCAGTACCTCAACTCTGTGGACCTGGAGACCGCCCGCAAGCGCCTGGAGAACCTCAAGTACTTCGATTCCGTGGAGGTATCCGAGGGCTACTCCGGCAACGGCGGCTACCGCGACATCAATATCAACGTACATGAAACCATGACCGGCAACGCCACCTTCGGCGTGGCCTTCTCCTCCGTGGAGAACGTGTACCTCTACACCACCATCACCCAGTCCAACTTCAACCTGGGCGGCATCTTCGGCAACTCCTTCGTGGGCGGCGGCCAGCGCCTCACCCTCAACGGCAAGCTGGGTACGGAATACAAGAGCGCCTCCATCTTCCTGCTGGAGCCCTGGTTCCTGGACCGCAAGCTGCAACTGGGCAACGAGGTGTACTACTCTGATTCCACCTACATGAGCGATTACTACCGCCAGAAGAACGCCGGGTACGCGCTTTCGCTGCGCCGCGGATTCGGGGACCTGCACTCGATGCGCTTCGAGTACCGTATCGAGCGCTTCAACCTCACCCCGCAGGGCCACACGCCCGTCTTCTTCCAAGAACAGTGCGGCAACTACAACCGCAGCCGCTTCGAGCTCTCCTACGAATTCGACTCGCGCGATGCCGTCATCACCCCGCGCAAGGGCGGCAACTTCGAGCTGCGCGGCTTCTGGAGCGGCCCCGGCAGCACCGTGCAGACCTACGGCGTGGGCGCCAACGCCTCCTACTTCTACAACTCGTTCTGGGATTCCATCTTCAGCGTCACCCTGGCGGCGGAAACAATCAAGCCCGTCAAGAGCGACGAGGAGGTGCCCATCTTCGAGCGCTGCTACCTGGGCGGCCCCAACAACCTGCGCGGTTTCCGCTACCGTGATGTTGGCATGGTGGACCCCGCGCTCGCCGGAGACGAAACCATGGGCGGCAACACCTCCGCCTACGCACAGTTCGAGGTCACGCTGCCCCTGGTGGAAGCCATCCGCTTCGCCGCATTCGTGGATGCCGGCTTCGTGCACAAGGACAGCTTCGACTTCAAGCTCACGGAGTTCGCGGCAGACTACGGCTTCGGCCTGCGCATCAACCTGCCCATGGGTCCGCTCGCGGTGGACTACGCCATCCCCTTCGAAAGCAACAACGCTGCGGATGACAAGGGACAATTCCAATTCTACGTGGACTACAAGTACTGATGCCCCACACGGGTCTTGCGTGCACGCGGGCGGGGCGCACACCCCGCCGCGCCGCCGTGCGGCCTGACTCCGCAACACCCCAGTAACCCACCGTGTGCGCGCGCTACAAAGCCTCAGAGCCAGACTCCCCCACCCCGCGGCGGGGCGGGCGCACCGCGCGTCCGCAAGCGGCCCCGCGCCCCCGCGCGCGGGCATCCCACCCCGCACAGGACGCCCTGGCGCCGGAGGAATTGGACACAGGGGAACCCTATGAGGAAGAGCCCCTGCCGCGCACCGTGCGCAGCAGCCGCCCCCGCCGCGTGCCCATGCCCGCCCGCGAGCGCACGGAATACGTGGAGGACGGGTACGGGGAACCGCCGCTGGACGCCTTCGGCACGCCCAACCCGCACCGTGAATACCGCCGCCACTGCCCGCAGGATGCCACACTGGGGGACTACACCCGCCCGCGCAACAAGAAGATAGGCTGCGGCGGAGCCATCCTGCACCTCATCTCCCTGCCCTTCCGCATCATCGGCTTCTTCACGCGCGCGCTGCCCAAGCTCATCCTGTGGCCGCTGCGCATCCTCATCAGCGGCGCGTTCGTGGGCGCAGTGTTCCTGGTTTTGCTGGCGTTCATCTTCGGCATGAAAGCGGGGCGGTACGACATCACCCAGATTGAGCGCATGCCGGAGCGCAGCATCGTGCTGGACCGCAAGGGCAACGAGATAGGCACCCTGCACGGGGAGAACCGCCGCAGCATCTCCAAGCTGCACGAGGAGGTGCCCCAACACTTCATCGATGCCCTCATCCTGCAGGAAGACCGCGCCTTCTACAGCCACGGCGGCATCTCCGTTCGCGCGCTCGGCCGCGCCGTCATGCAGGTGTTCAAGCACCACCGCACCACGCAGGGGGCCTCCACCCTCACCATGCAGCTGGCCAAGAACACGTACAACCACCGCGTACGCGACTTCAGCGCCAAGTTCACGGAAATGGCCCTCGCACGCCGCATCGAGGCCGCGTACGACAAGGACACCATCCTGCTCTGCTACATCAACCGCGTGTTCTGGGGCCACACCTTCCTGGGGCTCAAACAGGCCGCCTACGGGTATTTCTCCAAACTGCCGCGCGACCTCACCATCGGCGAATCCGCCATGCTGGCCGGCATTGTCTGCTCCCCCAACGAGTTCTCCCCGTACCGCAACCCGCGCTTTGCGCAGGTGCAGCGCGACAAGGTGCTCAAGCTCATGCTGGACCACGGGAAAATCACCCCGCAGCAGTATGAGACCGCCCTGCGGGAACCCATCACCACCCGCAAACCGGAACCGCTGGGGACCGACAACTACGCGCTCGACCTCGTGCGCAGCGAGGTGGACCACATCCTGGAGATGCTGGATACCTCTGAACAGCGCATCAAGTCGGAGGCCGTGGTCTCCGGCGGTCTGCGCGTGCGCACCACGCTGGATGTGGACCTGCAGACAGATGTGATGAAGGAGCTGGACCGCCGCCTGGTGGCCATGTTCGAGAACAACAGGAAGTACCCGCACCAGACCCGCGCGCAGTACCGTGCCCAGCTGGCCGCCGCCACCCCGGAGCAGGCCGCCCGCATGCAGCCAAAATACATCCAGGCCGCATGCGTCATCATAGACAACGCCACGGGCGCGCTCATCGCCGTCATTGGCGGGCGCGACAGCTCCGAATCCCCGCTCAACCGCGCCGTGCAGAGCCGCCGCCAGGTGGGCTCCATCTTCAAGCCCATCGTCTATTCCACCTTCTTCGACAAGGGCGGCAGCCCGGATTCCATGCTGTCGGACGACCGGATCACGCTCGGTGAAATCAAGGGCGGCAAGAATTGGAGCCCCGGCAACTCGGATGGCCGCTTCACGGGCGTGCACCCCGCCTCCTGGGGGCTGCTGAAGAGCCGCAACACCATGTCCGTGCGCGCGGGAAACCGTGCCGGCCTGCAGAACGTGGTGTCATCCGCCATGCTGGCGGGCTTCCCGCGCCCCACGCGCTCGCCCGGCCCCACCATCTTCCTGGGCACCTGGGAGGCCAGCCCGCTGGAGGTGGCCGGCGCCTACACCACCTTCGCCAACGGCGGCGTGCGCCCCACGCCCTTCATCATTGAATCCATCACGGATACGGAGGGCCGCGTCATCTGGCGGAACAAGCCCTCCGCCCACCGCGTCTTCTCCGCCGCCACCACGCGCGCCACCTCCGCCATCCTCCAGCAGATCACCAAGCCCGGCGGAACCGCCGGCAGCATGCAGCGCCTCGGTTTCAAACACCCCTGCGGCGGCAAGACCGGAACCACCAACGGGTACACCAACGCCTGGTTCTGCGGCTTCACCTCCAACCTCACCGCAGCCGTCTGGGTGGGATTCGACCGCCCCGCCAAGATAGCGGACCGCGCCTACGGCGGAACAGTAGCCCTGCCGCTCTGGGTGGGTGCCATGCAGTGCGCCGCCGTGCGCGGATACGCCATGAAGGACATCCGCACCACCCCCGCCCAGGGGCAGCGGGAGGGCGTGCGCCTCTGCCGCGTCTCCGGCATGCTCGCCCACTCCGGCTGCGAGTACGATGGCACCGCCTACACCGAAACCATGGCAGACCCCAAGGCCAGGCGCGCCGTCTGTTCCATTCACGAGGAATTGGCGGAGGACACCACCGAGGATACCGCGGAGGACGTGGCGGAGGACCCCAACGATATGTTTGATATCGATGACACCGCGGAAGAGGTGGATGCCAACCCGTAGGCACGCTGTATTTCCCAAATTGCAAATCGTTGCGCTTGCCGGAGACTTCGCCGCGCGCCTTGCGTTTTGTGTTGCCACGGCCGGGGTGTTTGTGGTAGAGTGGAGCCATGACAGAAGAGTCGTTTGTTGCCAAGATGGCATCCAAGCTGGGCTTGGATGAGAAGTTTATCATCCCCTACGGCCGCGACAAGGCCAAGGTTGACATTGCAGCCCTGAAGGAGAACCGCAAGCAGGGGCACCTCATTCTGGTGAGCGCGCTCACCCCCACGCCCGCGGGCGAGGGCAAGACCACGGTGTCCATCGGCCTGGCGCAGGGGCTGCAGGCCATCGGCAAGCGCTCCTGCCTGGCATTGCGCGAGCCCTCCATGGGCCCGGTGTTCGGCCGCAAGGGCGGCGCCACCGGCGGCGGCGCGTCCTCCATCACGCCCGGCGTGAGCATCAACCTCTGCTTCAACGGCGACTTCTCCGCCATCACCTCCGCCAACAACCTGCTTTCCGCGGTGATTGACAACGCGCTGTTCTACCGCACCACCAAGCTGGACCAGAACAAGGTGACGTGGAAGCGCGTCATCGACATGAACGACCGTGCGCTGCGCAGCATCGTGGTGGGGCTGAACCGCAACGGCGTGCCGCGCGAGGAGGGCTTCAACATCACCCCCGCCTCCGAGGTGATGGCCTGCTTCTGCCTGGCGGAGAGCCTGGATGACCTGCGCCGCCGCATCGACAACATCGTGGTGGGCTTCACCGCGGAGGACGAGGCCGTGTACGCCAAGGAGTTCGGCGTGACGGACGCCATGCTGGCCATCCTGAAGGACGCCGTCAACCCCAACCTGGTGCAGAGCCTGGAGGGCGTGCCCGCGTTTGTGCACGGCGGTCCGTTCGCCAACATCGCGCACGGTTGCAACTCCGTGCTGGCCACGCGCATGGCCCTGGCCTGCAGCGAGTACACCGTGACGGAGGCCGGGTTCGCGTTCGACCTGGGCGCGGAGAAATTCCTGGACATCAAGTGCCGCCAGAGCGGGCTCTCGCCGGATGCCATCGTCATTGTGGCCACCATCCGCGCGCTCAAGATGCACGGCGGCGTCAACAAGAAGGAGCTTGATCCCCCCAACGTGGAGGCCGTGCGCAAGGGCCTGGAGAACCTCGCCGCCCACCTCGCCAGCGCCAAGCTGTACAACCGCCCGGTCACCGTGGCCATCAACCTCTTTGCCGCCACCGACACCGAGGAGGAGATTGCCGAAGTGAAGAAGCTCTGCGCGGAAATGGGCGTGGGCTGCGCCGTGGCCAACGTCTTCGGCGAGGGCGGACAGGGCGCCAGGGAGCTCGCCACTATTGTGGCGGAGAGCATCGAGAAGGCCGACAACCCGCCCTTCAAGTGCCTCTACGGGCTGGATATCCCCGTGAAGGAGCGCATGGAAACCATCGCCCGCAAGATCTACGGCGCGGATGGCGTGGTGCTCACCAAGGCCGCGCTCAAGAAGCTGGACCTCATGGAGCGCAACGGCCTCACCAACCTGCCCGTCTGCATGGCCAAGACCCAGAACTCCCTGAGCGACGACGCCACCGTGGTGGGCCGCCCGAAGGGATTCGTCATCACCGTGCGCGACTTCGAGATTGCGAACGGCGCGGGCTTCCTGGTGGCGCTCACAGGGGATATCCTGCGCATGCCGGCGCTGCCCAAGGAACCCTCCGCCAAGGCCATCAAGGTGGAGGCGGACGGCACCATCACCGGCATGAAGGGCTAACCATCACACAAAAATCCAAACACCACCACGCCATGAAAACCACGCTCGGCATTATCGGCGCCATCTGGGCGGCAGGGCTTGCCGCGGCATTGCCGGAAGCCCCGAGCCTGGAGGCCGCCATCCCCGTGGCGCAGGCGCAGCACCGCACCATCCTGCTGGACTTCACCGGCAAGGAATGGTGCCCGCCCTGCATCTACCTGCGCACCAAGATATTCGACTCCCCGGAGTTCGACAAGCTGACGAAGGACGGCTACCTGTTGGTGGAGGTGGTGTTCCCGCGCCTGCCGGAAGCCGTGGCCGCCATGCCCAAGGAGCAGCTGGACGCCAACGAGGCCCTGCTCGCCTCCTACAACATCACTGGCGGCTTCCCCACCGTGGTGGTGCATGACGAGAACGGAAAGCCCTTCGGCGTGATTGCCAGTCCCCGCCAGACCGTGCAGGAGTACGTGGCGGAGCTGGACAAGGTGCAGCAGCTGCGCACCGCGCGCGACGCCGCCTTCTCCAAGGCGCAGGGCCTGCAGGGCCTGGACCGCGCCAAAGCCCTGGCGGAGGGCCTGGAGGCCATCCCCAAGCTCTGCCGCTACAAGTACCCGGACGTGGTGCAGGAAATCAACACCCTGGACCCCCAGAACACCCTCGGCTACGCACGCTTCATCGCCAACCAGGACGAGCTCAAGCAGCAGGGGAAGGACCTGGAGGGAATCCTCACCTCCTTCACCGGGAAATTCTCCCCGCAGGACATCGCCGCCATGCAGGAGCATCTGCAGAAATTCCTGGACAGGAAAGATCTCTACCCGGAAGTGCGCCAAGCCGCCCTGCGAGCCATGGGCGACAGCTACTCTTTCATCCGCGGGGACTACAACGCGCTGCTCAAGATGGTGGAGTACTACCGCCAGGCGGAGGCCGCCGCGCCGGACACCAAGCTGGCCGAACGCCTGCGCTCCAACCTGAAGTACTACGATGAGCAGATGCTGCCCGCCATGAAGAAGGAGATGGAGGCGCAGCAGAACAAGAAACAGTAGCCCATGCTGCACACCCTCTGCCAGCTTGCGGACGCCGCCCCGCACACCGTCTTCGGCATAGATGCCTCCACCCTCGGCGGCGGCGGGCTGGCGGCGGTCTTCGGCGCGGCGTGGGTGTTCTTCCGCGTCATCCGCAAGGTCATTGGCACGCTGTTCATGCTCTGCGTGGTCTACCTGGTCATGAAGACCGCCTTCGGCGTGGACATTGCCCAGTACATCACGCCCCTGTTCAAGTAACATGCGGGAGACGCCGATACGCGCCTTGCGTCACCCCTCCCGCGCGCGCAGCGCGCCTAATTTCAAAATTGTCAATTGTCAATCGTCCATTGTCAATTATTTGATGAGTCCTTCCTTGCGGAGGAGGGCGTCCGGCTTGGGGTCCCGGCCCATGAAATCACGGAAGACCTGGGCGGCGGGCTTGCTGTCGCCCTTGGAGAGGATGGCCTCCCTGTAGTCTGACCCGGTCTTGGGGTTGAGCACGCCCTCCTGCGCGAAGCGCGAGAAGGCATCCGCGGCCAGCACCTCCGCCCACTTGTAGGAATAGTACCCTGCGGCATAACCGCCTGTGATGCAGTGGGTGAGGTTGCGCATGATGGAGCGCGAGCGCACGGTGGAGGGCATGCGCCACGCGCCGACGAGCTCGTGGGTGGCCTCGTCCAGGTCGCGGCCCTTGAAGAGCTTGTCGTAATTCATGTGCATCTCCAGGTCCAGCTTGGCGAGGGAGAGCTGGCTCATCTCATCCGTGGCGGGCATGTAGAAGCGGCTGTCGTTGAGCTTTTTCACGAGCTCTGCGGGCATGGGCTCGCCGGTCTTGTAGTGCTTGGCGTAGGTGGCCAGGGCCTCCGGCTCCCAGGTCCAGTTCTCGTTGAGCTGGCTGGGCAGCTCCACAAAGTCCCAGGCCACGCCGCTGCCGGCGTGCGCCATGAGCTCGGTGTCGGTGAGCATGTTGTGCATCATGTGCCCGAACTCGTGGAAGATGGTCTCCACGTCATAGTGGGAGTAGAGGGCGGGCATGTCCTCCGTGGCGGCGGTGAGGTTGCCGCAGAGGGCTGCCAGGTGGGGGCGGTGGGGCTTGCCGTTGGCGGCGGGCTCGCCGAAGGCCAGGGGCATCACCCAGGCGCCGGCGCGCTTGCTGGGGCGCGGGTAGAGGTCCATGTAGAAGGAGCCCAGGTGGGCGCCGGTCTTGTTGTCGCGCACCTCGAAGAGGCGCACGCCGGGGTACCACACCTCCGCCTTGCCGGCGGGCAGGTCCTCACCGGGTTTCAGGCAGACGGTGGGCACCTCCTTGAAGTTGATGTCATAAAGGCTGGAGGCGAGGTTGAACATGCCCTGCCGCACCTGCTCCGCCTCAAAGTAGGGGCGCACGGAATCCGGGTCGAAGGAGTAGCGCTGCTTCTTGAGCTGGTAGGCGTAGTAGGTGGCGTCCCAGGGGTCCATCTTGTCCACCTTTTCCGTCTTTCCGGTTTCCTTGGCGTAGAAGTCCAGCAGCTCCCGGCATTCCTGGCGGAAGGCGGGCAGCACCTGCGCGGCCAGGTTGTCCACAAAGGCCATGGCCTTGTCGCCGCTCTCCACCATGCGGTGCACGGTGGTGAGATCCGCGTAGGTCTTGAAGCCCAGCATTTCCGCGAGCTCCTTGCGCAGCTGCATCACCTCCGCCACAATGGCGGTGGTGTCGTACTCCCCGGCACCCAAGCTCTGGCGGCCCTCCCAGCACGCCTTGCGGGTGGCGGGCACGGTGCAGTTGCGCATCACCTCGATGACGCTGTCAACATCCAGCGTGACGAGCCACTGGGGGTTCTCCTTGGTGCCGTGGCCCTTCTCCAGCGCGGCGGCGGCGGCCTTGGCCATCCAGGCATCGCTCATGCCGGCCAGCTGCGCCTTGTCGGTAACCACCAGCTGCCACGCGTTGGTGGAATCCAGCACCTTCTTGCCGAATTCGTGTGTGAGCGTGCCCAGACGCTCCATGATTTGCGCCTTGCGGGCCTTCTGCTCCGGGGTGAGGTCAGCGCCGCTCTCGCGGAAGGAATCCACCACCTGCTGCACGTAGCGCTGCTTGGCGGGGGAGAGGGTTTTCACCCAATCCTGCGCGGCGGCGTTCTTGACGACCGCCCAAAGCTTCTCGTTGGCGACGATGGAGGCGGAGAAGGCGGAGAGCTCCGGGATGAGCGCCTCCTGCACCTCGCGGATTTCCGGGGAGTCCATATTGTTCCCCAACACGCTGAGCATGCTGTCCGCGTAGTCCATGTCGAGGCCTATCTCCTGGTAGGCCCCGAAAACGCTTTCAAAGGTGGCCTTGTCCGGCGTGACGGCGCAAAGGGCATCAATGTTCTGCTGGGCGCGCTGCAGGCCGTAGCGCATGTCCGCCAGCACCTGCTTGGGTGTGAGTTTGCTCCAGCGCGGGTACTCGTTCCAGGCGCAGGCGGGGTGTTCCGCCGCCACGGGTGTGGGGGACATGGGGGCCGCGCTTTCCTGCGCGGCCAGCGGCGCGCCCAGGGAAAGCCCGAGCGCCAGCGTCAGCATGATGTCTTTGGTCGTCATTTGCGGTTGTTTTACTGTAAGGGGTTCCTATCATCCACCCCTGCGGATGATAGGTGGTTATAACATGGGAGGGGGCCGCATGTCAATCCTCATCACCCGCCCGTGGGCATGTGCGCATGGAAAATCCGGGCTTGACCGCGTGCGGCGATGGATGTACAAGTACCAGCATGGCAAACAGAAGAGACTTCTTGGCAAAGGCCGGCGCTGCCGGGGGCGCGCTTGCCGCGGTGGCGCTGGGGGTGGACACCCCCGCGGAAACGGCGGGCGGCACTTGCAAGGTGCTGCTTGTGAACGGCAGCCCGCATGAGAAAGGCTGCACCTACACCGCGCTTTCCGTGGTGGCGGAGGAGCTGGAGAAAAACGGCGTGCAGGCGGAAATCATCCATGTGGGCAGCGGCCCCACCTTCGACTGCACCGCATGCGGCTTCTGCCACCGCGCCGGCGGCGGCAAGTGCGTGTTCAAGGAGGACGCGTGCAACGAGATTATCGAGAAGGCCAAGGAGGCGCAGGGTTTCGTGTTCGGCTCCCCGGTGTACTACGGGCACCCCAGCGGGCGCCTGCTGGGCGTGATGGACCGCCTGTGGGTGGCCGGTGGACGCTACCTGACGGGCAAGCCGGCGGCGGCGGTGGCCTCCTCCCGCCGCGCGGGCTCGCTCGCCACGCTGGATGCCATCCAGAAGCACTTCTCCATCAACCAGATGCCCACCGTGGCCTCCTTCTACTGGAACGAGGTGCACGGCAACGCTCCGGAGGAGGTGCTCAAGGATGAGGAGGGCCTGGCCATCATGCGCCAGCTGGGCGCCAACATGGCCCGCGCCGCCAAGGCCTTTGCCGCCCTGCCCCCTGCTCAGCAGCTCCCACGCGCCACCACCAACTTCATCCGCTGATAACACGGTAACAGCGTGTTATCGTTTGCAGTGCAGTTGAGTATGCCAGATACACGTGTATATATACGTCTATGTACACATAGTTTTTAAAGTGCGGCTTTAAATTTTTGTTGACAAATTCTCACGGTCTGGCTGCTGAAAGAAGCGCACCCACCCGCCGCGCGGCGGATGGGTGCGTGAAACGGAATATCCCTGAACGGGGCGGAATCAGATGAGATTCTCGCGCTCCTTGTCCAGGTAGTACTTGTAGGTGTCCACCTTCAGCTCGCCGCAGGCGGCCTCGTCGCACACGATGATGGCGGCGGGGTGCATCTGCAGGGCAGAGGCGGTCCACTTGTGGGACACGCTGCCGTCAATGATGTGGGCAAGCGCGCGGGACTTGTGGTGGCCGTTGCAGACGAGCAGCACCTCGCGGGCAGCCATCACGGTGCCGATACCCACGGTGAGGGCCTGCTTGGGCACCTTGTTGACATCGTTCTCGAAGAAGCGGCTGTTGGCGATGATGGTGTCGGTGGTGAGGCTCTCGATGTGGGTGGGAGCGGAGAGGGAGGAGCCGGGCTCGTTGAAGGCCAGGTGGCCGTCCGGGCCCACGCCGCCCATGAAGAGGTCGATTCCGCCGGCTTCCACGATAGCCTTCTCGTAGTCCTCGCACTCCTTCTTGAGGTCGGCCGCGTTGCCGTTGAGGATGTGCACGTTCTCCTTCTTGATGTTGATGTGGGAGAAGAAGTTGGTCCACATGAAGGAGTGGTAGGACTCCGGGTGCTCCTCGGGCAGGCCCACGTACTCGTCCATGTTGAAGGTGATGACGTTCTCGAAGGAGATTTCACCGGCCTCGTACTTCTTGATCAGGCCCCTGTAGAGGCCCAGGGGGGAGGAACCCGTGGGGCAGCCCAGCTTGAAGGGCTTCTCCGGGGTGGGGTTGGCTTCCTTGATACGCTTGGCCACGTAGTCTGCGGCCCAGGCGGACAGCTTGTCGTAATCAGGTTCAATGATAACGCGCATGGTGCTTGATTGTGGTTGGTGATTTAAAACGCGGGTAACGGATACACCCGTTCCCACGTGCCACACTATAACAAATTCACCCCGCCGTGTGAAGCCTTTTTTCCGCTGAATTTCAGGGCAGGGCGGCGGCAATGCGTGCCGCCAGCGCCTGCGCGGTGGAGGCGGCTTGCGCGGGTACGGCGGTGAGCCAGTCCTCCCGCCGCAGCCAGGTGCGCTGCCGCTTGGCGTACTGCCGCGTGGCCAGCGCCATGCCCGCCTCCAGCTGCCGCAGGTCGCGCCCCCCTGTGCGCAGGTGCTCCACAATGGCCGCCAGCCCGAGCGTTTTGGCCGCCGTGGCGGAAAGCGCCTTTTCCTGCACGGCGCGCACCTCGTCCAGCGCGCCGCCGCGCAGCATGGCCGCCGTGCGGCGCGCAATGCGGGCATCCAGCTCCGCCGTGTCGCGCGCGAGGACGAATCCCGGCCCGGCGGGCGCGTGTTGCCAGTTCTGCTGCCAGTGGGAGAGCGGCTTGCCGCCCAGCAGCACAATCTCCAGGTTGCGCACCACGTAGCGCGGGTTCTGCAGGTTGGTGGCGGCCGCCCCGGCGGGATCCGCCTCCTGCAGCCGCCGCACCGCCTCCTCCGGCGGCAGGGCCTGAAGCTCCGCACGCAGCGCGGGGTCGCTCGGCGGCGCCGGGGAGATGCCGTGGCTGATGAATTTCACGTACAGGCCGGAGCCGCCCGTGACGATGGCGCGCTTGCCGCGCGCGGCTATGTCTTGAATGGCCGCCAGCGCGCGGCGGGCGTGCAGGGCGGCATCGTTGTTCTCCTCCACCCCCATGAAGCCCACCAGGTGGTGCGGCACGCGCGCACGCTCCTCCGCGCACGGCGCGGCGGTGAGAACGGGCAGCTCGCGGTACACTTGGTACGCATCCGCACTCACGATCTCCGCTTCCCCCAGCAATTCCGCCAGCGCAACCGCAACGGCAGATTTCCCCGACCCCGTGGGGCCGAGTACAAATATCGGCTGGGTGGCGTGTTTCATGGGAACAAACAGCCCGACCACCGCAGGGTGGCCGGGCAGGTAAATGGATGCGCGGCCCTTACTTGTTCCGTGCGTGGAATTCCTGGAGGGTGCAGACGCCTGGGGTCTTGTTCTTGCTGTGGAGGATGGCGGCGGCGCAGGCCTTTGCGCTGGACATATCCGTGGTGTAGGAGATGTTGCTGGTGACGGCGGCGGCGCGGATGGCCACCTCGTCCTCTCGGGCGTCGTGTGAGCCGGGGGTGTTGATGACGAAGGCGATGTCGCCGTTCTTGATGCGGTCCACAATGTTGGGGCGGTGGCCCTCCAGCACCTTGTAGGCGCGCTCGCACTCCACACCGTTCTGCAGCAGGTGGATCATGGTGCCCTTGGTGGCGCAGATATCGAACCCGGCCTTGGCGATGTCGCGCGCGATGGGCAGAATGTTCGCCTTGTCGCGGTCGTTCACGGAGATGAACACCAGCCCTTCCTTGGGCAGCGGATTGAAGGAGGAAATCTGGCCCTTGAGGTAGGCCACCTCCGGGTCGTCGTCAATGCCCATCACCTCACCCGTGGAGTGCATTTCCGGGCCCAGCACCACATCGATACCGGGGAAGCGGTTCCAGGGGAACACGGCCTCCTTCACGGTGTTGTACGGGGGGATGACCTCCTCCGTGAAGCCGAGCTCCTTGAGCTTCATGCCGCTCATGACCTTGGCGGCAAGCTTGGCCAGCGGCACGCCGATGGACTTGGAGACGAAGGGAACGGTGCGTGAGGCGCGGGGGTTGACCTCGATGACGTAGAGCTGCTCGTCCTTGACAGCGAACTGGCAGTTCATGAGGCCCTTGACGTTGAGGCGCTCGGCGAGCTCCTTGGCGGCGCGGTGCATCTCACGGTTCATGGCCATGGAGATACCCCTGGCGGGAATCATGCAGGCGGAGTCTCCGGAGTGGATGCCGGCGGGCTCGATGTGCTGCATGATGGCGCCGATGACGCTCGTCTCGCCGTCTGCAATCACATCCACGTCAATCTCCATGGCGTTCTCCAGGAAGCGGTCCACCAGCACGGGGCGCTCCGGGGAGGCGTCCACGGCCTCGCGCATGTACTTGCGCAGCTCCGCCTCGTCATACACAATCATCATGGCGCGGCCGCCCAGCACAAAGGACGGGCGCACCAGCACTGGGAAGCCGATGCGCTTGGCCACCTCCACGGCCTCCTCCTCATTGGTGGCGGTGCCGGCCTCGGCCTGCTTGAGGCCGATTTCATCCAGCAGTGCGGAGAAGTACTTGCGGTCCTCGGCGAGTTCGATGCTGCGGGGGCTGGTGCCGATGATGGGCACGCCGCGCTCCTGCAGGGCGGCGGCCAGGTTAAGCGGGGTCTGCCCGCCGAACTGCACGATGACGCCGCAGGGTTTCTCCGCATCGCAGATGTTGAGCACATCTTCCAGCGTGAGCGGCTCGAAGTACAGCTTGTCGGAGGTGTCGAAGTCCGTGGAAACGGTTTCCGGGTTGGAGTTGACGAGGATGGTCTCGTACCCCAGCTCCTTGAGGGCGAAAGAGGCATGCACGCAGCAGTAGTCGAACTCGATGCCCTGGCCGATGCGGTTCGGCCCGCCGCCCAGAATCATGATCTTCTTGCGGTCGGTGGGCGCGGCCTCGTCCTCTTCCCCGTAGGTGGAGTAGTAGTACGGGGTGACGGCCTTGTAGGCGCCGGCGCAGGTGTCCACCAGGCGGTAGGTGGGGATGATGCCCTTCTGCTTGCGCTCGGCGCGCACCTCGTCTTCCGAGCAGCCGCGGGCGCGGGCAATCTGGCGGTCGGAGAATCCCATCTCCTTGGCCTCCCGCAGGTCCAGGTCCTTCAGCTTCATTCCGGCTTCCGCCAGCTGCAGCAGCTGGTCCAGGAACCAGGGGTCGATTTGCGTCAGGTCGTGCACCTCGTCCAGCGTGAAGCCGTGGGTGAAGGCGGTCTGAATCCAGAACAGGCGGTCGGCGTTCGGCGTGGCCAGCTTGGCGCAGATTTCCGCGTGCGTGGGGTTCTGCGGCTCCTTGGCATCGAACCCGAATCCCCAGCGCCCGGTCTCCAGCGAGCGCAGGGCCTTCTGCAGGGATTCCTTGAATGTGCGGCCGATGCTCATCACCTCGCCCACGCTCTTCATGGAGGTGGTGAGGCGCTCGTCCGCCTTCTTGAACTTCTCGAAGGTGAAGCGCGGCACCTTGGTGACCACGTAGTCCACCGTGGGCTCGAAGAACGCCGGGGTGTCCTTGGTGATGTCGTTCTTCAGCTCGTCCAGCGTGTAGCCGATGGCGAGCTTGGCGGCGAACTTGGCGATGGGGAAGCCCGTGGCCTTGGAGGCCAGCGCGGAGGAGCGGCTCACGCGCGGGTTCATCTCGATGATGACCAGGCGCCCCGTCTTGGGGTCCTGCGCAAACTGGATGTTGGAGCCGCCCGCCGCCACGCCGATTTCGCGGATGACCGCGAACGAGGCGTCGCGCAGGATCTGGTACTCGCGGTTGGTGAGGGTCTGCGCGGGCGCCACGGTGATGGAGTCGCCCGTGTGGATGCCCATGGGGTCCAGGTTCTCGATGGAGCACACGATGACGCAGTTGTCCTTGCTGTCGCGCATCACCTCAATCTCCAGCTCCTTCCACCCCAGCAGGGATTCCTCAATCAGCACCTCCGACACCGGGGAGAGGTCCAGCCCGTGGGCCACGATTTCCTCGAACTCGTCCTTGTTGTAGGCGATGCCGCTGCCGGTGCCGCCCAGCGTGAAGGCGGGGCGGATAATCATGGGATAGCCGCCGATGACGTTCTTGGCGATATCGCGCGCCTCTGCCAGGTTGTGGGCCACGCCGCTGGCGGGCAGGTCCAGGCCGATGCGCTGCATGGCCTCCTTGAAGGCCTTGCGGTCCTCGCCCTTCTCGATGGCCTCTGCATTGGCGCCAATCATGCGGACGCCGTACTTCTTCAGGATGCCCAGGCGGTGCATCTCCATGGCGCAATTCAGCGCGGTCTGCCCGCCCAGCGTGGGCAGCATCGCGTCCGGCTTCTCGCGCGCTATGATTTTCTCCACGTACTCCGGCGTGATGGGCTCGATGTACGTGTAGGGCGCCGTCTCCGGGTCCGTCATGATGGTGGCCGGGTTGGAGTTCACCAGCACCACCTCGTATCCCTCCTGCCGCAGCGCCTTGCACGCCTGGCAGCCGGAGTAGTCGAACTCGCACGCCTGCCCAATCACGATGGGCCCTGATCCGATAACGAGAATTTTCTTGATGGTGGTGTCTTTTGGCATGGTCGGTGTAAACTGGCAGATATATGCCACAACTCCCCCCATTTTGCAAGACTTATTTGTGCGCCCGCGCGTGAACGCGCATGGGAGCGTGACCATTGGCGAGGCCCCGCCTGCACATGTCAGGCGGGGCCTTGCCAATCTGGCCGGATAAATCCGACAATGGCTAGAAGCGATACTGGAGAGATGCGTTTACGCTTTGGTTTACAGCGTGTTTGCGCGTTTCCAGCGTGTAGAAGGCCCCGGCACTCCAGCTCTCGCTGAACAGTACGTTCATGCCAGCGTTCAGCATGAAGCCGTGGCGCCCCGGGTCGTAGCCCTCCGTACGGTAGGAGCCGCCCTGCACGGTGGTATCAGCATGCGGGTTGTGCTGCACCAAGGAGGGCACGAAGGCCACCGACAGCTCCGGCAGCAGCCTGGTGTCCGAACCGATGGTGGTGGAGCTCCGCAACGTGACGCCAACCGGCATCCGCAGCTCGGAGAGCTTGCCGTTGCTGTAGCGGCGCCCGTGGCTGTCGCTGAAGCTCTCCTGGCTGCCGTACATCCATTCCATGCCGATGAAGGGCGCAATCACCGTGTCCACCGTAACATGCATGGCGTACGACGCGCGGGCACCCAGGCTCAGCATGGTGTCGTCCCAACGGGACTTCCCGGCCAGGCCGCCCAGATAGGTGTCGGCATTGTTGCGCACCCGGCCAACCGCGGCATGCCCGCTGAGCATGAAGCTGCCGCCCTTGGCGGACAGGTACTGGGCGGTAGCTGCGGCCATCATGCCCTTCTGGTGCACCTTGGCACCGGTCAGCGCCTTGTTGTGGTAGCTGCCGAAGCTCTGGCCGAGCCCCACGCCCGCCTGCATGTTGGTGGAGAAGGCATGGTTCACGCCGAAGGCGTATCCGGCGCCGTCGGCGGTGAACCCGTCATTGCCGGAAACGTTCATGAAGCTTCCGAAGCCGCCGCCCCACACCGCGGTTTCGCCGCGGCGAACGGCGTAGGACTGCCCCTCCGCCAGGCGCGCAAACTCACGGATATAGGAGCTGCTGGCCCACAGGGAATCCACCAGCGTGGTGTCCATGGCGTCCGCCGTGTGGTGCGTATGCGTGTCCAGCAGGATGGTGTTGCCCTCCATCCGCACCGTGCCGAGCTCGTCGCTCACGCGGAAGAACTCGTTCAGGCTCGCCGTGCCGCTTTCATCCTGCACGCCGCCCGTCACAATCAGGGTGTAGACCTCGTCCGCCTGCCAGTCGCCCACCAGCGTGGTGGCGGCATCCAGCGTCAGGCTTCCGCTCACGGACAGCACACAGCCGTCGCCCAGCTTCAGGGTTCCCCCGCCGAGCGTCAGGTCGCCGTCCACAAGCCCGTTCTGCTCCAGGTTCAGGCCGGAGCCCGCCACCGTCCGCAGGTTGCCGCGCACGTTGCCGCCAGTGAACACCACGTCCTGGCCATCCACCAGCGCCATGCCGGCCGCCGTGTCCATGATGCCACCGTGCAGGTGCACATCGGAGATGATGCTGCCCGTCACCTTCAGCATGCCGCCGTCCATGACATCCGTGTCGCCCGTGTAGGTGTTGTGGCCGGAGAGGATGGTCTCGCCCTCCACGGTCACGGTGCTGCCGCCGGTGATGTCCGCGGAGATTTCGCACCCGCGAATGGCAACCTGCGTGTCATGGATGCTGCCGCTGACACGGGCATCCTGCGACACCTCGATGCGGCCGCCCGTGGAGTCCACCTCCACATCGGCGTCCGCCTCCAGCAGGCCGCCGTCCATATCCACCGTGGCCACTGCCGCCTCCGGCACGGTGCGGATGGCGCTCACCGCCACCTCTGCGCCGTCGTGCAGGTAGTAGGTGCCGTAGTCGATTTCACCGCCGGCCGTGGCCACGCCGTCAGTTCCCAGGGTCAGGCTGATGGAGCCGTGCGTGATTTCCGCGCCGTCATTGACCACGCTGCCGCCGTTCACCACGGCGACGCTGTAGCCGACCGCCTTGGCGAATCCGCTGGCACCGCTCTGGCCGTACACGTCGATGTGCGTGGTTTCGGTGGTGTCAAGCTGCAGGGCGGAGGCGTCGAACGTGCCGCTCACGGTCAGCGTGCCGCTGTTGGAAATCACATCCCGCAACACGTAGTTCACGCCGTGAAGGGTGTTGCTGCCAGTCAAAGCCGCATTCAGCGCGCCGCTGGTGGCGTTGATGGTGGCTCCGCTCACTGCACCGTTGAGCGTGCCGCCCGCCAGGGTGATGGTGCCCGCCGTGGTGGCCACCGTCACGGTGTCGTCCACCGTCAGCGTGCCGCCTGTTTGCGTCACCGTGGCATCCGGACCGATGGCGTGTATCGCGGAGGTGGCGGCCGTGTCGGTCCCGGTCAACAGATAGTTGCTGTAGTCGATTTCGCCGCCGGATATCACCTTTCCGCCCTCGCCGGGCGTCAGGATCTTGCCGCCGCGGGTGAAGATGGCATCATCGGTAATGATGTCACCGCCGATGGCGATGGTGATGTCGTGCTGCTCCGCCTTGGCGAATCCGCTGGCACCGCTCTGGCCGTTCACATCGATGTGCGTGGCCTGGTGTACATCCTCCGGCAGCTGGGTGGAGAGTTCAAACGTGCCTTCCAGTATCAGCGTGCCGGTATTGTTCAGCGCTCCGGTCAGCAGGTAGTTCTCGCCGTACAGGGTGTTGCTGCCGCTCAGGATTGCATTCAACTCGCCGGCGCCGGCGTTGATGGTCGCACCGCTCACCGTGCCGTTGAGCGCGCCCCCTTCCAGGTTGATGGTACCGCCCGTGGTAGCCACCGTCACGGCATCGTCCACCGTCAGCGTGCCGCCCTGCTGCGTCACCGTGGCTCCCGGCCCGATGATATGGATGTCGGAGGTGCTGGCGGTGTCGCTGCCGGTCAGCAGGTAATCGCTGTAGTCGATTTCGCCGCCGGCCTTGGCCACGCCGTCGGCTCCGAGCTCCAGCGTGTGCGTGCCGTGCGTGACGGTTGCCCCGTCGTTCACGACCGTGCCGCTGAAGATGGCCACGGAGTAGGATGCATCCTTGGCGAATCCGCTGGCTCCGCTCTGGCCGTTCACATCGATGTGCGTGGCCGCCTCGGTGTCAAGCTGCAGGGCGGAGGCGTCGAACGTGCCGCTCACGGTCAGCGTGCCATTGTTGGCAATCTCGCCCTGGAGGGCGTAATTGTTGCCGTGCAGGGCATTCTCGCCATTCAATGTGGCGTTCAGCGCGCCGCTGGTGGCATTGATGGTCGCACCGCTCACCGTGCCGTTGAGCGCGCCCCCTTCCAGGTTGATGGTGCCGCCCGTGGTGGTAACCGTCACGGCGTCGTCCACCGTCAAGGTGCCGCCCTGCTGGGTGACCGTTGCACCGGCACCCTGTG
>JAUNHW010000026.1 GCA_030523775.1 Akkermansia sp.
CAATTATTAGTGCAATTATGCAATATTTATTGAACTTTCCACACACCATCTATAAGGGAGCCTATTCGTATAAGTCTTTGAGCATCTCTCAGCTGAGCAATATCTTGAGCAATGGTTCTCCTGCTCATATCCAGCTCGTCGGCCACCTCCTCGTATGTGGCTATGGGATGTTCACGGAAGTAATCCAGAATCTTCTTCTGGCGTTCCGTGATCTGAGGAGCGGGGACTTGTGGCGTGGGCACGGCGGGCATATCCTCCGCGTTGAAGGAAACCGTGACAAAGAAGCCGGAAAGACTGTACTCCGGTGAGGGGTTGCCGTACTGGGTGCATTCGCGGCAGATTTTCTCGATACCGCGGCCCCAGGACTCCACGAACCCGGCGCGGAAGAAGGTGCCGGCGAGCAGCGGGTTCAGGGGATTGGAGACGTGCTTGGACAGCAGGGTTTCCGCAGTCCAGTCCGGCGGGAGCTGGGCCTTGTTGGA
Organism: Akkermansia sp.; assembly: GCA_030523775.1. GTDB lineage: Bacteria > Verrucomicrobiota > Verrucomicrobiia > Verrucomicrobiales > Akkermansiaceae > Akkermansia. The sequence goes on from JAUNHW010000026.1 coordinate 483, forward strand.
GATTTCCAGCCTGTTCTCGTACACGCGGATCTGGATGGGGATGTTGGACGAGTAGTCGGAGTGGATGAGCGCGTTGTAGAGGGCCTCTCGCACAGCCTCGCGAGGGAAGGGATAGCGCTCCACGCGGATGACGCCCTCGTAGGTGATGGGGGCGCGCAGATACTTGGTGTAGATGAGGTCTATCACGCGCTCGGCCTGCATGATGAGCGAGCCGTGCACCTCGTCCTGGTACAGGATGTCGGCATCGTTGGCGAAGAAGCCTATCTTGACCCACGCACCGGCGAACCAGCGCTCCGGGGTGCGGTGGAAGAGCAGGATGGCGGCGCGCTTGAGTCTGCCGTCGTCGTCCACCAGGTTGAGCCTCTGAAGCAGCTCGGCGCGGGGCAGCGCGGCATCCTCCGGGGTGATGCGGCGGTTGCGCAGGGCGAGCGTGCGGAAGGAGCGGAAGCTCTCCTCGTCCAAATCACCTTCGTCCACGCGGTCCATGGTGATATCCTCCCAGCGGAACCCCGTCTTGCGGGTTAGGAAGGAATTGAGCGCGTTCCCGGTGAGCAGCTGGCAGGTGCTGCCGCTGCGGTAGTAGTATCTGCCGTCGCAGCAGACGGGGCAGGATGCGGGCGCGACCGCGATTTCCAGATAGGTGGCACCGTTTTTCTCGCGGGTGTTGACATCCACCACAATGCCGAGCTTGCTGAGCACCTTGTTGGGCAGGTCCTCCGTGAACTTCCTGCACGCCTTCTCCGTGATGCCGACCACGCCGCCCGTGTTGTCGATGCCGATGAACAGGGAACCGCCCTGCGCATTGGCGAAGGCGCAAATTTCCTGGAGGCAATCGTCCTTCCACGATTCCTTCCATTCGATGCACTGGTTCTCGGCGGGCTGCATGGGGAGCTACATGTTCTTGTAGGCGATATCGCTTCTGCGCTGGGAGCCGGGGAAGTCCACCTTGGCGGCCTCCGCGTGGGCGGCGGTGCGTGCGGCGTCCAGGGTGGGGCCCTGCGCCACGATGGCGAGGACGCGGCCACCGGCGGTCACCCAGCCTTCATCGGTCTTCTTGGTGCCGCAGTGGAACACGCGGGCGGCGCAGGCATCCAGCCCGCTGATGGCATCCCCGCTGTGGGAGGATGCGGGATACCCGGCGGAGGCCAGGATGCAGCACACGCTCCAGTCGTCGGCGAAGTCGATGAGCCCCGGTTGGAAATCGCCCTTGGCGCCCTCCAGGCAGAAGGCGGCCAGGTCGCCGCGCAGCAGGGGCATCACGGCCTCGCACTCGGGGTCGCCGAACCGGCAGTTGTACTCGATGACCTTGGGACCCTGCGGCGTGAGCATGAGTCCGAAATACAGGAATCCGCGGTACGGCAGGCCATCCTGCTGCAGCCCCTTCACGGTGGGGACCACGATGGTATCCTCTATCTGCTTGAGCACATCGGGTGACACCAGTTGGCGGGAGGCGACGGCGCCCATGCCGCCGGTGTTCGGGCCCTCGTCGCCATCTTGGAGGCGCTTGTAGTCGCGCGCCGGGCAAAGGATGAGGTACTTGTCGTCGCAGATGGCGCCGAAGATGGAGATTTCCGGGCCGGTGAGGAATTCCTCCACCAGCATGCGGCCCTCGCCGAAGCGCTTGTCGATGAACACCTCCTTCAAAAAGGCCTCCGCGGATGCGGCGTCCGGGCACACGGCCACGCCCTTGCCGGCGGCCAGGCCGTCGAACTTCAGCACGGTGGGATACTGCCCGCCGATGGCGGAGATGGCGGCATCATACCCGTCCACAGCCTTGGCCATGCCGGTGGGGATGCGGTGACGCAGCAAAAACTCCTTGGCGAACTCCTTGGAGGCCTCCAGCTGGGCGCTCTCCTTGCGCGGCCCCCAGCACGGGATGCCCAGCGCGGCGCAGCGGTTGGCAATGCCCTCCCCCTTCACCAAGCAGCTCTCCTCTCCCGCCACGCAGAGGTCCACCTTGTTGTCGGCCATCCACTGCAACAACTCGTCGAACCCCTTGGCGGGGATGATGGTGGCGGTTTCGGCAATGGCATCACTGCCGGGATGGCAGTAGATTTCCGGCTTGCAAGCGCCGGCGGCCAGCGTTTCCACGAGCGCCTGCTCGCGCCCTCCCTTTCCGATTACGGCAATTTTCATACGCCCACCATTCTAGCATGCGGCGGGCGGATTGCAAGAAAGTTTGCCGGATGGTACGCTGGCACCACATGTATCCCAATGTTGGCATTTTGGGTTTACAAGGCATGGATGGACTGGAGACGGGGGATTTCATGAAAATGGAAGGTGGGTCCAGCCACCCCGCCATGCGGCGGGGTTTCATTTAGCGTGCCCTGCGTGCGCGGCACTATGAAGCCCCCCCACCGGGGGCGGCGGGCATCACGTATTCCACTCCGTACTGGTCCAGCAGCTCCTTCACGCGGGGGATGCCTTGCAGCAGACGCGAGTCCGGCTCCAGGGGAGCACCCGCCCTGGCGCCGTGACGCAGCAGGATTTCCAGCTCCTGGAGCAAGACGGCGCGGACCGCCTCTTCATCCTCATCCACATCATAGTACGCTCGGTAACCCAGGGAATCCATCAGCAGGCAAAGCGGGCGCTTGGACGGCTTATCGTACCTGCTGGGGGAAGGATCGTCTTCCCCAAGGAGCGCAAAAACGGCATCCGTGGCATCCTTGTCCGCCAAGCCGTTGGGGTCCGTCCCGCGGGCGAGCAGCCACTCCATGGCTTCCGGCACCTGCTGCCCGGGGAAACTCTCCGAGCACAATGCCTGCAGCGGGGTGATGAGCATGGGGCCCTGCAGCTGGCCGGTGCGCTCCAGAGCCTCCAGCATGCGCACCAGATGGCGGCGGCTAGCCATGATCGATATAAACGAGTATGTGTCCTTGTTTTTCCAATTCACCTTGTAGCCGTGCTCCAGCGCCCAGATGAATAAATCCGCCTTCTCCTCCTCGGGTTCACCCGAAATGAAAAGAATCTGCCACGACAGCTCCGGCATGCAGGCGGCCTTGTCCCAAGTGGCGCCGTGCTCCAGCAGGAAGGCCAGGAAATCCTTGCGCTCCTGATGGATATAGGGCTGTTTGAAGGTATTGTTGTGAGCCACCACGATATCGAAGGCCCCCTCCTTAGTATGTTTCATCTGCTGAGCCTCGGGCACCAGATTCGCTATGTCCAAGGTGCAGTTGGGGTCCGCCCCCTTCACCACCAGGAGGCGCGCCGCATCCAAGCTGTCGACCGCCAGGGCCAGCGGCACCAGGTTGGTCTGGGTTTCCAAGCTGCGCGCATCCGCATTGCCGGTGGATGCCACCTCCTTGAGCAAATCGCGCGTTTTGCCGCACAAGCATTTCTGCCCGAAATCGGCAGCCAGGCCCGCTTGCCACCCATCCATGGAAACAGCCGGGCCAAACGCGGCACTCATCGAGTCAAACACCCCCAGGCAATCATCCCGACGGGCGGGAGAGCAAAGGTAGTCGTCGAACTCCGTCAGCACTTGCCGTTCCTGTGGGGTCCAGCTCTCATGGAAGCCCAGGCTGCCCAGTTTCCAGCCATAGAGCCAGTATGCCCCCACGGCGCAGGCCAGCAAAAGCAGGGCCAGCAAGCTGCCGCCCACCCATGCCAACACGCGCAGCCACCGCCGCCGAGGCTTCTGATTTGAGTTGTCCTGTGTGTCCATATCTACCCCCTATAATACATGCCGAGGGGCAAATGCACAAAAAAAATGCGGCATGGCGTGATTTTTTGCAGGACAACGCCCGGAGGGGGGCAGGCGTTGGCGTGAACGGGCGTGATTGGTTGCACACGCCCACACTTGGCCCACACCAAACGTTTCCGGCGGCTCCGGGCGCCTAGTCTTTCTTGAAGATATCGGGATAGGCCCGCGAAATCACATGCTCCGCCCCCTTGGCGGTCAGGTGGCTGCAGTCGTGGTACATCAGCACATCATCCATCACGCCGCGGTAGCAGCCGTCCTGCTCAAGGTGCGGAGCCACCGGCACAATGGTGGAACCGGTCCGGGCGGCCACGCGCTGCAGGATATCCATGATAGGCGCCGCGAATTGGCGGTACTCTTCCGCGGATACGGCATCCCCTATGTCCGTGGTGTCCAGCCCCAGCATGATGCGGCGGCGGAGCTCGGAACCGGGGGAAAGGCGCAGGACGGGCACGGGTGCAGTGAGCACCACCTCCTTGCCCATGGCGCGGATGCGGCGGCATGTCTCCTGCAACCCCTCTTCCAGATACGCGGAGTTGCGCGAGCTGTCCGCCGGCACGTCTTCCCCGTTGCGGTAGAGCTTCTGGGGAGAGCCGCTCAACCTGGTGTCCCAGCGGCAGATGATGATGACCTTGCGGATGGACGGCGCGTTCTCCAGCCAGGCAAGGAGCTCTTCCGTCTGGTTGGCGAAGGTGTTGGTGATGGAGATGCCGCTGAGCGGGCAGGTCTTGAGCCCCGCCACCACACCGGCGCGGCCGTTTTCACGGCAGATGTGGTCGAAGCCGATTTTGAGAGCCTCCGCATGGGAATCGCCCATCACGAAGAAATCCGGTTGCGCAGACTCGCAGCCCACGCGTTCCAGCACGTTGGATACCCGCTTGCCCTTCTCATCCCTGAGATTGAGCTGGGGCAGGCCGAAATCGCCATCGTTCCACTTGGGGAGAGAGGGCGGGAAATCCAGCGAATGGTATCGGTTGGCATCCTGGTGAATCACATGCACAAGCCCGCGGGACTGCTTGAGCACGGCACCCGTTCCGCCCACCAGCAGGCAGATGCACAGCAGGCCGCACACGGCTTTGGCAAAGGAGATGTTCTTGTTCCGGCGGACCGGCATCTCAATGTAGCGCCAGGAGGCGTACGACACCAGCAGGGAAAGCGCCGTGGCCGCCGCCATTTGCGCGGGACTCAGGGACTTGCTGAAGAAGTAGTGCATGAAGGCAATGATGGGCCAATGCCAGAGGTACAGGGAATACGAAATGCGGCCAACGCCCACCACCAGCGGCTGGGAAAGGATGCGCGACACCGGACCGTACGCTCCGAAAACAATCATGAGTCCCGCCCCGCACACCGCGCAAAGGGCCCCGGTGCCCGGAAAATGCGCCCGGGCGTCAATCAGGGCGTAGGATGCCAGCACCAGCAGCAGGCCCAGGATGGAGGCGCATGCCGGCAACACCTTGCCCGCCACCCCGCCTGACTTGCGCTCGTAGCGCGGGAACCAGGCTATGACCACACCCACCAGAAGTTCCCACGCGCGCGCCTCCGCCATGTAGAAAGCCTTCACAATGTGGCGGGAGGTTTCGGAAGCCAGCAGGTGCTCCGCATTCATCAGGGAGCCGACCAGCAGCAGAAGCAGCACGGGAAGCACCACCCCCTTGCGGAGCTTCCAGAGCAGGAACATCAGCAGCGGGATGACAATGTAGAACTGTTCCTCCACGCTCAGCGACCACAGGTTGAGCAGCGGGTGCATATCGCCGTCGCCCGCAAAATACGAGCCCAGGAATTTGTAGCAGAAGAAGTTGGCAAAGAAATACGAGCTCCGGCCCGCCGCATTGCCCAGGGACTCCAGCAGCTCGTAGTGGTAGACCACAAACCCGGCAATGAGGGTGGCGACTATCACCGCGAAATAGGCGGGCATGATACGCTTGATACGGCGCGTGTAGAAATCCTGGAAGCTGAACGCGCCCGCCCGCAGATCGCGTATGATGCCGCCGCCAATCAGGTAGCCGGATATCACAAAGAACACATCCACACCCGCAAACCCGCCAGGGCACAGGCTCTCCCCCAGATGGTACAGGAGCACGGCCAGCACAGCCACCGCGCGGATGCCATCCACGTGCGGGTAATAGTTCCCCCGAATGACCTGGCTGGCATATCCGCCGTTCTCCCCGCCCGCGCCCGTGTGCTGCATTTCCATGGCTGCCAGTATACGCATTTGCCGCATGGATGCAAGCCTTTTCACCCGTCCGCGCGGCGCGGCCGCACTGCAGCAGCATCATTTGCGCTTCACAAAGCGTGGCGGTTGTGGTATGGTGACGCGCATGGCAAACAAACCTGTTGTACTGATTATCCGTGATGGCTGGGGCCGCAATCCCCAGGGGCCGGAAGTGGCCGCCAAGACCGGCGACGCCACGGTGCTGGCCGACACTCCCTTTACCGACAAGCTGCTGGCCACGTGCCCGCACGCCATGCTGGGTGCCTCCGGGCAGGACGTGGGTCTGCCGGACGGCCAGATGGGCAACTCCGAGGTGGGCCACCTGAACCTGGGGGCGGGCCGCGTGGTGTTCCAGGACCTCTGCCGCATCACCAACGCTATCCAGGACGGCTCCCTGGCCAAGAACCCCGTGATCACGGAAGCCTTCGGCAAGGCCAAGGCCACCCGCCTGCACCTGATGGGCCTGGTGTCCGACGGCGGCGTGCACTCCCACATCGACCACCTCATCGGCATCGTGAAGATTGCCGCGGAGGCCGGCGTGAAGGATATCTTCATCCACGCCATCATGGACGGCCGCGACACCGATCCCAAGAGCGGAGCGGGCTACCTGCAGCAGCTGCAGGACGCCGTGGCTCCCTACGGCGCCAAGATTGCCACGGTCATCGGCCGCTTCTACGCCATGGACCGCGACAAGCGCTGGGACCGCGTGAAGGTGGGCTGGGACGCCATTGTGCTGGGCCGCGGCGAGGTGTGCAGCTGCACGCCCGCGGAATACGCCAGGAAGAGCTACGAGGCGGACGTGACGGACGAGTTCATGAAGCCCGCCGTGTTTGTGGAGGCCAACACACAGCGCGTGCGCGACAACGATGTGGTGTACTTCTTCAACTTCCGCGCAGACCGCGCCCGCGAGTTCTCCCGCGCGCTCATCTACCCGGATTTCGACGGTTTCGACCGCGAGTGCATGCCCAAGGTGCACTACATCACCATGTCCGAGTACGAGGCTTGCTACCCCTCCCCCATCGTCTTTGAGCAGGAGAAGCTCGCCAACATCTTCGGCGAGGTCGTCTCCAAGGCAGGGCTCAAGCAGCTCCGTATTGCCGAGACAGAGAAGTACGCACACGTCACCTTCTTCTTCAACGGCGGCGTGGAGAACCAGTACGACGGCGAGGACCGCATCCTCGTTCCCTCCCCCCGCGAGGTTGCCACCTACGACCTGAAGCCCCAGATGAGCGTGGCCGAGGTGGCCGACAAGTTCGTGGAGGCCATCGACAAGTACGACGTGGCCATCATGAACTTCGCCAACCCGGACATGGTGGGCCACACCGGGTTCCTGGAGGCCGGCATCGCCGCCTGCGCCGCCGTGGACAAGGCCCTGGAGAAGTGCGTGACCAAGATCCGCGAGCTGGGCGGCTGCTGCCTCATCTGCGCCGACCACGGCAACTGCGAGAACATGATCAACCCGGACGGCTCCCCCAACACCGCCCACACCACCAACCTGGTGGACCTCATCTACTGCGGCCCGGACCAGGACAGCGTGAAGGTGACGGACGGCATCCTGGCGGACATCTCCCCCACCCTGCTCCACCTGCTGGGCGTGGCCCAGCCCGCGGAGATGACGGGACACAGCCTTGTGGGCTGAACGCCCACAAGGGATTGACGATTTACAATTGACAATTGACGATTTGTAAAGTCAGGCGCGCTTTGCGCGCGGGATTTCAAGGGTTCCCCGGCGGTATCGCCGGGGACTTTTTTTCGGCATTGTTTGATTTTTTTGTGCAAAGCCGCAGCGGGTGTGCTATATAGGGATAGATGAAACGCAAAACAGCTATCATACTGCTTTTGGCATCCATGCTGCCGTGGGTGCTGCCGGGGTGCATCGGTGAATCATACCCGGAGAACAACGTGGCGGTTCCCGGCACCGCCGAGCGCACCAACGCCATCTCCTTCCGCTACCGCCAGTTTCGCGGCGGGGGTGAATGTTCCTTGCCCGTGCTGCTCGGAATGGGATGGATGCAGCCGGAGCACGCCAACGGTCTCGTCATCCGCAGCCTCCGTGAAGGCCAAACCCTCAAGCCCGATTTCTGCGACAACTCCAAATCGAACCGCCATATCGTCGTGCAATTCGCGGACGATGGCGCGCGCATTTGGTCTAACCTGCAGAAGCAGGGAAGCGAGGAATGGGCATCCACCCGCTCGGGGAAAGCAAACCTGGAGCTGGAGATGCACTCCCTGCTGATGAGCGTGTGCATGGTGGAGGTGTTTCTCCCCCCGCAGGCGTTTGATGCGCCCACGCAGGCAGTCTACGACCGCGTGAAGCGAATGGTGAGCGCCCACTACGGCATTGCCCCCGCCAGGCTGGACGCCCTGCTCTGCAAGAACCGGGAATCCTACAGGCGGGCCTTTAAAGCGGAGAGCGAGAAAATCAACCATTCCTGGCTCATTCCGTTCGATTGCGAAACAACCTTCGCCATGAACCTGGCCGCAGATTTCAAGCGGGAATTCAAGCGCAAGCTCCCCTGGCACAAGGACAGCTACCGCTTCTGGGGCGCCAGCGAGCCCTACGCCAATCTCGATGAATGGAAAAAATGGGAGCCCGTGTGGAGAAAAGGCGGGGTGTACTCCGCTCCTCCAAGCCCCAATTAGCCGGGGGTAGCCCCCGCCGTTTCTGCTTGTACGGAACGGGCGGCGGTGGTATTATGGCAGCATGAACGGTATGCAATATCTTTTGCCTGTAGTCATGGTGTTTGCCGGGTTTGCCGGCGCAGAATCGCTGGGAGACGCCGTGGCCCGCCAAAACAACGCCCCCGCGTACCGGGAAACAGTGATAGGAAGCGCCAAGGTCAGCGGCGTCCTGTATAACATCAACAAGGTTACGCTCAGCAAGAAGCTCTACCTCCCGGACGCCTTGAATCCCAAGATGATTAGCCCCACCGATGGCAGACTGGTGGTCATCATTCAGGGAAAGGCCGTCAACGAGGGTGCCGAGAAAGCCTCGTACGAAATACCGAGGCTGGTGGCGGGCAACGGCGGAAAGAACGAGCCCGCGGACAAGCTGTACTGCAAGCGGGCAGGCAAAACAAGCCTCAACCCCATGGAGTGCTATCCGTTCGTGCTCTGTTTCCTTGTGTCTCCCGATTTGCTGCAAGGCAGCGGCCTGTTGGTATCAGACGGTGATTGGATGGAGCCCCAGACGGCCATGATTCCCTTATCTTTCACCAACAGCACAACCGTAGAGGAATCTGTAACATTGCCAGATGTCACGGACAACATGTTCGATGTGGAAGATGTTCCCAACGCCGTGGAGCCATCGGCTGCTTCCAAGGTGCAGGAGGCCAAAAAGCAGGCGGAGGCTGATGCTGCCAGGAAACAGGCGGAGAAAGAGGCTGCCGAATTAAGAACCAGGATGCTGGAGTGGGAACTGGATTCCAAAATGCGGCAGCTGGAATCCGAAGCGCGCTCCCTGGAAGCCGAGCTTAACAGGCTGGAACGCGAATGCGATTAGCGGGGCACCCCGTCACGCCCGCACCGCACAAATGCTCTTGCCGCACGCCGGCAGGGGAAATCACTCCCAGAGGTAGGACTGCCTGTGGTCCTTGAGCACGCCGCCGCTGTAGAGGTCGATGCGCCAGGTCATGATATCGCCGCCCTTGGCGCGCTCCGGGCCGGAGAAGAAGAAGTGGGCCGAGCGGGTGCCTGCCTTCTGGCGCGGCGCGGGGATATCAATGGTGCGGGTCTGCACGGTCATTCCGGTGAGCGCCTGGGTGTAGCGCATCACAATCTTCACGGGCTGCTGCGGCTCCGCATCGTACCAGTCCAGGTAGTAGTAGTCGCCCAGGCGTTCCTTGCGCTGGCTTGCGGTGTGCGCCCTGTACATGGCGTAGCGGGCATTGGCGCGCAGGGGCGCCTTGGTCCACTCCCAGCCGGGCAGCTCCGTGGTCTTGAGCGGCTGGTCCACCAGGTCCGTGATGCGGGTGGTCTGCACCTGGGTGCAGGCGGCCAGCAGGCACGGGAGACACAGCATGAGCGGGTTCGGGCGCATGCCGCTATTGAACACCACCCCCGCTCAAATGTCAACGTGCGATTTGCCGTGAAATTTCGCACTTGCCATTTTGGGCGTTGTCTGGTAGAATTCGCGCACCGCAAGCGCGGCTACTTTACTACAACAGTCAACAAATCTCCTGTTTCAGATTATGAAAGAACTCAAAGGTGCATGCATCATTGGTCAGTCCGGCGGCCCCACCGCCGTTATCAACGCCAGCGTCCTGGGTGCCATCCAGACCGCTCTCAACGCTCCCCAGATCACGCGCGTGTTCGGTGCCGCCCACGGCATCACCGGCGTGCTCAACCAGCAGCTCTATGATATGAGCATGGAGGACCCCGTGGAGCTGGAGCTGCTGAAGTTCACCCCCTCCTCCGCCCTGGGCACCTGCCGTTACAAGATGAAGGACCCCGATGTGGACCCCACCGATTACGAGAAAATCCTGGAGACCTTCAAGAAGTTCGATGTACGCTACTTCTTCTACAATGGCGGCAACGACTCCATGGACACCTGCAACAAGATTTCCAAGTTCATGCAGAAGAGCGGCTACGAGTGCCGCGTGATGGGCATTCCCAAGACCATCGACAACGACCTCTTCGGCACGGACCACTGCCCCGGCTACGCCTCCGCGGCCAAGTACATCGCCACCTCCTGCATGGAGGTGAAGCATGACGCCAGCTGCTACGACACCGGCATGGTCACCATCATCGAGGTGATGGGCCGCCACGCCGGCTGGCTCACCGCCGCCGCGGCACTTGCCAACTACGCCGGCGACGGCCCCGACCTGATCTACCTCCCGGAGGTGGACTTCGACATGGAGTCCTTCCTGGACGATGTGGAGCGCATCTACAACGCCACCACCAAGTGCATGGTTGTGGTCTCCGAGGGCATCCACGACAAGGACGGCAAGTTCATCTCCGAGGCCAAGACCAACGGCAAGGACGGCTTCGGCCACGCCCAGCTCGGAGGCCTGGCCAACAAGCTGGCGGATGTGGTGCGCGAGCGCATCAAGTCCGCCAAGGTGCGCGCCATCGAGCCTTCCCTGCTGCAGCGCTGCGCCACCCACCTGGCCTCCACCACGGATGCCATGGAAGCCTACCTGGCAGGCAAGACCGCCGTGCAGGCCGCCATTGAGGGCGACACCGACAAGATGGTGGCCTTCGAGCGCAACACCCTGTACGGGCAGTACGCCTGCAACACCAAGCTCCTGCCTTTGGAGAGCGTGGCCAACTTCGAGCGCAAGGTGCCCCGCGAGTGGATCAACGCCGCAGGCAACGGCATCGAGATGCCCTTCATCGACTACGCCCTGCCCCTCATCCAGGGTGAGACCGGCATGAAGACCGTCCAGGCCCTGCCCCGCTTCGCACGCCTCCGCAAGGTGCTCGCAACCCCGGAAGGACACGCGTAATTTACAATTTACAATTGACAATTGACAATTTTCAAGGCCCGGCCGGTTTTCGGCCGGGCCTTCTTACTTTGGGCGCGGCACCCTGACCTGCGCGGCACCTGCCGCACCTATCATTTCAAATAGTACATAGTACCTAGTACCTATTAATGCGGCAGGGCAGCCTCCTGGGGAGGCTGCCCTGCTGAAAAGGGGTTGGTTCCTGAACTTGGGGTTTAGGCTTCCTCTGCGGCCTGGGAGGGCGTGACGGCGGAAGCGGCGATTTCCTCCTTGCTGGTGTAGTGCCAGCGGACCTTGTTGCGCTTGCTGGCGGAGCGGGCCTTGCGGCGCTTCTCGTCCATGGGGCTTTCAAAAGCGCGGCGGCGGCGCATCTCCTCGAGGATGCCCTCGGTGTCGAGCTTGGTCTTGAGGCGCTTGAGAGCGCGGTCGATCGGTTCTCCTTTACGAACGGTTACGGAACGCATAGTAAGATGTTTGAGGTTAATAATGTTCAGGAACGGGACAGGACAGTACCGCAAACGGGGCAGAGTGTCAAGCATTTTTCCGCGAGAAAGTGAAAAAGATTTGAAAAAAAGCGCGGCGGGGGTAGAATATCCGCCATGCCGGGGCACCCGCACACAGCCGCACTCGATTTTGCCGAGCGTCCGTTCATCCTCTTCTGGGAGGTGACGCGCGCCTGCGCACTGGCGTGCCGGCACTGCAGGGCGGTGGCGCAGCCGCAGGCCCACCCGCAGGAGCTCGCGCACGGCGAGGCGCTGACGCTGCTGGATTCCATCGCGGCGCTGAACCCGCCGATGCTGGTGCTCACCGGGGGCGACCCCATGATGCGGCGGGACATCTTCGAGCTCATCCGCCACGCCACGGAAAAGGGCTTGCGGGTATCGCTGAGCCCGGCGGCCACGGCGCGCCTGCTGCACACGGACTTTGCGGAGCTGAAGGCGGCTGGCGTGGTGAGCATGAGCCTGAGCCTGGACGGCGCCACGCAGGCCACGCACGATGCCTTCCGCGGCGTGCCGCACACCTTCGAGCGCACGCTGGAGGCCGCGCGCCGCGCCAGGGAGGCGGGCATCATGCTGCAGGTGAACACCACGCTCTCCCGCACCACCCTGCCGGAGCTGGATGGTTTCATCGAGCTGATGAAACAGGTGCAGCCGGACGTGTGGAGCGTGTTCGTGCTGGTGCCCACCGGGCGCGCCACGCTGGACGAGCTGCCAAGCGCGCAGGAGCTGGAGGCCGTGTGGCAGAAACTCCTTTCCCTGCGCGGCACCCTGCCCTTCGCCGTGAAAAGCACGGAGGGCCACCAGTACCGCCGCGTGCTGCTGCAGGCCGCGCGCACGGCCGGCGCGGAGCCCCCGCGCCACCTCATCCCCACGCGCGACGGAAAGGGCGTGGTGTTCATCTCCCACACGGGGGATATCCAGCCCAGCGGCTTCCTGCCGCTCACCGCGGGGAACGTGCGCACAGACAACCTGGCCGACGTCTACCGCACGCACCCGCTCTTTGTGCAGCTGCGCAACGATGACGCGCTGGGCGGCAAGTGCGGCAAGTGCGAGTTCCGCCACATCTGCGGCGGCTCCCGCTCCCGCGCCTACGGCACCACCGGAGACATGATGGCCGCAGAGCCCCTCTGCCCGTACATCCCCGCCGCCATGCAACCAGCCAAATAACAATCACCTTCCCCACCATGATCAACATCACCAAGCTCTGGACCGGAACCTCGCAGCCCGCGGACCACATCCGCTACGGCCAGGGCGGCGGGGATGCCAACCCGCATTCCAGCACCGCCGCCTGCATGCCCGCCTCCGCACGCACACGCAAACCCATTGTGGTGTGGAACATCACCCGCACCTGCAACCTGCGCTGCGTGCACTGCTACGCGGATTCCCACGCGGAGCGCTACCCCGGCGAGCTCTCCTGGGAACAGTGCTGCGCCGTGATTGACGACCTGGCGGACTACCGCGTGAACGCGCTGCTGCTCTCCGGCGGGGAACCCACGCTGCACCCGCAGCTGCCGCAGCTGCTGGAGCGCGCCACGGAGCGCGGGCTCAAGGTCACCATCTCCACCAACGGAACCCGCATCACCCCGCAGCTCGCCGCCCTCTTCAAGAAGCTCGGCGTGGCGTACGTGGGCATCTCGCTGGACGGCATCGGCGCCGTGCACGACCAGTTCCGCGGCGTTCCCGGCGCGTTCGACGGCGCCATCCGCGGATTCAAGCTCTGCGAGGAAGTGGGCCAGAAAACCGGCCTGCGCCTCACACTCACCCGCAACAACGTGCAGTGCATGCAGCAGATACTCGACTTCATCGAGCGAGAGGACATCCGCCGCGTCTGCTTCTACCACCTGGTGCCCACCGGCCGCGGCGTGGACGTGGCCAGCCTGAAGCCGCAGGAGGCCCGCGGCGCCATCGACATGCTCATTGCCCGCGCGCAAAAGTGGTGCGACGAGGGCCGCCCGCGCGAGCTGCTCACCGTCACCCAGCCAGCAGACGGCGTGTACCTGCTGCTGCGCCAGCTGCGGGAAGGCCACCCGCTGGCGCAGGAAACGCTGCGCCTGCTCACCTGGAACGGCGGCGGCGCCAACTCCTCCGGCCGCGGCATCGCCAACATCGACACCCAGGGCAACATCCACCCGGACCAGTTCTGGCAGGGCGTCACCCTCGGCAACGTCAAACACCAAAAGTTCTCCGAAGTCTGGGAGGCCGCCAGCCAGCCCTCCGCCGCGCAGCTGCGCGAACTGCGCGGCAGCGACGACCCCCTGGAGCGCCAGAAGCACCTCTCCGGCCCCTGCGCCACCTGCAAGCACTTCCGCATCTGCGGCGGCGGATTCCGCACCCGCGCAGCCTTCGCCAACGGCAACTGGTACGGTTCCGACCCCGGATGCTACCTCACCCCAGATGAGCGCCAAACAGCTATCCCCAACGCCTGAGCGGCGCATTACCCTGGGCGTGTTTACTGGCAAAATTTGCAAGTGGGGCTTCTATTTTCATGGAATCCCCCGCCTCTTGTCCATCAACGGTGCATTGTAAAATCAAAATCCGACCATTGGGACATGTGAAAAAGTGCAGGAAAAAAGCGCAGGAAAGCGAAAAAAAGCTTGACATGGGCAAGGAGAAGTGATAGAAAACTTCCAGAAAAGTGGAGCGCCCGTATGGGTCGTTGCTATGTTGCCGCGAAAAAATCCACAGACTCTGTAGGCCCGAGGGGAGGAAACTCACCGAGGGCCATCTTTTTTTATAGAAGCCATGACACCTCACTTCTGCAAAACCCGCGAAGAGCTTGCCTACCTGCTTGTGTCGCGGGGAATGGTGAGTTCATCAGGGCTTTCCATGGATGAGCTGCAATGTGAGATTTGTCACCACCTCTCGCAGGTGAACTACCATCGTCTCGCGGCGTATTGGTTTCAGTTCCGAAGGCCCTTGAACAGGGCCCAAACCGAGAAACGCGCCAAGACCTTCCTTCCCGGCACATGCTGGGAGCGGATTGTGGAATACTACCGCTTCGACCACCAGCTGCGGCTTTTGTTGTTCGATGCCATTTCCCGAATCGAGATTGCCCTGCGCGAGCAGATCGCATCCGTGCTGGCGGCGCGACTGCCAGATAGCGTCAATCCGCAAAACAGTGTTGCCCATTACCGCTCCACCTTTCACACGGCCAAGCATGGCAAGAACGGCAAATCTCACTTCACATCCATGATGGAAAGGGTGAATGCGGTCTATCACGGCAGCGACAGCATTGAGGCGCGGCATTACCTCCATGACAAGCACATCGCGGAGGCGAGGTTTCTGCCGGTGTGGGCATTCATGGAGTTTGCCACCTTCGGCAATCTGAACATCTTGTTCTCCGTGGGATTGAAAAGCACGATTGTGGCGGAAATCGCGGCGCAGTTCGGCTTCTCATCGCGCGAGTTCTTTGTTTCTGCCGTTTCGCTGTTGCACTGTGTCCGAAACGAGTGCGCCCACCAGGGAAGAGTGTGGAACCGCCATTGGCTCCATTTTTCACCGCATGGCAAGGCCAAGCCCGTTCTCAAGACACCCGATCGCCGCAGCTGGACATACCAAATCTCCAAGCAGGATGAGTGGCAATTGGCAGAGGACGAACCGGACTGCCTCTTGCAGTCGCCCGTGTGCACAGCGGCGGCATTGACCGTTTGCAGCGTCATGCTGCGGGCGATAGCACCCCGCTGCGATTGGCGCAATCGATTGTTCTCCCTGTTCTCGGATTGCGGCATTCCCGCCATCCACCAAGAGGTGGGGTTCGCGCGTGCCGATTGGCAGAAACATCCGCTCTGGAGCGAGGAAGCGGCGTATTGACAACACCCCGCCGCCAACACCTTGAACTAGCGGCCGCCACACGTCTCGGAAGCGCTGATGTGCGCTTTGCATCGGGCGCGCCACCCCCTGCAGGGTTGATTCTCATGGAAAAATTTGCAATCCCGAAAGATTTTTTGCAAAAAGATGACTTTTCTGCTTGCAAAGGTTGCGGGGGGGTGGTATATATGGTGACGTTATGAAGCGCTTACTTCTTCCCACTCTCCTGATGACGGCCCTCGCCGGTACCGTGTACGCGGACATCCAGGCCCCGCCGGCCTCCGAGTACACCTCCACGCGCAAGCTGGGCCGCGCCCTGGGCAACATCATTTACGCCATTGAAGAACTTCCCGTCACCATGATTCGCTGGACCAGCGACGAGGGCGACTACGCCGGCTTCTCCGTCGGCCTCGTGGAGGGCTTCTCCCGCACCTTTACCCGCATCGGCTACGGTTTCTATGAGCTGGTGACCTTCTGGGCACCCACCTACAAGTGCACCTACCGCCCGCCCTACCAGGGCAGCTGCGGCCGCAGCGGTCTCAAGGAGTACAACACCTGGTCCGGTTTCTCCGAATTCCCGGAGGAGCTCGGTTTCCAGGGCAAGTACACCTACTCCCGCCAGCAGCGCGACTAATCCCCTCTGTTTCTCGTTTTTTTCATAGTTTGTTTTTGTTTACGGCACCGCAGGAAACTGCGGTGCCGGTTTTTTTTGCGCGTGGCGCGCGCACCTACCTCCAGACACGATTATCGCCACCTTTCATGGGGTGGCGATAAGCGTCAATTGTACAATCTGATGGCTTCCTTGGCGCGCTGGACGTCTTGCGCGTGGGTGTTGCCGGAAGCGTTTTTGAGGGTGAAGATATCTTGGAGGGTTTTGTCCAGGGCATCCGTGTTGCCGCGTTCGCGGAGGACGCGCACCTTCTCATACTCCTCGATACCGTCGCGCATGCGCTCGAAGCGTATGCTGGAGAGGTTGCCGGGGTAGACGAGGAAGCAGTCGCCGGAGGGCCAGGTGCCGAAATCGGTGCACTCGAAGGGGTTTCTGTTCCATGAGTTGTAGGCCCAGCGGGAATAGCCGTCCAGATGGTTGGCGGCGGCGAAGAGGGGGAGCCATTCCGCCTCCGCGGGCGGTGAGAAGGTGAAGGTGTTGGGCTTCTGCGGGCCGCAGCAGGTGTAGAAAATGGTCTTGCCGCCCTGCCCTTTCCGTTCCTTCTTGAGCTGCGGGGTGAGCATGCCGGTGTGCTCCAGCGCGGGGGAGAGCACGTACACGCCCTGGGAGACCTCGCTGGGGCGGTTGACGGAGGAGACGATGCGGAGTTCCGGCGCGTACTTGCGGATGACGGCCATGGCGGCGCGCACGAGGTCGTCGCCGCGTTCATCCAGCGCGATGGAGGTGCGGTTGAGCCATCCCTTCTCCTGAAGGTGGTTGCGGAAATCTTTCAGGAAGTGTCCCCAGACGCGCTCGAAATCCGGGCTCTTGTGGTCGAGGTGGAGCGTGCCGAAGGCGGGCTTGTCCGGGGCCTCGTTCCAGTATTTGACGTTCATGCCCCAGGGAATCATGGTGTAGCAGAAGATATCGGCATCCTTCATGCCGACCTCGTTCATCATGAACTCCACCCATGTGTCGAACGCGGTGTAGTCGTAGTGCATCTCGCCGTCCGCACCCATGATCCATTCCACCTGCGAGGGAAACCAGTCGTAGGTCTGGCCGTTCCAGGCCTCGTCGATGATGGCGCAGGTGATGGCCTTCTGCCCAGCGTCCGCCAGACGCTTCATGAGGGGCTTCATGAGGGCCAGGTGCTCCGGGCTCCAGGGTTTCACGCCGTGCCAGCGCGCCACGGATTCCGGCTGCTGCCAGAGGTCGAAGTGCATCTTCCAGTCGCGCGGCGCGGGCAGGTTTTGCGGCAGCACCTCCAGCTCCACGGGGCATGTCACGGCGGGGCAGTTGTCCGCCCGCACCACCACACAGCCGGTATAGGTGCCGGCCTTGAGTTCTCTAGGGATATCCACCTGCACCCAGACGGGGCGCAGCACACCCGCAGGGTTGTCGCAGATGTTTTCATCGCCGATGATATCCGCCACCACCTTACCCGCGGCCCTGGTGTAGCGCACCATGGAAGCGGAGAACGGGATGCTCGCATCGTTTTTTGTGAGGGGATTGGTATGAACGCTCAACGAGCGGGCGGCACCGTTGGCCTGCACCACCAGCTGGAAACTGCAGCGTTCTCCGCGCCAGCCGCTCAGCTTGACCTTGGTGGGCGCTTGCGCGGGCAGCTCCTTCATGTCCATGTCCGTGGTGATGTGGGTGTCCGACATCACGGCGAGCTTGAGCTGCGTGGCGGCGGGCTGCTTGACCTCCTGCGCGGGGGCGGCGGCATCATAGAGCGGGTGGCGGTCCGGCGCGTGCTGAGCCAGCAGGGGCGCGGCGGATATGGCGGCTATCAGGGGAAGGTATGTTTTCATCATTTGTCGAAATTCGGTTTGCGTTTTTCCAGGAAGGCTTTGCCGCCCTCGGCGGCCTCGGGGGTCATGTAGTAGAGCATGGTGGCATCCCCCGCGAGCTCCTGGATGCCGGCCTGGCCGTCCAGCTCCGCGTTGAGGCCCACCTTGATCATGCGCAGGGCGAGCGCGCTGTGCTGCATCATCTCTTCCGCCCACGCCACGCACTCGTCCTCCAAATTCTCCAGCGGCACCACCTTGTTCACCAGGCCCATCTGCAGGGCCTCCTGCGCGGAGTACTTGCGGCAGAGGAACCAAATCTCACGCGCCTTGCGCTGCCCCACCAAGCGAGCCAAATACGACGCGCCGAACCCGGCGTCGAAGCTGCCCACGCGCGGCCCGGTCTGCCCGAACACGGCGTTTTCCGAGGCGATGGAGAGGTCGCACACCACCTGCAGCACATGGCCGCCGCCGATGGCAAAGCCGTTCACCATGGCAATCACGGGCTTGGGCAGCGAGCGGATCTGCCGCTGCACGCCGAGGATGTTCAGGCGCGGCAGGCCGTTGGCGCCCACGTAGCCGCCATGGCCCTTCACGTTCATGTCACCCCCGCTGCAAAAGGCCTTGTCCCCCGCCCCGGTGAGGATGACCACCCGCACCTGCGGGCAGTCCCGGCAGTAGGCGAAGGCATCCGCCAGCTGGTCCACGGTATCCGGCGTGAAGGCGTTCCGCCAGCGCGGGCGGTTGATGGTGATTTTGGCAATGCCGTTGTACTCCTCAAAGAGGATATCCCCGTATTCCTTGATGGTGCGCCACTCTCTCATATCCACTGTGGGCATGATAGCCCACGCGCACCGTGCTTGTAAAGTTTTTTCCTGTTACCGCACGCTGCATTATGGTAGGCTGTGGGCATGGATTTGCGGAACATCACCCGCTTCACGTACGAGACCAGCACCTTCCAGGGCTGGCGCCTCTCCCTGCGCCGCCGCGGCTACCAGTTCACCGCCTACTTTGCAGATGCAGACTACGGCGGGGAGGAGGAGGCCCTGCAGGCCGCGCTGGGCGCACGCGAACGCCTTTTCGCAGAGCTGGCCGCCCACCCGGACGACCCCAAATCCGTCATCAAGACCTTCCAGGCCAAATAGCTGCCCGTTTCAGCAGCGCCAGATGCCGCCGTTCTGCAAGGCGGCGCGCAGGGAATCCAGCACCTGCGCCGGGGTGTAGCCGGACTCCCGCAGGGATTGCAGGGAGCGCGCGCCGTCCCGCTTGGCCAGGCGCTTGCCGGCGTTGTCGCGCAGCAGGGCGTGGTGCATGTACTCCGGCACGGGGAGCCCCAGCACGGCCTGCAGCGCGCGGTGGATGTGGGTGGCATCGAACAGGTCCTCCCCGCGGGTGACATGGGTGACCCCCTGCTCCGCATCATCCACCACCACGGCCAGGTGGTAGCTGGAGGGTAGCTCCTTGCGCGCCAGCACCACGTCCCCGTACTCCGTGGGCACGCAGCGCTGGGTGCCGCGGCTGGCATCGTGCCACTCCGGGCAGCCCGCCAAATCCTGCACGCGCTCCATATCGATGCGCCAGCAGTGGGCGTCCCCGGCCTCCAGGCGGCGCTGCACCTCATCCTGCGGCAGGTGCTTGCAGGTGCCGGGGTACAGGTAGCCCAGGGTGGCGTGCGGGGCGCGGCCGGATTCCGCCACATGCGCGCGGATATCCCCGCGGTTGCAGAAACAGGGGTAGAGCAACCCCATGGCCCGCAGCTTCTCCAGCGCGGCGGCGTAGGCGGGAAAGCGGCGGGTCTGATACATCACCGGGCCATCGAAATGCAGGCCCAGCCACGCCAAATCCGCGTGCATGAGCTCCACCCACTGCGGGTCGCGCGCGCGCAGGTCGATGTCCTCGATGCGCAGCACGCAGGTGCCGCCAAGCTCATCCGCCACGCGGCGGGCCTCCAGCGCGGCCAGCAGGTGCCCCACGTGCAGCGGGCCGCTGGGCGTGGGGGCAAAGCGGGTGACAACCGGCCGCGTCATCACTCCGGGAACTTGGCGGAGAGGATGAGCTGGGAGATGCGCTCGATACCCTCCTTGGCGCGGTTGGAGGGCATGCAGAGACACTGCGCGCGGTAGTAGTTGGCCAGCGCGGAGCCGTACTCGCGGCGCTCCTCCTGCACCTTGGCCTCGTCCAGCGCGCGCACGAAGTCCTGCGCGTCCACCTTGAAGCGCACCACGGCGTCCTTGAACGCAGAGTCCTCCATGTAGCGGGGGTCCTTGTCCATGAAGTCCAGCAGCATCTCGTATGCCATGCAGGGGCCCATCTGCTTGTCCTGGTTGGCGGCCACGTCAATCTGCTGGAGCATGGCATCAATGGTGCCGATGAGCATCACGCACTCCTCGTACTTCTTCTCCAGCTCCGGGTCTATGGCCACCACCTTGAACTTGCTGCGCTCGTTGTAGATGGTGCGGTACTGGTGGCGGTCCAGCAGGGTTTTGAACTCGGTGATGAGTGCGGCGTTGTTGTCCAGCTTGAGCACCTCCTCCTGCATCTCCTTGAGATGCGGGTTGCGCGGCCAGATGAGGGCGGCTTCCTCCGCATACTCGGTGGCGGCCTCCTCATCCCCGCTCATGAATGCCTTGCGGGCGTTGCGCAGGGCCATGTCGCTCTGCAGCTTGCGGCCCTCGCAGTAGGTGCGCAGCAGGGAGTCGTCGAAATCCACGTCCATCTCCTTCATCTTGTCCGCTATCTCCTCCAGCGTGCCGTAGTCTCGCGCGTTGAGGGCGGAGAGGCTGCGCTTGCGCAGGGTCCAGAATTCGGCGATGCGGCGGCGGCTCTCCGTGGGGAAGGTGCAGACGCTGGGCATGTACTCGCCGATGGCGACAGCCTCGATGAGGTGCTGGGTGGCTTCCGCCATCTTGTTCTGCGCCATCAGGTTGGCCACGGCCTCCATGTTCTGGTCCACCTCGCGGCGGGCATTGGCGGCCAGGGAGGCGATGGTGCCCACGGTGGGGGGCACGCCGGCGCCGCCCTCAAAGACCTTGGATGCCTGGGAGTCCTTCTTGATGTTGAGCTTGTTGTCGCCGTCCCGGAAGATGTGGCGGTAGGCGAAGCTGCCGATGAGGGCGTGCTCGAAGCGGCGCTGCATGAGGAAGGAGATGAGCGTGCTCTGGTAGTTGACCTTGGAGAGCTCGGTGGCGGCAATGCTGTCGGCATCGTTCTTCACCTTGGTTCCCTTCTTGGTGGCAATCTCCGTGGTCTGCTCGGCAATGAGGAAGGTGTTGGACTTGCTCTGGCTCTGCTGGAGGCGGCGGTTGCGGCCGGTACCCACCTCCTTGGTGGGGCGGTTCTCGTTGCGGGTCTGCTTGATGTTGGTGTCTCGCACCAACTTCTCGATTTCCTTGGTGAGCTGCTCGTTCTTGCGCTCGCGGTCGCGGTTGGCGTACTGCACGGCCAGCGCGGAGGCGATGGCGCTGGCGAGCGTGGCTGCCTGCCCGGCATCCCCGGAATAGTCGTTGATTTCATACAGCCCGCGGCCAATCTGCAGGAGGGTCTGGCTGCCCACCTCCGAATGCTGGCGCGCGTTGTTCTGCGTGAGCTTCAACAGGTCGTTCATGCGCTGGCGGTAGCGCTTGGCCTCCGTGGAGTCGTCCGGGTTCTGCTGCAGGTATTTTTCAAAGCGGGCGCGCACAATGGCGTTGTTGCCCACATCGAACTTGCCGCCGTTGTAGGTGACGGTGTCGGAGGAGGGGTCCAGCAGGGGCATTTCCATGCCGAGCAGGCGCGGGTTCTCCGGCTCGCCGGCATCGTTCACGCCGGAGCCGCCGCCACCGCGGCGGGAGGGGCGGTCGTCCACATCCTCGTCGTCCTCGTCGTCCGCGCGGTTGTCCCTGGCTTTCTTGCCCTTGGAAGAGCGCTGTTTCTTGCCCTTGTTGTTGTTCTGCTGGGTACCGGAGAGATCCGGGGAGACGGCATAGGTCCCCGGCTCCATCTGGCCGTACAGGAAGCCGCCCAGCGCGGGCAGCAGCATCATGGTGTAAAACGTTTTCATCACTTTGTCTCTACGCGGCGCACCACCAGCACGCCCTTGATTTCTTTCTGCTCGTCGTCATGCCCGGTGCAGCACTCCACCTCAAAGAGGAAAGTGTCGCCGCGGGTGAGGTTCACGCCCTGCGCCACACCGCTGTGCACCAGCAGGGGCAGGCGCTCCTGCTTGTTGCCGGGGATGGAGATGGCGATGAGGCGGTCGTTGCCGAGTGTTTCGATGTTCTCCACGCGGCCCTCTATGCTGTACCGGTTGTTGGTGAAGCGGGAGGCATCCGTGCGGTAGTCTGATATGCGGAAGTTCTGGGAAGCTGCGGATACGCCGTGCTTGTGGCCGCCGGAGAGGGCGAGCGCGCCCACAACGAGCACCGCCGCGGCTCCTATGCAGATGGCCAGGGGGGCGCGGGAGGAACCGCTTCCTTTCTTATTCTTGCGTCTTGCCATATGGGTGGGATGGTTTCTATGTTATGGGGGGGGGGTGGATGGATTGATGGAAAATCACTCCCAGCGCTCGCGCCGGGCTCCGATATAGGCCAATACGATACCCACGACGACGTGCACCGCGAGTACCACATGGCAGAGGGAAATCTCCGAGAAGGTGGTCTGCACGATACCGTTCACGGCCTTGAGCACATCGTTGTCCAGGCCCATCACGCTGCCGCTCCAGGCCCAGTATGCGGAAATGAACGGCTGGGTGACACTCTCTATCATGGAGGGCAGCGCCAGCACCGCCCCGGAGAGCGGCAGCTGGAAGCCCACCAGGTAAATGCTCAGCAGGGAGGCCTGGTCCGGGTTCTTGCAGTTGGCGGAAATACCCAGGCACACCGTGGTCATGGCGGCGTTGGCCAGCAGCAGGAAGCCCAGGTGGTTCCACGTGTCGCCCCTTAGCGGCCAGAAGTACTGCACAAAGAGGTACATCCACAAGCTCTGCACCAGCACCAGCACCGCCAGGTACACCAGCTTGGAGGAAATGTACGCGCTGGTCTTGGTGCCGGCAAACTTCTCCTTCTCCATGATTTGGCGCTCGCCGGCAATCTCGCGGGCGGAGTTGTTGGAGCCCATGAGCCCGAGCAGGATAATCTCGAACATGATGATGCCGGACTGCGCGGAACCCACCTTGGCGCGTGTTTCCGCAATGGTCTGCTGCTGCTGCACCTCTGCGGCAATGTCGTTGCCGGCCTGGTCCGTGAGGTTGTGCAGCTGCTCCTGCCCCTTGCTGGAGAAGAGCGCCACCAGGATGGGGAAGACGATAATCATAACCAGCTGCAGGATGAGCTGCGTCTTGTCGCGCGCCAAAATGGTGAAGCGGCGCTTGAGCAGGTGGAAGAACTGGCAGAAGAAGGAGGGCGTCTCTTCCTCCTCCTCCTCATCCTCTCCGGCGCCCTCACCCTCCGCTGGCGGCTCCTGGCCCATGAGGCGGTACTTCTCCACGTGCTCGGACTCCATGCGGCGGTAGTAGTCTGCGCGGTGCTTGAGCCAGCTCTGGCTCCACTCCTCCGGCTCGCGCAGGGAGAGCTGGGGGTACACGTCCTCCACGTGCTGCACGCCGAAATAGTGGATCATGGCACCGGGGGAGCCGTGGTAGGCCAGGTTGCCCTTCACCAGCACCATGATGCTGTCGTACAGCTCCATCTGCGCCAGGCTGTGGGTCACGGAAATGACAATGCGGCCCTCCTTGCGGCTCAGATTGTGCAGCAGCTCCACAATCTCGCGCTCGGAGCGCGGGTCCAAGCCGCTGGTCACCTCGTCGCACAGCAGCACGCGCGGGTGGGAGACCAGCTCCATGGCCAGCGCCAGGCGGCGCTTCTGCCCGCCGGAGAGGCGCTTCACCTGGCGGTCCGCTATCTCGGTGAGCCCGGTTTCCTCCAGCACGGAATCGATGAGGTCGTTGATTTCGTCCTCGTCCCCCTTCACGCGCAACCGCGCGGAGCACTCGATGCTCTCGTCCACCGTCAGCTCATCGTACGCAATGCTGAACTGGGGCACGTAACCTATCTCGTAGGGCTTGAAATCGCCCTCCTCCGCCAGGTCGCGGCCCTCCCAGAAGAAGGAGCCGGAGGTGGTGGCCATGATGCCGGCAATGCTCTTGAGCAGGGTGGTCTTGCCGCATCCGGACGGGCCCACAATGGCCATGAAGTGGCCCTTGGGCACGCAGAAGTTGATATTGTTGAGCAGGAAGAGGGGTTCCTCCTCCCCTTCCACCTCCAGGCAGATGTTACGTGTCTCCAACATGGTTGATATTAGGCATTGTACCATCACCACCCAGCGCCCTGCAAGCACAAATGCGCGCCACGCACGCGCGGGCAGTGTGTCGTACGTCCTTTCCGTGGGAACGTGAAAGGCGGGGAAAATCAACAGGGACACGGAAATCCCGCCCGGTGACAAAAAAAAGTGAAATTTGGCTTGCCTTTGTGGGGGAAAGGGGGTATAAATTGCCGCCCGCACCGCCAGGGTGCGCATTCAACCTTCAAACAACAAGCAAAGAATATGTCCAAGCATTCCACACTGAAAGCCACCGGTACCGTGGGCGGCAAGCGTTCCGTCCTCAAGCGTTTTGAACGTGTCAAGCTCATGAAGGAGCGCGGACAGTGGAAAGAGGGCCAGAGCCCCATCGGCCTGCCCAAGACCAAGTTCGAGTCCTGATTCCCTCACTTCAGGGAACTCCAGATTTTTCAGAGCCTCCCGGTTTTGCGACCGCGAGGCTCCTTTCTTACCCGCCAGAATCACCAGATACAACAGATATGCCGGAAGATGAATCATACCCCGCCGCGCCGGAAGGCAGCGTGCGCCTCAACAAGTTCCTCGCCATGTGCGGCTACGAATCACGCCGCGCCGCAGACAAGCTCATAGAGGAGGGCCGCGTGGAAGTGAACGGCCAGCGCGTGGAAACGCCAGGAATGCGCGTGATGCCCACCGATTTCGTGAAGGTGGACGGCCACCACGCCACCCCCAGGGAGATTGCCACCATACTGCTCAACAAGCCGCGCGGTTTCGTGTGCAGCAGGGAGGCGCAGGGGGCACCCGGCACAGTGTACGACCTGCTGCCGCCCAAGTACCGCCACCTGAACTACGCGGGGCGGCTGGACGAGGACAGCGAGGGCCTGCTCATCTTCACGAACGACGGCGAGCTGATGCAGAACATTCCGCACCCGAGCGGCGGCGTTGAAAAGGAATACTGGGTGACGCTGGACCAGGCGTTCGACGGCAGCGTGCTGCTGCAACTGCTCAAGGGGCTGCACCTGCCGGAAGGCCAGGCCAAGGCCAAGTACGTTTCCCGCCTGTCTGCGCGGCGCGCGTGCGTGGTGCTGGAACAGGGGCTCAAGCGCCAGGTGCGCCAAATGTTCGCATGCCTGGGACTGCGCGTGAAAAAGCTGGTGCGCGTGCGTATCGGCTCCCTCTGGGGCGGTGATTTGGAACCCGGCCACTGCGCCCTGCTCACCGCGGAGCAGGTGGCCCAGGTTACCACCAACCCGCCGCGCCGCAAGGGGCTCATGGGGGCCCAGCAGGTCTTCAAGCCCCGCACCGCCCCCGTGAAGGAGGCCAACGATGCCCCCGCCGAGCAGGAAGAGGACTACGTGTTCAACCCCGCCGATTTCGAGACGGAGGAGGAAGCCCTGGAATCCGCCACCAAATACACGGAGGGGGAATCCTTTGAGCCGGAGCGCCCGCAGCGCGGCGCACGCCCCTTCGGCCGTGTGCCCCATGCCCCCCGCCAGCGCGAGGAACGCGGCGAGCGCCCCTTCGGTGAGCGCCGCGGGCGCAGTTTCGGCAACAGGGGAGAACGGCGCGGCTTCGGCAACCGCCGCTTCGACCGCAACAACGGCGAACGCCGCGAACGCAGCTTTGGCGAGCGCAGGGAGCGTTCTTTCGGTGAGCGCCGCGAGCGCAACT
>JAUNHW010000027.1:0-24091 GCA_030523775.1 Akkermansia sp.
AAGTACAATGTACAAATTATTGTTTTCGCAGCTTCGCTGCAGTCGTTTTGCATGCGGCGGTGATGATGGCATTGAGCTGGTGCGCTTCGTCGATGATGTTTCCCATCTTCTTGGAAGGCAGCAACCCGGATGCATCAATCAGCTCCAGCCAGAATGCGGATTCATCAGATTCCTCCTCGCAAATCTTCAATTTAGCGAGGAAGTCCTGAGTGGATTTGCCACGGCAGGCGGCACGGTAATTAGCCGCCACGGATGACGCACAGCGCAAGAGCTGCTTGCCGAAAACATGGCCCGCCGTAGTGCGCGGCAAGCTGTCCACAAGCCGCACCACGCGCAGCGCAAAATCCATCGTCCGCTTTATCTGATCAGCCTTGTTCATACAACTAGCGTATTTTACTTTGTACATTGTACATTGTACTTTGTACATCCATCATTACACGTCAAGGTTGCGGACGTTGAGGGCGTTGTCCTCGATGAACTGGCGGCGGGGTTCCACCAGGTCGCCCATGAGGATGGTGAACATCTTGTCGGCCTGCATGGCGTTGTCGTCGTCCAGGCGGACGCGCAGGAGCTCGCGCTTCTCGGGGTCCATGGTGGTGGCGAAAAGGTCTTCCGCATTCATTTCGCCCAAGCCCTTGAATCGTGTGATGGTGACGTTGCGGCCGCCGATTTCCAGCACCTTGGTGAGGATGTCGCCCACGTAGAAGATGGGCGTGGCCGCCTCCTTGTTCTTCTCTGCAATCTCGAAGATGGGGGCATCGTCGGACAGCAGGCGGTCGGCAGGGATGCCGAGCTCCTCCAGGCGTGCCATGATCTTGGAGATGGCCTTGGCCTCGTGCAGCTCGTGCAGCAGGGCGCGGCGGGACGGTCCCTCGCGCACGGGCAGCGGGTTGGCGGCCAGCTCCTCCTCGCTCGGCTCGCCGAACAGGAAGAGGTCGCGGTTCTCGTCGGAGTACGCGGAAAGCTCCTCCTGGGTGGCGAAGTAGAGCACCTCCTCGTCATTGCCGCAGCGGACCTTCACCAGGTATTCCGGGAAGCTGCCGTTGCCGGCGCGGTGGCGCAGGAGGTCCTTCAGGGTGCCGCCGTGCTGGGCCACGCTGTTCTCGAACTTCTGCAGGGAGATGAGCGTTTCCAGGATGCCCATGAGGGAGTCCGCGTCGAACACCTTGGCCTTGTCGGGCGTGGAGAGGGTGACGTCTCCGGCGCCGAGAGAGATGAGCTTGCGGTTGAGGTCCACCTCGTTCTGGATGTACTCCTCCTCCTTGCGGTACTTCACGCGGTACAGCGGGGGCTGTGCGATGTACACGTATCCGGCGCGCACCAGCTGGGGCATGTGGCGGCAGAAGAGCGTGAGCAGCAGCGTGCAGATGTGCGCGCCGTCGACATCGGCATCCGCCATCAGGATGATCTTGTGGTAGCGGGCCTTGGTGATGTCGAACGAGCCCTCGCCTTCCCCGTCGCCGATACCGGCGCCGATGGCGGTGATGATGTTCTGGATGGTCTCGCTGCCCAGTGCCTTGTCCAGGCGGGATTTCTCCACGTTGAGGATCTTGCCGCGGAGCGGGAGGATGGCCTGGGTGCGGCGGTCGCGGCCCACCTTGGCGGAGCCGCCTGCGGAGTCGCCCTCCACAATGAAGAGCTCGCACTGCTCGGGGTCGCGGTTGGAGCAGTCCGCCAGCTTGCCGGGCAGGCCGCCGCCCACGGTCATGGCGCTCTTGCGCACGCTCTCGCGCGCCTTGCGGGCGGCCTCGCGGGCGCGGCTGGCGATGAGGCAGCGGTCGATGATGGTGCGGGCCACCTGCGGGTTCTCCTCGAAGTACTCTTTCAACTCCTCGTACACCACGTTGCCCACCACGCCCTCAATCTCCGTGTTCACCAGCTTGTCCTTGGTCTGGGAGGAGAAGCGCGGGTTGGGCATCTTCACGCTGATGACGGACACCAGGCCCTCGCGCACGTCGTCGCCGTTGAGGGTGGGGTCCTTGGCGGAGAGCAGGTTGTTGGCCTTGGCGTACGCGTTGATCACGCGGGTGAGCGCGCTGCGGAAGCCGGAGAGGTGCGTGCCGCCGTCCGCGTTGTAGATGGAGTTGGCGTAGCAGAGGATGTTGTACTTGTCGCTGTCGTTGTACTGCATCACCACGTCCACGATGACGTCGTCCTGCATGGTCTTGCCGTCGTACTCCACCTCGATGTGGCGGATGCCGGAGATGCTGATGGGGTCCGGGGTGATGAGGGTCTTGTTCTCATTGAGCTGGACCACGAACTCCTTGATGCCGTCCTTGTAGAGGAAGGTCTCGCTGCGCTGGCTCTCGGCGCGCTCGTCCACCAGCTGGATGACCAGGCCGGGGTTGAGGAAGGCGAGCTCGCGCAGGCGCTTGGCCAGCATGTCGAACACAAACTCCGTGGTGTCCGTGAAGATGGTGGGGTCCGGCAGGAAGGTGATGGTGGTGCCGGTCTGGTTGGCCGGGCAGGAACCCACCACGTGCAGCTTCTCCTTGGTCTTACCTCGCTCGAAGGTGATGACGTGGCGCTTGCCGTCGCGGCGCACCTCCGCCTTGAACCAGTCGGACAGCGCGTTCACGCACTTGGCGCCCACGCCGTGCAGGCCGCCGGAGTACTTGTACGCTCCCTGGCCGAACTTGCCGCCCGCGTGCAGGTTGGTGAGCACCAGCTCCACCGCCGGGATGCCGAACTTCGGGTGGATGTCCACCGGGATGCCGCGGCCGTTGTCCACCACGGAGATGGACCCGTCCTCGTGGATCAGGATGTCAATCTTGCTGCAGTAGCCGGCCAGATGCTCGTCGATGGAGTTGTCCAGCACCTCGAAAACGCAGTGGTGCAGGCCCCGCTGGTCGGGATCGCCGATATACATGCCGGGGCGCTTGCGCACGGCCTCCAAGCCCTCCAGCTTGTCAATCTGCGCAGCGCTGTACTCTTGTTGTGCCCCGGTGAGCTTCTGCTCATCCACGGGCGGTGTGTTCTCTGTGTCACTCATACGCGCGCATTATGCGCGCGTATACGCGCGCGCGCAAGCATAAAGAGTGGCATACGGGCAAAAAAAAGCCCGCCGCGGGGGCGGTTTTTCAAGAAAGGAGCATCCCCATGCGGATTCGAACCGCAGTTCTATGACTGAGAATCATATGTCCTAACCCCTAGACGATGGGGACAGATGCTGTGGAGTACGCGAACCGGGACTCGAACCCGGGACCAATAGATTAAAAGTCTACTGCTCTACCGACTGAGCTATTCGCGCATGCTGCGCCGTTGGAGCGGGCGCGGGGCATGTTACAGGCGCGCCCCGGCAATGTCAAGCCCAAAGCGGACATTTTTTGTGGAATGTACAATGTACGAAGTACAAATCGGGAAGCTAGGCACGCGCAGAGCGCGTGCAGTGTTTCGAGGGCCGCGGGAGCGGCCGAAATTCCCGCGCGCCGTGCGCGCGCATTATTTTGATTTGTACATCGTACATTGTACTTTGTACATCCCCTTAGTGTTTTTTCCAGCCGGGGCGGTGGCGTTCCGCCAGTTCCGCGGCCACCTGCTCGATGCGGAGGCCCTTGGAGGCCAGCAGGACGATGAGGTGGTAGAACATGTCGGAGGCTTCGTAGAGCAGGCGGTCGTCGGTGCCGTGGACGGCCTCGATGACGGCCTCCAGGGCCTCCTCGCCCACCTTCTGGGCCATGCGGTTGAGGCCGTCCTTGAAGAGGGAGGTGGTGTAGGAGCCCTCGGGCATCTCCTCGCGGCGCTTGTTGATGAAGTCCTGCAGCTCGGTGAGGAAGAGGAGCGGGTTGGCATCGTTCGTCTCGCCCCAGCAGGTGTCCGTGCCGGTGTGGCACACGGGGCCGTGGGGGACGGCGCGCACCAGCAGGGTGTCGTTGTCGCAGTCCGCCTTGATGTCCACCAGCTCCAGGAAGTGGCCGCTGGTTTCTCCCTTGGTCCAGAGGCAGTTTCTGGAGCGGCTCCAGAAGGTGACGCGGCGCGTGGCAACGGTCTTTTCGTAGGCCTCGCGGTTCATGTAGCCGAGCATGAGGACCTGGCGGGTGGCGGAGTCCTGGATGATGGCGGGAACGAGCCCGCTGGATTTCTCGAAGTCGATGTCCATGGTGGTGATTTGCGGTTGAGTGTTCAAATGCGCACGCAGATTCCCTGTGCGCGGAGGTATTGCTTGAGTTCGGGAATGGCGATTTCGCCGAAGTGGAAGACGCTGGCGGCGAGGGCGGCGTCCGCGCGGCCGATGGTGAAGGCGTCCGCGAAGTGCTGCATGGCCCCTGCCCCGCCGCTGGCGATGACGGGGATGGGGAGCTCGTCGGAGAGGCGCGCGAGGGCGTCGTTGGCGAAGCCCTGCTTCACGCCGTCGTGGTTCATGCTGGTGAAGAGGATTTCCCCGGCGCCGCGGTCGGCCACCTCGTGTGCCCAGTCGAACAGCCCGCGCCCGGTGGGCACGCGGCCGCCGTTGAGGTAGCACTCCCAGTTGCCGTCCGCGCAGCGGGCGTCGATGGCCACCACGCAGACCTGCGAGCCGAAGTGGGACGCGATGTCCCCCACCAGCCGCGGGTTGCGGAGGGCGGCGGAGTTCACGCTCACCTTGTCCGCCCCGGCGTCCAGCATGCGCGCCACGTCGGCAAGCTCGTTGATGCCGCCGCCCACGGTGAAGGGGATGGAAAGCTCGCGCGCCACGCGCGCCACCATGTCGGTGAAGGTCTTGCGGCCCTCGTGGCTGGCGGTGATGTCCAGGAACACCAGCTCGTCCGCGCCCTGCAAGCTGTATGCGCGGCCCAGCTCCACGGGGTCGCCGGCCTCCCGCAGGTTGACGAAGTTAGTGCCCTTGACGGTGCGTCCGTCCTTGACATCCAGGCAAGGGATGATGCGTTTGGCTAGCATGGCGAATTGCGGTTGAGAAGTGCGGGCAGGTCCAGCCGCCCCTCGTAGTAGGCCTTGCCGAAGACCACGGCGGGCACGCCCGCGGCCTCCAGCGAGAGGATGTCCTGCGTGCAGGAAACGCCGCCGCTGGCGATCAGGCGGCATTCCGGGTGCACCTGCATGATGCCGCGGTAGAGCTCCGTGTTGGGGCCGCCGAGCGTGCCGTCGCGCGAGATGTCCGTGCAGAGCACGCGCGTGATGCCGTGCCGCAGGTAGAAGGAGACGAACTCGTCCAGCGACATGCCGCTGTCCTGCAGCCAGCCGTGGGTGCGGATGCGGCCGTCCTGCGCGTCCGCGCCCACAATGAAGCGGTCCGCACCGAACGCGGCGGCCCACTGCAGCAGGGTTTCCGGCTGCGTGGCGGCAAGGCTGCCAACGGTCACCATGGACGCGCCGTGGTCGAACGCCGCGCGCAAATCCGCCTCCTGCTTGATGCCGCCGCCAAAGTCCACCACCAGGCTGGTCTGCGAGGCGATTCCCTCCAGCACGTCCAGGTTGACGATGTGCGCGGCCTTGGCGCCGTCGAGGTCCACCAGGTGGAGGCGCGTGACTCCCATGTCCTGGAAGCGCTTGGCCACGTCCACGGGGTTGGCGTCGTACACCTTTTGGGCGGCGTAGTCGCCCTTGGTGAGGCGGACGCAGCGGCCGCCGATGATATCGATGGCGGGGATGGGCTCAATCATGGCAGAGGTGGATGAAGTTGGAGAGGATGCGCTCGCCAACGGGGCCGCTCTTCTCCGGGTGGAACTGTGTGGCGTAGAAGTTGCCGCGGCGGATGGCGGAGGCGTACGTGGTGCCGCCGTAGGTGGTGCAGGCGATGGCGTGCGCGCCGTCCGGCACGTAGTAGCTGTGCACGAAGTACACGAACGAGCCCGCGGGCACGCCGTCGAACAGGGGGGATGAGACATCATCCAGCGTGTTCCAGCCGATGTGCGGCACCTTGAGCCGCTGCCCCGCCGCCACGCGGAAGCGCTGCACGCGCAGCCCCGGGAACACGCCCAGGCACGCGGTGTCGCCCTCCTCGGAATGCTCGCACAAAAGCTGCTGGCCGATGCAGATGCCCAGCACGGGACACGACAGCGAGCGGATGACCTCGTCCAGCCCGTATTGCCGCAGGTGCGCCATGGTGGTGGAGGCCTCCCCCTGGCCGGGGAACACCACGCGCTCCGCCGAGCGCAGCACGGCGGGGTCGTCCGTCAGCACGGGCTCCACGCCGATGCGGTGGAGGGCGTTGACGACCGAGCGGATGTTGCCCGCGTTGTACTTGACGACGGCGACCTTCATGAAAGATTAGAGCGTACCCTTGCTGGAGGGGAGAACGAGGTGGCGCACATCACGCTGCGCGGCCATGCGGAGCGCGCGCGCCAGCGCCTTGAACATGCTTTCCGCCAGATGGTGGGCGTTGTCGCCGCGCGCGGAGACGGAGAGGTTCATCAGCGCGGCATCGCTCAGGCTCTTGAAGAAGTGCATGAACATCTCCGTGGGGATGCCGCCCACGCTCTCGGTGTGGAATTCAGCATCCCACTGCAGCCAGGGACGCCCGCCGAAATCCAGCGCCACGCGGCACAGGCAGTCGTCCATCGGCAGGCAGTAGCCGTAGCGTGAAATCCCCAGCTTGTCGCCCAGCGCGCGGCGCAGGCAGTCGCCGAGCGCGAGCGCGGTATCCTCCATGGTGTGGTGGGCGTCCACCTGCAAATCACCCTTGGCGCGGATGGTGAGGCCCATGCCGCCGTGGTGGGCAATCTGCTCCAGCATGTGGTCGAGGAACGGCAGCCCGGTGTCCACGCTGCACACGCCGGGGCGGTCCAGCTCCAGCTTCACGTACACGTCCGTCTCGCGGGTGGTGCGGTGCACCTCCGCGGCGCGCTCGCCGGCGACGATGATTTCCAGCACCTTCGCCCAGTCCATCTCGCCGCCGATTTTCAGCGCGCGGCAGCCCAGGTTCTGCGCCAACTGCACATCGGTGTCGCGGTCGCCGATGACGTAGCAGGCGTCCATATCGTACTCCCCGCCCATATACTCTGTGAGCATGGCGGTGCCGGGCTTGCGCGTGGGCGCGTTGTCTTGCGGGAAATGGGTATCGATGTGGATGGCGTCGAACACCACGCCCGCGCTCGCCAGCGTGTCCAGCAGCAGCCGCTGCAGGGCGTCGAACGTCTCCTGCGGGTAGGCGGGCGTGCCGAGGCCGTCCTGGTTGGTGACCATCACCAGCTCGTACCCGGTGAGCTCGCGGATGGCGGCGAGGGAGCGTATGGCGCCGGGCAGGAAGGAGAATTTCTCCAGGGAATCCACCTGCTCGTCTGCGGGCTCGTGGATGATGGTGCCGTCGCGGTCGATGAAGAGTGCCTTTTTCATGATGCGGTGATTTCGGTGAGGGCGCGCAGCAGCTCGTCGTTCTCCTGCGGTGTGCCGATGGTGATGCGCAGGCAGTCCGCGCACAGGCGGATGCGACTGCGGTTGCGCACCACGATGCCCCGCTCCACCAGCGTTTCATACACGGTGGTGGCGTGGTCGATGCGCGCTAGGAAGAAGTTGGCATCCGACGCAAAGACGCGGCGGCACGCGGGCAGCAGCGCCACGGCCTGCATCACGCGGGAGCGCTCCCGCAGGATGCCCTGCACCCAGGTGTCCACCTCTGCGGCGCGGTCCAGCATTTCCAGCGCGGCCTGCTGGGTGAGGGCGTTCACGTTGTAGGGGTACTTGACCTTGTTGAAGTATGCGATGATTTGCGGGGAGGCGAATGCCATGCCGAGGCGGATGCCCGCGCTGGCCCACGCCTTGGAGAACGTGGACAGGATAATCAGGTTGGGGAACTGCGCCAACAGAGGGCGCAGCGTGGCCTGCGGCGCGAAGTCGCCGTACGCCTCGTCCACCACCACGATGCCGCGGAAGCCCTGCAGCACCTTGCGGATTTCCGCGTGCGGCAGCAGGTTGCCGCTCGGGTTGTTCGGCGAGCACAGGAACACCGCCTTGGTGCGGGCGTCCGTGCGCGCCAGCAGCGCTTCCGCCGTGAAGGAAAAGTCCTCGCCCATCGGCACGGGGCGGTACTCCACGTTGTTGATGTCCGCGCAGACGGCGTACATGCCGTAGGTGGGCTCCGGCGCCACCACGTTGTCCTGCCCCGGCGTGCAGAAGACGCGGTAGACCAGGTCAATGGCCTCGTCGCTGCCGTTGCCGAGGAAGATGGACTCCGGCGCCACGCCCTTCACGGCGGCGATACGCGCCTTGAGCTCGCGCTGGAGCGGGTCCGGGTAGCGGTTGTAGGGCGGGTTGTACGGGCTCTCGTTGGCATCCAGGAACACGTGCGCCTCATGCCCGGCGTACTCGTCGCGCGCGGAGCTGTACGGCGCCAGCGAGCGGATGTTCGGGCGCACCAGCGCATCCAAGTCGAACGCGGGTTGCGTGCCCCCCTGCCCCACGGCATCCAGGCGCAGGGACATGGCGCGGGCGTGGGCATCCAGGGATTCCGCGGCGGCCATGGCCTCCACGGCGGGGCCGATGCTGCGCACGCCATCCTCCGTTAGCTCCTGGAAGGTGGTCTTGCGGATGAAGCTGTCCAGGCAGAGCCCGCCGAACGAGCGGGCGTAGCCGAGGGTGGGGAGGGTGTGGTTGGTGCCGCTGGCGTAGTCTCCCGCACTCTCGCAGGAGTAGTGGCCGATGAACACGGAACCCGCGTGCTCCACCTGCGCCGCCACGGCGCGGGCGTCCGACACCGCGAGTATCAGGTGCTCCGGCGCGTAGGCGTTGGTGAAGTCGATGGCGTCCCGCCTGTCCGCCAGCACGATGATGCGGCTGTGCTCCAGCGCGCGGGCGGCGATGTCGCGGCGCGGCAGCTGCGCCAGCTGGGCCTCCACCTCGCGCTGTACGGACTCCGCCAGCTGCATGCTGTCCGCCACCAGCACGGCCTGGCTGTCTGACCCGTGCTCCGCCTGGCTGAGCAGGTCCGCCGCCACGAAGGCGGGGTTGCAGGTGGCATCCGCCAGCACCTCCACCTCGCTGGGCCCGGCGGGCATGTCGATGCCCACGCCGGAGAGGGAGGCGAGCTGCTTGGCGGCCATGACGTATTGGTTGCCGGGGCCGAAAATCTTGTCCACGCGCGGGACGGATGCCGTGCCGCATGCCATGGCGGCGACGGCTTGCGCGCCGCCAATCTTGTAGATGTTACCGATGCCGCACAGTTGCGCGGTGTAGAGGATGACCGGGTTCACGCTGCCGTCCTTGGCGGGCGGCGTGCACAGCACCACGTTCGGGCATCCCGCCAGGTGCGCAGGCACACCGAGCATCAGCACGGTGGAGAACAGCGGCGCGGAGCCGCCCGGAACATACAGGCCCACGCGGGAGATGGGAATGCCGCGCTGCTCGCAGCGCACGCCGGGTGCGGTCTGCACGGACACGCCCTCAAACTTCTGCGCGGCGTGGAAGGCGGTGATATTGTCGTGCGCCAGCCTGATGGCCTGCTGCAATTCCTGCGGCACCTGTGCGGCGGCGGCCTGCAGCTCCTCCGCACCCACGCGGAAATCGGAAAGCTCCACGTGGTCGAACTTGGATTCGTACTCGCGCAGGGCGGCGTCGCCGCGCTCGCGCACGGCATCCATGATGGGGCGCACCACGCCGAAGAGCGTGGTCACATCGAACGCGGGTCGGGCGGCCAGCTCCGCCCATTGTTCCCGCGGCGGCTCTTGTATCACGCGCATGGCTTATAAAATCATCTTTTCGATGGGCAGCACCAGGATGCCCTCCGCCCCGGCAGCCTTCAGGCGGCCGATGATTTCCCAGAAGCACGACTCGTCCAGCACGGTGTGGATGCTGCACCAGCCCTCCTGCGCCAGAGGCATCACCGTGGGGCTCTTGATGCCCGGCAGCACCGCCAGGATGGCATCCAGGCACTCGCGCGGCGCGTTCATCAGCACGTATTTCTTGTCCGCCGCCGCCATCACCGCGTCCAGGCGGAACACCAGCTCGTCCAGGATGGCCAGCTTCTCCGCGGAGAGGCCCTTGTTGGCAATGAGCACGGCCTCGCTCTCCAGCACGATCTCCACTTCCCGCAGGTTGTTGCTCACCAGCGTGGACCCGCTGCTCACGATGTCGAAAATGGCATCCGCCAGCCCGATTCCCGTGGAGATTTCCACCGAGCCGGTGATGACGTGGATTTCCGCATGCACGCCGTGCTCCTGCAAAAACTTCTTCAATATGACCGGGTAGGACGTGGCGATCTTGCGCCCCTCCAAATCCTTCACGCTGGAGTACGGCTGCTCCTTGGGAATGGCGATGGACAGCCTGCACCCGCCGAAGCCCAGGCGCTTCACGATGCGCGCGTCCGCCTCCCGCTCATGCAGCTCGTTGAGCCCCACCACACCCG
Source organism: Akkermansia sp. (assembly GCA_030523775.1). Lineage (GTDB taxonomy): Bacteria > Verrucomicrobiota > Verrucomicrobiia > Verrucomicrobiales > Akkermansiaceae > Akkermansia. The sequence continues at coordinate 10,277 of JAUNHW010000027.1, forward strand.
CGTCCGCCACGCCGTCCGCCACCGTCTGCGGTATGTCGTCGTCCCGCAGGAACAACACCTCCACAGGGAAATTCCGCGCGCTCGCCAGCAGCGTGCGCTTCGACACGCCAACCTTGATGCCGGACTCCGCCAGCAGGGCCATCGTGTCCTCGTTCAGGCGTCCCTTGGACTGCACCGCTATCCGTATTCTCTCCTTCATGTTCATACCGCGCTCCTCGCGCGCGCGCATGTTACCCGCATGGGGCACAACTTGTCAAGCTCAAATCACACATGCGGATACGCGCGCGTTCGCAGGGCCGCTAAAAGAGCAAGCCCCACCCGCCGGAGCGGATGGGACCCTGATGTATTCCCAGCAAAAAGATGGTTACTTCCTGCGGCGACGGGCTGCCAGTGCGGCCAGCGCCAGCAGGCTCAGCGTGCCCGTGGCGGGCTCCGGTATCTGCATCAGGTATACCGTGCCCACGTTGCCGCCGACACCGCCCCGGTTCACGCCGCTGTAAAACAGGTAGTAGTCCTTTTCCGCGCTCAGCACGGGATTGGCGAACACGTCGGCGGCTTTCACCCACTTGTCCGCCAGGCCCAGCTCCGAGAGGAAGTCGCCGCCCAGAGACAGGCCGTCCACGCCGTTGAACAGGTCGTACTTGCCCATGAAGCCCAGTTCGCCGATGGCGTCCATATCGGCATCGGAGAGGAGCACGCTGCCCGGATTCAGGGTCACGGTGCTGCCCATTTCCAAGCCGCCGTCACCGAGGTTGGCGGAGACATCCAGCACGGCGGAAGCTTCCACGCCGCCGCCCATCACCAGGTCGGCGTTCAGGCGGGCGTCCTTGCCGGCGGTGAGCTTGTGGCCACCCGTGATGGTCAGCACTCCCTCGTTGGCCTCCGCCGCCGTTTCGCTCTTGTACACGCCCAGGACACCGTTGGCGGCAATGGTGACATCCGCCACGTTCAGCTTGGCTGCATCGTCAATGTTCATGATGTTCAGAGTACCTTTCTTCACCTCCACGGAGCCGGAGAAGTCTTTCATGCTGCCGGTGATGGAGGCAGTGGTTTCGTATTCACTCATCACAATGGTGCCACTCCCGCTGACGCCGCAGCCCATCTTGAAGCCTCTGTTGCCGACATGCAGCGTGGCTTCATTTCCAAGGCTGATGACACCAGAGCCGGTGAGGTCTCCGGAATACAGCCAGAGTTCCTTGCCCGCGACAACGGCAAGGTCGCTGTTAAGCACTCCGTTGCCGATGAAGGCGGAGCCTTGCAGGGTAACGGAGCTGGAGATGGTGTTTTGGCCGAGGTCCAGCATAGCGTCGTCGCCCAGGGTGATGCCGTCTGCAATGGTGTCGTTTTGTCCAAGGAACAGTGTGGCGTTGTTGCCCAGGGTGATGCCGCCCTCAATGGTGTCGTTTTGTCCAAGGTTCAGCGTAGCGGCGTCGCCCAGGGTGATGCCGCCCGTGATGGTGGTGTTTGCCAGCAGGGTCAGGCTATAGCCCAGCTCCATGGCAAGATTGCCGTTAATCGTGCCGTTGCCGATGATGGCGGAGCCTTGCAGGGCAAGCTTGTTGCTGTCGATGGCGTTCCCGCCGAGGTTCAGCGTAGCGTCTCCTTCCAGGCTGATGACGCGGGAGATGGTTGTTTTCTCCAGCAGGGTCAGGTTCTTGTTTTGGCCTACAGTGATGTGGTAATCAATTCTGCCGTTGCCGATGAAAGCCTTGCCTTGCAGGGTAACGGAGCTGGAGATGGTGTTTTGGCCGAGGTCCAGCCTAGCGTTGTCGCCCAGGGTGAAGCTGACCGTGCCGGAGAGCCTGCTGTCTAGGGTGAACGTCTTATTCTCTCCCACGTAAAGGCTGCCGTTGTCAATTCTGGCGTAGCCTTGCAGGATGACCTTGTCGCTATCGATGGTGCTTTGGCCGAGGTTCAGCTTAGCGTTGTCGCCCAGGGTGAAGCTGACCGTGCCGGAGAGCCTGTCACCCAGAGTGAACGTCTTATTCTCTGCCACGACGATGATGCCGTTGTTAATGGTGGCGGCACCATTCAGGGTGACCTTGTCGCTGTCGATATCGTTCTCGCCGAGGTCCAGCGTAGCGTCTCCTTCCAGGCTGATGACGCCGGAGATGGTTGTGTTCGGCAGCAGGGTCAGGTTCTTGTTTTGGCCTACAGTGATGTTGTGATCAATGCTGCCGTTGCCGATGAAAGCCTTGCCTTGCAGGGTAACGGAGCTGGAGATGGTGTTTTGGCCGAGGTCCAGCCTAGCGTTGTCGCCCAGGGTGAAGCTGACCGTGCCGGAGAGCCTGTCACCCAGAGTGAACGTCTTATTCTCTGCCACGACGATGATGCCGTTGTTAATGGTGGCGGCACCTTTCAGGGTGACCTTGTCGCTGTCGATATCGTGTTGTTGGAGGTCCAGTGTAGCGTTGTCGCCCAGGGTGAAGCCGACCGTGCCGGAGAGCCTGCTGTCTAGGGTGAACGTCTTATTCTCTCCCACGTAAAGGCTGCCGTTGTTAATGGTGGCGTAGCCTTGCAGGATGACCTTGTCGCTATCGATATGGCGTTGTTGGAGGTCCAGTGTGCCCCCGTTGAGCGTGATGCCGCCTGTGCCAAAGGCATTGGAGTTGTACATCTCGATTGTGCCTTCATTGAGCACAGTGCCGCCCGTGTAGCTGTTGGCGCATTCGATGGCCAGCGTACCACTGCCGTTCTTGATGAGCTGCATGCTGCCTGTCAGCCTGCCTGGCCGGACGTCTTGAAATCCAGCCTGGAAGAAGATATATCCACTAGTGTTCACCTGCACGCGGGTGGGCGCAAGCTCACACTCCAACACCGCCAGCCCTGTGTCGCTGAACACCACATCGTCGCCATTTTGAAACACGGTGGCCTTGCCGTCCTCATCCAGCCAGTTGGCTGTTGTCGTGTCCCAGCTGTTGTTGTCAGGTGTCGGGGCCCAGGTCAGCGTTCTTCCCTGGGCTTCCAGAGTGAGCCCGGCCAGCAAAAGCATGAGTGCGAGTGTCTTTTTCATGGCAACAGTCATGTGTGGCCGCGAATGCGTTCGCGCACCATTATACCAGAAACGCCGCGAGGGTCAAGGTGATTTACAATCTATCCGTCTACGCTAAAGCTACGCCGAGACAAGCAATTTACGATTTACCCGTCTTCGCGCTGCGCGCTACGCCGAGGCAAGCAATTTGAAAATAATGGCGCGGCACCATGCGTGGAGGGATTGGCCCGCCTCCGCGGCATCAAGCTGGTTGATGCCGCTTTGGCGTGGCGACTCCCCTGCGAAACTCCGGGGAGTCGGCGGGAGGTGAGAGAGGTTTCTAGCCAAATGATGTTACTTGCGCTTGCGTCTGCGCGCGGCCAGCGCCGCAAGCGCAAGCAAGGACAATGTGCTTGTGGCGGGTTCCGGGGTTTCCACCAGCTTGGTGAACACGGGATTACCTTGGCCGTCCAGGCTCAGGGTCCGGCTGCCGTATCCGCCCATCAGCAGGGTGATGTCCTGAGTGGCACTTCCCGCAGTCAGTTTGGCATCCCCCAGGTTGAAGGAGATGCCGTTGGTCTCGGGATTGAAGCCTTCCGGCAGGGTGAGGTCGGAGGCGTCAAAGGTGACGTCAGCCATATCCACGGAGCAGTGGAAGAGGTCGGAGAGGTTGAAGTAGTACACGCCGTCCACAATGTCGAATGATGCCTGGGAGAGCTTGATGGTGACATCCTTGAGGGTGATGGTGTTCTGCCCCACGGAGATTTTGTTGTCTGCCGTGATGGTCATGCCCTTTATCATCAGGTTCGCCGTGGATTCAATCTCCAACCCGTCCGCCAGGCTGGATTGCCTGTCCGTTCCGGCAATCAGGCCCTTGGAGACGGTAAGCTCTTTCATCAGGCCGGGGTACACGGGAGCACCTATCTGCGATTCGAGTGGCCTATGGAGAGCCTGAATGGTTGTGCCTCCGATCTCGATTTTGCCGTGGTAGGATACCAAACCTTCATTGTTGCTGTCGATTTTCGTTTCCCCGAAGAAGCGTACGCTCTTGCCCTCGTTCACGGTCACGTTGCCGCCGATGGTACCGTTGCCTATGGCGGTATCGGCCTCAACGGCGAGGTTGTGCGAGAAGGTGTGACTATTCAGGTCAACCGTGGTCTCTGCGCCGATGGTGACGGTGCGCGCTGGTTTGTCGAATAAGGACCGGGTCATGTCGTGTGCCAAGACCAGCTTGCCGTTGGAGACGGTGGTGTCTCCAACCAGCTTCAGGCCCTTGGAGAGGGTGTGCCCGCCCAGGTTCAGGGTGGAGGTGAAAGTCGGATGGGGGACTGGAGAAGTGCTGTTGACGACGCCGATGGAGATGTCCCCGGTTCCACCAAGGTCACCGCACAGGGAGACTTGCTGGTTTCCTGCGGCAAACGTGATGTTACCGTTGACCGAGCCGTTGCCAATGGCCGTGTTCCAACCAAGGGAGACGTTGCCGGAGTGGGTGGAGCCGCCCAGGGCTAACGTGGAGCCGCCCTCCAGGGTGACGTCGCCCGTAATGGTGGAGTTCTCCCGCAGGTTCAGGCGTGAGCCGGCCGCCACAGTCCAGTCGCCCGTGATGGTGACTTCCTTGAGGGTGAGGGTGTTCTCTCCCACGGAGATTCTGTTGTTGGCGGTGAGGGTCATGCCCTCCATCAACAAGTCTGCCGTGGAATCAATCTTCAGGCCGCCCGCCGAGCTGTCGCTCCGGCCTTGGCCGCTTATGGTGTCGGTGCCCAGGGTGAGGTTGTCCAGCAGGCCGGGCTCGGTTTGCGAAAGTGCGGTTATGGTGGCGCTCCCGGCTTGCCTGGACTCGCCGGGGGCAAGCAGTTCCGTGCTGGAGGACAGCACCGTCATGAGAAGGTCCTTGCCCTCGTTCCCCAGGGTGATGAGGGCCTTGGCGGCATCCGATTGCCCGCCCTTGGAGACATTCACCACCTTGTAGGAGGATTCTCCGAAGCCCGTGATGGCAAGCCGCGATTCCACCAGCGTGACGGTGCGCCCGGCCAGCAGGCCCAAATCCGTCATAGCGTCCGCCTTGATGCCGAGCGTGAGGTTCACCATGTTGAACGCCTTCCACGGATTGTCTCCCGAAAGCGACACCATGGGGGTATCCGCTGCGGCAAGTCCGTCCACCAGGTGGAAATTGAGGATCTGCGTGTCGATCAGGGATACGGCCTGGATGCCGCTGCCGTATATGTCGACAGAATTCTCCGATAATTCAACAAGGCATTCCCCTCCCGCAACATGATTGAAGGTCATGGCATGGCCCTGGTATGTCTCACCGTCGATGAGGATGCTAGCGCCCTCCCCCACCAGGTGAACCTCATTGCGCCATACTTTCAAACCAGAAAGTCCCGTGGCGCTCCCCCCGATGACACTGGGGGCGCAGCCGGCATCCAAGTTCGTTATGTAGACTTTGTTTCTCTGAACGTTCGCAATCTCCTGTGCCCCGGAGCAGCCGCCGTAGATGCAGCCGCCCACACTCCCGCCCGTGACTATGACAGTGTTGTCGTTGGGATCGTTGAGAACTTGGAAGCAATAACCACCGCACAAGACCTGCCGAACGGTTCCCCCCGACATCCTGACCGTATTTTGGTATGTAACTTCCTCAAAGTGCGATCCGCCGTACGCGTTTTGCACAATGCCTCCCCGAATGGTGACGCTTGCACCGTGGCTGATTGGACTGCCATCCAAACAGCCATAGACATCGCCCAGCTCGGCAAACTGTGAATTGGGGTCCTCGAAAATCACAAGTTCCCCGTGCTCGGAGCAAATATTGTTGCCATACAAGAGCTCTCCTCCCGCATAACCGGTGTTGGCGTACGTGTTCCCGCCCAGCAGGGCGGCTGTGAGCATGGTGATAAACAGTGTCTTCTTCATGGCAAGGGTGCGTGCGTACACGCATACGCGGGTATTGTAGCATTTTCCAAACTGGAAAGCAAGATTGGGGAATTTACGATTGACGATCACTGCCGTCCCATAGCGCTCCGGCAGCGGAGTGCCAACCCGCATGGTTGCGGGATGAGTGATGGGAAAATTGAAAAAGTGGGGTTAGGAATTTGAGGTGAGTGTGAACGCAAAGCGCCCGACAAAGCCCCCGAAGGCTTGGAGGGGGATTAGCCAGCCGAAGGCTGCCCGCAGGGTGAGCACCCGTGAGGCGGGCGCGAAGCAACCCCGTAGAGGGCGCACAGCGCAGCTGTGCGGTAAGGGCGGGTAGCCAAACCCGCAAGGGTTTGCCCGCAGGGTGAGCGCCCGTGAGGCGGGCGCGAGGCAAAGCGCGTATCGACGGTTCCGCAACATGCGTGCGGGAGACGTCATCCACCCCGCAGAGCGGGGTTGCCGTGGTGGGTATGCGCACCGTGGTGACCCACGGCATAAAGATGCCGTGGCTTGCGCACCATCACCCCTGGCGGGGTTACATATAGCGCGCCCGTAGGGCGCGGAGCAATGATGTTTCATCTGGCAATCTGCCAGATGAAACTTGTCATTCCCCGCGCACTGCGTGCGCGGCATTATGAAGCCCCCACCGGGGGCGCCGTCACATACACGCCCCTGCGGGGCAAAGAAAAGGGCGCACCTGCGGAAACAGGTGCGCCCTGGGAAATAACTGAGAGGGAGAGATGTTACTTCTTGGCCTTGGCAACGGTGTCCTTGAGGAACTTGCCGACCTTGAACTTAACAACGGTGCGAGCGGGAATCGGAACGTTCTTGCTGGGGTCCTTCGGGTTGCGGCCGATCTTGGCCTTCACCAGCTTGGGGGTGAAGGTGCCGAAATTGCGCAGCACCACGCGGTCCCCGTTGGCGAGGGCGGCCGTAGCCAGCTCGATCAGCTTCTGAATGACGTCCAGAACCTCATTCTGCGTGAACTTGTTGTCAAGGTCGGCAGTAATGCGATTCACCATTTCTCTTTTCGTAATAGTTCTAGGCATAATTCACGTAATGGATGTTTCCAGTCCTCACTCTACCACACCGGGCACGCGGATGCACGCAAAAAACGCGTTCGCATCGTATTTTCTTTCTAACTTGCGGATAATGAAAAACCTAAGTTTTTCATTTTTTTGTTGACTGGAGGGCGAAAATGGGCAAATCTGGGGCATAGCATGCCGGTCCAATACAGTCTTGATGTGCATAAGGCGCAGGCGGCGCAGCTGCGGGAGGTTCTCTGCCGGCTGTCCTCTTTTTCCGCAGTGGAAAGGGAGTATGCGGACTACTGTTTCGAGGGGGACGACGTGGTGGTGGCGTACTACCCGAAAAAGGGGCGGCTTCTGGTGCAGGGCAAGGGTGCGGACGACTTTGTGGGCGGGCTGCTGAAGATTGCGGTGCCGGAGGAGAAGCCCGCGAAAGGAGCGAAACCGGCGGCGGGAGAGCTGGACACGCGGCCGCATTTCGGCATTGATGAAAGCGGCAAGGGAGACTATTTCGGCCCGCTGGTGATTGCCGGGGTGTACAGCGATGAAAACACCGCGGCCAAACTGCACGCCGCCGGCTGCCGCGACAGCAAGCAGGTGGGCGATGACAACCGCATCCACGCCATTGCGCAGCAGATAAAGAAAATTCCCGGCGTGGCGTGGGAGATTGTGTGCATAGGCCCCCAGCGCTACAACGAGCTTTACGCCGATTTCAAAAACCTGAACCGCCTGCTGGCCTGGGGGCACACGCGGGTGATGGCCAGCCTGCATGAAAAGGTGCCCGCCTGCCCCCGCGCCCTGAGCGACCAGTTTGCCAACCCGCGCGTGCTGCAGCAGGCGCTGCGCCAAAGGAACATCCCGCTGCTGCTGGAGCAGCGCACCCGCGGGGAGAGCGACATAGCCGTGGCCGCGGCCTCCATCCTGGCGCGCGACCGCTTTGTGCAATGGATGCGGGAGGCCGCAGCCGCCGCCCAATGCGAGCTTCCCCTGGGCTGCGCCCCCCATGTGGAAAAGGCCGCGCGCGCATTTATCGAAAGGCACGGCGTGCAACGCCTGGCAGACGTGGCCAAGCTCCATTTCAAGGTCACCGCCAGGGTGATGAAATAATCCCCGCGCCTCCCGGCGCGGCATTATTCCCAAATCGTCAATCGTAAATTGTCAATTGTAAATCCGCTTCACATGGGCAAATCACCCGTGGGCGGGGTCCAGCGGCCGGGATTGGCCTGGGGCTGCGCGGCGGGGTCATCCTCGCCGGTGCCGGTGGCGGTGGTGGTCTTGTTGGCATCCGTGTCCACCACGGGGCGGCCTTCCGGCTCATAGGAGGCGGGGTCTATGGAGGTGGTCTTCTCCTCCTTGGTGGCGGTGCGCGGTGCAATCAGCCTGCCCTTGCGGGCCTTGGGCTTGGGGGAACCCTCCACCACCTCGAAATCGCTCATGTCCACCATGTCGTCCAGCCCGAAGGCGTAGCGGGCGATGTCCGGCAGCTTGTCCTTCACCAGCTGGGTGACGGGGAAGCGGGTCTGGCCCTCCGGGGTGCGCAGGGTGATGAGATTGCCCTCCAGGCGGTGGATGACGGCGTTGTTGTAGTGCTTGCCGGTGGTGGTGGCGGCATCACCGATGGGCAGGCCCGGCAGCAGGCCCTTGGCCACGCTGCGGGAGGTCTTGTCCTCTTGGCGGATTTCATGCTGGAGGGCCAGCACGCGGGAGTGGAGGGAGTTGACGGATTGCTCCTTTTCCGCGATTTGGCGGTTGAGCTGGGCCAGCTGGGCATCCAGCGCGGCATCACGCTTGCGCATGCGCAGCTGCTCGTCCGCCTTGCGGGCGCGCAGCTCCAGGGAATCCCGGCGCTTGGCCAGGTCCGTGTGCTCCGCCATGGCGATTTCCATGGGAGTGGGCACGCGGTACTGCTGCATGCTGCGGTTCACATACCAGGCGCCGCCGGCAAGCACGGCCACCAGGGCCGCCACCAGCGTGCAATCCAGCACAACGCCGGACTTGCCGCGCTTCTTCGCGCGGCTGAAATCCAGGTCGATGGGGGCAGCGGGCTGCTCCTGCTGCACGGCGGGAGACTCCGCCACGGTGGAGGGCTCCGCCGCGGGATTGGGCCCGGCGGGCATCTCCACCACCACGTTCTGTTCAGGTTCCTCGCTCATCTCTGGCTGGCGGTGTTGGCTATTTCATTCTGGAGCATGCGGAAGGAGGCGCGGAATTCGCTCAGGCGGTCCTGCAGCTCGATGACGCGCAGCTTCATCTCCGTCTCCCGCGCGTTGGTCTCGTCCAGCCTGCGCACGGCGTCCGCCAGCTGCTCCTCCTTGCGGGTGATGGTGTCTGCCATATCCGGGGTCTCCTCCCCGGCGCGGGAGATGGCCTTTTCCATGGCGGCTATCTCCTTGCGCAGCTCCGCGTTCTGCTCATGCACCCGGCGCAGCTGCTCCGGGGATGTTGTCTTGGGCGCGCAGGACACCGCCAGCGCGGCCCCCAGCACGGCACATACCGTCATTAAAGGTTTCACGCGGTCATTCTCCCCCATGCCCCCGCCGGAGTCAAGCAGCTTTTGCGTCAAACACGCGCGCCCTTTGCAACTTGACTCCCCGAATGGGGGTGGATGACGTCTCCCGCACGCATGTCCCGGAACCGTCGTTACGCGCTTTGCCTCGCGCCCGCCTCACGGGCGCTCACCCTGCGGGCAAACCCTTGCGGGTTTGGCTACCCGCCCTTACCGCACAGCTGCGCTGTGCGCCCTCTACGGGGCCGTCGGGCGCTTTGCGTTCACGCCCACTGCACCCCCCCACTTCCCCGATTGTCCCATCACCAGCTCCGCAACCATGCGGTGTGCCGCGCCGCCAGGCGCGCGAATTCTCCAAATTGCTTGCCTCGGCGAAGCAAGGGCGCGGCACGCGCCACGCGGAGACGGGTCAATCGTCACTTGAAATGATTTTGCGTTTTACTTTTGGCGGGGCGGGTCCTATAATCCTTGCGCTATGTTACAAGCCGGAATCGTAGGACTCCCCAACGTGGGCAAATCCACCCTCTTCAATGCCGTCACGCGCTCGCGCAAGGCGGAAGCCGCCAACTACCCGTTCTGCACCATAGACCCGAACGTGGGCATGGTGGAAGTGCCGGATGCGCGCCTGGGCGTGCTGGCGGAGATGAGCAAGAGCGAGCGCATCGTCCCCGCCGCCATCGAGTTCGTGGACATCGCGGGCCTGGTGAAAGGCGCGGCGGAGGGCGCCGGGCTCGGCAACAAATTCCTCTCCAACATCCGCGAGACGGACGCCATCGTGCAGGTGGTGCGCTGTTTCGAGAACGACGACATCATCCACGAGCTGGGCAGCGTGGATCCCGTGCGCGACATCGAAATCATCAACGATGAGCTCATCCTGGCGGACCTGGCGGCCATGGAGAAGCGCAAGGAGAGCCGCATCAAAAAGGCGCGCGGGGGAGACAAGGAGGCCAAGGCGGAGGTGGAGCTCATCGACAAGCTGCTGCCGCACCTGGATGCCGGGAAGCCCGCCATCACGCTGGATTTGAGCGACGACGAGCGCAAGCTGCTGCACAGCTTCTACCTGCTTTCCGACAAGAAGAGCATCTTTGCCTGCAACGTGAGCGAGGAGGAACTGGCGGACGCCGTGAACAACCCGGACGCCCACCCCTACGTCTCCGCCGTGCGCAAGTATGTGGCGGAGCACCACAACGCAGAGGCCATCGTCATTTCCGCCCGCATGGAGGAAGAGCTCTCCGAGCTGGACGAGGCCGACACCAAGGACTACCTGGAGGCCCTGGGCGTGGCGGATTCCGGCGTGAGCGAGCTCATCAAGGCCGCGTACCACCTGCTGGGCCTGCGCACCTACCTCACCACCGGCGTGAAGGAAACCAAGGCCTGGACCATCCCCGCGGGCGCCAAGGCACCGCAGGCCGCCGGCGTGATCCACACGGATTTCGAGCGCGGCTTCATTGCCGCCCAGGTGGTCTCCTACGACGACCTGGTGGCCTGCGGCTCCCTGCAGAAGGCCAAGGAGCTCGCCAAGCTGCGCATGGAGGGCAAGGACTACGTGGTGCAGGACGGCGACGTGGTGGAATTCCGCTTCAACGTGTCGAAATGACGCCCGTTTCCCCAGCCCGCGCGGGAAATCGCAAGTTTTTTTCACTTTCCGTAAAAAAAAGCTTGCTTCCGTGGGCGGTTGGGCTATACTGCTTACATAGGCAAGGGCTGTTTCAAGTCAACCAGGCACCTGCCGCAGGATTTACACCTACAAGACCAATATGAAAAAGACACTCACTCTTTTCCTCATCGGCGCCATGGCGCTCGGCACCGCGACCACCCTCTCCTCCTGCTCTCCCAGCAGCAACAAGGAGAACGCCAGCGACGACGTGATCACCCTGAAGGAATTCCGCAAGTGCAAGAAGGAATTCCACATGCTCGCCCTCGGCCATGTCTCCATCGTGCCGGAAGAGCCCATCGCCGGGGCACAGGGCGCCGGTGACGACACGGTGTACGTCCGCGGCTACGCCGAATTCTTCGGTGCCACGTACGACTGCGAATTCACCTACCGCACCGATGAAAGGTATGGCGAGGACGGCTCCTTCTACGAGCCCGTCTTCGCCACGCTCTGGATCACCTTCGAACACCTGAACGCCATCACGGATTCCAGCGTCCTGGCCACAATGGGCATGGATCCCCAGGGGCCCGGAATGACGGGTGCCACCCTGGAGCTGCAGTTCAACTTCACCACGCATGAGGTGGAGGTGCTCAGCAGCCAACAGGGCACCGTGACCATCAACTATCCGGACCCCATGGGCGAGTACATCACCTTCAACGCCTGGCTCCGCTCCGTGATGAACGCCAACTTCTACGTCACGAAGCGCGGCGCCAACGAATGATTCCGTTTTTGCCGGACACAATCCCATGAAGTCCCCCCTCACGAAACGCGGCATAGGTAGTGTGCTGGCTGTCCAGGCGGCCGCCGCACTCATGGTGGCCGCCCTCCCTGCCTGTACCGGCGGAAGCGGTGCGGATGATTCCGAAAAAGCGCCCGTGCGGGATATCAGCCCGCACATTCTTGTGCCGGAGGGTGCCACAGCCGCAGAGTTGTATATCATCGGCGTCCACACCACCATGTCCGGCTGGGAAATCGGTTCGGATCCTGGAGCAGACAGCCCCGCGCTTGATCCCACCGAATTCCCGATGAGAATGACTTTCCTGCCGGACGGCACGATGGAGATGTTCCTGCCCATATCGTCTGTGCGAGATGCCGCACTACTGCAAGCGGACCCAAACTTCCAAGGACCTCACTTTGTGGGGACCTGGCAGCAGAGCGACCATGTGGCGGACCAGCACAACAGGGTGATGTACATCAATTTCCGCGCCCATGGGGATATTGCCACCACGAACCAAGGTGCGCACCCGGACGGTTTCATCCACTGCTGGGCAACGGGGGAGGACATATGTCTGCACTTGCGCTGGAACTTTGACCCCAACATCAATAGGTCGAGCGGCGAGATTGCGCTCCCTGCTGCCGCGGGTGGCGTTGACAATGAGACGGACTACGTGTGCGTGGGGGACACCATACGCGGCAAGGTGACCCTGGAGGGTCTCTTTGAGGAAGACAACTCGCAAGGCACGACCGGCAGGCCTGACGATGCCGCCCATATCTATGTCAAGAACCCGGAGTACAACTTGATTTCTGAACCCTGCTTCTACATCACGAGAGGCTGGAGACCAGAGGAATAAGGCAGAGAGAACCGGACAAAACCGAACACTATGCGAACACCGCTTGCAAAGTTTATTTTCATGGTTGCGGCATCGGCCGTTGCTCTCGTTTCCTGCACGGGGAGTGAGGAAAGCGGCCCCTCGTCACCCAAGATGATGTTTCCCACGCCGGGCCACCTGATGCTGGACGGCCGCGGCCCTTCCCAAATCATTATCCACGGCGTGGCCTATCCGCGGATTGACCGCAGCTACTCCACGCCGGGCGATATGATTATCGATTTGCCGCCCGTCCCGCCCACGAGCACTTTGTTCCGCGGTTATCTAGAGGCGGCCCTGGGACAGGTTGGAGTCACCCTCCCCACAGACCAGCCGGGAGAGATTACCCACAAGACCTCTTTCGCAGATGCCTCTGTCACAGAGGACCCGTTGGGGCGCAATTCCCTTTTCTCCTCTGCGTGGGGAGAGCGCACGGTGGGCTATATCCAGCTTGAGTTCCAGGATATGGATAATCTTGTCCATTACCAGTGCTGGACCGCCATCAATTTGGATGTCCTTCACGGGACACCCTCCAACGAGGATACGTACTACCTAGACGCAGACGGAAACCGCTTGCAGGACAGCGATATTGAAGAGGGGAAAGCCGACTGGAGTTTCAGGGTCTATGATTTCGATATCACCTACACGGGCGTGGTGACGAGCGGCAAGATTAAAGTCACCGCACAGGAGCAGGTGGAAGGAGAGAAGTCCGGCGGCTTTGACGGCCACATCGACCTCTCCAACCTCGAATTCGAGTGGACCTGCCACGAGACGCGAGTAGTACCGCGCTCCGTGAACGCCGGCCGCGTCCTGCCGCTGGCTCCCTACTAAAGACCTTACTTACCGCCTATTGAAAGAACCGCGGGAGCCTTGCTTCCGCGGTTCTTTTTTTGGGGGGAGGGGGGGGAGTGATTTGGAATTTAGAATGTAGAATTTAGGATTTGGGATTTGGGATTTAGAATCACTGGCGGCCCATTACGCTCCGGTGCGGAGCGCCAACCCGCATGGTTGCGGTGGTGGTGATGGGAAAATCGGGGAAGTGGTGTTTGGAATTTGCGGCGGGCGTGAACCCAAGGCGTGTGACGACGGTTCCGCAACATGCGTGCGGATGACGTCTCCCGCCCAAATATCTTCCGAAGGCCTCGGCGGCCTGTCTCGGCGTC
>JAUNHW010000027.1:24105-25307 GCA_030523775.1 Akkermansia sp.
AGCGGAGACGGAAGCCTTTGGCGTAGACGGGTGGGGGCCGTTACTGTCAATCCATATGGATTGGCAATAATTCTGAATCTCCGCGGCGGCGAAGCCTCCGCCTGGCTACAGCTTGTGCCGGAAATCGTCCTTCACCTTGAGGGATTTGATGAAGGCCACGAGCAGGTCCACGCAGGCCTGCACATCATCCATATCCGCGGTTTCCACGGGGCTGTGCATGTAGCGCAGGGGCATGGAGAGGTTGGTGGCGGGCACGCCGGCGCGGGAGCGGAAAATCTGGTCCGTGTTGGTTCCGGTGGTGCGGCCGGAGGTCTCCCGCTGCATGGGAATCTTGCCGGCATCCGCCACCATCTCCAGGCGTGCGTTGATGTTGGGGTGGCAGGCGGGGCCGAAGCAGAGCACGCCGCCCTTGCCCAGGCGGATATCACCGTAGCGGCCCTTGTCCAGCCCGGGGGAATCCGTGCCGTGGGTCACATCCAGGCAGATGGCGGCATCCGGCTGCAGGCGGTAGGTGAGCATGCCGGCGCCGATGCAGCCCACCTCCTCCTGCACGGTGTTGCAGAAGACGATGTTCCACTCCGGCTTGATGCCCTTCCGGTGCAGGGCGCGCGCCACCTCTGCGGTGATGTAGCCGCACAGCTTGTCGTCCAGCGCGCGGCACACCAGGCGCTTGCCGTTGTTGATCATCAGCGGGCCGTCGCAGTACACGCCAACATCCCCCACGCGCAGGCCCAGCGCCTCCACCTCCTCGCGGGAGTCGCAGCCGAAATCCACGTACAGGTCGTACACCTTGGGTGCCTTGTCGCCGTCGTCGCGTATGTGGATGGCGGTGTTGCCGGTGATGCCGTACACCTCGCCGTCCGTGCCGAAGAAGCGCAGGCGCCGCCCGCGGCCGATGGCCACATCGCTCCCGCCCAGGCGCTCCACGCGCACAAAGCCGGAGTCGTCGATGTAGCGGATGGTGAAGCCGATTTCATCCGCATGCGCATCCAGCATGAGCGTGGGTGCGTTTTTCTTGCTGCTGCGCAGCACGGCCCAGGCGGAGCCGTAGGCGTCCACCTGCTGTTCATCCGTATACGGGGCAATGTACCTTGCCCATATCCTCTGGCCTTCCATCTCATGCCCCGTCGGCGAGGCGTTGTTCAGGTAGTCCTCCAGGAATTCTTGTTGTTTCTTGTTCATTGCTTTATTGGGTTGGGGTG
>JAUNHW010000028.1 GCA_030523775.1 Akkermansia sp.
AATTGTAAATTGTCAATTGTAAATTCCTTGCATTTCCCTCCCTGTTCTGCTACAATCCCCCTTGGTAAAAAACATACTTCCATGTCCGATCACACCACTCGCGGAAAACAGGTTTTCGATGATGAGATAGAAGCGCTCAAGGCCATTCGCGGCAGGCTGGACGCCTCCTTTGATGCCGCCGTGGACGCCATGCGCAAGGCCATTGAGAGCGGCCACAAGATAATTGTGGTGGGCGTGGGCAAGAGCGGCCTGGTGGGCAACAAGATTGCCGCCACGCTCACCTCCACGGGTGCTCCCTCCGTGGTGCTGGATACCATGAACGCCCTCCACGGCGACCTCGGTATCGTGCAGGACGGCGATGCCTGCATCGCCATGTCCTACTCCGGCGAGACGGCGGAGCTGCTCACCCTGATGCCCTTCCTGAAGCGGTTCGACATGACCATCATCGGCATGACCGGGAAATCCGGCTCCACCCTGGGCCAGCTCTCGGACGTGGTGCTGGAAACCGCCGTGGAGCGGGAGGCGGACCCGCTGAACCTGGCCCCCACCTCATCCTCCACCGCCATGCTGGTGATGGGGGACGCCCTGGCCGTGGCCCTGCTGGAGGCCCGCAACTTCACCCGCGAGGACTTTGCCCGCAGCCACCCCGGCGGCTCCCTGGGCCGCGCCCTCCTCACCCGCATTGCAGACATCATGCGCAAGGAATTCGCCAAGCTCCCGGAATCTGCCACCGTGCTGGAGTGCATTGTCGCCATGACCGTGGCGCGCGCCGGTGCATGCGTGCTCACCAGGGAGGACGGCACGCTGGCGGGTGTCTTCACCCACGGGGACTTTGCGCGCGCCTACCAGAAGGACACCGGCGTGGGTTCCCGCCCCGTTTCCGAGCTCATGACCCGCAACCCCGTGTATGTGGAGGCGGACAAGCTGGCGGCCGTGGCGGTGAAGACGCTGCGCGAGCGGCGCATCGATGATCTGGTGGTGCTGGATGCCGACCGCCGCCCCGTGGGCCTCATCGACACCCAGGACCTGGTGCGCCTCAAGCTCATTTGAGGCGCTTTCCCGCAATTTTTTTCGGAAAAAAACATTTTAGGCTTGCATTATCGGAGAAAAAGGTGCATCCTTGCGCACCGCGTTCCTGAAACGCCACATCTTACACATCGACATTATGAGAAAGTACGAAGCACTGATCGTTCTGAACATGAAGGGGGCCGAAACCCTGGATGAGCTCACCGCCGCCATGACCAAGACCCTCCAGGAGGCCGGAGCCAAGGTCACCGAGACCACCAACGTCGGCCGCCGCGAGTTCGCCTACACCTCCAACCACCTGACGCACGGCCAGTACATGCTCTTCGCCTTCGAGGCAGAGCCCACCGTCATCCGCCAGGTGCGCGAGACGCTCGCCATCGACGACCGCGTGCACTACCAGTACTACCGCGCCAAGTAAGGCACGGCGCCGTACCTAAACCTTTTTCCCGGGCTTTCCCCTGCAGATGGGGGAAAGCCCGGCTTTTTTGCGCCGCGGGGCAGTGGGCGGGGATAAGGAAAGCGGCATGGAGTGTTGTGCACTCCATGCCGCTGCTGTCAGGGGAATGTCACGTATGCCGCTTAGGGCACGGCCACCCAGATGGGGGAATCCTCGTTGAACTTGGGGAATTCCATGGCGCCCATGCCGCAGCCGGCCTGGTTCACCAGGCTCTCGATATCCTGCCTGGTGGGGCAGGAGAAATTGGTGCGGAAGATATCGAACTTGGTGTTGTCGTACTTGCCGTCCACCTTCTCCTGCATGAGCAGGACGAAGCCGAAGGCGCCGCCGGGGATTTCGGAAATCATCACCTCCATGGGATAGCTCTTGCCTTTCACCACCTTGATTTCCTTGCCGGCGGCCAGGCCGCCCAGCGTGCCGCTCCAGGTGGGCATCTCCGGCACGGGGATGTACTCGTAGCCCTTCAGGTCCGGCACCTGGCCGCTCGCCACGGTCTGGCGCCAGCCGGCATTGGCGCCGCCGGCGTGGACATTGGTGGAGGGAATGGTCCAACCGGACTCCAGCACCGTCTCGTTGTTGAAGCGCACGCAGAGGGTGTCGTCGCCGGTTCCGCAGAAGCGGAAGGTGCCGGTCTCGGGGGCTTTCACCTTGCCGCGGTAGACGGCGACCCAGTGGGAGGGCTGCACCTTGCCCTCGCACTGGTAGGCGATGGGCGCGTACTCGGCCTTGCAGCGCGGCAGGCAGAAATTGGAGGCGTACAGCTTGGTGGGGGACTGGTAGAACTTGGACAGGGTGCCCTGGTTCCAGGATTTGACGAATTCGTTGAGGACATTCACGGTGGTATTGTTGGCGTGAGCCAGCGGGGAGCCCTGGCGGGTCTGCTTCAGGTCGTAGAACGTGCCCTCCAGCGCGGAACCGCCGCCTTTGCCGTCGCCCAGGCCGTTACCGCCGCTGCCCAAGCCGTTGCCCAGGCCGCCTGTGCCCAGGCCCACGCCGAGCTCCAGGCCGGTGCCCTCTGCGGAGTCATCCACGGGCACATCCACCTGCGCCATCTGCACGGGCGCGGCGCCCACCGCCACAATCACGGACGGCGCCACATCATGCGACGGGGATGACGGCTTGGAGGTCAAATCCTGCGTGGTGGGTTCCGGAACGGGCGGGGCATCCTCCGCCGGCGGCGTGTAGGTCATGAACTCCGGGTCGGACGGCCCGGCAATCAAAATTACCGTGAAGTACAGGATAAGCCCGCCGAGGAACATGAACAGCAGCCCCGCGAGCGTGGACGACACCTTGTTGCGCGTGGCCGCCTTTTTCAGCTCGGCCTCCGCCTCTTCCGTCATTTGGATATGCAGTGACATAACAGGATGGTGCGGGACTTCCCCGCGTGCGAAACCAGTTATGCCACCGCAGGCCCCCCTTTTCAAGCACAAAACGCCCTCCCCAATGTTACAAAAGTGTTACAGGGGCAGGGGGGGCTCACCGCAGCCCCGTGCGCATGCAGAGGGCGCGGAGCAGGGCGGTGAAGTGGGCGTAGTCGTGCTCGCGGTCGCCGGAGGTGAGCACGTACGCGTATTCTCCCATGCGGGCGTCCTCCTCTGCGGCGTTGTGCAGGCGCAGCCGGATGGTGGCCTCGTCGTCCGTCTTGCGGCCGCGCAGGCGTGCCTCCAGCTCGGCGGAGGGCAGGTGGATGTACAGGTCTGCGTATGCGCGGCGGATGGTGGGGTCTGTGCAGGCGCGGATGCTGGCCGCGCCCTGCACGTCGATATCCATCACCACGTTCTTGCCTGCCTGCAGCAGGTCCACAATATGGGAGCGCAGGGTGCCGTAGGAGTTGCCGTGCACGGTGGCGTGCTCCAGGAATTCCCCGGCTGCCACCTTGGCATCGAAATCCGCCTGGGTGAGGAAATGGTAGTCCACGCCGTCCCGCTCGCCGGGGCGCGGGGCGCGGGTGGTGCAGGAGATGGAGTAGGCGGTGAGCCCGTCCGCTTCCGCGCGGCGGCAGAGGGTGGTCTTGCCGCAGCCGGAGGGACCGGAGACGATGAGCAGTGTTCCTAGCATATTGTTCAAAGCATTATTCGATGTTCTGCACCTGTTCGCGGACCTTTTCCAGCTCGGTCTTGGCATCCACCACAAGCTGTGCGAGTGCGGCGTCGTTGGCCTTGGAGCCGGTGGTGTTGAGCTCGCGGAAGATTTCCTGGCAGAGGAAATCCAGCGTGCGGCCCACGGGCTCGTCGCGTTCGCAGATTTTCTCGAACTGGTCCAGGTGGGAGGAGAGGCGCGTCATTTCCTCCGTCACGTCGCAGCGGTCTGCAAAGAGGGCTATCTCCTTCACAATGCGCTCGTCATCCAGCGGCAGGGGCAGCCCGCATTCCTCCAGGCGCTTCATCAGGTTTTCCCGGTAGCGCTGCGGTACGCAGGCGGCGCGCTCCGCCAGCTGCCCGCGGTAGCCGCGAAGGGTCTGGATGCGTGCCAGCAGGTCGCGTTTCATGTTTTCTCCCTCCTGCGCGCGCAGGGTCAGGAAGGCTTGCAGGGCCTGCTGCAGGGCTGCGGTGAGGGCGGGCTGCACCTCTTGCGGGGTGATGTCCGCCTCCGTTTCCTCGCCCACGATGCCGAGCCGCACCAGGGAGTCCAGCGTGGGTTCCAGGTCATTCTCCAGGCTGTCCATGAGCTCGTTGAGGCAGCGTTTGAGTGAGGAGAGGCGCGCCTTGTTCACGCAGATGGCGGTGTTGCTTCCCGCGGGGGAGGTGAGGCTGATGCTCACGTTGACCCTGCCGCGGGAGACGGCGGCGGCCACGGTTTCGCGCACGTGGGTTTCCAGCTCTGCCCAGGCGCGGGGCAGGGCCACGGCGATTTCCGCCTGCTTGCGGTTCACGCCGCTGATTTCCACGCGAACGGCGGAGTTCTTGTAGGGAGCGGTTGCCGCTCCGAATCCGGTCATGCTGTTCATAAGGGGGTGCCGATGATGTCGATGAGCGCGGCATCGAGCGCCAGCTGCTCGTTGACGTTGAAGTTGATGTTGGAGCGCAGGGCCTCCAGGGCGCGCATGCGGCGCAGCAGGTCCTCCACGGGCAGGTTTTGCGCCAGCCGGTTGATTTCCGGGGTGAGGGGCTGCACATCCGGCGCGTGGCTGGCCAGCAGCACGGCCTGGCCCAGGCACAGGGAGAGGAGCTCCATCATCTGCTCGCGCTCGGCCAGGTATTCCGTTTCGATGAGTGCGGCGGTGGCGTCCTTCTGCTGGGCCTCCCAGTCCTTGATGTCCGTGCCGGCGGCAATCTCCTTGGCCTCCGCCTTCACGGCGGCGTTCAGCTGGTCGGAGATGGCCTCCTTGCGCTCTGCCAGCAGGGCCTGGATATCCGTGCGCAGGCCCAGCGCCGCCACATCAGAGCCCATGCCGCGCAGCGCCGCGGCCACGGCCGGCAGGAAGAGCCGCTGCACCTCGCTGAGGTGCAGCCCGGTGTCCGTTTCGCGCAGGTTGAGCCGCACGCAGCGGGAGAGGATGGTGGTGAGCAGGCGGCTGGGCTGCTCCGTGACCAGGATGATGAGGGTTTGCGGCGGCGGTTCCTCCAGCGTTTTCAGGAAGGCGTTGGCGGCCTCCTCCATCATGCGGTCCGCATCCAGCATCACCACCAGCTTGGTGGCTCCCTCCTCCGCCTTGAGCGCCAGGAAGGGCTCTGTGCCGCGCACGTCCTCGATGAGGATGCGGCGGGTCTTGGAGCTGGGGCGCAGCACGCGGCACATGGGGTGGCGCAGGGCCTCCACGCTTTCTGCGGCGGCTCCGTTGAGCTCGCCCGCCAGCGCCAGCACCAGGCGGTGCGTGCCGGCGGCCTGTGTGCCGGTGAGCAGGATGGCGTGCGGCATGCGCCCGCTGCGGATGGAGTGCAGCATCAGGCTTTCCGCTTGCTGGTAGGTGAAGGACATGGTTCAGTTTTCCGGGTAGGAGCCGAGCACCTTGAACATGGGGCACTGCCGGCGAAGCTCCGCCAGGCAGTCGGCGAGCGGGCCCTCGTTTTCATGCCCCTCCACGTCCACGTAGAACAGGTACTCCCACGCCGTGTCGCGCGTGGGGCGGGAATCCAGGCTCAGGATGTTCACCCCGTGCGCCTTGAAGTGCTGCAGCACCTCCACCAGCCCGCCCGCCACGTGCGGCACGGTGAAGCAGATGGTGGTGCGGTCGCGCCCGCTGGGGTGCGTCTTCTGGTGGCCTATCACGGCAAAGCGCGTGGCGTTGGTGGCCTTGTCCTGGATGTTGCGTTCCAGCACCTTCAGCCCGGTGTGTTCCGCCGCGGCGGGGCAGCCGAGCGCGGCGGCGCCCTCCTGCGCCTTTTCCGCGGCTATCTGCGCGGCCACGGTGGTGGAGACGGTGGGCACCTGCGCGGCCTTGGGGAAGTTTTTCTGCAGCCAGTTGCGGCACTGCCCCAGCACCTGCGGGTGGGAGTAGATGATGCGTATGTCCTCCCGCGCGGCGTTGCTCATGATGCAGTTCTGCACCGGCTGCTCCATCTGCGCGCAGATGTACAGGTTCGTGTGGGCGAAATTGTCCATGGCCTGGGAGACGGAGCCGTCCGTGCTGTTCTCGATGGGGATGACGCCGTAGTCCGCCTCCCCGCGCTCCACGGCGGAGAAGATGTTGGCGAAGTCGGGGAAGGGGATGAGGGTGGCGCATTCCCCGAAACGGTTGAGCGCGGCCTGGTGGCTCCAGGTGCCCTCCGGCCCCAGGTAGCCCACGCGCATGCCGCCCTCCATCATGCAGGAGCAGCTCACTATCTGCCGCCAGATGGCTCTCAGGCCCTTTTCCGGCAGGGCTCCGGCGTTTAGCTCCAAGAGCCGCGCCAGCATTGCGCTCTCACGCTCCGGCACAAACACGGGCGTGCCGCTGCTCTTCTTGATTTCCCCCACCTGGTGCACGTATGCGGTGCGCGCCTTGAGCAGATCCATGATGGAGGCGTCAATGCGGTTGATTTCATCTCTGAGCTCTTGCAGGGTCATATCGCACGCGCATTCTACCACAAACCCTGCACGCGGGCAACCTTCATTTCCGGCACGCTTTTTCCGCGCTGCCACGATGAGTGCTTGCAATCCGGCGGGAAATTTGCCATCCTGAACGGAATTCCGAATACGTTCATGTTAGAGACACTTCACAGCCTGGTCAACACTCCGGCCTTCTACTTCTGCACGGGCATCCTGCTCATCGTCTTGTTCTTCTGGTACCTTGCGGCGGAAAACGACAAGGTGAAGCGCAATGCGGGAACCTTCTTCATCGTTGGCCTGAGCGCCTTCTCCATCATCTCGCTCATGCTCAACGGCATGCACTACGGCATCGATATCAGCGGCGGTGTGGAGCTCACCCTGGAGGTGCAGCCCAAGATGGGTGACTACGGCGAAATGGTGCCCCCCTCCGAGGACGATATGCAGCAGGCCTGCAACATCCTCGGCGAGCGTCTCAACTCCACCGGCACCAGTGAGGTGGAAATCCTGCACTCCGGCAACAAGATTCTCATCCAGATTCCCCAGCAGGACAACGACCCCGACAAGAACAGGGAGAAGCTGGACTCCATGGTGAAGATGCTCACCAAGATGGCCAAGCTGGAGCTGCTGGCCGTCTACCCGGAACAGGACCGCGTGCTGGCCGACCCGGAGGTGCAGGACAGCATCTCCCAGTACGAGGAGCGCCTGGACCAATACAACAGCCTCAGCGAGGACGAGCAGAAGCACACCCGCAAGCCCGCCCTACCGCGCATCCCCGCCAAGCTCGGTCTCAGCGACTACCAGATACTTCCCGGCCCGGTCACCAACGATGAGACCGGTGAGCCGGAGCTGGACAAGCACGGCAAGCAGAAGGTCTACTACTACGTGCTGCAGAAGCCCTACGTGGCCATGCAGAAGGATGTGTACATCACCGGTGCGGAAGTGGCCAAGGCCCAGCCGGACTACGTGCGCAAGGGCTACGTGGATGTGGTGCTCAACCGCGCGGGCGCGGACCGCATGGGCCGCCTCACCGGCTCCATGCAGATTGGGCGTGACCGCATGGCGGTGGTGCTCAACAGCCAGGTGAAATGCGCCCCCGTGGTGCAGGCCGTGCTGCACAAGGATTTCAACATCAGCGGCCTGAACGGCAAGGGTGAGCCGGAGGACATCTCCAAGGCTCTCGCCAACCCCCTCTCCAGCGATTTGAAGGTGGAGGGCCGCAAGGACGTGTCCGCACAGCTGGGCCAGAGCGCCCTGGAGCAGGCGGGCGTGGGCGGCCTGGTGGGCCTCGTCGGCGTGTTTGCGTTCTGCTTCTGGTACTACCGCTCCGCGGGCATGGTGGCCATGGTGGGCCTGGCGTTCAACGCGCTGGTGCTGCTGGGGCTGATGAGCCTGTTCGGTTTCGTGCTCACGCTGCCGGGCATTGCGGGTATCGTGCTCACCATGGGCGTGGCCGTGGATGCGAACGTGCTCATCTACGAACGCATGCGCGAGGAGCGCAGTCAGGGCCGCTCCTTCCTCATCAGCCTGCGCAATGCGTATGAGAAGGCGTTCTCCGCCATTTGGGACTCCAACATCACCTCCCTCATCACCGCCGTGATTCTCTTCTGGCTGGCCAGCGGCTCCATCAAGGGATTCGCCGTCACCACCAGCGTGGGTATCATCACCTCGCTTATCGGCGCCATTGTGGTCACCCGCGTGCTCTTCTTCTGGGTGGAGCACCTGGGCCTGCTGCCCAAGGATTTCAAGTTCGCGCGCGCCCCGTTCGCCGGCAAGGTGTTCGACTTCATGGGCATCCGCAAGATTTGCATGTGGACCTCGCTGGGCGTGATTGTGCTGGGCATGGTGTACTCCGTGTTCATTCGCGGTGAGAAGGGGCTGGGCGTGGACTTCACGGGCGGCGCCAGCGCCACCTACGTCATCCCAGGCGATTCCGAGCTCAACTACGGAGAGGTGGAGGACTACGTGGCCAACATGAAGCTCTCCAAGGAGGCATCCGCGCAGAAGTTCACCAGCGGCACGGATTGGAACATCAAGATCCGCTGCGCCAACAAGACGGAGGCCCAGCAGATAGACACCGAGCTGCGCGAGCACGTGGCCCACATGAAGGAGCTGCAGGCGCCCTCCGTGGATGATGTGAGCTCCTCCCTGGGTTCCGCGTTCTTCAAGACGGCGTGCTTCGCGTTGCTGGCGGGCATGCTCGGCATTGCCCTGTACCTGGCCATCCGCTTCGAATGGAGTTTCGCCATGGGCGCGCTCGTCTCCACCGCGCACGATGTCTTCGGCATCATCGCCCTGGTCATCATCATGGGCACAGAGCTGAACATCATCCACATCGGCGCCTTCCTCACGGTGGCCGGATACTCCATCAACGACACCATCGTGATTTTCGACCGTATCCGCGAGCGCCTGCGCACCGCGGAGCCCAGCGAGAAGCTGGTGGACATCATGAACGAGGCCATCAACTCCACGCTCTCGCGTACGCTGCTCACCTCGCTCTCCACGGTGGCGGTGCTCATCTCGCTGATTGCGCTGGGCGGCCCGTCCATGCGTGATTTCTCCATCACCATGCTGCTGGGTATCTTCATCGGCACGTACTCCTCCATCTACATCGCCTCTCCCGTGGTGCTGTACTTCAGCGAGAAGCACAACCTGCGCGAGGAAATCCAGAAGGCGGCGGACGCGGAGGCTTCCGTGTAACCCCGGCAACACCCCGCACGCCGCCCCACCGTGAAGCGGGCCCGTACACGCACGCTCATCGTCCTGGGCTGCCTGGCATTCCTGGCCGCCGTGTGGGGCGCGGTGGATTGCGGGGCGCGCCTGGCGCAGCCCGGGCTGGATGCCGTGGCGGAAGCGCACCTGCGCCGCCTCATCTTCTTCCATTTCGGCCTCACCCAGCTCTTCCTGGTGCTGGCGGGCGTGCTCTTCTGGCTCCACCACCGCAAGTGGAAGCGCTACTACCTGGTGGTGAGCTACAATGGAAACGGCGTGAACCTGGACCCGCCCGGCATCCGCATCCCCGCATCACGCCTGTACCGCTGCCACCTGCACCAGCTCGCGGATGCCACCGCCGCCCTGCCGCCGCCGGATGCCCCCATCCTGGTCTACCCCATGTTCATGCTCAGCGGCACCAGCAGCGGTGCCAGGCTCCCCCAGATGCTGCACGGTGCCTACGCCCGCCGCTTCAAGGGCGCGGAGCCCGCGCTTTTCTTCCAGCCCGTGCTGGGGGCTTCCCCCTGGCTGGCGGAGGCCGCGGCCCGTCGCCTGAAGGAGCACAACCGCCTGCAGCCGGACACGGGTATCCTGGTGGTGGCGCACGGTTCCAGGCTGCCGGAGCCGCCGCCGGAGCCCGCCCTCTTCTGCCGCCGCCTGCGCGAGCTGCTGCCCGGCACGGAGATTGCGCTGGGCTACTTCCACCAGGCGCCGGATGCCGCCGCCGTGATGGGCGGCATGCGCTCCCGCCACATCCTGCTGCTGCCCTTCCTGCTCACGGAGGGCATCCACACGCAGCGCGACCTCCCCACGCCGGACCAGGCGCGCGCCTGCGGCAAAACGCTCACCAGGCTGGCCGTGGCCGCCTCCATGCTCGATTCCCGCCCATGAAGCTCGCCGTCAAAGTGACCCCCGGCGCCTCCCGCAGTGAAATCACCGGCTGGGAGGAGGACCACCCCCAGGCCGGCCGCGTGCTCAAGCTCCGCATTGCCGCCCCGCCCGTGGAGGGCAGGGCCAACAAGGAGGTGGTCGCCTTCCTCGCCAAGTTCCTCGGTGTCCCCAAGTCCTCCATCGAGCTCCTGCACGGCAGCTCCGGCCGCATCAAGCTCCTCCAAATCCCGGATGCCGCCGCAGACAGGCTTCCGCAGGCGTGATGCCCAATTGTTTTTTCCGGTGGTTGCCAGGCGCCCGCTCTTGGTGTAGAATGGCGGGCGATATGAAAACCATCAGCATCGACGATTTGTCCGTATCCCCGTCCCGCCTCATCGGCAAGGATTGGATGCTCATCACGGCGGGGAAGGAGGGTGATTTCAACTGCATGACCGCCAGCTGGGGCGGCATCGGCTACCTCTGGAACAAGCCGGTCGCCTTCGTCTTCGTGCGCCCCAACCGCTACACCCGCGAATTCCTGGACCGCGAGAACGGGCTCACCCTCACCATCATGCCGGAGAGCTACCGCAAGGATTTGGTGTTCTGCGGCCGCAACAGCGGGCGGGATGTGGACAAGATGGCCCACACCGCCCTGAAGCCCGTGGTGACGGAGAGCGGGCTGGTGACATTCCGGGATGCCCGCTATGTGCTGGAGTGCCGCAAGATGTTCCGCGCCCCGCTCCCGCAGGAGGGTTTCCTGGATTGGAGCGAGGTCTACCCCCAGTGCTACGCGGAGGACAACCCCCTCCACCTGCTCTACATCTGCGAAATCACCAAGGTCCTCGCCGCAGAATAACGCCGCGGCCGCCCCGCGCCGAATTTCAAATAGTACCTAGGTACTATGTACTAGTAAATCCCGCTACCACTTGTCCGGCAGGTAGTTGCCGGTCATCAGGAAGTAGCGCAGGGTCATGCCCGCTATGAACGCGGCCACCACCACGGCCAGAATGTAGAGGGAATTGAGCAGCGTGCCGCCGCCCTGTTTCTTCTGCGTGGCCAGGGACACCATCTGCGCCGTCCCCTTCTTGCGCGCCAGCTTGCGCTTCTTGCGCGAGCGCTTGATATCCATGGCGGTGATAACCTTGCGCTCGCCCTTGGAATCCGTGCCCTTCTTGTCGGGTTTCTCCTCCGGCTTGGCGGAATCCTCCTCTTCCTCCTCCTCATCATCGGCGGAGTCGTCGTCATCATCCAGGTCATCCTGCACAAAGGCCATGGTGTGGGGGCCTATGTGGTAGTTGGTTTCCTCCACGAGCTTCACGTGCTGCTGCTCCTCCCCGTGCACCAGGATGATGCCCTCCACGCTGCGCAGTGCCCAGAATCCCTCACGCCAGCGCACCTTGCAGTGCACCGGCATGAAACCCTCGCCCTCCGGCAGCACGATGTCGCATGCGGAATCGGAGCCCACGGTGAGCGCGCCGTTCTCCTCCATGTCGTCCGGCAGGTCGCGCGTCTGGTACTCCTCGCGGGAGTCTTTGATGATCAGGAATGCCATGTCTTGCAGACCGCATTATGACACCGCCGCGCACGGATGGCAAACAAAAAGCTCACGGCGCCCGCGCGCCTGTGGTATGGTGGCTGCATGCTGAAGGCTGTGATATTCGATGTGGACGGCACGCTGGGCGACACCCTGCCGCTGTGCATAGAAACGTACCGCCGCATTGCGGAGGAAGTGACCGGGCGCCGCCCCGCCGCAGGTGAGGTGACGCGGCATTTCGGCCTGAGCGACCGCGGCGTGCTGGGCGCGCTGCTGGGCATGGAGCCGGATGACCCCGCGCTGCCTGTGTCCCGCATGGTGGAAATATACTGCGCCCTGCACCCCGCCATGGCCCCGGCACCCTTTGCCGGTGCGGTGGAGATGCTGCGCGGCGTGGCGGAGGCGGGCATGCGCGTGGGCGTTGTTTCCGGCAAGGAGGCGTACACCGCGGAACCCACCCTGCGCTTTTTCGGCCTGCGCGGGCTCATCGAGTGGGCCGGATACGGCGAGCCCACGCACAATGCCAAGGCAGCGCGCCTGCAAGAGGTGATGCGCCTCTGGAACCTGCAGCCGCACGAGCTCGTGTATGTGGGGGACGCGCCTAGCGATATCACCCAGGCACGCGCCGTTGGCGTGCGCATCGTCAATGCCGCCTGGTCTCCCTCCGCCCCGGCGGAGGAGCAGGCCTGCCTGCAGCTGCACCCGGATTTCCGGCTCACAGACATGGCGCAGCTCCTGCCCCTGTTGCGTTCGCTCTGACGCGCGCGCGGAAAATGCGCACGGGCGCGCACTTTCCGCTTGACGCAGAGGGAGCTGGCGTGTATGCTGGTAACATGCGTTACAACAGCGTAGTAAACTGTCAATTTCACGGAAGGAAAACGGCGCGCAAGGGGCGGCGCGGGTTCGCGCTCATAGCCACGCTCACGCTAATGATGCTGCTGGCCATACTGGCGGTGGGGGTGCTGGCCATGGCTTCCTCCCAGAGCCGCATCTCCATGCAGGCCGTCATGCAGGCGCAGGCCCGCCAGCAGGCCCTGGTGGGCCTGGATGCCGCCATTGCCGAGCTTCAGATTGAGCTGGGGCCGGACCGCCGCGTCTCCGCCAGCTCCTCCATCCTCAACACGGATGAAAACTCCCCCGGCGGCCACCTGCTGGGCGTGTGGGACAGCTGGGACGGCCCCATCTACGGCAACAGCGTGTCCAAGGGCGCCAAGATACAGTCCACCTACAGCCAGGGCCGCTCCTCCATGTTCCGCAAATGGCTGGTGTCCTCCCTCAAGCCGGACGAGACGCGGGCCATAGGCTCCGCATCCCGCCTGAGCGGCCGCAAGCCCGGGGAGCGTATCTGCCTGGTGGGGGAAGGCACGCTCGGCACCTCCGTTTCCCAGGCCCACTACGTGTACGCGGATATGATTCCGCTGCCGCCGCTGAGCGCGGGCGACCCCAACACGGGCTGCTTCGCCTGGTGGGTGGGCGGTGAGAACCAGAAGGCCAAGGTGGCCCTCAAGAAGCAGGAGGAGACCAACGACCCCATTGAGCTGCTGCACCGCACCTGGAACACGCCGGAGGCCAAGTTCGGCACGGATTCCGGGCTGGATTTCCTGGTGGATAACCCGGACCGCCCGGAGCGCGTGGTCACCATGCCCAGCCTGCCCCTGCTCAGCGGTGCCTCCACCCCCGCGGGCATGCCCTATTTCTTTGATGCCACCATCAGTTCGCACTCCCTGCCGGTCAATGTGCGCACCGGCGGCTTGAAGCAGGATCTCTGCCTGCTGCTCAACAAGGATAGCCTCACCGGCACGGAGTTCGCCTGCCGCAGCAACCAGGATTGCCCCATTGCGGAGGGTAACGATGTGCCCAAGGGCACCGAGCCCTCCATGCCCATCGGCTCCTGGCAGAACATGTACGCCTACTACAACGCCTGGCCGGATGGCAGGGGCTCGGATGGCGCTTTCGCCGCCCGCGTGCAGGGCCAGCTCGGCGGTGAGCTCTTCACCCGCATGGCCGGCAGCGGCACGGATACCTCCGGCGGCCCCATCAAGAGCCCGGAGACCGGCGGCCAGATGTCCTTCTACGATTCCCGCGCCATGATGGATTCCGGCAACAGCGCCGCAGGCTACGCCAGAACCCCGGTCATGCTCGCCTTCGTGAGCAACTACGCCATGGTTTCCCAGCCCGCAAACGACAGCCGCGACGACCCCAAGTTCCACCTTTGCATGGCGTACTCCCCCATGGTGCTGTGGTGGAACCCGTACAACATCCCCATGCGCGTCTCCGGCCACAAGCTCTGGTCCTTCTCCGCCCCGTACCGCCAGATTTGGCTGCGCAAGTACAACGGCATCCCCAACGAGGGCTATTACACCTTCGGCTGGCAGGAGCTGGTGCGCCAGGTCTCGCAGGACAACTTCGAGTTCACCTTCGGCCGTGACAGCGGCGACTTCTTCGAGGCCGACGGCGGCGGCAAGGGCGATATCGTCTTCCAGCCCGGCGAAATCATCTTCTTCTCCCCGGCCTCCGGCAAATCCCTGCAGGAAAAGCAGGCCGTGAGAACCAATCCCTGGCGCATGGGCTACACCCCGAACGCCGTCAACGGTTACTACATGCGCCTCTACTCCAACGTGCCTATCAACCAGATGGGGGATGAGGGCGGTTTCTCCGGCAAGTACCGCACAGAGATTGGCATCGGCGCCGGTGAGTACCAACCCGGCAAGGTGGACCCCACCAAGCTGCCCGCAGACCCGCACGGGTGGTCCCTGGTGCCCGGCCGCGCGGATTGCTTCACCGTGGTGGCGGGATTCGGCGGCATGGAGGAAACCGAAACGCCGGACCCCTCCGACCAGTCTGCACTCAACGACAAGGGCGGCATCTCCCCGCAGCGCATGCTGCTGGGCTGGCTGAACCCCGGGGAGGGCCAGGCGGACGGCAACACGGACCCGGACGAGGGTGTGGAGAAAAAGCACGTCTCCGTGAGCGACCGCTTCATCTGGAACGATGCCATGATGGACAACACCATGCCCTTCTTCTTCTGCTCGCTGGGCGTGGCCGCCAAATCCTCCAACATGAAGCTGGATAACAAGGTGTACCCCGGCAAGGACTACCGCACCAAGATCTGGCAGCACTCCAGCCCCGCCTTCTGGGGCAGCGCCATTCTTGACCCGGACGACCAGACCCGCCGCTACCACCCCTACCAGCTGGCCACCCTCAACGTGGGCAGCGGCCTTACCACATCCCCCATCGACAGCATCGGCAACAACGGCACACTGGGCATCACCGGTGACGGAGAGCAGGTCTCCTTCGCCTCCGTGATGGAGATTCCCGTGCACCCGCCCTTCTCCCTGGCGGGCTTCGCAGGCATGCGCCTGCAGCCGGGCTGGTACCGGACAGGCGGCGGTGACCGCGGCGGCATCTCCCAGCTGCGCCGCATGCAGTACCAGGCCGGCGTGCCCGGCGTGGGTATCGGCAACGCCTTTGCAGACCCCTGCCTGCCGCCCGGTGATGTGTACTCCTACTTCGAGCAGCGCGAGCTGGGCATGAGCGTCACAGGCAACACCCACGTCTTCGGAGACTTCTTCGACCACGGCCTGCTCATCAACGATGCGCTCTGGGACCGCTGGTTCTGCTCCTCCGTTTCCGACATGCCCGGCAAGGGCAACAAGGTGATGGCGGAGGACACGCTCAAGAAGTTCTTGAAGGGCGCGGAGCCGCTGCCCGTGGCCCGCTACAAGAAGGCCAACACCCCCTACCGCGACGAGCAGCTCGTGGAGCAGCTCATGGACAACGATGGCTGGATGCACATCGCGGAATACCTCATGGTGGAGGGCGGCTTCAACATCAACTCCACCTCCGTGGAGGCCTGGAAGGCCACGCTTATGGGGCTTGCCAAGCGCAAGCTCGTGGCTATCAGGGACAACCGCCTCGTGATTGTGGAGCAGGGCAAGAGCGATGACGAGGTGGTCTTCTCCCGCTTCATGGCCTCCACCACCGACAAGAGCCTGGATTCCCTCGGCGGCTACAGCGCCATCCAGGGTTCCGGTCAGCTCCGCTCCGGCGGTGGCGGCATGCTCGCCGCCTGGGGTGAGGTCCGCCTCCTCCGCGCGGATACCATCGCCATCCTCGCAGAGGAAATCGTCAAGCAGGTCCGCCAGCGCGGGCCCTTCCTGAGCATGTCCGACTTCATCAACCGCCGCCTGGACAGCGGTGGCGGGGAGGAGGCGCTCAAGGGCGCGCTGCAGGCCGCCATCGACGCTACGGATGTCAACACCGAATTCTTCAACGAGGTGATGCTCAACGAGCCGAGCGGCGGGCGTCTCTTCAAGTTCCCGAAGGCGGATGCCGGCTCCATGTACACGGCGGCTCCCGGCTACCTCATCCAGAGTGATGTGCTGGCCTCCCTGGGCAACATCCTCACCGTGCGCGACGATACCTTCACCGTGCGCGCCTATGGCTGCGTGCGCGGCAAGGACGGCGCCGTGCTGGCCCAGGCCTGGTGCGAGGCCACCGTGCAGCGCTGCATCGAGTACGTCTCCCCGGTGAACCCCCCGCAGGATGCGGAGTACGCTCCGGACGGCACGCCAGGCAAGGCCAGCCTGTCGGAAATCAACCGCCTGCTGGGCCGCAAGATGCGCGTGGTGGCCTTCAAGTGGATGGACCCGTGGGACATTTAAATTGACAATTTACAATTGACGATTGACAATTTAAGGATAGGGACGCGGGGGAGCGAGCTGGCGCTGGCCCAGGCGCGCCTGGTGGCGGATGCCTTGAAGGCGGCGCACCCCGGGCTGGAGTGTGAGCTGTGTATCATCCGCACCGCCGGGGACCAGCGCACGGATATCCCGCTCGCCCAGGTGAACAAGGCCACGGGTACGGGCGACAAGGGCGTGTTCATTGCCGCCATTGAGGAGGAGCTGGCCGCTGGCCGCGTTGATTGCGCCGTGCACAGTCTCAAGGATATGCCCGGCACGCTGGATCCCCGTTTCACGCTTGCGGCGGTGCTGCCGCGCGGCCCGGTGGAGGATGTGCTGGTGTGCCGCGAGGATGCGGATACGGAGCACCTGGTGGTGGCCACGGGCAGCGTGCGCCGCGCGCGCCTGCTGCAGAGCCTCTACCCCGGCTGCCGCACTGTTCCGCTGCGCGGCAACGTGGCCACGCGCCTGCGCAAGCTGGCGGAATCCGCGGAGGCGAACGCCACCCTGCTGGCGCGCGCCGGGCTGGAGCGCCTGGGCTATGAGCGTGCGGGCGTGCAAGTGGCGGGCCGCCGCCTGCTCTTCAAAGACCTTCCCGCGGAACAATTCCCGCCCGCGCTGGGGCAGGGGGCCATTGCCGTGGAAACCCGCGCGGACACCCCGCAGATCACCGCGCTGGCAGCCGCCGTGAACCACGCCCCCACCCACCGCTGCATCCGCGCGGAACGCCGCTTCCTGGATCTCCTGCAGGCGGATTGCTCCGTGCCCGTGGCGGGGCTCGCCACGGAGGATGCCGCGGGCATCATGACCCTGAGCATCACCTATTTCACCCCGCAGGGCCGCTGCATCCGCCTTTCCCACACGGCCTCTCCCGCAGATTCCCCGGAGACCCTTGCCCAGGCCGTGTACGCCCAACTGCCCCGCTAACGCAGAAAGCCCGTCCGGCGCAAACCAGACGGGCTTTGAAAATTCCTAATCTTAATCTTAATCCTAATTCCCATCCTCGCCGTCCGGCGAGGTGGGGCGGGCCTTACTCCGCCGCGCGGATGATGGCCGCGAAGGAGTCCGGCTTCAGGGCGGCTCCGCCCACCAGGGCGCCATCAATATCCGGCTGGCTCATCAGCTCCGCCGCGTTGGCGGGCTTCACGGAGCCGCCGTACTGCAGGCGCACCTTGTCCGCGGCCTCTGCGCCCACCGTGTCGGCGAGCACGCTGCGGATGAAAGCGTGGGCGGCCTGGGCGTCCGCCGCGGAGGCGGTCTTGCCCGTGCCGATGGCCCACACGGGCTCATAGGCAATCACAATGCCGGCCACCTGCTCCGGGGTGAGGTCGGCAATGCCCTCCACCACCTGGGTTTTGAGCACGGTCTCCAGCTGGCCGGATTCGCGCTGCTCCAGCGTCTCGCCGATGCAGTAGATGGGGATGAGCCCGGCGGCCAGGGCCTTCTTGATCTTCTTGTTGATGTAGGCGTTGGTCTCGCCATGGTACTGGCGGCGCTCGCTGTGGCCCACCACCACGTACTTGCAGCCAAGCTCCGTGAGCATGGCCGTGGAGATTTCACCCGTGAACGCACCGTTGTCGCGGTCGCTCACGTCCTGCGCTCCCACGCCCACGCACGTGCACCCGTTCAGGGCTTCCAGCACGGCGGGTATCGTCACAAAGGGTGGGACAATTACCTTGTCCACCTTGATGTCGCAGGTGTTTTCGTTCTTGAAGGCGGCAATGAACTCGCGGGCTTCTTTCGGGCCCATGTTCATCTTCCAGTTGGCAGCGATTATCGGTGTACGGGACATAGCTTTATGTTTGTCGGTTTTGACGCCCCAAACCTTACCCCCACACAGCCCCTTTGTCAAGGAATTTACGATTGACAATCATTGCCGTCCCATAGCGCTCCGATAGCAGAGCGCCAACCCGCATGCAAGAAGCCCCGCACGGCATCAACCGTGCGGGGCTTGATAATCTTGTGCCGAAGGCACCTAACTTATGATTTGTACTTTGCTTGCCTCGGCGAAGCCGCCTCGCGGCGAAGACGGGTACTTTGTACTTTGTACATCATCAGTGCTTGCGGCGCCTTGCCGCCAGGGCGGCAAGCGCAAGCAAGGACAAGGTGCCTGTCGTCGGTTCCGGGACGCGGGTGATACCGAAGGAATCTTCCGTGGCGAAGACCATGTAGTCGTTGTTGACTCGGAACAGGTCATTCGTGAAGACCTCCGCGGCATTGACGCCATGGAGTCCCGGATTGATGTAGGCCAGGTTGGAGCCGTCGGCCGCCATGATGAGGTCAACCCACCTGCCGGAGCCTGCGGCGAAGCTGGCGAGCTCCTGGTAGAGCGCGCTGCTCTCATCCAAGGCCAGAGTGCCTTGCACATCGAGGTCGGAAGTCATGGTGAGCGTGCCCGTGAAGTTCAGCGTGGCGCCGTCCTTGAGTTCCAGATTGGCGTGCAGCACGCTTTCCTCGCCAGCGGTCAGGGTCTGGGAAATCACCACAGTAGCCTCCTGCAAGGCCTCCTCGTCCGTGCCCTGGTAGGCACCCACCGCAACATTGTCTCCAATGCTGAGGGAACCCAGCTCCACGGATTCGGCAACGTTGTGCAGGGTGATGTCGCCGGCGGCGGCATTCAGGGCCTCCGTCACCACCTCGCCATCCAGGTAGAGCGTGTGCTCGCTGTTGTTGGTGATGCTTTGGACCTCCAGCGCGTTGGCGATGGTGACATCGGCCTCACGCTCGGCTTGCACCTCCACGGCATCTGCCGTCACCTTGGCGGCGGCCTGTCCCAGGCCCTCGTAGCTGATGGCCTCGTCGGTCTCGCCGACGTTGGTGATGGCCACCTTTTCGGAGGTGTCGGACGTGATGGTCACGTGGGTGTTGGTCTCGCCGGGATCGAGCGTGGTCACGCCCTCGAAGGTGGCGGTGGCACCCTGCTCAATCTTGGCTTCCTTCACCTGCTCCGGTTCCACATAGCCGGCAATGACGCCGTCACCGGAGACATGGATGTTGATGTTCGAGGCTTCACGATCAATCTGGAATTTGCCGCCGGAAACCTCGACGTTCTCGGTTCCCGCAATCAGGTCGGAGTAGAGCACCGTATCGGCGGTCACGTAGAAGGTGTCCGCGATTCTTGCGCCCTCCCCGGTGATCACACGGCCGTCAACCATGCTCAGGTCGGTGCGGGTGCCCCATGTCAGGTTGCTGCCGGAACCGCCCACGGAGACCACTTCCAGGTACGTCTTGGTGCCGGCGTAGTAGTTGACCGCATCAGGGACCAGCGCTCCGGTGATATCGTACTTGGAGATGCCGGCGTCAATGCCCGTCTGCTCGGTGAAGACCGTGCTGTCCAGCGTGACGCCCGTCAGGGTGACGGAGCCGGAGCTGGTGATAGCCGTGGCGAGGGTGCCGCCGTTCATGGTCAGGCTGCCGCGTTCATCCACCGTGATGGTGTTCGCGGTGAGGCCGCCGTTGACAATGGCGGTGGCGCCGGCGAGCACGGCCAGGTCATTGGCCGTGATGCCCTGGGCGAAGGTCACCACAGAGGCGTCTTCACCCGTGCCGACCTTCACGTGGAGATCGCCACCTGTGCGGGAGATGGTGGAGTTCACCGTCTTATCCACGCCAATGTAGTGGGCAGTCACGTTGAAGCGTGCGACCACGCTCAGGGTGCCGGTCCATTCGGACACATCGCCCGAGAAGACCAGCTGCTGCCTGACAGTGGAACCAGTGGTCCTGTTGAAGGTCATGTTGCCCGTGCCGGAAACACCGCCGGCAAAGGTGTATACCGTATCAGGACCGCCCTGGCCGTCCGTGGAGTAGCCGTTGTTGAGCGTCAAGCCGCCCTCACCCAGCACCAGTTCGGGAGCATAGGTGATGATGTGCGGGCCAAAGTGGCCGGTCACGCCGTCGAACTTCACCTTGGAACCTTCATGGCCGAAGGTGTTCAGGTTAATGTCGACGAAGCTGCCGACACTGGAGACGACCACGGTGCCCTTCCAGTCCTCGCCGGTGGCCAGGGTGCCGGTCATGGTCTTGCTGCCGCTCTTGAGGGCGTAGGTGCCTGCACCGGCAATCGTGGCGGTGGTGGTGGCATCACCCACGGAGACGGTCTTGCCGCTCAGGATGTTGAGCTTGGCGCCAGCCTCGGCGGAAACCAGGCTCAGGTCGATGTTCTGGTCAACGGTCAGCTCAGCGCCGGCGTCCACGTGGATGGAAGTCAGGGTCACGCCGGAGGACGCTTCCTGGCTCTTGGCCTGGGTCACGGTTTCGGACAGGTTGGTGATGTGGAAGGTGGCGTAGTTGGTGGAATCCACCGTCGCCACGCCTCCAACCACGGTTGCCGCATTGCCGCCGCGCATAATCTGCGCCCCGGTGGTGACGAGCACCGCTTCCGATTCCGGGGCCACGGTCACGAACTCGATGGTGCCCGTCTCAACGGCAAAGCCGTTGTCCGCATGCTCGCCGTGAACATAGTCGGTCACCTCGATCTCGCCGTCCAAGTCGTCGATGCTGTACGTGCCGGTCATGGTGAGGGAACCCGCGTTCAGGGCAATGGCGTTCTTCAGCACGGCGGTACCCTCGCTGGTGATGGTTGTTGCTCCGGTGTCGGACTTGGCATAAGTGCCGATGATGCCGCCGTCCTTGACGGTGATGGCGCCGGTGGCACCGGATGTGCCGAAGTTGATGGTGCCGTGTTCGGCAACGGTCACGGAATCCGCCGTGGCGTTGAGCGTCACCGCGTGCGCGCCTGTGTACACGCCAACGTTGGTGAGCACGTTGCCGATGGTGACATTAGCCGTGGCGGTGATGTCGGCGTTGGCGATGGTGAAGTTCTCGTTGCCCGTACCGTAGGCAAGGTTGCCGTTGCTGGAGAGGGTCGCGACCCCGCCGGGAGCGGTGATGGAGAGTCCGGCGATGTTGAGGTCGCCGCTTCCCTCCACCTCAATCTTGGAGTTGGAGCACAGCCACAGGGTGGAAGCCACGTTCAGCACGCCATCGTTGGACACGCGAATGGTGCCGGTGGACTGGTTGCCGTTGGAGAGATCCAGGGAGCCGCCGCTCACGTTCACGGTGCCGGCGATATCGACCTGACCCGTACGGACGGTGAGACCGTTGAGGGTGGTTTCCTGCTGGGCGGTGACGGAGATTTCGCCATTGGCGCGAACGGTGCCGGAGATGGTGCCGCCGTCCAGGATGATGTTGGCCGCCAGCGAGGAATTATCGCCATCGATGAACTCGATGTTGCCCTGCTTCACCTCAATGGTGCCGGCAGAGACATTCGTGTTGCGGAAACCAACGCTGTTGGCTCCCGTCTTCGTCAGCTTGTGCTCGTTGAGGGTGACGAAGGTGTTGTCGTAGCCCGGTCCCAGCAGGTAGAAGTTGCCGGTGCCGCCGATGGTGGAATTCGCCTCCAGCTCGATACCGATGGTCTGCATACTGCCGTTGCTGATGTTGCCGCCGTTGTTCACGAGGCTGCCGCCGGCGAGGGTGTAGATGTAGGTCTGGTCGGCCTTGCCGTTGAGGTCAATGGTGCCGCCCTCGTTGACAGTGATGGTCTTGTCCGGGGCCTCAGCGGGCTGCTGCTTGTTGTTTTTGCCGTTGTAGGCACCCAGGGAATGGGCGGAGGAATCCAGCTTCACAGTGCCCTTGGCCACCACGAGGTCGCCGGCGAAGGTGTTGTTGCCCTGCACGGCAACCGTGTGGCCCTCGGCGGA
This sequence comes from Akkermansia sp., assembly GCA_030523775.1. Lineage (GTDB taxonomy): Bacteria > Verrucomicrobiota > Verrucomicrobiia > Verrucomicrobiales > Akkermansiaceae > Akkermansia. Next base: position 21,949 of record JAUNHW010000028.1, read on the forward strand.
GATGGTCAGCTCCTTGCCCTCCGCAGGACCGGCCAGGGAGGTGAGGGTGATGTCCTTCGTGGCTTTGATGGCGGTGTTGTCCGCGTCATCAGCCACGGCCACAACCGTGCTGATGGCGGCGCCCATGTTGATGGTGGCACCGTTTGCAAGAATCACCTTGGTGAGGGTGACGCTGCCCGCGCCCGCCACTGTCGCCTCCTTATCAGCTGCCACGGAGAGCTTGTCGATGGACAGGGAGTCGCCGCTCCCGACGGTGAACTCGTAGTTGGCGTTCACATTCACCGTGCCGGCCTCAATCGCCCCAACCACCGTCACCTCCTTGGCGAAATCGCCGTCTTTGAAGTTCACAATGGTGTTCACGCCGGACGTATATTTGCTTTCCACATCCCGGAGGGTCCAGTTGGTGGCCTCCTCATCCCAGTACGCCGGGGTGCTGGTGGCATTCCAGGTGTATTCGTCCTGCGCAACGGGCCCCGTGGTCACTATGCTGATATAGGGGGCATGGGCCACTTGATTTGATGCGGTGGGGGGGGTGAGGGTGGAGCCAAGTCCGCTTGAGACGAACGTGCAGGAGGTGATATCCGTACCATTGGAATATGTGCGGACACCGCCAGCACCGGCGCCGGCTTGTCAGCCATCGCTTGACGTGAAGGTGTACCCAACCTCAATATTTGTGTTGTTTGTCTTGTAGAAGAGGAAGTACAGGGTAGAATCCGTGCTCACCGTGGTGCCTTCGGCAAAGTGCCAGGTGACAGCGGTATTTCTCGTGTTGGTAGAGTCTGTCGACAAGGCGAGCACCTTGCCGGCGCTGTCCGTGAGGGCAAGGCCGGTGTAGACGCCGCTTCCCGCATCGTTGCGGAGATTGCCGGTGACGGAGACGAGGTTCACCCGATCGTACGTGGTGATGGGAACCTCCGACGGGGTGGTCGCCAGTCGTGACCCGTTGAGGGTGATGATGTAACCATAGGCGTTGAAGTTATTGTTGCTTGTCCCGCCCGAGTTGGTGGTCGTGTACGTGGTGAGTTCTGCGTCGTCGGCGAACGCGGAGCTACCAACGGCGGTGATTGCTGCGAGGAGGGCAGCCGTGAGCATTTTCGGTAAATGCAGTTTCATGGTATTTTCTATTTTTGTTTTTTTGTTTTTCGTAGGAAGACGAAAGGCTTTCGGCGCACAGTGCGCCTGACGCGAGCGAGTGTAGTGCAAAACAGGTGGAGTTGCAAGCCGAATTTTTCAAAAAAATGCAAAAAAGCGGGAATTTGGCGAAATTTCAAGGAAATTTTTTTCCGGGGGGCGGCATGGGGGGCGATTTGTTAGAAAAAACGTCAGTATTTCGATTTTAGCTTGCATCCCAAACGGAAATCCGCTATTTTCCGTTTGTAATGGCAACCATAAGCGACATGATATTAAAGCGTATGCGCTCAATCGGGTATGGAGAGGTATACGCCAACAGCGACTTCCACGATTTGGGACTTCCCGAAACCGTGAGGTGGTCCCTGTTTTCGCTGAAGGGCAAGGGCGTGCTGCGCGAGATATTGCCCGGCATCTACGACTACCCGAGGCGCAGCGAGCTTCTGGGCGAAACGCTGGCGCCGGATGTGGACAAGGTGGCGCGCGCCATTGCGCGGCGTCATGGCTGGCACATCCAGATGACGGGCAACGCCGCGCTGTATGCGCTGGGCATATCCACTCAGGTGCCCGGACGCATGGTGTACCTGAGCAGCGGCGCAGCCAGGGTGTACGACGGCATCTCGCCCGCCATCGAATTCCGCAAGGCGCGCATCAAGGATTCGGGCTTTACTTTCCGCAAGAGCGAGATTATAGTGCAAGCCATTCGCGCATTGGGGAACGAGGGCATCACAGCCTTTGCCGCAAGCAGGATTGCCGCCTTCGTTTCCTCGGAAAGGGAGTGGCAGCGCATTCTCAAGGACACCCGCACCGCTCCGGACTGGATCACCAAAGCCATCATCACCATCCACCGCCAAACGCAACCATGAGGGACATCGCCAAGCTATCGCCCACGGAACTCCGCGAGCTGTTCACGCAGACCGTTGCCAAGCGCGGCCTCACACCGGAAATCGTGGAAAAGGATTTCTGGGTGTGCTGGGTGCTCAAGAACCTGTTCGAGTCGGAGCTGGCGGAAAGCATCGTTTTCAAGGGCGGCACCAGCCTTTCCAAGGTGTACGGGTACATTGAACGCTTTTCCGAGGATATCGACCTCATCCTGAACTGGAGCGACAACACGGCTGGCGACCCCATGGAACCGCGCTCCAAGACAAAGCAGGGCGCCTTCAATGAAAAGCTTCTGGATTGGAGCAACCGCACCATTCGCGAGACCGTTTACCCCGTGGTGGAATCGTTCTGCGCCGGCGTGTGCACTCCAGCGCTGGAAGAGACGTCGTCAGGCTGTCCCATTATCGCCATCCGCTATCCGCAGGCCGTTCAACGCGGGAATTACCTGCGCCCGGAAATCCGCTTGGAAATCGGCGCGCTGGCGGCTTGGGAACCATACAGGAGCGCAGATGTTGTTCCGTATGCAGCGGAGGCTTTTCCCCAGCTGTTCCAAGATGCACGCACGCAAGTCAAGGTGACCACCGATGAACGCACCTTTTGGGAGAAAGCCACCATTCTCCATGCGGAGGCGGGCCGTCCGCAAGGAAACAAATTCCGCTCGCGGTACGCTCGCCACTATTACGACCTGGTCATGCTCGCACGCCACGCGGATTTGAAACGGCGCGCCTTTGCCAACCTCCCGCTTCTACAGCGGGTGGTGGATTTCAAGAAACGCTTTTACGGTGGAAGCGCATGGACTGCGTACGATGCCGCCAAGCCAGGCAGCTTCCGTCTCATTCCGCCCGATTATTCCCTGGATGCCCTGGCTCGGGATTACGATGCCATGGCTGAAATGATTTACGGCGAACGCCCCGACCTGCAAACCATCCTCGCAGAGCTGCGTTCCCTGCAGGATGAAATCAACGCCTTGGTCTAGCCATACGCGTATCCATCCCTCATCCGCTTTGCCGCTGCTTCCGTCTTCGCCAAGGCTTCCGTCTTCGCTAATGCTACGCCGAGATAAAACGCCGTGGCTTTCGGGAGATATTCGGGCGGGAGACGTCATCCGCCCCGCCGCATGGCGGCGGGACTTTCTGCCGAGACGTTTGCACGGGGAACACTCCCCACGCTTCCACGTGGGGCTAACCTTGAGTCGCCATCGGAATGGCTCACGGCTTGTGCGCCTGTCGGCG
>JAUNHW010000010.1:0-68573 GCA_030523775.1 Akkermansia sp.
CTTTGTACTTTGTACTTAAAAGCATCAATACAAAATAACCCCTAACCCATTTTTACGACTATGAACGAAAATCGAATTCGTCCCGTGGATGTCGCGGAGGAGATGTCTCGCTCCTTCCTCGACTATTCGATGTCTGTTATTATCTCGCGTGCGTTGCCGGATGCTCGCGACGGCTTGAAGCCGTCGCAGCGCCGCGTGCTGTACGCCATGCACGAGCTGGGCCTGGTGCCCAACAAGGGCACGGTGAAGTGCGGCCGTATCGTCGGCGACACCATCGGTAAGTACCACCCGCACGGCGACTCCTCCGCGTACGGCACGCTGGTGAACATGGCGCAGAACTGGTACATGCGCGATGTGCTGGTCATCGGCCAGGGCAACTTCGGCTCGCCGGAAGGCGACCCGCCCGCCGCCTACCGATACACGGAGGCCAAGCTCTCCCCCATGGGCATGGCGCTCATGGACGACCTGGAGAAGGACACCGTGGACTTCCAGCCCAACTACGACAGCTCCACCACGGAGCCGGTGGTGTTCCCCTCCGCGTTCCCGAATCTGCTGGTGAACGGCGGCACGGGCATTGCCGTGGGCATGGCCACCAACATGGCCCCGCACAACCTCGGCGAGGTGGTGGACGGCATCTGCGCGTACATCGACAATCCCCACATCACACCGGACGAGCTGCGCGCCTACATCAAGGGCCCGGATTTCCCCACCGGCGGATACATCCTCGGCAGCAAGGGAATCGACTCCTACTTCCGCACCGGGCGCGGCAGCGTGCTCATGCGCGGCAAGATGGAGGTGGTCACCAACGAGAACGGCCGCGAGTACATCCACATCTCCGACATGCCCTACGGCGTGAACCGCGCCGTCCTCCAGGAGCGTATCGCCGAGCTGGTGCGCGACAAGGTCATCAACGACATCGCCGGAATGCGCGACCTCACGGACTACGTGGAGGTGGAGCTCAAGCGCGACGCCCGCCCGCAGGTGGTCATCAACCAGCTCTACAAGCTCACCAGCCTGGAGACCAGCTTCTCCATCAACATGCTGGCCATCCATGAGAACCGCCCGAAGGTGCTCACGCTGCGCGACGCCATCAACTTCTACGTGGAGCACCGCCGCGAGGTGGTGGTGCGCCGCACGCGCTTCCTCCTCGGCAAGGCGGAGGACCGCGCGGAGATTTTGGAGGCCTACCTCATCGCCCTCGCCAACCTGGACGAGTTCATCCGCATCATCCGCGACTCCAAGAACCGCGAGGAGGCCCGCCAGCGCCTGATGGCGTTCAAGTACTCCGCGAAGCTCGCGGAGGGGCTCGGCATCCTCATCCGCAGCCAGCCCTCCGTGCAGGGCGAGAACTACGTGTTCACCGAGCGCCAGGTCAACGCCATCCTGGAGCTCCGCCTCTACCAGCTCACCGCCCTGGAGAACGACAAGATCACGGACGAGTACAAGGCCCTGCTGGCGCAGATCGAGGACTACCTGGACATCCTGGCCAACGAGTCCCGCGTGCTCGGCATCGTCAAGGACGAGCTGCGCACCATCAAGGAGAAGTACGCCACCCCGCGCCTCACCCAGATCATCCCGTACGAGGGCGACCGCGCCATCGAGGACCTCATCCCCAACGACGCCATGATCGTCACCATCTCCCACAGCGGGTACATCAAGCGCACCCGCACGGACGAGTACCGCCTGCAGGGTCGCGGCGGCAAGGGCGTGAAGGCCGCCACCACCAAGAGCAAGAAGGACCGCGCCGACTTCATCGAGCACCTCTTCGCCGCACAGAACCACGACTACATCATGTTCTTCACCAACACCGGCCGCGTGTACGTGGAGCGCGTGTACAACATCGACGAGGGTTCCCGCAGCGCGCAGGGCCGCTCCATCAAGAACCTGCTGGACCTGCAGGCGGACGAGCGCATCGTCTCCACCCTCCGCCTGGAGCGCAAGGTGGACGAGAAGGGCAACGACATCACCTTTGCCGAGGGCTCCGGAAACGTGGTCTTCGCCACCAAGGACGGCACGGTGAAGAAGACCGCCCTCAACGACTTCGTCAACTACCGCAAGGCCGGCATCATCGCCATCAATTTGGAGGAGGGCAACACCCTCGTCAACGTGGTGCTCACCAGCGGTGAGGACGAGGTCGTCCTCGTCTCCCACAACGGCATGAGCATCCGCTTCAAGGAGGACGACATGCGCACCCAGGGCCGAAACACCATCGGCGTGCGCGGCATGCGCCTCCGCGAGGGCGACTACGTCGTCTCCCTCGCCGTGGTCAACCCCCAGGCCCACCTGTTGGTCGTTTCCGAGAAGGGCCTCGGCAAGCGCACCGGGTTCGACGAGTACCGCCTCCAGACCCGCGGCGGCATCGGCATCAAGACCATGAACTGCACCGACAAGACCGGGCTCGTGGTCTCCGCCACCTCCGTCACCGATGAGGACGAGCTCATGATTGTCACCTCCAGCGGTCAGTCCGTCCGCATCAAGGTGAACACAATCCGAGAGACCGGGCGCGCCGCACAGGGCGTGAAGCTCATCACCCTCAACGATGCCAAGGAATCCATCCAGGAAATCACCCTCGTCATCCCCGACGACGATGACGACGACGATGAATCCCCGGATGAGGACACCGCGGCCGAGGACACCGAATCCCCCGCCGAGGAATAACAACCATTCCCATTCATCAACCAAAGGGCGGCACCGTTACTGGTGCCGCCTTTTTCATCATCAGGTGCGCAGAAACAAAAAGCTCCCGATGGCCGACAGGGGGACCTTGCGGAATCCGCTAAGGCTATCCCAGCCAAGGGGAGCTGGCGCACATTCTAGCGCGTTGTGCGCCGTTGTCAACGGGCTGCGCAGGGCCGGTCATTCGCCGAAGGAGAGCAGCCATTTCCAGGCGGGGAGGGCGTGGATGGTGCCGTGGGGGGTGGGGATGTCCTCCTCGTGGCCCTCGGTGACCACCCAGGCGTTCTTGATGCGTGTTTCCTGCATAGCGGTGGTGAGGGCGCGCAGCTCGCGGCGGCGCGTGGTGGCGTCGTCCATGGCGTGGCAGACCTGCACCAGGTGGCGCTCGCCGCTCGGCAGGGTGGCCAGGAAGTCGACCTCGTACTTGTTCTGGGTGGTGTAGTAGTAGAGGTCGTGCGTGTGGCGGCGCAGCTCCACGCACACGATGTTCTCCAACATCTGGCCGATGTTGGCGGTGATGCGCGCGCCGAGGGAGGCGGCCAGGGCGTGGTCGGTGCAGTAGACCTTGTGCATGCGGCGCTGCTGCTCGCCCATGCTGGCGGAGAAAGCCGGCACGGTGATGAGGAAGAAGGCGTCCTCCAGCCACTGCACGTACTGGGAGATGGTCTCGCGGCTCACGCTGTAGCCCATGGAGGAAAAATCCTTGCACACCTTGCTCACGGAGAGCAGGGTGCCCACATGGTTGAGCATGCGGCGCGCCAGGCTGCGCAGCACGAGCGGCTGCCCCACGGCGTTACGCTCCACAACATCGTGGTACAGGATGGAGGAAAAATACTCCTGGTGCAGCTTGCGGCGGTGCTCCGCGGAGAGCCCGTACACCTCCGGGAAGCCGCCGGTCTGCTTGTAGTCCTCCCACGCGCGCAACACTTCCATGCGCTGCGTGGTGGATAGGCGCCCAACCTTGCGGCTCACTCCCGCGCGTGACAAACATTCCCCGAACGAGAACGGGTACAGCTCCCACGTCATCGTTCGCCCGCGCAGGCACGTGGCGATTTCCTTGGACAGCAGCTTGGACGACGACCCCGTGAGGTATATCTCGCACTTCTCATCGCGCCGCAACCGCTCGATGAAGAGCTGCCAGCCGGGGTAGTCCTGCATCTCGTCGAAGATGAAATACACCTTCTCCTTGCGCCGCTTCTCCGGGTACAGGCTGTAGTACGCCTCGTACAGGTCGTTCCAGTCCCCTTCCTCCAGCGCCGCCAGGCGGTCGTCCATAAAATTCAGCCACACGATGTTTTCGCGCGGTACGCGCTTCTTGCGCAACCCCGCTATGATGCCCTCCATCAGCGTGCTCTTCCCGCACCGCCGCACCCCCATGCAGATGGACACCTTCTTCTCGAAGGGTTCTATCACCAGATCACGCGGGGTGCTGCCCTCCAGCTCCATTTGCTGGCGATCCAGGATGATTTCTCGCAAAGCCTGTTGCAATGCCTTGTTCATACCCGTAAATTTACAATCCTTGACGCCAAATGTCAAGAGATTTTACAAAAACAGACGCCTGAAACATCAAAAAACAAGAAAAGCTGCAGCCAGCGGCTGCAAAAAAATGAAAAGCCTGCGTTGCACGGTGGCAAGATTGAGAAGCGTCCAAGGCAATGCCGCTCGTCTGTCGAGACGTAATGGGCAGCGGTTGGTGCCGTCCTTGCTGCCGACACCGCAAGGCGCAGGGATTAGAGGGTGATGTAGGACTTCCAGTCTGCCACAATGTGGCCGTGGCCTTCCTTGATGACCTTGCCGGAGGCGTCCACCACCGTTGCGTGGGGGATGCCGGGAGCGGGCTTGAAGCCGGGCACCTTCTTGGCCTCCGGGGAAGAGCCGAGCAGGCAGGGCATGTTGCCATGGTACTTCTTGATGAAGGCCTTGGCGGCTTCAGGTGTATTGTCTGCGCTCATGAGGATGAGCTCCACCTGTTTGGTTTTGGAGAATTCCTTGTAGGCTTTCACCACGCTCGGCATTTCCATGTTGCAGGGGCCGCACCAGGAGGCAGATTCCAGGAAGATGTAGTACTTGGCCTGGGTGTTCGGTTTCTTGGACGTGACGAATTTCTTGATTTCCTTCAGGGCCTCGCCCACGGCATTGCCCTCTGCGGGGGCAGCGGCGGAGTCGGGTTTGGCGGCCGGGGAGTCTTGCGCGGTGGCCTGCGGCGCGCATGCAAGGCAACCAAGGATGAGGGACAATGTGAGCAGGTGGTGCTTCATGGTGGAAACTTAGCGCATTGCCCGTGCCGTGTCAACATCATGCTCGGTCATGCCTCCGGTTGCGGCGGGGCGTGCGCCCAGGTGCCAGAAAGCGGCGGCGCGGGCGGCGGTGACACCCTGCATGCTGAGGTAGCGGGAGCGCAGGAGCTCCGCGGAACGGTGCCCCATCTCCATTTGCAGCAAGGGGAAGTTGCGGAAGTGCTTGGCGTGGTAGCTGGCGAAGGTGTGGCGCAGCACATCCTGCTGCCAGGGGCGGATGCGCGCGGCCTGGCGCAGGCGTTTCCAGCGGCGCTGCCAGTTGGGCGGGCAGATTTTCCCTTTTGTGTCGGGGGCGCCGCAGGTGGCGGCTGCATGCAGCCAGGCGGTGAGGGCAGGGCAGAGGTGCACGTGGCGCGCGCCCCCGGTCTTGGAATGGCGGGGGCGCACGGAGACCACCTTCTCGTCAAAGTCGATGTCGCTCCAGTGCAGCCGTTCCACCTCGGCGGGGCGAATGCCGGCCCAGAGCATGAGACCGAGGGCCGCCATGCAGGGGCGGTGCTCCGGCATGCGCGCGGTGCGCAGCAGGCGCTTGATGCCCGCCCAGTCCAGCGGGCGGATTTCCGTCTCCGTGCCGGTGCTGTATCGCAGGGCGGCGGCGGGGTTTTCTCTCCCCTGCATCCAGCCCTGCCTGTGGCAGTGGGTGAAGAGCCCGTGCAGGATGATGCGCGCCTTCTCCCGCTGGCGCGCGGTGGGCATGTGCGTTTCCAGCAGGGATGAGAGGAAGCGCGGCGTGATGCTGTTCACGCGGCGGCGCGCTAGGCGCGGCTCTTTCCTCATGAGCCTTTTGCAGATGCCGCGTATCTCTTGTGTGGTGCGCTTGCGCCGCGCGGCCTTGGCGGCCAGCAGGCTTTGCACGGCGGTGGAGAAGCCGACGCTGCAGCGTTGTGCGCGCCATTGCTCGCAGCCCAGCTCAATGACCCTGCGGCAGCGGTTCATCGAGACCCTGCCGCGGGTGCCCATGTTGCCGGTTTCCACCAGGTCCAGCGCCAGACGCACGGCTTGGAGCAGGGTGATGCCCGCACCCTGCAGCGCGCGGCGGATTTCTTGTTGTTCTGTTTCCATAATGGATGGGACGTGCGGAGTTTTCCTCCGCCGGGCAATGATACGCCGTGCATGCCGTTCGGCTCAATAACGGATGGACTCCCGCGGCAGCAACCCGCATGTGTACGCGCTGATTAGTAATCCTGTGTCAAGAAAGAATGCTGAAATCCCCCTGAAAATCCTTGCAACCATCAGGAATTCCCCACGCGCGGCATTTTGAATTTCACTGGCGGCAGTTCGGCGTTTTGAAACAGCATCATTCCGCGGGAACCCGCATGGTTGCTGGATTTTCGCGCACTGGAAAAAGCATAGCGGATTACTAATCCGCTATGCTTCCACAATAAGTCGTTGAAAACATGGCAACTAGACAGAGCATAACATTCCGCTGCACACGGGAGATGGACAAACGCATCACCAAGCTGATGAAGGAGCGCAGGCTGGACTGTACATCGATTATCAAGCTTGCGCTGTACATGCTGAGCAGCCATATGAGCCGTCCCGCCGTGCGGAAACAGGGTATCAGCGAGGTGCTGGCGGGTATCGAGGCAAAACGCCCCGCCCGCTTTCCCAGCTTTGCCACCTTTGCCGTGGAGCCGAAAACGCCCCTGCGCCGCCGCCCCAAGTAGGTGCCGGAAGCCCTTTTCGCTTGGCAAGGCCGCGGGCGTACTGTATGATGGCGCCGTACACCACATACAACCATGTCCCGCAGTATACTGATTGTGATTCCGGCCCGCTATGCCTCCACCCGCCTTCCCGGCAAACCGCTCGTGAAGATTGCCGGGGTGGAAATGATCAAGCGCGTGGCGGACATAGCCGCCTCCATCTGCCGCCACAACGAGGATTGCTCGTACGTGGTGGCCACGGATGATGCCCGCATCACCGAGTTCTGCGCCGGCGCGGGTATCCCAGCCGTGATGACCGCGGAGACCTGCCGCAGCGGCACGGAACGCTGCTGGGACGCCGTGAGCAGCCAGTCCGCGCAGCCGGATTTCATCATCAACCTGCAGGGGGACAACCCGCTGTGCCCGCCGTGGGTCATCCAGCAGCTCATCGATGAGTGGAAGGCCTGCCCCGCGGATGTGTTCACTCCCTGCATCCATTTGGATTGGGCGGAGTACGACCGCCTGGTGGAATCCAAGAAAACCACGCCGTACAGCGGCACCACTGTGCTGGTGGACAAGAACGGCTACGCCCTGGCGTTCTCCAAGAGCACCATCCCCGCCATCCGCAAGCCGGAGAAGGCGCGCGAGGCGCTGCAGAAGAGCCCGGTGCGCCGCCACGTGGGGCTATACGCCTACACCTACGCCGCCCTGAAGGACTATTTCGAGCTGCCGGAATCCGACTACGAAAAGGGCTGCGTGGAGGGGTTGGAGCAGATGCGCTTTCTCTACAACGGCATGCGCGTGAAGATGGTGGAGGTCACCTACCGCGGCCGCAAGACCACCAGCGGCGTGGATTCCCCGGAGGACGTGGCCCGCGTGGAGGCCATCCTGACCGAGTACGGTGAATACGAACTTTGATGAACGCCATGGCGGACGACATTCAGAACATCCCGGAGCATATCGCCATCATCATGGACGGCAACGGACGCTGGGCCAAGGCCCACGGAGTCACCCGCGCCACCGGCCATGAAAACGGCGGCAAAACCGTGCAGCGCGTCATCGACCTCTGCCGTGAGAAAGGCGTGAAGTGGCTCACGCTCTACGCCTTCTCCACAGAGAACTGGGGGCGCTCCAAGCTGGAAGTGACCGCGCTCATGCGTATGCTGGTGAAATACCTCTATGAGCGCCTGCCGGAAATGATGGAGAAGAACGTGCGCGCCCACGCCATCGGCGAGCTCTACATGCTGCCCAAAAACGCGCAGGAAGCCCTGCGCGAGGTTATCGAAAAGACCAAGAACAACACCGGGCTCAACGCCGTGCTGGCGCTTTCCTACGGCTCGCGGCAGGAGATTACCGCAGCCGCCCGCTCGCTCGCGCAGGATGTGAAGGCCGGCACGTTGGACCCGGCGGACATCACGCCGGATATGCTGGCATCCCGCCTGTACACCGCCGGCATGCCGGACCCGGACCTGCTCATCCGCACCTCTGGGGAGCTGCGCGTCTCCAACTATCTGCTCTGGCAGATCAGCTATTCGGAAATCCACGTCACGGATGTGCTGTGGCCGGATTTCGACCGCGCCGATTTCGATGCGGCGCTGGCGGACTACGCATCCAGGCACCGCCGCTACGGCAAGCGCTGAGGCGTGCCACCCCCTGTTGATATTTTCCCGCGTTTCGCGCTCTTAGCCCTACCGGAGAAGAATGGCCGATGACAAGGCACAGGGCGTGGATACACTTGCCGCCGCATGGTTGGAAAACCGTGCGCGCCTGCTGCGCCTGGTCAACCTCCAGATGTCGGATGAACTGCGCCGCCGCATGACAGCCGATGATATGCTGCAGGAGGCCTATCTGCACTGCTGCCGCAACGCGGAGTATTTCGCACGCCACACAGAGGTGCCCGTATACGCCAAGCTCCGCACCATGACCATGCAGGCCATTGCCTCCGCCGGGCGCCGCCTTGTCCTGGCTGCTCGGCGCGATGTGCGCCAAGAGGTCTCCCCGGAGGCCAATATCGATGCCTGGGCCAATTTCGCAGATACCCTCACCAGCCCGCTCTCCCATCTCATCAGGCAGGAACGCCGCTCCATCGTCCGCAAGATGCTCGCCCAGCTCTCCCCATCCGACCGCGATATCATCGCCATGCGCCATTTCGAGGAGCTCGGCAACAACGAATGCGCCGCCCTCCTCCAAATCTCCCCCGCCGCCGCCAGCGTTCGCTACGTCCGTGCCCTCAAGCGCATGACCGCCCTCTTGGATGGCACGACTCTGGGCTGATTCGCCAGCCCTTGAAGCATTTTTTCCTGTCCAAATTCAGATAAATTCAGGCCAAAATCCCCCTGTTTTTCAGAAGTGCGAGAATTTGCAAGCCCTGGGAGCGCTGAGTTTCAGGCAGTTGTAGCCCAAATTTGCAATCTCGGAGTAGCATTCCGGATTTTCCGGAGTCATATTCCGGAAATACCGGAATACAACTCCGAAATATCCGTAATATGTTTCCGGAAATACTGTATACGCATTCCGGATATTCCGGAAAATAATTCCGAAATTGCAAAAATTGTGCTTGACAGGCGGGCGGCACGGGTGCAGTATGCGCGTGAAAGGAAACGCGCGGAACGCGCGCGAAAACGAACATGGCCAAATCCCTACTATACCAGAAACGCAGCATGGCGAGCGCAGTCAGGAGATTCAACTCGTTCTACCCGTGCGTCCTGGTTACCGGGCCGAGACAGGTGGGCAAATCCACCCTGTTGCGTGAAATCATGCCCAAGGGAATGCGCTATGTAAGCCTGGACGATGTGGAGCTGGCGGAGGAGGCCCAGACGCGGCCGCGCCAGTTCCTGGAGCGCATGGGAATGCCGTTGCTCATCGACGAGGTGCAGTATGCGCCCGCCTTGTTCCGCGCCATCAAGCAGAAGGTGGACGAGAACCGCCATCCCGGCATGTTCTGGATGACCGGTTCCCAGCGCTTCCATTTGATGAAGGGCGTGTCGGACAGTCTTGCGGGGCGTCTCGGCATTTTGGAGCTCGACAGCATGTCGCAGTGGGAGGTGGCCGGCAAGGGAATGCGCGTGGAGGCATTCAACCCGGAGGCCCCGAACATGAAGGGCGCGCCCGTGTGCGACCGCCACGAGCTTTTCAAGCGCATCCTGCGTGGCGGCTACCCGGAGCTCATCATGCGTCCGCGCATGAGCGAGGCGGATTTCTTCCGCAGCTATCTGCTCAGCTATGTGGAGCGGGATGTGCAGGACCTCGCCCAGGTGGGTAACAAGAGCGCCTTTGCCAAGCTGATGCGCTCCGCCGCCGCGCGCACTGGCCAGCAGCTGGTGTATTCCAACCTGGCGCGTGATGCGCAGGTGACCGACAAGACTGCCAAGGCCTGGCTTTCCATTCTGGAGACTTCCGGCATTGTCTCGCTCGTGGAGCCGTACAATGTCAGAACCTCAAAACGCCTGGTCCGCACGCCCAAGCTGTATTTCCGGGATACGGGATTATGCTGCTGGCTGAACAACATCCGCACCGTGGAGCAGCTGGAGGAAAGCCCATTGGCCGGCGCCATGGTGGAAACCTGGGCCTTCGCGCAATTGCTGCGCAACTACGGCAACCGCGGCCTAGATCCGGATATCTCCTACTATCGGGATGCCTCCGGCGCAGAGGTGGACTTCATCCTGCAGGAGGGCAACACCCTCTACCCGCTGGAGGTCAAGGCCAGCGAGTACCCCCACATCAGCGACCTCAAGCACGTCAAGGCCATCCCCCCCGGCCGCTGCAAGCTGGCCCCTGGCATGGTCCTCTGCACCGCAACCAAGCCCCGGGACCTCACCCACGGCGCCACCGCCTTCCCCATCAGCGCCCTCTAGCCGCGCCCGTGCGGGTGGCGTGAATTGTGGGCACCAACAAAAAAGCCAGAGAGGCCCTTCATCTCGACCTCACGCTCCAATTACGCCTATCAGCCGAGGATGAAGTTATCTCTCTGGATGGCTTGAATGTACCTGACGGTGGTACGGCTGTCATCACAAAAACAATGCCGTTTGTGGTGAAGTGCAAAAAAATCCAAATGTGGCATCGCTCATTTCGCTTGGGCGAGGAGGGCTAGGGCGCGGGATGCGACCAGGTTTCGGAAGTCGGTGCGGGAGAGGTTGGGGTGGAAGATGGTTTCTGTGTGGGTGGGTTGGCCTTTGCGGGCGAGGGCGATGCAGACGGTACCGACCTCCGGTTCGTTGGGGGCGCCCTTGGTGGGGCCGGCGTTGCCGGAAACGGCCACTGCGAGGTCGGAGCCGGCGAGTTGGAGGGCGTTTTCCGCCATGGCCTGGACCACGGGTTCGCTCACGGCGCTGTATTGCTCCAGTACAGTATGCGGGACGTTGAGCTGGCGCTCCTTGGCCTCGTTGCAGTAGGTGACCCAGCCGTAGCGGAACACTTGCGAAGCCCCGGGTACACCGGTGAGCAGGGCGGCAATGAGCCCGCCGGTGCAGCTCTCCGCGGTGGCGGCGGTGAGCCCGGCGGCCTTCAGGTTCTGTACGGCGGCGTAGGCCGCGAGTTCAAGCCCGGCGTCCATGGCGAATCAAAAATCATCCGGCAGGGCCAGGGATACGGTGGCGAAGGCGGCGATGCCCTCTCCGCGGCCGATGGCGCCGAGCTTCTCGTTGGTGGTGGCCTTCACGCCCACGCGGCGGGGCGACACGCCGAGCACGGCGCCCAGTGCCCCTTTCATGTCTGCCACGTAGGGCATGATTTTGGGAGCCTCCGCAATGAGCGCGCAGTCTGCGTTCACCACGCGGCCTCCCTGGCCCTGCAGCAGCTCCACGGCCCTCTGCACGATGAGCAGGGAGCTGATGTTCTCGCACGCGGGGTCGGTGGGAGGGAACCAGTAGCCGATGTCGCGCTCTCCGATGGCGCCGAGGATGGCATCCGCGAGCGCGTGGCAGAGCACATCGGCATCGCTGTGGCCAGCGAGCCCGCGGGTGGGGTGCACCTGCACGCCGCCGAGCATGAGCGGGCGCGGTGTTTCGGAGAAGCGGTGGATGTCGTATCCGAGTCCTACAAGTGTAATCGTATTCATGGTTGGGTTTGGGTGAAGTTTATTAATGGGCGTCCAGCCAGTTGGGAGCGGCGTTGGCCTCCACCTCCAGGGGCACGCCGTTGGGCAGGGGGAGCGCGTTGCGCATGGTGTCCTTTATCTGCTCGATGAGTTCGTGCTCGTCCTCGTGGAGGTCGATGAGCAGCTCATCGTGAATCTGCATAATCATGCGGCTCCTGCGGCCTTGCAGCAGCTGCGCCACGCGCACCATGGCGATTTTGATCATGTCTGCGGCGGAGCCCTGGATGGGCGTGTTGATGGCGGTGCGTTCCGCGGCGCTGCGCAGGTTGGCGTTGGCGCTGCGGAGGTCCGGCAGGTTGCGGCGGCGTCCGCAAAGCGTCTCCGCGTAGCCCTTCTCCGTGGCATCGCTCACCAGCTTGTCCATGTACGCCTTCACGCCGGGGAACTGGGTGAAGTAGCTCTCTATCAGGGTTGCGGCCTCGCCGCGCGGGCAGTTGAGGCGCTGGGAGAGCCCGAATGCGGAGATGCCGTAGATGATGCCGAAGTTCACGGTCTTGGCGGCGCGGCGCATGTCGGGTGTCACGTCCGCGCGGTCGATTCCGTAGATGCGTGCGGCGGTCTCCGCGTGGATGTCGCGACCGCTCTGGAAGGCATCAATCATGGCGGGGTCTGCGGAGAGAGCGGCCATGAGGCGCAGCTCCACCTGCGAGTAGTCTGCGGAGAGGATGGAGTGGTGCTCGTCGCGCGCCACGAAGGCGCGGCGGATGAGCTTTCCGGCATCCGACCGCACGGGAATGTTCTGCAGGTTGGGGTTTTGGGAGGCGAGGCGCCCGGTGGCGGTGACCATCTGCAGCAGGGTGGAGTGGATGCGCCCGTCCTTCGGCGAGATGTAGCGGGGCAGGGCATCCAGGTACGTGCCCTTGAGCTTCGATAGCTCGCGGTACTCCAGGATGTCGGTCACCAGCGGGGATTTGCCCTCCAGCTTGCGCAGCGTTTCTTCGTCCGTCACGTATTGCCCGGTGCGGGTCTTCTTGGGCTTCTCCAGCAGCTTCATCTTGCCGAACAGCAGCTCGCCGAGCTGGCGCGGGGAGTTCAGGTTGATGGGCTCGCCCACGATGGCATCGATGCGTGCGCGGATTTCCTCAATCTTGCCGCCCAGCTCCGCGGATGCCTTTTCCAGCTGGGCGGGTTCCACGCGCATGCCCTCCTCCTCGATGGCGGCGAGCACGGGCGTGAGCGGGAACTCGATGTCGCGCATGAGCGCATCCTGCCCGGCCTCCCGCAGCTTGGGCGCGAGGGCGTTTGCCAGGCGCAGCGTCACGTCGGCGTCCTCCGCGGCGTAGTCGGCCATGGTTTCCACGGGCACGGCGGCGGTGTCCAGCTCCTTGCCGTTGGCGGGGGCGATGTCCGCCAGCTTGACGGTTCTGTAGGCCAGCAGGGCCTCCGCCATGTCGTCCATGTTGTGGCGCAGCTCCGGGAAGAGCGCGGTGTGGGCCAGCATGGCGTCGAAGTACGGCCCGCTCGTTTCCAGCCCGGCGGTGTGCAGCACCTGCAAATCGAACTTGAGGTTGAGCCCCACCTTTTCCGCGCCGCCCGCAAAGGCCGCGCGGAACGGCTCCAGCGCCTCCGGCGTGTCCACGGGTACATAGTACGCCTCGTGCTCGTCTATGCAGAACGACATGCCGAGGATGCGGTCCTGCAGCGGGTCCAGCCCGGTGGTTTCCGTGTCGAACGCCCAGCGCGGCGCGGCCTCCAGGCGGGCGGCCAGCTCGCGGCGCGCGGCGGCGTCCGCCACTAGGTGGTACGTGTGCGGGGTGTTGGAGATGTCGCTGAGCTGCGGCGCGGAGAAGAGGTCCATCTGCACGGGGCCGTCCGCGGCGGGAGCCTCCTCCCTCTTGGGCGCGGCGGCGGCAAAGAGCTCGCCCATGTCGGCATCCGCCTGTTGCACTCCGCCGCAGAGCTTCTTGGCGAGCTCGCGGAATTCCAGCTTGGTGAGGATATCTTTCAATGCATCGGTGTCGAACTCCTGCCTCTTGCAGTCGTCCAGCCGGATGTTGAGCGGCACATCCCTGCGGATGGTGGCCAGCTCATAGGAAAGGCGTGCGCTCTCCGCGTTTTCCTCCACCTTCTGGCGCAGCTTGCCCTTGATGTCCTCTGTGTGTGCCAGCATGTTCTCGATGCTGCCGAACTGGGCGATAAGCTTCTTGGCGGTCACCTCTCCCACGCCGGGCACGCCGGGGATGTTGTCGGAGGCGTCGCCCATGAGCGCCAGGATGTCGATGATCTGCTTCGGCTCGCGGATGCCCCATTCCTCCAGGAAGGCGTCCATGGTCACCACCTCGAAATCGCTTCCCTTCTTGCCGGGGCGCCGGAACGTGCAGGTGGGGGAGAGCAGCTGCCCCAGATCCTTGTCCTTGGACACCATGTAGCTCTCCATGCCGCCGTCCTCGTCCGCCATCCGCGTGAGCGTGCCGATGAGGTCGTCCGCCTCGAACCCCGGCTGGCGGAGCGTGGTGATGCGCATGGCGGCCAGGATTTCCGCAATCCAGGGGATGGAATCGCGCAGCTCCTGCGGCATGGCCTGGCGGTTGGCCTTGTACTCCGGGAAACGCTCGTGGCGGAACGTGGGGCCAGAGGGGTCCAGGCACGCCACAATATGCGTGGGCTGCTCCTTCTCGATGAGGTGCACCACCGTGTTCACGAAGCCGAACATGGCGGATGTGTTCAGGCCTTTCGAGTTTCGCATCGGCGAGTTGATAAACGCGTAGAACGCCCGGTAGATGAGCGCCATGCCGTCCAGTATGCAGAACGTTCCCATGAGAACGCCATCCTACCACACCCCCGCCAAAACGTAAAGCTCCAACCGCGCCTTCCCGCGGCGCGCGAACGCGGGGCGTGGAATCCTGCTTGAAACGGCGGGCGCGGTATGGTACCATGAGGGTGGAACGATACAGCATGCGCGCACGCACCTTCATCACCGCACTTGCCGCGCTGGCGGCGCTGCACGGTCCCGTCCTCGGGGCCGGGTGCGGCGTGTACCCCACGCCCCAGCTGGTGAAACTGGAGGAGAAGACGGTGAAGCCCGCGCGCGTGACCGTGGAGCTGCGCGGCCCGGACAGCCGCGGCGGCATGTGGGACAAGCTCTCCCCCTCCGCCCGCGGCGGGTACGGCATCAGCGTGGACAAGGATGGCACGGTGCTGGTGTGTGCCAACGATGACGACGGCGTCTTCTACGCCAAGCAAACCATCAGCCAGCTGCTGCGCGGCGTGCCCGGGGCGGATATTGCGCAGCGGGACCCGTTCCCGGAATTGGGAATCGAGGAAGTGGCGCGCCTCGGCGAGCTGCCGGTGGGCAGCATTGTGGATTGGCCGGATGTGGCGTTCCGCGGCGTGATTGAGGGGTTTTACGGCATACCGTGGAGCTTTGAGGCGCGCAAGTCGCAGTTTGAGTTCTACGGGCGCAACAAGATGAATTTCTACCTGTACGCGCCCAAGGACGACCCGCTGCACCACGGTGCGGGCTGCTATGAGCCCTACCCGCCGGAAAAGGCGGAGGAGCTGCGCCGCCTGGTGGAAGTGGCGCGCGACAACCACGTGCGTTTCGTGTGGGCCATCCACCCCTCCAACACCGTCAACTGGAACGTGAACGACGGGCGCGACCAGATGGACGCGCTCATCCGCAAGCTGGAGTCCATGTATGAAATCGGCGTGCGGGATTTCGGCGTGTCGGTGGACGATTCATTCGGTGAGATCAGCCATGCGGAGCGCCAGGTGCAGCTCTGCAACTACATTGTGGAAAACTTCATCCGCAAGCATTCGGATGTGAACCAGAGCCTGGTGATGTGCCCCACGGGCTACACCCGCCAGTGGGCCCGCCCGCAGGATTTGTCCACGCTGGGGCAGGGCCTGGCGCCGGAGACCAACGTGTTCTGGACCGGCAACGGCGTGGTGGGGGATATCACGCTGGAGGGCCAGCAGTGGGTGCGTGATGCGCTCAAGCGCCCCTCCTTTGTGTGGTGGAACTGGCCCTGCAACGATTTCAAGCCCTCCCGCCTCTCCATGGGCCGCACCTACGGGCTGGCGCGGGAGCCGCAGATGCGCGGCCTCTATTCCGGGTTCGCCGCCAACCCCATGGAGCGCGCGGAGGCCAGCAAGGTGGGCCTCTTCGGCGTGGCAGACTACTCATGGAACATCTGCGCCTTCCAATCAGAGGAGACCTGGAAGACCGGAATCGCGCGCCTGTACCCCGGCTGCGCGGAGGCCATGCAGCTCTTCTGCAACCACAATGCGGACCTGCTGCCCAACTGCCACAACTGGCCCAAGGAGGAATCCAAGGACGCCCGCGATACCGTGAACCGCTTCCGCCAAGGGCTTTCAGAGGGCAACCCGGATGCCGGGGCATGCGCTGCCATGCGGGAGGAATTCCAGCGCGTGGCGGATGCAGGCGAAACCCTGCAGGCCGCACCGGACGCCGCCGCGCTCAACAATGAGATTGCGCCCTGGCTCAAGCGCTTCACCATGACCGGCCGCGCCGGCGTGCAGCTTATTGATGCCATGCAGGGCAGTGCAGAGGCTCGCCTGGATGCCTTCCTGGGCGCCGGCGGCCTGGTGGAGGCCATGGACGGCATCTCCCGTGATGCCTGGCAGAACAACGCCGTGGTGCGCGTGCAGGATGTGCAGGTGGGCGCGCGCGCCCTCACCCCCGCACTCATGTCCGTGTACAACTACCTGAACGCCGGGCTGTACGCGGAGCTTTCCGGCTGCAACATCCACACCATCATCCCTGAATTCACCAACAGCTACGGAGACGCAACCGATGCCGGGAACGTGCAGGACGAGGACGGCGGCACCTTCTGGACAAGCCCGGAGAAACAGCAGTCCGGCGACTGGATTTGCCTGGATATGGGCGTGCCCACCGTCATCCGCACCGTGAACCTGGCCATGGGCAGCGAGAACAGCCGCCTGGAGGTGGCCGCGGAGGGACAGTTCGAGATTTCGCCGGACGGCAGGCTCTGGCAGGCCCTGGGTGATGTGCAGAGCAAACCTGCCATCAACCTGGACCTGCGGCAGAAACCCGTGACCGCGCGCATGATCCGCTACCGCGTCATCCGCCCCAACCCGCGCCGCCTCACCGTTACGGAATTCGGCGTCAACCGCCCGCTGCCCGTCACCGTGCACCAGACGCTCCAGGATTTGCCCGGCGTGGCCGCGTACAACGACAACTCGTCCGTGGGCCTGGTGCGCGCCATGGAGGTCATCAAGTCCGTGCCCGGCAGCTATCTGGAGCTGCGCTTCCCCAGCCCCATCATCACCACCGGGCTGAACATCAACCTGGACAACTCCGGACTCGGCAAGTGGGCGCGCGTGGATTTGGTGCTGGGGGACGGCACCGTGGTGTCGCCCTCCCTCCACCAGCGCGGGCGTGATTTCTTCCTGCCCTCGGAGAAGATGCCGCAGGCCGGGCTGGCCGCCGTGCGCCTCACCAACGTCTCGGAGAACACGGAGGAAATCAAGCTCAACACCTTCATGGTCACGTTCCCGTCCATTGACGACGATGTGATGGTGGAGAGCATGCGCGACCGCAATTTCGCCACCGCGTACAACTGCGGGCGCAAGGCGCTCAACATTTCCCTGGATGTGCCGGAGGACCGCCGGGAGCTGCTGGTGGTGGCAAGCGCGGAATGCACGGTGGACGGCAAGGCGTGCGATGAGCGCGACGGCCGCCAGCAAACGTTCAAGCTCAAGCGTGGCACCCGCAAGATACGCCTGCGCGCCCCCCAGCGGGAGGACACCGGCATATATGAAATCATCTTCCGTTGAATTATTGCACCATGGACCTCTCCCTCTTCCGTGAAGAATACCTGAAGGACACGCTGCACCGCAGCGCGCTGGCGGACTCCCCGTTTGAGCAGTTCGATATCTGGTTCAAGCAGGCGCTCAAGGCGGAAATCCCGGAGCCGAACGCCATGAGCATAGCCACCGCCACCCCGCAGGGCATGCCCTCCCTGCGCACGGTGCTGCTGAAATACTACGATGACCGCGGCTACGTGTTCTTCACCAACTACACCAGCCGCAAGGCGCAGGAGATTGCAGCCAACGCGGAGGTGTGCATGCTGCTGCCCTGGGTCACCCTGGAGCGCCAGATCATCGTCTACGGCCGTGCGGAGAAAATCAGCCGCGCGGAAACGCTGAAATACTTCCTCACCCGCCCGCGCGAATCCCAGCTCGGCGCCTGGGTCTCCCACCAGAGCCAGGTCATTTCCACCAGGAAGCTGCTCATGATGAAGCTGCAGGAGCTCAAGGACAAGTTCGCCAACGGGGATGTGCCCCTGCCGGATTTCTGGGGCGGGTTCCGCATTGTGCCCCACCACATGGAGTTCTGGCAGGGCGGCCCCGGCCGCGTGCACGACCGCTTTATGTACGCCTTGCAGGAGGATGGCTCCTGGGATATCACCCGGCTGCAGCCGTAGGGAGCCTATGCGCCGCCCACCTGAATCCAGGTGCGGGTGGCGGCGGGTGAGAGGATGGCGCGGATGTAGGCGTTGATGGAATCCACCGTCACGGCGCGTATGAGATCCGGCAGGTGGCCGTTGAAATCGGCGCCCAGGCCCACGGCCTCGTTCACGGCCATGGCGCTGCATATCTTCTTGCCGGATTGCCTGGCGAAGGTCTGCGCCGCCAGCAGGGTGGCGCGGGTGCGCTCCAGGGCGTCCGCGGGCATGCCGTCCGCTGCCAGCCCTGCCAGCGTTTCCTCCAGCGCGGCGCGCGCCTGTGCGCATTGCTCCGGGGCGGTGCCCAGGTAGATGAAGAGGCAGCCCGCATCCATGCCGAGCAGCGGTGCCGCGCCCGTGTAGTACGCCAGGCCGCGCTTGTCGCGTATTTCCGCAAAGAGCGGCCCCGCCATGTCGCGGCACCATTCGCAGAAGAGCATTTGCTCCGCCTCCCGCGGGTCTGCCACGGTGCATGCGGGCACGGCCAGCACAATGACGGCCTGTTCCTTGTCGCTCTCCTCCACCACGTCCGCCGCCTGCTGGGCGGGGGTGGGAACGCCTTCCGCGCGCTGCCCGGCGGGCATGGCGGAGAAAAGCCTTTCCACGGTGGCGCGGATGGCGGCGGGGTCAATATCCCCCGCCACGGCAAGCACGGCGTTGCGCGCGCACGCCAGGCGGGCGTGGCGGCATGCCAGGTCCTCCCGCGTGATGGACTGCACGCTCTCCACGGAGCCGTCCGCATGGTTGCCGTAGGAGACATCCCCGAAGCAGAGCTTGCGGATGCGGCGGAAGGCGAGCATGGCGGGGTCCTCCTCCGCATCGCGGATATCCGCCACCATGGCCTCTCTTTCCGTTTCCACCCCGGCGGGGTGGAGGGCGGGGTGCAGCACGGCGTCCGCCAACAGGGAGAGCAGCGTTTCCGCATCTGCGGCCATGCCGTCCACGGAGATGGTGAGGGTGTTGTTGCCGGCGGCACTGCGTATGCCGCCGCCCAGGTTTTCCACGGCATCCGCGAATTCGGTTGCGCTGCGGGTGGCGGTGCCCTTGAGCATGCATTCCGCCAGCAGGGAGTTGATGCCCGCGTTCTGCGCGGTTTCCGTGGGGCAGCCCGCCACCAGCGCCAGCGTGGCGTACACAAGCGGCACGCGCTTGTCCACGCACGTGGCCAACTTCATGCCGTTGGGCAGGGTGCACACCTGCGGTTCCTGCAGGGTGGCGGTTTCCGCGGCGTCCCGCGGTGCGGGGTTGGTGCCGGCGGGATCCACGCTCACCTCGCACAGGCGCGCGGGTTGCAGGTAGGTTTCCGCCACGCGTGCCAGGTCCGCGCAGGTGGTGCGGGAGAGCGCGGCATCCCACTCCTCCATGCAATCGGCGTTGCGGGTGAGGTGCCAGGCCATGCCCAGGGTATCCGCCACGCCCTGCACCTTGGCGAGCGTGCGCAGGCGCGCGGACTGCAGCTGCTTGAGCGTGCGGGCGCGCGCGGCTTGGAAATCCCGCTGCGGCAGGGTGCGCACATACTCCAGCAGGGCGTCGCGCAGGGCATCGCGGCGGTCGCGCTCCACGTCCGCCTCTATGATGAAGGCCCCTTCGCCGTGGCGGTCCGGCATGGCATTGGCCGTCACATCGTGCGCCATGCCCAGCTCATCGTGGAAGCGCTTGAAGAGCCAGGCGGCGCGGCCGTCCCCCAGGATGGAGGCCAGCATGGTGAGCGCGGCGGCATCCGGGTGGTTGGAGTGCGGAATGCGCCAGGCGAGCATGAGCGTGCTGGTGGGCTGGGCGAATTCCCGGCGGAAGGTGCGCGGCCCCCATTGGCGGGGCTCCTGCGGCGGCGCGGCTTGCGGCAGCGGGGCAGGGGGGATGTCTGCGGTTTCCCGCTCCACGGCGGCGAAAAGCTCCGCCGCATCCACATCTCCCGCCACGCATACGAAGGTGTTGCAGGGCACGTAGCGCTCGCGGTGGTACGCCACCATATCCGCGTGGGTGAGGGCGTCGAACCGTGCGCGGCGGCCGATGACCGGCAGGCGCCGCGGGCTCACCTTGTAGAGCGTCTCCGCCAGCGCGTGGTAGGAGGCGTCCTGCGGGTCGTCCGCATACATGTCCATCTCGCGGCGTATCACATCGCGCTCGCGTTCGAACTCGTCCTCCGGGAAAGATGGGTGGAACACCAGCTGCACCAGCAGGTGCAGGAACTCGCGCCAATACTCGGCGGGACCGTTGATGTGGTAGACGGTGCGGTCTGTGGTGGTGTAGGCGTTCCAGGAGCCGCCCAGCTCCGGCACGCGGCGGTTGAGCTCCTCCCCGTTGTATTCCGCCGTGCCCTTGAACACCTGGTGCTCCAGCAGGTGGGAGATGCCGCTGCCCAGGTGCGCCCCCTCCAGCATGGAACCCGTGCCCACCCACACCTGCACGGATACCAGCGGCACGGCGCGCCGCGGCGCGGCTATCACGGTCAATCCGTTCCGGCAGGTGTGGTGCTCGTGTTGCATGCACACACTATGCCACAACTTGCGCCAAGGCGCAAGGGGATGTACTAGGTACTAGGTACTATGTACTATTTGGAAAATTCCCCGCGCTAGAGGCGCGGCATTATTCCAAAATCGTAAATTGTCAATTGTCAATCGTCAATTGAATGTTATTTCTGCGGGCAGCGGCGGATATCGCGCACGCCGTTGAATATCGTGGCCGTGGCGCTCAACGCGCTTCCCAGGCTGCGCACGCGGGATTGCCTGGCCTGGTTTTTCATGTCCCAGTTCTCCAGCGCAGACTGCTGGCGCAGGGTGTTCACCTCCTGCAGGGCGGCGTTCGTGCGGTTGGTGATATCATCCTCCAGCCGCGTGGCAAGGTCGGTCTCGCGGGTGAGCGCGCTGCCCTCTGCCGCCAGGTTGGAGCGCGCGGCATCCCCGCGTGCGCGCGCCACTTCCGTTTCCGCATTGCGCTGGCCGCGCCGGTGGTTTTCCAGGGCGGTGCCCGTCATGGCATCTGCCTGGCGCTCGGAGAACTGCTGTTGAACATCCGCGGCCTTTTCCAATGCCTTGCCCTGGTCGTGCTCAGCCTTGGCCTGAATGGCTTTCCCCACCGCGTTTGCAGCGGTGGACAAGATGGTTGTTGTGGTGAATCCCATATCTGCGCACCCTACCACGCGCCGCCTGTGCCGCGCAAGGTTCATGTGCCCGCCGCGGCACCAACCCGCCAGCGGGTTGCCGCCGCGCGGGCCTAAAAACCCGCAGCCGGGGGAGGAAGTTTACAACACATGACATACCGCCGTGCACTTTGGGCTTGCCATCAACCGCCGCTTCCCTTACCATCTGCGCGGGGCTGTAGCTCAGCGGTTAGAGCAGAGGACTCATAATCCTTTGGTCCAGGGTTCAAATCCCTGCGGCCCTATTTCACCCCGCAAGCCGCTTCACGGCGGCTTGCGTTTTTTTGCCTTCATCCCGTCCTGATTTATTTCTTGTCATCACACATGCTGGGCGATATACTCCCGGCATGTTCAAAGCGCTTCATCTCGTTCTGTTGGGGGTTGGCTTCCTGCTGGCATCATGCAGCTTCTCGCAATCCAGGCTGAAATCCGAGAGCGGGCTGTACGATGTGCAGCTCACACACTCCCTCAAGGTGGCGGTGGACGGCTACTGGCTGCCGGACCAGCCGTACGACGCCCCCGCCGTGGGCAGCATCTACATTGCACCGCTGGATATGCACCTGGTGCAAGAGGGGCATGAGGAGTACGTGCCCTTGATGCAGAAGCAGATGCACGACTACCTGACCAAGGCCATTAGCGCATCCATCAGCACCAACAAGCTCATCAACAGGTGGACGCTCACCAACTCCCCGCAGGCCGCCACCGTGCGCCTGGATTTCTCCGTGGTGCATTTCCGCACCCAGCGCTCCGGCCTGCGTGTGGTCTCGGAGGTGGGCGGCTACTTCATGCCGGTGCCCGGTGTGTCCTCCGTGGTGTCCAGCTTTGCAGAGGGAGACATCTGCATTGAGGGCACCATGCGCGATGTGAAAACCGGGCGCCTGCTCATGGCGTTCAAGGATTCCAACCGCGCCAAGGCCCGTCTCTACAGCGCCAACGCCTACAAGCGGGGCGGCGCCGCGGACGCCAACCTGCAGCTCTGGGCCAAGAAGATGGGTGAGCTGCTGACCATTGGCGGCGAGTACCGTGCCCAGGGAAAGACATTGAAGGATTTCATCAACGAGCGCAGCTACGCCAAGGGCCTCTACCAGCGCCGCACCGCCTATTGATTCCCTCCATCCCACCACTGGAGAGCCCCGTCCGCCAGCCCGCGGACGGGGCTCTTGCTCTCTGCTTGAAACAAGGCAGTGTGACCCCAAACGTGATCCCAAACGTGACTCTGCTATAATATGCCCTCAAACGGAGGTGCAACAAAAAAGCCCGCATTCATGGGACTTGCGTGCGATAGGTGCGCTAGGATATTGCCTTTTTCGTCGGGGCGACAGGATTCGAACCTGCGACATCCAGCTCCCAAAGCTGGCGCTCTACCAGGCTGAGCTACGCCCCGCGAAAATTTTGGGTAAAAAAATGGTGGCTCGGGACGGGATCGAACCGCCGACACGCGGATTTTCAATCCGCTGCTCTACCAACTGAGCTACCGAGCCACTAGTGCCGCCCGTTGAACGGGGTGCGGGCGCATGATACGCGCAAACATTGCCTTTGACAAGTAAAAAATCACGCGGAGTGGAATTTTTTTACGGCATTTTGCGGGGGGAAGCACAATTCATCCTTTCAAACGTGGAGAAATGGTGTAGGATGGAGCGGATGAAGAAACTCTTTCAGGTGATGCTGGCGGGAGCCCTGGCCTGCGCCGCCGCGCAGGGGCAGGACGATATCATCATAGAAGACGGCGTGTTCCTGGACGACACGGGGATGGACCCCATCTACTCCACGCCGTCCACGGTGCCCGCGGACCCCGCGGAGGAGGGACAGCGCCCGGCACTGGTGCCCAACGACTACTATTTCGAGTACCTGGGGCCCATGCACGTGCATGGCCAGGGGGCGCATGTGCGGCTGATGAACGCGTTTGTGACGGTGCCGCTGCTCAACCCGCGCAAGCACGCGTGGCACGGCTGGCACCTGGATGCCAAGGTTAGCGGGCGGCTGACGTGGATGCACAATTCCGGCAACAAGGTGCTCAACGAGCGGCGGCTGTACACGCTGGGAGCCAGCGCCACCCTGATTCACCAGGTGGGGCAGCAATCCCAGTTCCACCTGGGATTCACACCGCAGCTATCCACGGATTTCGATGTGATGAGCCATGAGATGTTCTACTGGGGCGGCAACGTGGGCTTCTCCTCCACCATCGGTGAAAAGTTCAAGTACACAATCGGGGTATCCGTGATGCCGGACTACAACAACATGTGGCTCTACCCGCTGGTGAACTTCCAGTGGCGTGTGCGGCCCAACTGGGAGCTGCAGCTGCAGGCGGAGCGCCTTTCCTACCAGTTCGTGAGCGGCAGCGGCCAATTCCGCGTGGGCCCCTTCATGCAGCACAACCGCAGCGTGTGGACGGTGAAGCGCCACGGCGCCACCCGCATGCTGCGCATGACCAACTGGATAACCGGCGGCACGGCATCCTACCGCTGGACCATGGGTGCCTGCAAGGTGAGCCTGGTGGGGGATTTGGGCTGCACCTTCTACAACAATTTCCGCGTGCGCACCAAGAACGGCAGGCATACCCTGGAACGCTACCGCACGGATGGCGGCCTGTACGCCCGCGTGGCCGTGGGCGTGGAATTCTGAGCATGCCCCAATTTTTCGCTGGATATTGTTTAAGAAAAGTGGTATATTCAGGTTCGAGCTGAAAGGAACACCACCATGAGCGAAGAAACGCAGCCTTCATACAAGCGCATCCTGCTGAAGTTGAGCGGGGAGGCCCTGCGCGCCCCCGGCAGCAAGGACAACATCTCCCCGGAGATTGTGGCCCGCATTGCACGGGAGATTGCGGAGGCCCAGAAGCAGGGCAACCTGCAGATTGCCGTGGTGGTGGGCGGCGGCAACATCTGGCGCGGCGCCAAGGCCAGCGTGCGCGGCATGGACCGCCCCACCGCAGACTACGTGGGCATGCTCGCCACCGTGATGAACGCCCTCTCCATCTGCTCCGCCGTGCAGGAGGCCGGCGTGCCCGCCCACGTGCAGAGCGCCATTGAGATGAAGAACGTGGCGGAACCCTATGTGCGCAACAACGCGCGCATCCTGCTGCGCAGCGGCCATGTGGTGGTGTTCGCCGCCGGTACGGGCAACCCCTTCTTCAGCACAGACACCGCCGCCGCGCTGCGCGCATGCGAGATCAACGCGGATGTGGTGCTCAAGGCCACCTCCGTGGACGGCGTGTACACCGCAGATCCCAAGACGGACCCCACCGCCACGCGGTTCGACACCATCTCCTACGAGGAGTGCATCCAGCGCGAGCTCAAGGTGATGGACCAGACCGCCTTCACGCTCTGCAAGGACAACAAGAAACCCATCATGGTGTTCGACATGCACCGGGAGGGCAACATCACCCGCGCCCTGCTCGGTGAGAAGATCGGCACCGTCATCAGCTAAGCAAACCATCTTTACAACAACAAGAAATTATGGACGAAGAAACTCTCCTGCTTGAAACAGAGACCGCCATGGAGGAAGCCGTGGAACGCCTGAACACGGACTGCGCCGGCGTGCGCACCGGCAAGGCTTCCCCCTCCCTCGTGGACAATATGGACGTGTACGTGGCCTCCTACGGCTCCAGCATGAAGCTCAAGGGCCTGGCCGTCATCTCCACCCCGGATGCCCGCTCCATCCTCATCCAGCCGTTCGATCCCGGCACGCTCAACGACATCAAGAAAGCCATTGCGGACAGCAAGCTGGGCATCACCCCCGTGATTGACGCCCGTTCCGTGCGCCTCCCCATCCCGGAGCTCACCGGCGAGCGCCGCAAGGAGATGTGCAAGTACGTGGACGGCCTGAAGGAGGACGCCCGCGTGCGCGTGCGCGCCGCCCGCAAGGCCGGCATGGACGGCATCAAGAAGCTCAAGGCGGACAACATCCTCACGGAGGACGGCGTTCGCCAGGCGGAGGACAAGGTCCAGAAGCTCACGGACAAGTACACCAAGAAGATAGACGAGATCGTGGAGGCCAAGGAAAAGGAAATCATGACCGTCTAACACATCCCCCCACCCCATTCACCCCTAACCTGCAAAACACCCATGGCAAACAATACCACCAACGTGCTGGCTTCCGGCATTGAAATCATCGGCTCCATCCGCTTCCAGAACGATATGACCATCGACGGCAAGGTCGATGGTGAAATCCAGTCGGACAAGGGCAAGGTCACCATCGGCGAAATGGCCGACATCAAGGGCAACATCCACGCGGGTGAGGTCCACGTCTACGGCCACGTCAAGGGCAACGTCAAGAGCGACCGCTGCCACCTCAACAACAACGCCGTCGTCAGCGGAGACATCACCACCGGCGTGCTCTCCATGGACGAGGGCGCACGCCTGAAGGGCCGCGCGGAAATCGGCTAAAGCCGGCTCACAATCAATCATTCCTTCACGGCGGGGCGCCCTGTGCGTGCCGCCGTGATTTTCTCCCTGCATCCGCCGCCCAAAAGCCCCCGCGCATGAACAAGAGGATATGCTGCATCACCTTGTTGGCCGCCTGCCATTGCGTTTTCCTGCCGTCCTGCCAGCAGCAGCAGAAGCAGCTGCAATTCCTGTTCCACGAAACGCTTTCCGTTCCGGAGCACACACCTGTGGAACTTTCCGCGGGAGGTGTGGTGTTTCATTTGCAGCTGCTGCCCAATAAGGGCGGGGTGCGCGTGGAGAGTTCCTACCACCCGCTTTTCCGTGGAGAGTGCCTGGCTGCCGGTATTCCTTGCGGCTCCTTTGTGCTCAAGGACAACGCCTACGGGGTGGAGCAGAAGCTGCGCGCCATCATGAAGATGGGATACAACAAATATGATGTGGAGCACGGGGATGACGATACCGCCGGCGAGCAGCCGTACATCGGCTATTGCTTCCACGGCTACTACCGTGTATGCCGCAGCGAGAAGCGCTTTGGCGGTGATTCCATGCACAACGGCCCGCTATGCGAGCTGGATGCCGCCTGCCGCGAGGCCAACCGCCATGAGCTGCACGCACCCCGGCCCCGCCCTCAGCGCTGATAGTTGCTTCCCGCATTGACTTTGAAGACCCGAATCCGCATGATGCCGCTTGACAATGCGGGGGCAGGGGTGTAGATTGGCGGGGCTATGGAAGAGCAGCATGTATTGGGAACGTACGGACGCGCGCCGATTGCAATGGCGCGGGGTGAGGGAAGCTACCTGTTCGACACGGAGGGGCGGCGCTACGTGGATTTCTGCGCCGGCATTGCCACCTGCTGCCTGGGGCACGCCAACCCCGTGGTGGTGAAGGCCCTGTGCGACCAGGCGCACACGCTCATGCACTGCTCCAACCTGTACGGCATCCCCGGCCAGGAGAAGCTTGCCAAGATGATTGTGGAGGACATCATCGGCATACCCGGCCGCGTGTTCTTCTCCAACAGCGGCGCGGAATCCAACGACGGCATCATCAAGGTGGCCCGCCGTTTCGGCCACCGCCACCCCGCGGCGGACGGCTCGCCGCGCTATGAGGTCATCACCTTCAACAAGAGCTTCCACGGGCGCACGCTCGGCTCCATGGCCGCCACCGGCCAGGCCAAGATACAGGTGGAGTTCGACCCGCTGCTGGTGGGTTTCAAATACGTGGACTTCAACGACCTGGAGGCCCTGCGCGCCGCCATCTCCCCCATCACCTGCGGCATTATGCTGGAGGCCATCCAGGGAGAGGGCGGCGTGAACCCGGTGCAGCCGGAGTTCCTGCGCGGCGCGGCCGCCCTTTGCAAGGAGCATGACCTCTTGCTCATGATTGACGAGGTGCAGTGCGGCTTCTGCCGCTGCGGCGCCACCATGGGCTGGAAGGCCGTGTGCCCGGAGGTGCAGCCGGATTTGGTGTCCTGCGCCAAGGGCATCGGCGGCGGCTTCCCCATGGGCTGCTTCTGGGTGAGCAACCGCGCCATGGATGCGCAGGGCACGCCGCTCTCATCCATCATGGGTGCCGGCTCCCACGGCTCCACCTTTGGCGGCACCCCGCTGGCTTGCGCCACCTCCGCCGCCGTGGTGGGTGAGCTCTTGAAGAACAACCTGGCCGCCCGCGCCAGGGAGCTGGGCGAGCACGTGAAATCCACCGTGGAGGGCTGGGGCATCCCCTGCGTTTCCGGTGTGCGCGGCCTGGGCCTGCTGCGCGGCGTGGGCTTCAACAAGGAAAAGTTCCGCCACCCCCTGCCGGAGGGCACCACCCCCGCCGCCTACGTGAACAACCTGTGCCGCGAGGCCGGCCTGCTCGCCTGTCCCGCCGGGCCGGACACCCTGCGCCTCATCCCCGCCCTCAATATCCCGCAGGATGTGCTGGACCGCGGCCTGGAGATCCTGCACGCCGTGCTCCGGGAAGCGTAGCCGGATTGGCAGCGGTGCAGGTCCTGTCACTCCGCCATGCGTCCGCCCGCTTTTACCGACAAAATTTCCAAAGGCTTAAACAAAACCGTGGCTGCGGTGCGCCTGTTTGTTGAACAGAGCCTGCAATCATGAACGTTCAAGTACCCCAAATCCTGCTGGCAGCCCTGGCTGCAATAGCGCTTGCCGCGCCACAAGCGGAGGGCAGGGTGGTGGTGGGCGGTGTCACCAATCCGGGCAACCGCAACGTGGTGCACCCCGGCAGCTACCTGCCGGTGAACAGGCCTGCCTACCATCCCCATCCCGGGCATGCAACGCCCCCGCCGCCCCCGCAGCGCAGGCACATGCCGCCCCCGCCGCCGCGCCCCAGGGTGAAGAGCCCGGACCGCTACACGCCGGACGGCTACCTGAAACCCAGCACCAAGGCCCCGCACCGGGTGCAGGACGGACCCCTTCAGCCCCATCGTTAGAGAGAGAACGGTGCATCGGCTGATTTCTAGCCAGTAACACGCAATGGCGAAGCCCCGCTCGAAAGAGCGGGGCTTTATCTTTTGCCCGTTGCGCCGCGTTTGCCAACCAGCACCAGGCAGATGATGAGCATAACGGGGAATGCGGTGGCTGCCAGCAGCCCGGTTTTCAGGTTGCCGCCGGCGAGTTCGGAAATGCAGCCCGCCATGGTGGGGCTGAGCGTTGCCCCCAGGTCCCCCGCCAGGGCCAGGAGTGCAAACATGGCCGTGCCCCCGAGCGGGCATTTTTGCGAGGCGATGCTGAGGGTGCCCGGCCACATGATGCCCACCGCAAACCCGCAGAGCGCGCAGCCCGCCAGCCCCAGGAGAGGAGCGGGAGCCAGCGCGGCCGCCAGGTAGCAGATGCAGCACAGGATGCCGGAGAGCAGCATGCTTTTCGCCAGGTTGAGCCGTGCGCTCAGCTTGCCGTGCAGCAGGCGGGATATTCCCATGAACGCCGCAAACAGGCAGGGCCCCGCCAAATCTCCCACGGCCTTGGTGACCCCCAAGGCGGATTCCGTGAAGGCGGAGGCCCATTGCGCCATGGTGGCCTCTGATGCCCCGGAACAGACCATGAGAAGGATGAGAAGCCAGACAAGCGGCAGGCGCAGCAGTTTTCCCGCGGGGCTTCCCTCCCGGTCCACCGGCAGCCGCTGAATGGGGCACACCAGGAAATTGAAGGAATTGGCCAGGGGAATCACGGCCCAGAGCAGGGCGAGGATTTTCCAGTTTTCCACGCCGAATGCGGCAAAGAACGCCGTGGAGCCCAGGATGACGGCCACCGCGCCCCAGCAGTAGAAGGAATGCAGCAGGCTCATCATCCCCGCCTTGTTCTTGAAGGGGCATGCCTCCACAATGGGGCTTACCAGCACCTCCACCAGGCCGCTGCCCACGGCATACAGCACCACGGCAAGGAGTATGCCGGGGAACGGGGTGGGGAGCAGCCCCGGCAGCGCCACCATGGCCACCAGCCCCAGCGCGGATACAACTTGTGAGGCTACCACGCAGGCGCGGTAGCCTATCTTGTCCGCGTACCGCGTGGCCGCCAGGTCGATGACGAGCTGGGCCAGGTAGAAGGTGAAGGGTATGAGCGCAATTTGCTCAAGCGTGACCCGGTAGGTGTCCCTGAATGTCAGGAAGAGCAGCGGAGCGAAATTGGCGGTGATGGCCTGGGTGACAAATCCCAGGTAGCAGGCAACCAGCGTTTTCCTGTAATTGGGTGTGGCCATGAAGGCTTATTCCACAATGCCGAGCGGGGCGGTGTGCCGCCAGTCCCCGCGGGTGAAATCCGGGAAGGGTTGCGGGGCTCCCCCCTCATGCACGGATTTTTCCGAAAGCGGGGAAACGGCGCTCCAGAGCGCTCCCTCGTACACGTTCTGGTCCAGCGGCTCGCCGCGGTGCAGGCATTCCACCACGCGGGCGAGCACAAGGTAGTTCATGCCGTCGCGGCGGCTGTCCGTCTGCTCCGCCACGGCCCCCAGCCGCTTCCTGAGGGGGTGCTCGTACTGTGCGTGGAGCGCCTCTGCATCGGTGCTCCATTCGCTGCCGTCGTTCACGCCTGCGCCGGCGGCGCGGGTGGGAAAGCCCGCAAGTGTGCCTTCCGTGCCCTGGATGAGGTTCTTGCGGTTGTAGGGGCGCGGGCTGGTCTCGTCCCACTGCACCACGATGGTGCGCCCCCTGCGGGTCTTGATGAGGGTGGTGTTGATGTCGCCGCAGCGCAGCTCGGTGTCGTTGGCGGGGTGTTCCGGGGCCAGGTTTTCCTCTGCGTATGCGGCGCGTCCCACGGCGGGCGAGCTGAAGGAGACGAGGCGGTCGAACATGTCCTCCCGCCGGGCCAGGCTCATGTATTGCGCCACTGGGCCGAGCCCGTGGGTGGGGTAGAGGTTGCCGTTGCGGGCGGCGAAATGCGCGGTGCGCCAATCCGCGTCACCCTGCATCTGGTGCTTCAGGTCGTGTATGTAGGCGGCTTCCGCGTGCAGCAGCTCGCCGAGCAGGCCGCGGCGCACCATGTGCAGGAACATGAGCTCATCCCGCCCGTAGCAGCAGTTCTCCAGCATCATGCAGTGCCGCTGCGTGCGCTCCGCGGTGTCCACCACGCGCCACAGCTCCGCCAGCGTGGTGCCCAGCGGCACTTCCACGAAGGCGTGCGCGCCGTGCTCCATGGCGGCAATCGCCA
Source organism: Akkermansia sp. (assembly GCA_030523775.1). Taxonomy (GTDB): domain Bacteria; phylum Verrucomicrobiota; class Verrucomicrobiia; order Verrucomicrobiales; family Akkermansiaceae; genus Akkermansia. Next base: position 30,313 of record JAUNHW010000010.1, read on the forward strand.
TTTGGGCGTGGGTTTCCCAGGAGGTGCAGATGATGACGGCATCCGGCTTCAGCTCCGTGAGCATGCGCTCGTATCCCTCCTCCCCGCAGAAGAGCTGCAGGGCGTTCGCCTCGCAGAGCTCACCCGCGGATTGCAGGGCATCCAGGCGGAGATCGCACAGGCCCGCCACTTCCGCGTGGGGGATGGCGCGGAGCTGTTCCAGCAGCACGGCGGCGCGCTCTCCCAGCCCCGCCAGGGCAAAGCGCACGGTATCCAGCGCGGGTGCGCGGAAACCGCCGAGATACACGGCCCCCTCCGGGCGCGGATGGCTGGCATCCGTGCGCCCGGGGGCGGTGTTTTCCGCGTGAATGCGCGCGGCGGTGCTGTTGGTACCGGGATTCATCCCGCTGTCAGGGCGGCGCGCTTTGTGAACCTTACTGCACCACGGGCAGCGGGGGGGTGTTCTTCCAGCCGCCGCGGGTGAAATCCGGGAACACCTGGGGCGTGCCGCCCTCGTTCACGGACTTTTCGGAAAGCGGCCCCACGGCGCTCCAGAGGGCGCCCTCGTACACGTTTTGGTCCATGGGCTCGCCGTTGTGCAGGCACTCTATCATGCGGCAGAGCATGATGTAGTCCATGCCGCCGTGGCCGCCGTGTTGCTCGGCAGCCGCGCCCAGGCGCTTGAAGAGCGGGTGGTCCCACTTGTCGTGCATCACCTTTTCTGCAGCCCGCCCCTGGAACCAGCGGTGGTAGCCGCCCAGGTCTGCAATCTCCGCGCCGCCGGCGTGGGCGTGCGTCAGGTCCTCCCCGGGCTTGGGGCTGATTTTCTCACCGGCAATGCGGGTGGGGTAGCCGGCCAGCGTGCCCTCCGTGCCCTGGATGAGGTTCTTGCGGTCGTACGGGCGGGGGCTGGTTTCGTCCCACTGCACCAGGATGGTGCGGCCGGCCTTGGTTTTGATGATGGAGTTGCTCATATCCGCGCACTTGAACTCCATCTGGTTCCACTTGTGGTCTGCGGGGAAGTTCTCCTTGGCGAACTTGGCGCGGCCGAGGGCGGGGCTGCCGAAGGAGACGATGCGGTCGAAGGTGTCGTCCGTGCGGGCAATGTTCATGTACTGCGCCACGGGGCCGAGCCCGTGGGTGGGGTAGAGGTTGGCGTTGCGCTCCGCGTAGTGGTAGGTGCGCCAGGAGCCGCAGCCGCGGTCCACGTCGAACATCTGGCTGCGCAGCTCGTGGATGTAGGAGGCCTCCCCGTGCAGCAGCTCGCCGATGAGACCCTGCCGCACCATGTTCAGGAACATCAATTCCTCACGCCCGTAGTTGCAGTTTTCCATCATCATGCAGTGCTTCTGCGTGCGCTCCGCGGTGTCCACCACGCGCCACAGGTCCTCTATGGTGGTGGCCAGCGGCACCTCTACAAAGGCGTGCGCGCCGCTTTCCATCGCGTCTATGGCCAGTTGGGCGTGCGTGTCCCAGTTGGTGTTGATGATAACGGCGTCAGGCTTAAGTTCCTCAAGCATCTTGCGGTAGGCGTTCTTGTCGCCGCTGTAGGTGGCGGGGCGCTTGCCCGTGAGCTCCTGCATGCGGTTGGCCACCTTCTGGGTGAAGTCGTCGTAGAGGTCGCACACGCCCACCACCTCACAGTTCGGCACATGGGCCAGCTGGATGGTCTGGGGGGTGCCGCGCTCACCCAGGCCGATCACGCAAACGCGCACCTTTTCAATCTTCGGGGCACGGAAATCACCCATGTAGATGGACCCCTCCGGGCGCGGCTTCACGGCGTCCGTCTGGATGGGGGCAATGTTCTTCTGGTGGATTTCCTGTGCAAAGGAGGGCGTTTTGGCGGCCTCCTGGGCCACCACCGGCAGAATCGCCCCCAGGAGGGCGAGCGTCATCAGCTTGGTCATGTGATACCATATATCACAAAATCCGCGCTGCGTCAAGAAAAAGCCGCCGCGCGCGCGTGAATATGCTTGACTCTTGATAGGCGAACAGTTACAATCCCGCAGGCGTATTATGGCAAAGAAAAAGAAAGGGGACACTTGGAGCAGCGGACTGACCGTGGTGCTGGCGGTGGCCGGCAGCGCGGTGGGGTTCGGCAATTTCCTGCGCTTTCCGGGACTGGCGGCGCAGTACGGCGGAGGCGCGTTCATGATAGCGTATTTTTGCGCGTTTGTGTTCATGGGGCTGGCGCTCAGCTGGATGGAGTGGGCACTGGGGCGCTGCGGCGGCAGGCTGGGCGGGCACTCCAGCGCGTCCATCTTCACCCTGCTTTCCGACTACGCGCACAAGTGGAAATACCTGGGCGTGTTCGGCGTGGTAATCCCGCTGGGCATCAGCATGTACTACATGAACCTGGAGGGCTGGACGCTCGGCTACGCCTGGCACATGGCGCTGGGCGACCTGAACATGGAGACGCCGGAGCAGTTCGGCGACTTTTTCACGCGCTTCACCGGGGCTGCGGCGGATGGCGACATCTTCCTGAAGGAGAGCAGCCTCATCATCTTCTTCCTGCTGGCGCTGTTCGCCAATTTCTACCTGCTGTACCGCGGGGTGGTGAAGGGTATCGAGTGGTTCTGCAAGTGGAGCATGCCCATCCTGCTGCTCATTGCCATTGCCATCCTGGTGCGCGTGCTCACGCTGGGCACGCCGGACCCCGCCCACCCGGAGCGCAGCGTGGAGCAGGGCCTGGGCTACATGTGGAACCCGGACAAGGTGGTGCTGGTGACGGATGACGGCAAGGGCGGCACCAAGACGCTGGACATGGTGCCCGCCAACTCCTCCCCGGAGCAGACCCAGGCGTACATCCGGAATGTGCAGAAGGCCAACCCCGGCGTGGAGGTGCGCGCGGAATCCATCGACCTCTGGCACGGCCTGCTCAACCCCGGCCTGTGGGTGGCCGCCGCAGGGCAGATTTTCTGGACGCTTTCCATCGGTTTCGGCGTCATCATCTGCTACAGCAGCTATGTGGAGCCCAAGAAGGACATCGCGCTCAGCTCGCTCACCGCGAACGCCGCCAACGAGGCGGTGGAGGTGGGTCTGGCCGGCCTGATGATTATCCCGGCGGCGGTGTCGTTCCTGGGCGTGGCGGCGGCTGCGGGGGCGAGCACGTTCGGGCTGGGGTTCAACGTGCTGCCGCAGGTGTTCGCGGCCATGCCGCTGGGGCAGCTCTTCGGCACGGTCTTCTTTGTGCTGCTGTTCGTGGCGGCCATCACCAGCTCCATCTCGATGGTGCAGCCCGCCATCTCCTTCATTGAGGAATACTGGGGAGCCTCGCGCGCCCACAGCGTCGCCATTGTCAGCTTCCTCACCTTTATCGGCGCCCTCATGGTGGCCTGGTTCTCCGGCGACGACATGGTCGGCCTCTCCACCATGGACTTCTGGGTGGGAACCATGAGCCTCTACATCATCACCGCGCTCAACTTTATCATGTTCCGCTTCATCATCGGCACGGACCGCGGCATCGAGGAGCTGCGGCGCGGCGCGCTCATCCACATCCCCACCGGCCTGCTGAAGTTCGTTGTCAACTGGTCCGCGCCCGGTATTTTAGGCATCATCTTCGTGGCGTGGCTGTACGACAACATTTTCAACGAGCTCTGCCAGCCCGTCCGTGATTTGCTGGAGTGCAAGGTGGGCGCGGTGCTGCCCATGCTCTGGGTGCTTATCAGCCTGGGCTTCTGCTGCATGGTGGTGCACACCTCCAAGAGATTCCGCAACAAGACCCTTCCAGGTGAACCAACAGAAAGGAACCCCCGCTCATGACACTTGCAGGTATCATCACCATGTCCGTTTCCGTGGCCGCCGTGTGGACGCTGTTCATCTGGTGCAGCACCATGCTGATGCGCGCGGACAAGAATCAGAACCACGACGACCGCTGATGCCATGAAGCGCGCTCTCCTGGGCCTGCTGCTGGCGGCGCTGCCCCTGCTGGCGGCGGAGAAGCCCAAGGCCATCGTGATTTTCCTGACGGACGACCTGGGCTACCACGACACCTCCGCGTACGGTTGCGAGAAGGTGCCGTGCCCCAACCTGGAGCGCCTGGCGGACCAGGGGCTCACCTTCACGGATGCCCACAGCACGCACTCCGTGTGCACGCCCTCCCGCTGCTCGCTGCTCACGGGCCAGTACGCCTGGCGCAACAACACCACCATCCTGGACGGGGATGCCAAGCTGGCCCTGCCCACCAAGGACGAGCGCCCCGGCCTGCCCGCCCTCATGCAGAGGGCAGGGTACCGCACCGCCGCCATCGGCAAGTGGCACCTCGGCCTCGGCCGCGGCAACCAGCCCACGGACTGGAACTCCCACATCTCCCCCGGGCCCGCGGAGGTCGGGTTCGACTACTCCTTCATCATGGCCGCCACCGCGGACCGCGTGCCCTGTGTCTACCTGCGCAACGGCAGCGTGGTGAACCTGGACCCCGCGGACCCCATCCGCATCGACTACCGCAAGCCCTTCCCCGGCGAGGTGACGGGCGAGGAGCACCCGGAGCTCCTCAAGAAGTGGGGACGCCCCGCCGACCACCAGCATGACAAGACCATCATCGACGGTATCTCCCGCATCGGCCACATGAGCGGCGGCACCGCCGCCCTCTGGAAGGACCAGGACCTGGCGGACACCATCACGGACGACGCCGTGCGCTTCATCCGCGAGAGCGCCGGCAAGCCCATCTTCCTCTACTTCTGCACGAATGACATCCACGTGCCGCGCGACCCCCACAAGCGCTTCCGCGGCAAGAGCGGGCTCGGCATCCGCGGGGATGTGACCCTGCAGATGGACGACTGCCTCGGCCGCATCCGCGCCGCACTTGCGGAAAGCGGGTATGACGACTGCCTCTTCATCTTCACCAGCGACAACGGCCCCGTCATCTCCGACGGCTACCTGGACAACGCCGATGTGGACTGCAAGGGCCACAACCCCGCCGCCCCCTACAGCGGCGGCAAGTACGGCATATTGGAGGGCGGCACCCGCATGCCCTTCGTCGTCTGCTGGCCCGGCCACGTGCCCGCAGGCAAACAGAGCGCCGCGCTCATGAGCCAGGTGGACCTCGCGCGCACGCTGGCCGCCATCGTGGGCGTGGAGGTGCCCGCCAATGCCCTGCCGGACAGCGAATCCCACCCCGCCGCACTGCTGGGGCAGGATGCCGCCGGGCGCGGCGAGATTGTGGAGAGCGGCGGCGGTACCCTCGCCCTGCGCCGCGGCAACTGGAAGCTCGTCTTGGGCCGCGGCAACCAGCCGGACCGCCTCTACGACCTCTCGAACGATATCGCGGAGCAGCATGATGTGGCCCCGCAGCACCCCGATCGCGTGCAGGATATGCACGCGCGGCTGCAGCAGGTTATCGACCGGAAGTGAGATCATGAACAAGACCGCAATCCCATGGGCGCTGCTCCTTGCGGCCCCGCCATGCCTGGCGGGCGCGGTGTTCGGCCCCGGCGTGTGCTATGATGTGGGCAAGGGCTCCTACAGCGCGGATGCCCGCGTGAAAGACACGCCCGACACCGTGCTGTGCTGGGCCGCGTCCTCATCCAACCTCATCCAGTACTGGCAGGATTCCCACCACCGGGCGCTCGCGTGGCCCGGCACGCCCAACGGCATGACCCCCCAAACATACCGGGATCCGCAGGGCACGCGCTGCCTGAACGTGTACGAGCAATTCCTGGCGTCGTCCACGGGTGATGCGGGCGGCTTGCAGGTGGACGCGCTCAACTGGTGGTTCAAGAACGCGCCCATGAAGGAGCTCGGCGGCAAGGAGGCGTACTACTCCGCCTTCGATGCCCAGCCCGCCGCAGCAGAGGCCCGCAGCTACCTGATGGAGGAGCCCACCCTGGCGCAGTTCCGCGAGATGCTGGAACGGGCGTTCCGCTTCCGCGGCCAGGCCGCCGGGCTCTACGTGTGGCAGATCAACCGCAGGGAACGCCCCGGCACCATGCCCTCCAAGAGCCGCTTCCACGCCATCACCTGCTGGGGGTATGAGACCAACCCCGCCGGCGAGCCTTCCGCCCTCTACCTCTCGGATTCCGACGACCGCGCCTTCGGCCCCTTCCTGGTGCATGTGGACCGCCGCGAGATTCACGACCCCTTCTCCGGCATGCGCTACCCCTCCATCGTGTTCTACACGGATGACGATGTGGACGGCTACCAGCCCGGCGAGTTCGAGCCCAACCTGCATTCCGCCTGCGCCATCCTCACGCCGGAGGGCGTGGCGAAACCGCGCCCCATGCCCAATGCGGACCCCGCCGCCGCCGCGCGGGAGAACACGCTCCTGCCCGCAGGCGCCGCCCTGAATGCGGATCTGCAGGTGGGCAACGGCTCCAACTGCGTGCTCCTGCATGCGGAGGACCTGAAGCTGGATGCCGCCCTGCGCATCTGCGGCGGCAGCCTGGCATCCGTGGCAGCCCTCTCCGCGCGCAGCGTGCAGAACGATGGCAAGCTCTACCTCCGCGGCGGCTGCAACTCCCTGCGCGGCCTGCAGAACAACGGCTACCTGGAATGCGTGGGGGCCGACTCCATCGTGCTGCGCGGCGCCAGCAACGCGGGGCGGCTCGCCCTGCGCGGCAACAAGTCCGCCGTGGTGAAGGGCGGGACGCTCCGCAACAGCGGCACCTTGCTCCTCTGCGGCTCATCCGCCATCCGCTTTGACAACGCCGCGCTGGATTCCGCCGCCGGCACCGTCCTGCTCGGGCAGCACCCCACCGGCTGCACGCCCACCGAGCTGCGCTTCACGGATGCCGATGGCCACACCCTCTCCATCACCTCCGCCCCCAACGCCGTGGGTGAGCTGCACAACGTCACCATCACCCCCACCGCCATCCGGGGCCACGGCCCCAACGCCGCCCTCCGCCGCGTCAAAATCACCGGCAACCCCAATCTCATCAACGTGAAGCTGGATTGATCCCGCCCCGCGCGTCTCTTTTTTTTCCATCCCCGAAAAAAAGTCTTGCATACCCGCAAAACTTCCCCTATAATCGCCCCGCACCTGCTCCGCAGGGGCAAATCCAGAACAACGCAGGCTTAGCTCAGTGGTAGAGCACATCCTTCACACGGATGGGGTCACAAGTTCGAATCTTGTAGCCTGTAGCTCGGTCAGGAAGGAAAATCAGGCCGCAAAAACATTGATAAATCAACAAAATCGAGCCGCTCGACAAAAATCGGGCGGCTGATTTTTTTGCAAAAATTGCTTGCAATTGCTCGGCATTTTGGTACAAATCATGGTACATCCATGGTACAAAGCAGGGTATAAGTTCAAACCTTGCGCCATATAGGAATCCACAACCACAAGACAGCAATGAGCAGATTGAAGCAGAGAAGCGGAACCTGGTACGCGGACTTTATCGTCAACGGAACCCGCGTAGTGAAGACAACCGGAATCAAAGTCGGAGACAACCCGAAGGCCAGCCGAGCCGCCGCGCAGATGCAGGCGGAAACGATGGAGCGCGTGGCCAACGGCAACTTGTCGCTGGCCTCGGCAATGGAGGCCGTGCGCGCAATGGCGCGCGCAACGGGCATGATTAACTGCGCCCCATCCATCAAGGAGTACCTAACCAAGATATACAAGCCGCGCGGCGGCGCATCGAACGTGGCGGGCTACAAGCGCGCGGCGGACGTCTTTTGCTCCTTCCTTGGAGAGCTTGCAAACAGGCCGCTCGACCAGCTCACGGTCAGCGAGTGCACGGAGTTCTTGCAGCACCGATTGGACCGCGTATCGTACGGCACGGTGGGCCTCCACAAATCCCTCCTTTCAACCGCGTTCAACGCCGCCGTGGCGGACGACATCATCACCAAGAATCCCTTTGCGTATACGCGCCTGGACAAAATTGCACCGCGCAACATGCCGCGCAAGCTCAAACGCCTTCCGTTCACCTCGCAGGAAATGCACATCATGCTCACAAAGTTCTCCTCGCCGTGGCGCGAGCTGGTCGCAGTGTCGTTCCTCACAGGCGGCCAGCGCATCGGCGACATCTGCCGCCTGCCGTGGAGCGGTGTTGACTTTATCGCCGGCCTTGTCACCATCAATCCGAAAAAGACAGGCTATGCAGGGCAAACCATCGTGGCTCCCATGATTGCACCGCTCCGCGCCGTTCTGGAGAGCTTGTACAAGCCTGGTGAGGAATACGTCTTCCCAGAGCTGCACGACATGTACGAAAGCTCCAGAGGCTCGGTGTCAACCCAGTTCACAGCCATGCTTCGCGCCTACGGCATCGTGTCCAAAATCGACAAGTCGCAGGGCGCAGGGCGCGGCTTCTCGGAAAAGTCTTTCCACTCCATCCGCCACACCGTAGTCTCCATGCTGCGTTCCTCAAACCAGTTCTCGCAGGACTTGGCACGCCAGATTGTCGGCCACAACTCCGAGGCCGTGGAGCGCGCCTACTTCACCGCAGACATCAGCTCCAAGCAGGCTGGCATCGAGTACCTGTTCAACCAGGTGCAAAAAGCCCCCACGGCATTGCTGCCGTGAGGGCTTGAACCACAATAACAGAAAGTAGGTTAGCTGACCGCCGAGGGCGCGGTGAACGGGTCTTTCACGCTGGAGTACTGCGAGAGCTGGCCCTCCGCGCAATGCACGCACAGAATCTCGTTCGGGCGGCGGCGGCAGGAGCCGTAGCCGAACTCCACGGACACAAGATAGGTGTCGTAGTAGCCCGACAGCTTCTCCACCTCGGTCTTGGGGGAATCCCACACGCCGAACGCGGCGGCAGACTTGCGCCACACGGGGCATGCGCGCACCCACTTGGCCGTTTCCGTATCGGGGTCGCTGATGTCCACCAGCGGCACGTTGGGAGTGACGAGGAAGCGAACGCCAATCAGGGAAGTCATGAGCTTGCCGTCCTTCAGGAGCTGGAAGCCGTACAGGCCGTTCTGCAGCTTGTCCAGCTTCATCAGGTCTTGAGCCTGCTGCGGCGTGATGGCCATGCAGAACTCTTCGCCCAGGTCCAGAACGAACTTGTTCATGAGAATCAGCTTCACAGCCATGATTTTCTCAATCGTCAGTCCGCAGTCGGCAGGAGTCTCGTCACCCTTGTAGTTGACAGGAATGACGTTGGTGTCCTTCATGTTCAGCGCGAACACGGCGGAGGCATCGGTGCCGCTGTAGTCGGAGTAGTCGTCCGCCAGCACGTTGCCAATCATCGGCTGAATCGGGAACTCCTCGGCGGTCGTGCCGTTGTCGCCAGTCCAGTTCACGCCAAGCAAGCCCTCGGGCTGGCCGTTCAGCGTGGCGGACTTGTACGGAGACTTGTCGCCCTTCGGAGCAATCACGCAGTTGCCGCCAAGCGTCTGCACAAACACCTTCTCGCCGCTGGAGGTCGTCTCGTACCCAGCCACCACAACACCAAGAGCCACGCGGTCGGGAATCGGCTTCGCGGCCTCGTACAGCATCGTGCTGATGGTGTTTGCGGAGAACGGCAGCTTGCCCTCCAGGATGAGGTCATCCTCGGAGAGGGAGCCCGTGGCGGCAAACAGGATGGGGTGCGCCCTGCGCTTGCCGAACTTGGGTTCCTGCCATTGCTTCTGCTCATGGCGCTGGGTACGGCGGTGGATGGCGAGCGTGCCGCTGGTCTGCATCTCCACGTACTTGCCCGTAGTCTCGGGAAGGGTGGAGAAGAAATCAGTCAAGCCTGCGCTCGGCTCGGTGATTGCCGTAATCATTCTTTCATCCCACGTAGAACGGTAGGATTCCGGTATCGTGTATATGTTGGTCGTTGCCATAACACTTACAAGATACGCGGAAAAATGCGTAAACAAAAAGTTGCTTCCCCGCAATTGCAAGGAAGCAACCCTGATTATTATGAATTATGGGAGAAATTACAGCTTCGGGAGATGGCGAATATCGCTTCCGTACAGGATGCGGTTAATCTTCAAGTGCTCATCAGACGCGGCATTAGCGGCTTTATTGTCGTTCTTAAGCGCGGCGCGCTGATACGTTCCGACAAGTTCCAATAGCCTGCTCTGCATATCTTCCTTGCTGGGCAATCCCGCTTCCGCAGGAGTCCGCGTCTCGCTCGCTCCAGCACCCTGCAAGCCCCTCTCGCCCACGTATCGCGCAAGGTCGTAGGCCAACGCCATGCCCTCGGGATTCTTCCATGAGTTGATGTATTCCTCCTTCCATCCAAGGGCCTTGCCAGCGCGCGAGATAAACCGGCCGGCCTTCTTCACGTTGCTGTCAAAGTCCTTGCCCCAGTTCTTGCGAAGCTGCTCGGTGTCGGCCTCCAGGGCTTGCTTGCGGCGCGATTCCTCCATTCCGCTCACACGCGCGAAGAAATCCTTGAACAGGTTGGCGCGCACGCCCTTGTCCACGCCATGCTTGTCGCAAAGCTCGTTGATAACCTCCAGCTCCTCCTTGGAGTAGCCGGATTCCTCGGTGAGCTCGGCGGGCGTTTCCTGCGTGCCGTCGTCCTCGCCGCCATCATCGTCCGCATCGAAGTCAAACGGATTGGCGGGCTCGCTCGGCTCGCTGGGCGCGGGCTCGGCGTGCGTGGGTTCCGTCGGCTCCCCACCTTCCTGCAGTGCGGGTTCCGGCGCGGGTTCTCCGCCTCCCACATCTGAGGGTTCAGGGAACATCAGTCGAATGTACTTGTACTTAATCATGGTTGTTATCGTCTACTATCTTCTCTAGGAAGTGGATAACATCGGAGCGGCCATCCGTGAACGCCGCCCGCAGCGAAATCACATCCGCGCTCAACCCAGGCTCAACAAAGTTGAACACAGGCTCGTTCACGCGAAAATGCTCTTTCAGCTTCTCTACAAGCTCCGGCGTCACTCGGTCGCGTATCAACGCTTCCAGCTTCGCGCGGGCTTCCGTCTTGTCTTGTTGCGGTTTCTTGGTCATGAAAGTAGGTCTTGCGCCTGTGCCTGCGCGCGCATGGCCTCGGCGTTCTCTGCGTTCACCGCAGCCTGCCTCTGTTCGCCCTGCGCCTGCTGCAACTGCTGCATCATATCCAGCACCTCCGCGCTGTCTCGCAGATACTTCTGCGGCACGCCGGCGTTCTGGGCTTCCGTGCGGGCGATAGCTGTTGCATCAAACGACATCAGCCATTCTGGATTCTGCGTTTCGATAGCCATCTGCTTGCTGCGCCCCAGAATATCCCAAATCGCCGTGCTCTGCACGCGCTCCAGCATTTGCGCCATCATGCCGCAATAGACAATCCTCGGCAGCTCCAGCGAGGTGCGCTGCACGCCGTTCTTGTCCTTCCACGTGCGCTTCATCTCGGCCGGCAGCATGTTGTCGTCCACCATGCCGGCCTCCAGCGCAAGCGAGAGCATGCGGTTGAACATCGGGCGGTACTCCTGCTGCGCCAGCGTGAAGCACTCCGCAAGCGTCATGATTTTTTCAGACACGCGCTGGTTTACCTCCGTGGCCGACATGTACCGCTCCTGCGAGGACACCACTTGCAGGAAGTCCACATGCAGGGCAGCGTCCATCTCTTCCTCATCCTTGCGCTCACCGTCAAGCCCTATAGCCCAGTTGCCTACAGGCGCGAACTCGCGGATAGCGTTCGGGCGGTCGATGTACTCGTCGTACACAATCGTCTTGCCGCCTGGGCGCAGGTCAATCTCGCCCGCCATATCGGCAGGAGTTATCACCGAGGGAAGGCTCGCGCGCTGGTGCATCAGCTTGCGGCACTCCTTGTCAATCAGGTTGTCCTTGATGGTGTCCTCAATCCCCTTTAGCGGAGAGTTGCCGAACTTCTGGTTGCCGAACTTGCGGAATCGCCGCACCACAAACGGAAACTGGTCGTAGAACTCGCGGTGCAGAACCTTGCCGCCGTGGCCGTCCATGTAAATGCCGATGAAGCCGTCTCCGCCCTTGGCGGGATTGGGCAGCGTCAGGTGCCATATCTCGAACTGCCGAATGTAGCGGTCGGTGTCGCGCATGTAGCTCGCGCGCATGTCGTCCGTCAGGGCTTCCTCGCCCCACGCCTCCGCCACCTGGTCTGTCGTGTAGTTGAACCTACGCGCAAACTTGTTGGGGTCGCCGGCCGCGTCAAGGTCGAACCCGAAAGAGCCTACGGGAATATGCACAAAGAGGAACATCGAGCCCCTGTGGTGCAGGCCGATAAAAAACGCGCCGGTGCCTGTGCAAACGCTGTCCAGCTCCGCGCTGAACGATGTCGTGTGGAAGTTGCTGCGCTCCAGTTCCGCAAAGAGTTTGTCGCCAAGCGCGGTGTACAGGTCTTCCTCCGCCAAGTCCTTGCTGGTGGAATCCGTCTTGTAGCTCCCGAACTTGAACCACTTCCTCCCCATCGGGTGAATGTAGGTCTGTATCGCCCCCGCCAGCTTGAAGCAGTTGTTGTGCGCGTGTCCGCACGTCCTGCGGCGGTCGCTGTCCTTGTCCTGCTCGTGCAGGTCGGCGGGCGGCAGGAGCTCCGGCATCACCAGCTCCACCACGCTGCGCCACTTCTCCTTGTCCCTGTCCGCCTCTTGCAGCAGGGATTGGCATATCGCCCTGAATCTCTTTGCGTCTTCCTCCATGGCTCTATCCAAGCGTTGTGCGCCCTGTGCCGGAATTGCCAAGCAGGGACGCGCGCTGCATCGTCGTGCGGCTCAATGAGAACCTGCGCCGCTTGTCGGCAGCATAGTTTTCGGCTTCCAAAGCCGGGCTGTAAGCTGCCTCCGGCGTGGCCGCTGGCTGTAAGCTCGCATTGTACTGCTGCTGCGCCGCGCGCTCGGCGGCGGCCTGTTCCATCTGCATCATCTGCTTTTGCGTTCTCTGCTGTTCAATCAGAGAACCGCCGATAATGCCAAAGCCGACGTAGTTGCGAACATCCGTCCACCAACCGTCGCCAATCTCTTTGAACGGCTTTTCGACCGCCTTAGTTAATTTCTTCCAGAGCGACATAAGCGTTTACTTGAGTGAAGGTGCTTGAACGTGCATCCAGTCCGCATCAGCCTCCCTGCCAAGCGAGTGGAAACCCTCGGCCTCCCAGCAGTCCCACCAGTAGTTATATTCTGGTCCGCTGAAACGCGCCTTGGGTTTCTTGGTGGCGTAGGCGTTGTGTTCGGGGTCGAAATCCAGGGCCACGCCCCAGGCGTGCATGCTGTACTTTGTGCCCGTGGTAGTCTTGCGGAAGTTGTAGCTGCCGCCGTACACGTCCAGCCCCAGCGCGTGAATGCGTTCCACGCCGTAGTGCTCCAGCACTCGTTGCAGAACGCGCTGCACGGCGTCTGCAATGAGCTTGTGAACGCGGATAGTCTTGACCTGCTTCCCGTCATAGTACAGCGGGTAGGGCGGGGTGATGTTGACGAGATTGCCCTCATCCCCCACCTTGCCGAAAATGCTCTTTCCCGTCCGCACCTCTGCCTGTGTGGGCCACTTGGCGGGTGCCACGTAGATGGACAGCGCGTCGGCAATGGCGGATAGCGTCTTGGGGCCTACGATTCCATCCTGCGTCACGCCCACCTTGGCCTGGATGGCTTTCACGTTGTCCTTTACTCCAAGCTCATCCGCCACGGCGGAGAGCGTCTTAGGGCCCCAGATTCCATCAACCTTGGTGCCCACGCGGGTCTGTATCTTCTCTAGTGTGTTCATTGCAATCGTCCTTCCTGCGGTGAAAAATCCCCTGTGATGCGCTCCATTGTCTCCTTGTGTGCCATGCGGGCAAGCTCGTTGCTCTCCTGCACAAAGCGGCATTGTCCGCATTTGTTGAGCATACGCTCGGTGAGTTCGAGGTTCTTCTGCTGCAACTGGTCATTTCGGCGATACGCCTTGATGAGCTGCCAAACGAGGATTCCAGCTCCCACGCCGTATGCGCCGTTTTGGAGACAACCCGTCAGCATGGTGAGGTCGATGTCCGCCAAGCACGGCGAGAAGCACAATGCTACACCAGAGACGCCCTGGAGCATATCGGTCATATCACTTCGTCACGTTGACTGTGGGAATCTGCGGGATGCCGTACAGCTTGATGAGCTGCGTGGCGGTGGCACCATCGATGATGAGCGTGCGTTCCGTGCTGGAACCGTCCGCCTGCACCTGCTTCACGCTAGATGCGCATGAATTGAGACTCCACGCAGCAATCAGCGCAAGAATGGCAATAGCAACCGTCCGCACCCACTCGTGCCGCTGGAGCCAAGTGCGCGCCTTTTCGTGAAGGTAGTCCTCGCCGTACTTCGCCGCGTGTCTCGCCGCCAGCGCAACAATGAGCTTGCCGTGGTTATCCTTGCTCAGCGTCTCCGCAAGGTCGAACACCGCTTGCTGCGTGGTTTCGTCCACCTTAAAAGCGTTTTCCGTGCCCTCATCGTCCATCGAGTAAGCAAGGTACTTAATGTTTTCCGCGAGCTTCTTCACCTCGCCCAGTTTGTTCAGCGTTTCTTCTATCGCGTTCATGGTGTATTCTCCGTATGTTGTTTCGGTAAGCTCTTCTGCTCTTTCCTTGGCTGTCATTTTGGCAGTTCTATGTTGTTTAGATTAAGTGTTTAGTATTGTTTCTTGGCATTCCGTTTGGCAAGCGGTTTGGCTAATCTGCGGCTAATGTTCGGCTAATTGGCCGCAAGCGTTTCCGCCAGCTCCAGCGCGGCCTCCACCGCGTCCACGTCCTCGGCTGCGTTCACCGCATCGCGCGCGGGTTTAAACCTCGCCTGCACCGCCTGAATATGCCCCATCATGGCTGCCACCAGCGCGGCAATGAGCGTCGGCGTGACAGCGTGAGCCACGTCCGCCGCATCCGTCCATTCCGCGTCATCGGGCAGCGCGCCCTGCGCCTGCAGGAGCATCAGACTGTTGACCATGTTGTGCGCCTCCGCATTGAACAGCACGCCATTAGGCAGCGCGGAGCACGGAATCACCACGCCGCCGAGCGCCCCGTCAATGCCAAACATGGCCGCGTCACGCCGAGCCTGTATCGAGTCTCGAGCCTGCTCCTTGGCAACCGCAAGTTCAAACGGGTGCCACACCGCGCGGATTGTGTCGCCCGCATCCACGTATTCGCGGTTGTAGAACAGCCCCGGCGCGGGCGTCTCCACCAGCTCCTTGAACCCGTGCGCGGCGGCGTAAGCGGCCACCTGCTCGTCGGTCGGGTTGCTAATATTCGGCACGCGCTCCATCCTGCGGAGCGCACCAGCTTCCAGTTTCGCGTATGTCTTCATGGTTTTAATTCGTCACAGTCACCGTCCACCCACGCACCTGGTAGGTTCCGGCAGGAATTGGAATTGGTGTGCCCGGTCCCAGCAGCGCGGCCACCACCGTATCACTCTTGAAATTAGTGTTCTTGCCCAAATGCAGGGCGTGCGTACCCGTTGTGTATGTAGGAATTGTCTCCAGTACATGCTTAGCGGAGTCCGGGTCCAGCTTGCAGCCTATGAACATGTCTGTACCTGAACTCAAAGACTGCAAGCCAAGTTCCCCTGCGTTGAAACTTGTGAACAAGGGGCAGTTCTCAAACATGCGGTTACCGGTTTTCAACGAGTGCAAATCCGCACCAAACGAATTCAATGTCCTGCATGAGGCAAACATAGCAAGGCCGTCATCCAGCTTCGGCATGTCTATATTCCATGACTCCATGGAGGTGCACGATACAAACATGCCACCTCCTTTGGTCATATTGCCCAAATTTGCCGAAAACTCCCGCAGTGAAGTGCAGTATCCAAACATGTTGCCTCCATCTTCAAGCGACCTCATGTCAGACTCAAAGGAGACAAGTTTAGAGCAGTAATAAAACATGTTTTGTCCATTCTCCAACATGGGCATATCTATATCCCACTCCGCAAGACTATTACCGCGGTAATAGAAAAGGTATTGAGCTTTAGTGGAGGTGCGGGCATCAAAAACAACCGCTTTCCCACCGTCTGCCGTATTTCCGGCAACCACTTGCCCCGGCTTCACCCCGCCGTAGGATACAACATTCACTTTAACCGGTTCAGACATTTGCGTAAGAGTATTTGAGTTCAGCAACAACCGCGTGGCCGTCAGACCACACGCGCACAAAGTAGCGGCTCCCCGCCGCACAAGGCGGCACCACACCGTCAACCCAGCTCCAAAGCTCCGGCCACGTCACAGTCGTGGTCGCCGTGCACGTCACCCAAATCTCGGCGGAGGCGTAGTCAGACGCAAGCGTCACGGCGGAGAAGTCCAGCGCGGTTCCCGCCGCCTCCACCGTGTACACCCCGCCGTTCTTCATGGCGGTGGTGGGCGTGAGTGCGATGGGTGCGTGGGCTGGCTCCACGTCCAGCTCCTCGCCGTTCAGGTAAATCTTGAACGCGGTCTGCTCCACGGCGTTCTTCCCGCGCGTGGTGCTGCCCTGCTTCACGGTGCCGCTGCCAAAGCAGCCCGTGGCAGTGTAGGTGATGGAGTTGGCATCCGCGCCAGCATCGTTGGCGGTCAGGGTAATAACGCCTTCCGTCTCGGTGGCCTCGGCTTTCGCGCCGAAAGGATACGTCGGCTCACCCTCGCCATCGTCACCGTTGATAGCGGCAATCACCTCCGCATAGGTGCGGGCGTCCTGCCCGCCATCCATCTGCTCTGTCACCTCCAGCATGTCGCCCTCAAAGCCGAGCGTCAGCAAGTCGCCAGCCGCGCCTGGCTCCGAGGCGGTGACAAGGACCGCATTGTTCTCGGCGTCGACTTCGGCTTCCAGGCCGTCGTAATTGTTGACGACGCCTTCCACGTACGCCAAAGCCTCCTCCATCGTGCGCGCGTCCTGCCCGCCGCTGAAGCTGGGGTCGTCCTGCGGCACAACAAACGGACACGTCGGTCCGTCTTCAACCGCCACGTTGTCGCCGTCCACGCCCTGCTTCGCCGTGCTTACCATGGAGATTTTCTCCGTGGTGCTATCCCACGTGGCCTCCACGGGCGCAAAGCCGAGGGCGGTTCCATCGGGAAGCTTCCAACGTTCAGCATTTCCGAGCTCTTCGGCGAAAGCCTCACCCGTGGTATCGGTAATGTAAGTGGCAAAAGTGCACCAAAGCTCGCCGTTGTATTGCAACCCGAACCCGTATTCGCCGTGCAGCTCGCTCACATCGACTTGCAGCGCAAGCGAGATGGACGCGGGCGTTTCCTTCTTCTCCACGAAGTTCTCGACAACCTCTCCGCCGATGGAGAGAGTGCCGTCCTCCGTGGCATCCGCCACCGTCAGCACACCATGGGATTGCAGTGCGGGCTGCGCATCCAAATGCAGCGCGTGCTCCGCATTGTCCGTCAGGTCACCCTCATCCGTCGGGTCTCCCAGCGTCAGCGTGCAAACCGCCGCCACCGCCGCGGAGGCCCCGTGGCCCACGTTCAGGTCGCTCTCGATGTAGCCCCCGCCGCCATTCCCAGCGGGGGCACCGTTAAAAAGCTCGGTGATATGCGCAGTGTCGTCAGAGGTCCTGGACTTCATGCCAATCGCCGTGAACTGCGACTGCACCTCGCCAGCGTGGTGCACGTGGATAAGGCGGTCGGTATCGACATCGTAGACCTCGCATGCGTTGTCGCACGTGAGCGTGTAGACGTGGTTTTGCTGGGTGGGGATTTCCATACCCTCATTTTGCCAAATCGCGGACGAAAAAGTAAATTGCACTTATGCAATTCACGCACTTTTTTCACCACCAGCTCGGCGTACCCTTGGCCGCAAGGCGTTTCTCGCGGTGCAGAACCTTGCCCTCGGGCAGGCTCTCGCGCCGCCGGGCACCCTCCTTGCCCACCAAATGAGCCTCTATCGCCTCCGCGAACAGACGGAAGCTGTCGGCACCGTGCGAAGCCTCGTCATGCACGGGGTCCTCGCGTAACGAACCACCTGCACCTATGCCGCCCGTGCGGTAGTTCTCCAGCGCGTCAAGGCCGCTAATCATGTCTCGCCCATCCTCGCGCTTCTGCGGCAGACTGCACCGCTTGTGGAACACGCAGTATTTCAGCAAGTCTCTCACTGCGTAAATACCTTTCCACGTGTCGGATGTCTTCGGGATGACCACGCATGGAACTTTCGCCTCATCAAACACGTGCCGCCTACGCAATCCTTCGTTGCCCACCTCGCGAGCGGCGCCATCGTGCGGTATAATATGCTTAGTAATGAGCTGGCCGAACTCCCTCTCCCACATCTGCGCCCGCCGCAGGAAGTCCTGCATGCTCTTGTCTTGGTCGCAGTAGTAGTCCAGAATGTAGAACTTCCCATCGTTTCCAACCTGAATGAGCCACATGGTCATGTAGTCTTTTATGCCAATGTCCCAACTCGTATACAACGGCTGGTAGGGGTCGGCTTCAAACTCCTGGTCTACCTTCTTGTCCGCCCGCAGGCGGCTTATGAATCTGCCGTAAATGGCGTTCTCGACCTGTTTCATAAAGGCTTCCTCGGGCACGGTGGGATATTCCGTCAGCATGCCTTCCTCAAGCACGCGCTCATTGGAGATGTACCACCTCTTCTGGCCGTCGTCCAGCGTTATGCCGTGCTCTCTCTCCAGCTTCTCGAAATACTCGTCCTTGCTGTGGTCCTCCAGAGGGCCACCATCGTCAATGCGGTATTCGGGCTGCCTGTACCACGTGAAAAAGAAGAATCGGAAATCGGTCGGCAGCAGTTTGCTGTCGTCGTTCGCCATGGCCTGCTTCAAGATGCGGTAGTTCTCGCCCACCTTGGCGCCCTCGTGCGTGGATTCCATGATGATGAGGCCGTTCTTGGGAACGGTGTTGAAACCGCCGCGCATAATCTCCTTGGCCTTGGCGGGGTCTTCGTACGCCACCTTGGCGAACTCCGAGATGTGCAGGGCTTTCAGCGTGCCGCCGCGCAGGGAAACGCCAATGCGGATGGATGAGCCGTTGGAGAAGTCAGCCCTCTCCGCCTTGCCGTCGTACGTCACCGCCTTGGCGTAATCCATCGAGAACATGGCAATGTTGAACCTGTCCTCGGGGTCTTCCACGTGGTCGTTGTACACGGAAACCGGCGGCGACTGCATGTGCTCGTAGGCAAACGTGATTTTGCCCAGCTTCTCCTTCGCGTCAGGTAGCGTCTTGTCGATGATGCCGCACGGGAAATTGTCGTTGAACAGGCACAGGTCCAGGAACAGGATGGACGTGAACGTGGACATTCCGAGCTGGCGTACCTTCAAGATGGTGTTGCGGCTGTGCAGGCGCGAAAACAATTCCTCCTGCGCCCAGTTCATCTTGAACCGCATCACCTGCGCGTCCTTGTTCACGATGTGGTAGAGGTGATTGAGCCTCCACCGCTGGTCCTTGAAGCAACCCTCGTACCAATCCTTGCCCATGCCTATGCCTGAATTGCCAGCACCTCCAGCTCGCCCGCGCAGCACCGCAAGCCGATCTGCTTGTCCACGCAGAAATTGCCGTTCACGTTCTGCGTCAGCCAGCCAGCGGCCTGTTCGCCATCGTGGATGGAGAGATTGTACCAATCAGCCCCAGCGTTCGGGGAAAGCATGATGCTGCCGCAATTCTCAATGTCCACATCGTAATCAAACTTCTTACCGAACTTGATGCGGATGGTCGTGTCGTCCTGCTTCCTCATGTTCCGCTCCAGCGGATTGTTGAGCGGGTTCGTGATGAGCGTGGAGGTATAGGGGTTGCCGCCGTTGTCCTCAAACTCGGAGTCCTCGTCCACCACCAGAATGTTGCAATCCACGCCGTTGTCCACCAGCAGGAACAGTCTGTCGCCCTTCTTGCCGTTCGGCAGGGCGCACACGTCCTTAACCTGGCCGCAGCTCGTCCACCACCTATGCCACGCCTTCACCTCCTGATGGGCGTTGTAGGTGCAGAGAGCCACCTCACCATCACCCATGGCGAACACCGCGCTCGTGTCGGGCTTCCGCAGCAGCGTGGAATGGATAAACCCGCCGTGCTCCTTGGCGATATGCGGCGCAAGCACGCTCAAATCGCGGGAAATGTAGCCATCGGTTTCAAGGTTGTAGCCGAACTCGTACACGCGGCCGGCACCGCGCTCCACATACAGCACCTTGTCAATCACCGCCAGCGCAGTCACGCCATCCGAGCCAACATGGCTATGGTCAACCGCCATGGCGTTCTTGCTCGTAATCACGCCGCCCTGGCCTCCGCCAATCGCAAACTCGCTCTCGCTCGTGCCAAGCATCAGGCGCGTTCCCTGCGCTTTCATCCAGCATATCGGATTCTGCGACACCGTGTTCAACGTGAGCTGCATCGCGGCATCATCCACTGTGCCAGTCAAGAAATTGTCCAAGTCGTCCACCCTGGAGAACCACAACGTCTGCGGTTGCTCCCGCGTGCCTGCAAACACCAGCCTGGACGACACCACCGCAGCAAGCGCAGGGTAGCCGTGCCGTTCGGAAAACGCCGCCCAGCTCCAGTCGTAACTCTTGCCCAATGCCTGCGGCACAGAAATCTTGTTGACGCGCGTCCAGTTCGGAACGCTGCCACCCATGGACACCTTCAACACCTCGTCATGCTTGTACTGCGCCACAATCAGGCGGTTGTTGCAGGAGTCGGGAATGAAACCCTTGCTTACGTCCAGCACGCTTGTCTCAACGCCGAGGGCCCAGCTCTTTGTCACAAACAGGCGAAGGTAGCACTCCGCGTCCGATTCCGAACCGCTGCACTGCACGTTCGCCGCAGCAGTCAGGTTGGAGCGGCTGACGCCGCGTGTCTCCCAACCGTCAGCCGTCACATCCGCGCTCTCATTGTTGCGGCGCACCTCGTATTCGCCGTACCACAGCCCGCCGCAATAGAACGACCACGAACCTTGGCACGGTACAGCTTCCGATGCCACGACGCCCCTCGAAAAGTATTCCGGGTAGTCGGACATGCTGTACTTGCCCTCTTCTGGAATAAGGCTCTCCGTGCTCTTGATGCACGTCCAGTAGTGCCAGTATTGCATGGCCACGCGGATTTTGGCCCCCTTGGAAAAATTATTCCCCTTCACGGAACGTATCGGCGTCACCTCCTCGAACTCGCTCGTGTTGTCCGTAGCCTTGCGGAAGTTCGCAGTGTAGTTGGCCGGGCTCTCCAGGCCCTCGACATAGTTGTCGTTGCTGTTCCAGGCTGCAATGCAAGTGAAACACTCGTACCGCAGCTCGCCAAGCTCGGCAAACTTGTCACCAGGTGATGCCGCGGCGGGGATGCCGCCTGTAGAGGCAGTCACGCCTTCCAGGATGTCAGTGGCCTTCATGCCCGCCTCTTGCTCGTCAACCCAGCTCGACACCCGCAGGAAATCAGTGTCGGTCGGAAGCGCGCCCTCGGCGGTGGGCGGAAGCTGCACCGTGATGTCGCCGCCGCTCTCCCCCACCACAACCGCCTCGCTGCGGTCTTCGTGATTGTATCGCCACGGCAGGTTCTTGAAACCCCATGCCCGCAGCGACCACTCGCCGTTGTCCAGCTCCAGCACCAGCGGGGGAGAAGTGAGGCTCGTCAGAAATAGCAGCTTGTTCACCTGGAGCCAATTCAGTCCCGCAAGGTCAATGGAGAAGTTGGCGCCCATGCGACCGCTCTCAAAACTGGCGACTTGCCGGCCCCCCTCGTCCAGCACGCGCACCCTTGTCATTCCAACCTCCACCAAGAAGCGCATGCCCGCCGTGTCGGCATAGGTGTAGATGTACGGCACAAGCCTGCTATCAGCCCCAATGGCTTCCGAGAAAAGGCGCATTCCGTTCCTGCGCTTCAACCCGCCCAGCTCCGACACAACCCAGTTCTCCAGCTTCGAGCAGCCGTGATTGTATTGGTCCAGGTCCGCGCGGCAGGACAGTTCAGGTGCCAGTTCCCCAGCGTTGAATGTAACTCTCGACTGCATGTCAGTACTTGATGATTGCCTTGCCCACGATAGCCTTCACCTTGACTTCGCTCTCGCCGTTCTTGTACACGGATGAGCTGTCGCTGGCATCCAGCGCGAGTGTGCAGTATGCCTTTTGGCTCGACGTCATTGAGCCGACTGTGCCTGACTGCGTACTTCTGGTGTAGTTCAAAGCTCCGCTGGATTGCGCTTGCCCTGAACGGTTCTGAATCAACCCAGCCGAGCCCGTGATGTTCGGCAGGGCGGGTTCCTCCTTCTCGCCCAGCGTGTCGTGGTCTTCGCCCATGTACCGCACAAAGCGGTCTCGCAGGTCGGGCAGTTTGAACTTTGTGTCCGAGGAAGGCGCGCCAAACGCCGTTCCAATCACGGCAAACAGGGCGGGGTAGTCCGCACGCAGCACCTCGCTGCCGTCACACTCCAACCACCCGTCAGGAACTTCATCGCCCCAGTACGTCACCATGCCGCCGGTCGGCACGTTGATGGCCGTGGAAAGCGCCGTGGCTATCTGCTCGGCTATGTAGGTGTGCAGGGTGCCCTCCAGCGTGTCGCAAGCGTTCTGCGCCGCATCCGCAGCCGCACCGTCCGCGTAGTCCTTCGCGTCCTTGGCAAGCGGTACTGCGGTCGTGGACGTCATGGAAGCGGCCACCTTCACCATGCCCGCAAGCAACTTCGTGGCAAGCGGCGCGCGGTCGCAGTATAGCCCGCCATCCAGCCCCTCCACCACAGGCACCTTGTCGCCACTCCCACCAAGCAAACCCAGCTTCACAAGCCCATGGCTCTGCGTGGTGGCTATCGAGGAAGCGTCAAGAGGCAGGGGCGCCCAAGCGTTGTCAGCCCAAACGTACATGAAGAGCCGCCCGCCATCATCCCCACCTTGCAGGGTGGGATACGGAACAGTCATGTGGGGGGCGACCGCTTCCACCGTGATGAGGTTGCCGGCCTCGCCCTCTTCCTTTGCTTTCAGCTCGATGGTGTACTGCAAAGGAGGAAACTCGCCGTACTCTGTCTTGTCTCTCGCCGTGACAGGGCACTCCTCGTCCTCATTGATGGCTGCCACCAGGTCTTCCACGCGCCCCAAGTCGACAACATACGGGGTGCCGTTAATCTTCACACCGTGCGTGTCAGGTCCAGACATGACGCCCATGTAGATGTCCTCGCTGGCTTTGGTCGGCACTGTGGTAGCCAGGTATCGGTGAAGCGAGCTGCAATGCTCCGCATCCGTCGGTAGGTATTCCTCGCTCTCGATGACGTGGTACTGAACTTCCGCGCCGCTTTGCCCAGGAGGCCCTTGCGCCAGCACTCCGCTATCTACCTCGCCTATCTGCCACCGCCCAGAGTCGTTTATCCGAACGGCGGTCGATATGCCATCCCTTAACGCATCCGTGGCTTCCTGCACGGCATCCAGACGTGCCACTTGCTCGCCGATGTCGTCCAGGGCTTCCTCCGCCCTATCGGCGGCCCGCTCCGCAGCAGAGGTGTGGGCATAGGTCGCTATCCGCCTCACGCCATCCACCACCACGTTCACCACCCTGTTCACCGTGTCCACAAAGCCGCCGCCAGTCGCAGCAGGAGCAGAGTACCCTACGTACCCATCCACGAAGATTGCCTCGTTCCCGTCCTCCGAGCCAACGAACACAGCGAAGCTGTACCGCCCACGCCCCATTCCGGGGAAGCGGCACACTACTCGCCCAGCGTCAGTCACCAGGCACTCGATGTCTCCCACCTTCTCGTCCGTCCGCTCGTCGTACAGCTCGCCACGAAACAGCTTGCCGCCAATGTCCCAGCCGCCACCACCAGGCTCCAGCGGCCGCAGCTCTATCTCCATCCCAGACAGGTCCTCTATCGTCAGGTTCAGGTTCTTTCCAGTCGTCGTCGTGCTCATCTTGTCTCTCACCTTACCAAATCTCACGCCCCCTCCGTCAATTGCTTCTATGCAATCCCGAATGTTGGGGAAAAATAAAAATTTCTGGATACCTCCCCCGCCGCCGCCGTTCGCCCGTGTGGCCCTGGGGGGTGGGGCACCACCACCCCGGGGGTGGGGTCTCCCTGGCAAAAACTCGGAAGCATACACGCCGCTCCCGCCGCCGGCCCCGCCCCGCCGTCTCTAGGCAAAAACTCCGAAGCGCAAGCAGAATCTTTTAAGTTATAAGATTAAGAGCATTGATAATAAGAGAGTTACGCATCTCGCAGCCTGTATTTGTACCAAAATGCCCGCTAAACACGCCCGCCGCCGTGCCTTGCCAGTCCTTGCCAAGGTGCGGACAATGCCGCGCGCGCCCCTCGGCACGGATGCCGCCAACGGTCCCCAAATTCCCCTTGCGTCTCTCCGGCGTCTCTCCTGCCTCCCGTTGGTGTCTCCGCTCCTCCCTGCTCTTGTCCTGCTCCGGTCATGCGGCGGCGCCTCTAATGTTGCATATACCAAACACACAAAAAACAATAAGGGGAGAATTATTTACAGAATTACCAACATTATGAACAATTTAATATTAATCTTTATTTATATTTAATGATTATTTATATAAAGGGGTAAAGAGTAACATTAAAATATAATAATTAAATGGTGATAATAAAATGCTCAATAACTGCGTTATTTTGCATCTTTAAATTGTATTTTTGCGCGGCGCGTTGCTTGCGCGTGGTGCGCATGTGTGAGGCGTGACGCATGAGCGCATGACGTGTGCATGACGTGCGCGGCGTGCGCATGTTTGGGCGGTTGCCTGGTGTCTCCTGGTGGACGCGGTGGACGTGGTGCGCGCGTCTCCCTGGTGCGCGGGTTTCGAAACGCTGGGAAGCCGCTTGTGATGGGCGTTCCACGGCCTGTACAGTCGAGAAAAACTTGACAATTGCCGCTCATTTTGCGCTTGCAATATCGCCCGCGTTCCGCTTGGCTCTAGGCTTGCGCGCTATTTGCACACGTTGGCGCGCTGGACGCTTCACGGCTCAATTCTGGCAACGTGCGCGAAGCCCGCAGCCCTAGGGCCATCAGCGTTCCACGGCTTTTCAACTATTCAATTTTATTTAATTGTTGCCGCATGGTGCAAAAATTGCACACACTGCCGCGCGGAGGGCGTGAAAAAGTGCCTTTTCTGGACTCATTCCACCATTTCAGCGTACCCGCAATCCCTAGAGCCATGCGGGTTCCGAGACTTTTTTTATTTTTTTGCATTTTTTTTCTTGCAAGGTAGCTAGCGACATGGTAGCATAATGCCAGTTACCGACAACAAGGACACCATGGCAAACTCTCCCGCAAAGGACAAAAAACAAGTGGCCTTCTGGATGAAGAAGAGCACGCTTGCCACGCTGGACGCCGAAGCCCGCGCGCTTGGCCTCTCCCGCGCGTCTTTTGTCACCATGCTGGTGGTCGCCTGGCTTGAAAAAAAGATAAAGCTGTAATTCTCCTTTATTTTTTTGCCGCGGGTAGCTAACAAAATAACCCCCGAAACAATATCAACCCCAAATAAAGCCATGATTGACATGATAGAAGAAATGAAAAAAGCGGCCATCGTTGCCGCCACACTCGCGGGCTTTTTGACCGCCTGCGCCGCCGTAGACTCTGCATTCCCTGCGGAGTCCACGGTTGAAAAGCTGGACCGCCTGATGAAGGCGGGAGAATTCGCGGACTGCGAGACGGACGGCGAAATCACCGCCCGCGCGGCCGGCCTTGGCCTTGACCTGGACGAGCTGCACGCCGCCGGAGTCATGCCGTTTTAACCCTTAACCCCAAACAGAAAGGACACAAAAAATGAACATTAGGACAACAAAAACAGCCGTTAAAAAAGCGTGCGCGCGCATTTATGCCGCGCCATACGCAGAACTGAGCCACCTGCTCCCAACGCGTGACGCTTGCGCGCATGTCGCCGGCGGTTATGGGTGGGAGTGCAACATATTCGACATTGCCGCGCTTGTTGGCATGCATTGCGAGGTTGCAGTGACAACGGGCTACCAACCGTTTGGCCGCGATATCCCGCGCGAACTCTGCCAGCGTTTCGACGCGCGGGCGGAGGCCCTGGAGAGCATGAGCCAGAATTCCCCGGAGTTCCGGGAAGAGCTGCACAGCTTGCGCTGCGAATTCCTGGCCGCGTTGCTTGGCCTTGATGAGAATAACGATATCGGACACTAAACGAGAAAGGAGACAAGAAAAATGAGCACAAGAAGCTATTTCGGAATCCGCGCGCGTGACGAGCGCATCAGCCTGCACTATTGCCATCATGATGGCTATCTGGAGGGCGTCGGGGCGTACCTGCTGGAAAACGTGCACACGCTGGACGAGGCCCGCGAACTCATGAAAGCGGGCGACCGCTCCGGCATTGATGACGCGGAGGGCTATAAAGACGGCACCTCGCACGAATTCGAGAACATGGACGCGCTGCACAACCTACTTTTCCGAAAGTGGGGAACGGACGTTGAATATATTTATATTTTCGACGAGGAGAGCGCGGAATGGTACTACACGGCGAGGCACTACAAAAACGGAAAATTCATCTGGCATGACTTCATCCCGCTTGCCGCCGTGCTGAACAATCACGGCTTAGTCTTCCCGCGCCTTGGCAGTGACACCTTGGCGAATTTCTGGGGAGACTGCGAATTCGAGACGAGAAAACGCGCATGGGAGATACTGGACGGGCTTAAAATCATGGGCGAATTCGTCAACGGCACGCAAGAATTCATCTATGACAACCGGGACCGCGCCCGGAGAATTGAGCGCCTTTTCTGCGTGGAGGAAATGCAGGGCAATATGCGCGCACTGGAAAGGGAGTTGATGCACCTTTTGCCAGCCGTGAAGCACTTTGCATATTACGACCACGCGGGCATTGAGCTATAACCCCCGGCCCCGGGCAAGGCCTAAAACTGCCCGCCCCCGGAAGCCGGGTTGCAACCATGCCGCCCGGCAGGCCGTGAGCCTGGACTACAACCCAAAAATCAAAAGCAGAAAAATGGAAACATTAGAACAACGAAAGGCGCGCCGAGAAGCGGCGCGGAAGTCAGTTGACAAAGTGGCCAGTGACACATTGGCCGCTTTGCAGGGCATGATTGAAGACGGCACCGCGCCATGGTGCAGGCCGTGGAGCCTAGCGGGCAATATAAGCTTTGCCACCGGGGAAAGCTACAGCGCGCGGAATCAATTTTGCATCCACCTGCAGCAGCTGGAAGCGGAAAAGGCGCACGGCTACACAGCCGGCCCCGCCGATGAATATTGCACGTGGCAGCAGCTCAAAAAAGAGGGCCTTTTGGACAAGTTAAAAGGCCACCACGGCGCGGCATGCCTTGCCCCCACCATTAAAACGTTCTTGAAAGCCACGGGCAAATTTGACGAGGACGGGGAGGAAATCATGGAGGAAAGGCAATTCAAGGGGTATAAGGGCATTATCCTTTTCAACCGCCAGGAACTCGGCTTGCCGAAGCTCCACCCCGGCCCGGTGGCTCATGAGCACGGCAAGGTGGAGGAGGCGGAGCGCATTGTTGCCGACTATATCGCGCGCACTGGAATAACGCTGGAATTGACCGCCAGCGGAGACGAGGCCTACAACACGCATGACTGCCAGCGCGTCCAGGTGCCGCGCATGAACCGATTTGAAAGCGTGGAGGAGTACTATTCCACACTATTCCACGAACTCACGCACAGCACGGCGGGCCACGGTTGCCCCCGCAAATGTCATGCAAACTACCACAAAAAGACCGACGAGCGCGCGCAGGAAGAAATGATAGCCGAGCTAGGCGCGGCCACGCTTTGCGCGCTTTGCGGCATGGAAAAGACCGCCGAGCCCAATTCCGCGGCCTACCTTGCGAGCTGGTGCAAAGGCTTGACGCGAGACAAGGCGCAGGCTTTTCTCACCGCGCTAGACGAGGCGGAAAAGGCCGTCAAGCTGATTCTCGGAAAGGATGACCAGGCGGAGGATGAAAAGCCCACAGAGGCCCACCAGGACGCGCCGGAGCCAGAAACGGCGGGCGACCTTTTCGCATGGCGCCCCGCCTTTGCCGCCATAGGCTGACATCACGCCTTGCCGGGCGGGCGGAAAATGCCCGGCGCTTTCCGAAGCCTGAACGCAAAACGCGGGCAGGCAGGCGGCAAGCCCTGAAACAAAGCTTGACAACAAAAGAAAAACAAGATAGAAAGGTAAAACCTATGAACAAAAGCAAAATGAATTCGCTTATTAAGGTCGGCCGCAAGGCTTGCCAGCACGCGAAAAACAAAAAAGCGAGCCAATACGAAACGGCATGCGCCGTCGAGGACGCAATAGAGGAGCGTTTCGCGGAATTGTGGCCGGACTTGGCCGCGGAGGACGAAAAAAACGGCACGTGCAACAACATGCTTGACTTGCCAGAATATCGAGAGGCCGTTTTAGCTCTCTCGAAACTCGGAGTCCCTACGCACGAATACCAAGACGCCGGATTATATTAACCCCAAACAGAAAGGACAAGACATTATGTCCGGATATTGTGAAGACTTTTCCATGAGCAGAAACGCGCGCGCCGCCTACGAGAGCGGGGAAATGCCGTGGAGCAAGTGGACGAAGGGGGCAATGCTTGAAGCGGCGCGGGAGCTGGACCAGGCGGGCGACAAAATGCCCGCGCTGGAAAAGCTCACCGCTCCCGCCTTGCGCTGCCTGCTGCTGGAAAATTCCAGCTGGCACCACACGTCCAGCCGTTACAACGCTACCAATTTCTACCGCGTCAACGAGGACCTTTTCACGTGGGAACCCGCCGAATTTGCGGAAGCCGTGGAGCGCGCACAAGAGCGCGCGAAACAGGACAAGCAGGAGAAGACGGAAACAGCGGGCGAGACCACGCAGAAAGGCAGATTCCGCTGGCTCACGTGGGCGGGCACGCGCAATCACCCCAAGGCCGTTGAGCACGTCTTGGAACGCGCCGTGGTGACAATCCGCGGGCGGTTCTACCACGTCAAGGACGAAAAGGGAAACGACGTAGTGCGGAAGATGGTGGGAAGCAACGGAACCGAGTTCACGCCTGCCGCCTGACACGGCGGGCAGCACGAAAGGAGACACCATGAAGAACAATTTAACTCTCATCGGCATCCGCTACAAAAGCGGAGAATCAGCAGGCATTGCTCACATCCAGCTCCCAGCGGGGCATGCACGCCTGCTGGCAAGAATGCACCGCAACTGGGAGAACGGCCAGGATGGAAACCTGTTCCGCCAGGCCGCAACGTCATTCGCGGACGAGGCCGCGCGGAAAATGGGAATCGCCCACTACTCCGCGATTAGCTACTGACGCGGCGTACAGAAAAAAAATCAGCGGGCATTGGATGGTGCGTCCAATGCCCGCTTTGCGTCCCGGTGGGGACAACTTCGAAACAAACTCCACGCTTGTCAGTTTGGATTCAAGACAAATGTTTCGTTTATCTTTCCGTTCGTTTCAACTCACGCGGAGTGCCGCGAACACCCGTATTGTAGCAGAATCGGCGGGCGCGTCAAGAAAAATTTTCAAAAATTTCTCAATGCTCCCACGGCATGCGCGCCGAACCGCTGGAAGCCTGCTCCCGCGCCGCCTTTACCCACTGTTCCGCCGCCGAAACCTCAACCTTGATTTCCTGCTTCTCAAGACCAAGAACGCGGCTCAACTGCTGGGCGGCAAGCAGCTTGTCTCGGACGTTCAAATCCGGCGAGTCTATGCAGTCATTCAGAAACCCCTCAATCTTCCGCCGCCCTTTTTCAACCCGCGATTCCTCCACCACCTCCACCGCCTGAACGGCAGGGGCAGCGGGCAGAGTTTCAGGGCAAACAGCGGGCAGCGCAGAAGCAGCCACGGCGGGCAGGGGAGACTCCACAGGCGGCGCGCAATCCATGGCAGCCACATCGGCGGGCAGCTTGCTCTTGAGAGCCTCCTTGCGTCTCCGCTCCCTGCGCTCCTCCGCAGCAGCCTCTTTCTTCGCAGCCCGCTCCGCGTCCAGCTTTGCACGCTTTGCAGCCTTTTCTTCCGGTGTCTTTGCTCGTCCAGCCATGCGCCGCTTCTATCACATCCGCATCCTCATGTCAAGAAAAAAAATCATCCCCCATCCACCGCCGCGCGCAGCGTGCACGCCCAAAACTGAATTCAGCGCAGTTCGCTCATGGCAGGGTATAAAATTTGAGCGGCCTATACAGAAATTCGTGTCCTCATGTTACATACTTCTCGGAAAGCATTGGGGGGATATATTTTAGTTTTCTACCCTGAATGCAGTTATATTGAACGGCATAAGCAATACGTTTGCTTATACCCACCCTCCTTTCCTCTCCTAACCCCTCTTCCCTATACCCCCCCTATAGTCCCCCTTCTCCCCTCTCCCCAAGGTTCCCCGATGGTCCCCTCCCAAGGAGCAAAAAGGCGCACCCTGATGCGCGGCATCACGGAGCAACGCGGTGGTAGACTGCCCTGCTCGCGCGCCTCGGTGTACTCCGCCGCGCGGTCTCGCAAAGCAGGGTGGCCAGCAATCCCGCCAGCAGGAGCACCACAGCCCAGCGGTACACGGCGACAGGATGAGCCACGCACCACCGCCATCCGCGCGCAACCGCTCCGCAGATGACTCGCCACGGCTTGCGCAGCATCCCCGAAAAGGGCAGCACTATTGCCGCCATCATCAGCGCGAACAGGAGAATGAGCGCAAGCATCTGGAGCATGCCGCACCCGTCCTCTTTTGTGCACTGTTCCCAAAGCTCGTCCATTCCCCAGTTTCAGGAAAAAGCAAGGTTGTAATGCGCCACAACCCACATGTTCAGGCAAAGGAAGGCCAGGAACTCCACAATAAACGCCAAAGTCGCCTTCCACCAGCACGGCTTCACTTTAAGCCGTATGTGCTTCCCGAAGCGGTTGTCCTTCCCGTCGGACGGCAGTAAGCCTATCGGGAGGGTGAGCGATTGTAGCACGATTTGCGGTTGCAAGTACGCAAGCACATTGTCAGGCACTCCCATGCTTTTCCCGAGGTAAAGGCATCCGAGCGAGAGCAACACCATGGCAACGGCCTGCATCGGGAACACCACGCGCAGCCTCATGTTGAAGTCGTGGACGCGGCGCATGTAGGCTATCAGCAGGAAGAACGACCACACCAGCGTGGCAAGCGCAAGCAGTATCGAAGAAACACCCCACTCGGGCACTCCCGTCCCGCCGCGCGCCGCAAACTCGGCAGTTGCCGCCGCTCGGTCATGTGCCAGCAGCACAGCGCAAGCGTATTGCATGGCGAAAACAAAAAGGAAGCTCGCGCGGCTGATGCGCGTCTGGATGTACGGCTTCCCTTGGAGCTCACCGCTCATCTCTGCGCGCTCGGCGGAGTTCGTGGCGTGCGACATAGTGGCAATGGCGGCAATAATGGCGAAAATGCAGAAGGCGATTGTCATCCCGCCATCCTGCCACACGGGCCGCCAAACCGCAAGCATTTTCCTCAAACCGCCACCCCGCCAGAAAAAAAATGACACCCGCAAACCCGCACGGCACTAGGCTTCCAGCCGCTCTGAAAAACTTTTTTCAACTTTTTTGCAAAAAATGCTTGACGCGGTGTAAGACACCTGATAAAATGCCCCTGTTCCCTACGGGGAGCGAGAACAAAGCAGAAAGGAAAATCATGGCACCGAACCAGCCAAACCCAGAGAACGTCATGCTGAACTTCCGCATCGACCGATTCGACCGCGCCAAACTCCGCAAACTTGCCGCGCGTCTCGGAGTGGATGTCAGCGTGTACATTCGCTCCATTTTGGAGCAGGAAATTAAGCACGTCAAACTCACCGAAGCGGAACGCGCCGAGGTGCTGGAAGAAATCGAAGAAGCAAGGAGAAAGAAATGAACAGGCTTGAAGTATCCAGATTCACCCACGCGCGCCTCAAGAAACTTGCGGCCAGCAAAAAAATGACGGTAGAGCAGCTACTCGATTTTATTTTGAAAAAAGGTGTAAGACACCTCGAAGCGCAGGAGGTGTAAGACACCGCTAAATCTAACTGTTCCTGAACCGAACCGCAACACCTTGCATCAACCAAGCCGCAATGAACGACACCGAAACACAGCCCAAGCTCACCAAGGAAGAATACGACTTCCTGCTCCGCTTCCTGCTCGAAGAAATCAACCGCCTGAACAGCAAAGTCGCTGAAGGCGTGGCGGGCGAAGGCGAATGTAAACACTTCGTTGATATGTTCAACTCCATCCATCCCAAGCTGATTGCCCTCACCGAAACCAAGTAACCAATGGCACTCCCCCTCACAGAAAAGAAAGACCTCGCTGGTGACGCCGTGCTGGACGTGCTGGACGTCGAGAACCTGGACAAGCCCGTCACAGGCCGTGAGCTTCTGGGCATCTTTCGCGAGTACACCACCCGCATGCACGCCTTCGAGAAGCAGGACTACTGCAACCTCTCCCAGCTCGCCCGCCACCTCGGCATCAGCTACTACGCCGCATCCCTCTTCGTGCGTGAGCACACAGTCGCCAGCAAGCGCAGCAGCGGCGGACGTGTCATGTACAGCGTCTACGATGCAAAAAAGCAGTGGCGCGCCGCCCATCCCCAGCACATCTGAACCACCAACCCACAAAAAGCAACCATGAGAAAAGAGCAATTCGAAAACCTGAAGCCGGGAGACCAGGTGGTCCTCACCATAAAGGGCCGCAATGAGGCCAGCACCCGCAAGGAGAAAATCTGGAACACCACATGCGGGGCCACGCTCTTTGAGCGCGGCAGCCGCTACGTCCACCTCAAAGAAACGGAAGTCCGCTACTTCACCATAGAAACCAAAGGCGTGCTCGCGCTCTGGGATAGCGCGGTGAAGGTACCATTGGTGAAAATCCACATGCCCAAGGGAAAGACCATAGGCGAAGAGCAGGAAGCCGCATACAAGCGCGTGGCGTTGAGAACAATCGCTGACGAACTGAACGAACTCGTAGAAAAATAGAAAGCCATGCAAGTAGTCACCACCACCATCAAACTCCTTCTTCATGTCGCCGCACTCGCGTTCGTGCTGTGGCTCGTCACAGGCGGCCCCCTCTGGAAAGGCCGCCCCGCAGACCTCCCCGCAGTCCGAACAATTTCCAACGTGATAGTGGATACATGAAGAAGAAACCGCGTGCGGGATTTTTTCTGCTTTTGCCCGCACGCACGACCTGGGCATGTCGCTAAACTGCCCCGCCGTTGGCCTTGCGGCGTATATCAGGGCCTCCAAAGCCAGGCCCGCGAGATGCGGGCAACGCCATGTGTGCGTGAGTAGCGCGGATTCTAGCATCTTCCGTGTTAAAGCGCGGCTAGACGCAGAAGCGGCGGGGTGCAACTCCCCGGCCTGGTATCCCCGAACTCCGCAAGCCCCGAAGCGGAGGAAGGGTGCAGAAGGGGCAATTTGGCATCATTATTCATTGGCAAAGCGGAACTAGACGCTTGACAGCCGGCACAGACCGGCACCAACAACCACAATCACAGTATGGAAAACAACAACACCGAACTCGCGGCGCAGCAGCCGCGAAAGACCATGCGGGACTGGATATTCAGCCCCACCCTCCGCAAAGAGCTGTCGGAAATCTCCGGCGGCGTCCTCAACGGCGACACCGCCGTAAACGTCATCTGGCAGTGCGTGCAAAAGACGCCCGCCCTCCAGAACTGCGAGATAGGCACCCTAGTCACCGCGTGCAAGACACTCGCCATCCTCGGCTGCATGCCTGACGGCATCCACGGCTACCTCGTTCCCCGCTCATCCAAGGGCACCCAAACCGCCATCCCCATCCCCTCCGCGCGCGGCCTTGTCCGCATGGCCCGCAGCAACGGAGTGAAAAACCTGAACGTCGGCGTCGTCCGCAAGGGAGAGCCCTTCACCTGGTCCATCTTCAACGGCAAATTCACCTTCTCCCATGAGCCCTCCTGGACCAACTCCGATTTCAACCTCGTCACTTCTAAAGACGCGGAGTCACCCCTCGGCTACTACGTCACCTGGGAAGACGCGGAAGGCAACCTCCACGGCCTCCGCATGAGTGACGATGAAGTCCGCTCCATCATGGCCCGCTCGGACGCGTTCAAGCGCGTGGAAGCCAAGCGGAACAACCCCAACTCCCAGCCCTGGGAGCGAGACAGCACAACCCCGTGGCACACCGACTATGTGGAAATGGCAAAGAAGACCGTCATCAAGCGCGCGGCCAAGCTCTGGGACCTCCCACAGGCAGTCACGGAAGCCATGCAAGCCACGGACGAGCAGGAATTCACCTCCATGCGCCAAGCGCGCGGCACCGTGCAAGACACAGAGGAACACCCCCTGCTTGCACCCGCAGCAGTCCAGCCGACCAATGAACCGCAGCAGGATGCAGAAGACCCCTCGCCCGAACTCTTCGACATGCCGCAGCAGAACAACACCACCTCCTACCAAGACTAAGCCATGACCACACTCCAAGAAATACGGTGCAGCCAGGCCGCAAAAACCATCCTCGGCCATATCCGTGAGCTGGCGGACACGCAGAACCGCTGCTCCACAGGGCTGTCCATCACCATCTACAGGCTGGACGCTGAACTGGACCTCCTGAAAGTCATCCGCGAAACATGGACGCAGGCAGAATCCGCCGCAGAGCAAGAAACCACCAACCAGAACCAAAACGCATGAACACCATAGAAACCAAAATCCAGCTCGCACACGGCGCGCGCATGCCGGAATACGCCACCCCCGGCGCGTCCTGCATGGACTGCTTCGCCCACCTCATCAAGCTGCAATTCGTCAGAATCGAGGCTTGCGCATGCGGCCCAAGAGTGAAATCGTTTGAGCTGCACGACAACGAAAGCTTGGCAAGCTTCATCGGCGAGCCGGACGCGATTATCATTGACCCCGGCTTCGCCCTGGAGCTCCCGGAAGACTACGCCATCAAAGCCTTCGCCAACTCCCGCTTCGCAAAGGCTGGCTGGCAGCTGGCAAACGGAGTCGGCGTCATCGACAACGACTACCGCGGCCACATCAAATTCATCTACGTTCCTGGCCCCAACGCCAAGCCCTTCCACGAGGTCTTCTCTATCGGCGGCGTTTGCGGCCAGATTGAACCCTGCCAGCGTTTCCACATGCAGCTCAACCGCGTCTCCGAGCTCACACCCACCCAGCGCGGAGAGGGCGGCTTCGGCAGCACAGAACAGAAAGGAGCCGCCAATGCCTGACAAATTCATCAAGCGCAACGGAGTCATCTACATGCGTGTGGCTGAAATGAGCGAAGGCAAGCTCGACATGACCGCACTCTCTGGCCTCTCCCTCGCCATGGAAGACATGCAGCAGCTCTTGGAAGTCGCCCTCCAGCCCGAACCAGCAGTGCAGGGAGAAACCGCGCAGCTACTCACCAGAAAGCAGCTCGCAGCCCACCTCGGCACCTCCTACGCGCACATAATGTCAATGGAAAAGATAGGCCTGCCCTGCGTGAACACCGCCGCGCAAGCCGCCTTCCGCCGCTCGCCACGCTACAACCTCGCCGACGTCGCCGCATGGCTCGAAGCCAACAAGAAAGGAGCCCAGCAATGACAATAAGCGAACTCATCTGCCGCCTGCAAGCCATCAAGTGCGAACACGGAGACTTGCGAGTGTTGGTTGGCGACATTAATGGCGATTTAGATTTTGCGCGAGAGGTGAAAATTTCTCAAGGCGAATTTAAGCCATTAGACGAGAAGCTCGTATCGATAGAGTAATACAATTCAACCCCGCGCCACAGGCGCGCAAGAATCCTAAATCGTACATAGTACATAGTACCTAGTAAATCCCATGAACTCCGTTCCCACATCTCCCCTCACCCTTGCCCAAGTGCAAGCCGACCTCGCCTCGCAGGGCTACTCCTGGGGGCGCGTCAACCCCACGGAATACCACGCCTGGAAAAAAGAACTCCCTGGCCTCGTCGTCTCCTATTCCTCACTAAAGGAATTCGCAGAATGCCCCTTCGCATACAAGTACAACCTGGACGCTGGAGTCAAGAAAGACTCCGCCGCCCTCCGCCTAGGCTCCCGCGTTGACTCCCTCTGCCTCACCCCCGACCTCTTCGAGCAGCAGTACCGCCTCGCCACCAAGAAAGTGCAGCTCAAAAAGGACGGAACACCCTACGCCGACGGACGCCAGGACCCCGACCAGAAAGCCGAATGGGAACGCCTGTACCAAGAAGAAGGCATCGAGCACCTGGACGCGGAGGAAATGGAGCAGGTGCACGACATAGCAGACTCCCTGCTCACCCTCATGGAAGCGGAGAACCTGCGCCTCGGTGAAACCTGCACATCGCAGCTCGCCATGTTCGTCAGGCTCACGGAAGTGGCCGGCGTACCGCTGGACACGCCAATCACCCTCTGTGCCTGCCTGGACATCGCCCCGCTGGATGGTAGGCCCACCCTCTACGACGCCAAGACAACCTCCCGCAGCGTCCGCAGCGCAACCGCGCTCCAGTACGTCATCCGCGATATGCACTACGACCTCCAGGCCGCAGTCTACACCGCCTGCTGGAACGTCTGCGCAAGGCAGGAAGCAGAGTTCGCATTCCTCTTCGTGGAAACCGCCGCGCAGCCCTACATGGCCCGCGAGGTCACGCTGGACGAATCCGAGCTCAACAAGGCCAAGTCCGACATGGCCCACCACCTAATCATGCTGGCCAAGGCAGAGCACGCCCAGAACTACGGCACCTGCGTCCTCCCCTCCATCTCCTACCAATCATATTAACAAAATCGTACATAGTACATAGTAAATAGTAAATGTTATGAATTACAACCCCACATACGCAATGGCCGCAATCTGCGGCGACGTCTCAACCGACCCCGAAAAACAAACCTACGGAGAGAACGGCGAGAAATCCCTCACCAAGTTCACCCTCTCCGTCACCGTCCCAGGCTACAACGGCGCGGCACCCACCTACATGCCGTTCCAAATCGTGGCCTTCGGCAAGACCGCAGAAATGGCGCTCACCCTCCAGCGGCACCAGCGCGTCCTAGTCACATGCGACCTCAAGAACCGCCAGAAGGAAGTCAAGAACATGCTGTTCGACAACCTCTCCCTCGCCGCCCGCCACATCCTGCCGTTCCCCATGCCCCAGCAGAAGCAGGAAACGCAAGGCCAGCCCGAACCTGCACAGCAGCAGAACGCCCAGCCTCAGCAGGCCCACCAGCCACGCATCCTCCAGCAGCAGGGCTACAACCCGCAGCAGGACATGCAGAACCGCATGCAGCAGCAGGGCAACATGAGCAGCACAGACATCCCGTTCTAAGCCACGCGCATGACAAAAACCCTCACAGAGCTGGCCGCCGCGCTCCCGCCCGACAACGAGGTGGAAGCGTGGGCGGCAGGGCTTATGGAGCACTGGGCGGAAGAAGAGCAAGCACGGCAAGACGAAGAGCGGGAATATGCCCAAGCCGTGCAGAAACCGTCCATGGTCCCGTTCTCGCTGGACTCCGTGCACCCATGCGTAGTCAAGGCGCACGCCGCGTGCAAAGCGTGGCTCTCCTGCATCCTCAGGCGCACGCAGCCGCACTTCCTCACGCTGTCTGGCCCCACGGGGTGCGGCAAAACGCACCTCGCCAGAAACGCCAAATACGCGCTCTCCACAAAAGGAATCCCCTGCACAATAGCCTCGTGGGCAAAAGTCATCCTCGCCTCAAAAACAAAAAAAGCGGAGGATGAATTCTACCACCTCGCCACCGTGAAAGTCCTCGTCCTGGACGGTATCGGCGCAGAAAACACGCGCGGCGAATTCTCGCGCGGCCTTTCGGACGCTCTCCTCGTCGACCTCATGGAACGCAGGGAGAACCGCTGGACCATGTTCCTCACCACGCTCACCATGCCGCAGCTCGCCAAGCTCTACTCCGAGCGCGCGGAATCCAGGCTCCACAGAAACGGCTCAATCGTCGTCGATATGAGCCAAGCCCAAGACTACAACAAAATCCCAAATACAAATAGTAAATAGTACATAGTACCTAGTAAATCATCATGACACCCATCGACATTGCAAACAACGCCCTTGCACTACTCCATGAGCCGCCCATTAACCGCTTCGACCCCAACGGCAACGACGCCCAGCTCATGTGCTGCCTCCACTACCACCCCGTGAGGCGTGAGGTCCTCTGCGTCCACCCATGGGCCTTCGCCCAGCGCGCAGAAAACATCGGAACCTTCGCCACGGCGGACGGTGAACACGCCATCCCGCACAACCTGCCGCCGCTCTGCCTCCGAGTGCTGGAAGTGGACTGCCCAGGCTTCACCCTGCGTGGCCGCCAGCTCTTCGCCACCGCGAAAATCGTCAACGTCCGATATATACTTGACGTTGAGGACACAGAGCTTTTCACCCCCGGCTTCCTGGACCTCTTCACCCTCCGCCTCGCCGCCATAATGTGCATCCCCCTCGTCAACTCCACCACCCTCCGCGCCGAACTCATGGCGCAATACGACACCAAACTCAAATCCATCCAAACCCAAAACTAATCCACCATGAGAAAGATAAAACACATCCGCCCCAACATGTCATTCGCAGAAGCCGCCGCAAAGCTCGGCATCTCGGACTCCACCGTCCTCCGCCTTGTCCAGCGCGGAACCCTACACGCCACCAAGCCGCAAATGTGGCGCCACCACTGGACCCGCTTCATTCTCGAAGACAAAGCCTTCAAAGACGAGCTCGCCCGCCGTACGCACGGCCTCAAAGCACCCCGCAGGCCAATTCCTAATCTTAATC
>JAUNHW010000010.1:68583-84610 GCA_030523775.1 Akkermansia sp.
AGTCCTCGACCCCAGCCCCATCCAGACCGTCACCCCGAAACAGAAATCGGAGCTGACGCAAGCCGCCATGCTTGAGCGCGCGGAAAACGCCATGGGCATCTGCAATGAGGCTCGCAAGGATTGCCAAGACATCAAGGACAGCATCACCCGCTACCAGCACGAGGTTGACGCATGGGCCATGGAAAAGGTTCGCACGATAAAGGCAAGCGAGGACACCTGCACCCGCTGCACAGCCGTCCTCGCCGCCGCGTGCATCCTCCAACTCATCCTTGCAGTCTACTACACCCTGTGCCACTTCAACATCATCTAAGCTATGAAGCCGGACTACAACCAAATCAGCGAGCAGGAATTGTACGAATGCGCCGTAGCTTACGTTCGCGAGCGCGGACTAGCGTCAACATCAATGCTCCAACGCCACTTCTACCTCAATTATGCCAAAGCCCACATACTGATAGAGCGAATGGAGCAAGACGGAATTATCTCCGAGCCAGAAGGGAAAATGTATGAGCGCCGCGTCATCGGCTAAGTCTTAATCCTAATCTTAATCCTCATCCTTATGAAACGGAAACAAATCACCGAGACCATCTCCACCGCCCTCAAGAGCGTCGACACCACCCACCCCATCATCGGCAGGGACGCCTACGCACCCAAGAACGGCAACGGAACAGCCGCCAAGAAAACCCTCACCGCACTTGTCAAGCAAGCGCAGGAAGCGGCTGCGGAAGCTAAGGAACACAGAGGGGAGGCCCAGCACCACAGGTGCGCCGCCGAACTCTGCGAACGCGACACGTCAAAGGACCGTCTCGCGGCCCACGATTCCGCCCGCACCGCCAAATGGTGCGCCGCAATCGCCGCCGCTTCCGCCATCATCTCCATCATCACAGCAGCCCTCTAGCCCCATGAAAAGCATCTGTAAATACTGCACATACTGCAAGCTGCTCACGGAAACCAGCGCGGAGTGCTGCTTCAAGTTTCTTGAGCACCGCGCCATCAAGCCCACCAAGGCGAGCTGCATACAGTACAGACCCCGCACCATCCTGGAAGCGGACACACGAATAGTTGTCATCTTCTACGTGCGCCAATGCCTAGGCAGCCAGGCTGGCTCGCAGTCAGGCTGCAACGACTTCATCCGCGACCACATCCAAGACCCCGGCGTCCAAGCCGCCATCCCCGTCCTCATCCTCGACCTGGAGCAACACATACGCTGGCGCGAGGAGGAGGAAGCAGCAGACTGCACCGTCAAAGACCGCTACCTCCCGAACTGGAAAGACCTCCTGCAATTCATCAAAGACAACCAGAAAGGAGACAAGGCATGACCGCGCGTGAACTGCTGCAAGAGCTGCAAAAGGTAGACGAGGATTTCCTTGACCTGCCCCTGTGGGTTCGGTTCATGGACAGCACAGGAGTTGCCGTCATAGACAAGAAGCCGTTCATAGACCCCGAACCGACCATCTGGAACACAGGCGTAATGACTATAACCATAGAGGCATCAAACATGCTTTGGAAAAGAAACAAGCCATGACCCCCAAGAAAACCCCGCGCCCCAAGGCG
This sequence comes from Akkermansia sp., assembly GCA_030523775.1. Lineage (GTDB taxonomy): Bacteria > Verrucomicrobiota > Verrucomicrobiia > Verrucomicrobiales > Akkermansiaceae > Akkermansia. The sequence continues at coordinate 70,135 of JAUNHW010000010.1, forward strand.
AGCAAGAGGAAAAATAGTACCTCGTACATAGTACATAGTACATCCAAGAGGACTTGCCTTCACTGCCGCTACTGGGACAGGTGGGACCACTCATGGTGCGCCACCCGCGCCGTAGCCCTAGACGACTTCTCCCCAGTCCACCCAGACACCCCCGCATGCAGCGAATTCCAACCTGAATAAGCCATGGCAAAGATAATAATCAGTAAGAAAGACATCCTCCCACTGGCGGCATTCGCCATCGTGGTGGCGATGGCGGTCGGAGTTATGATGTACCAATTCAGCAGAGATATGTACGGGCAGTTCTGCGCCGCAGGATTTGTGCAAGGAGTATTCATTATCGCGGCTGCAATCGTCATGCTCATGGTCGCCAATTACACGCGAGGATGTCTTGCGCCGATTGTGGCAATAGGTCTTGCAGCCATTGTGGCCCTGGCCGGCAAGGTCGTAGTTCACGCACTAGACATGGAACCCAAGGCATCCTTGAACGAAGCGGCGCAGCCGCCGAACTTCAAAAATCGTAAATAGTACATAGTAAATAGTAAATCATGAAATATCCCCGTCACTTCGCAAAGGTTGCCCACAAAACAGGCGAGATGAACCAATACGAGCGCGCCTACTCCGCCGTGCTGGAGAAGCGCAAACTCGCTGGCGAAATCCAAGAGTACCACTTCGAGCGGTACAAGCTCCGCCTTGGCCAAGCATGCTACTACACACCTGATTTCATGGTCGTCCGCGCAGATGGCGTCCTGGAGTTCCACGAGGTCAAAGGCTTCTGGGAAGAGGATGCCCGCGTCAAAATAAAAGCCGCAGCGGACCAATACCCCCACGTCTTCGTGGCAGTCACCCGCCCCAAGACCAAGGCCCCGCGCGAACTCACCCCGTGGCTCTACGAATACTTCACCAAAGAACAACCCCAAGAACAATGAAATTCCAATACAAGACAATCAAGCAAGCTCCGGAAGGAGTGCCAGAGTATCTAGGAGAAAACATAGACTCTGTGAACCTTGTCGAAAAAAGAATACACGAGCTTGGCTTACAAGGATATCGCCTTATCTGCGCGTCATTCAGTGAGCGTGGAAGCCTACAGTCAGCCCTCATGGAGAGAATCGTCACCACCTTCGGCTGCACCACATGCGAAGAAGAACAACCCAAAGAACAATGACCATCGGAGAAGCAATAGACCACGCCCTGAAAATCATGGATGAAATCAGGAAAGAAACAGGCAAGGACCTGGAACTGACATTCAACACGTTCACTCTCGGCTCGATTTGCAAAGCAATCGAAATCGTTGCCTACTACAAGCCAAAGAAAGACGCTGAGTGGGGGAGAATGAAGGAGATATTCGATAGGCACATTCTGGAAGTGGAGGGAAAGTGTCGGATAGACATTTTTTTCCGAGAGCTCAAGCAACAAATGAGCTTCACGGACAAGAACCTCCCCGCCCCGCAGCAAACCTGCAAGGACTGCAAATACTTCCGCCCAGCCGCATGCTCGATGTGGGGCAAAACAGGCGCAGCGGACTGCCCCGCCTGCTTCCAATCCCAACCCAAAGAACAATGAACGAAATTGAACAAATCCTAGACGCCATGCTGGCGCGTAACGACGTCAGCGCGGAAATGCAAGGCGACACCTACACGGTTAAAGCGGGAGAAATAACGCTGGTCCTGGAAGAGCGCCATGTTTTCCTGTATGCCAAGCGTGAGATGAAAGACTTGTTGACCGCACGTTCCATCAAGGTAGGCGGGCACGGAACGTCTCTGCTTCAAGAAGTGGACCACGGGAAATATTATACGCGACTCCTGCTATTGAGCTCTGCCTCATTTTCCGAAAACTACGCCAACGTCCTTGAACTAGCCACCCGCAAACTCGGCATCCAACAGAAAGGAGACGACAAATGAGCGAACAACGAAACAAATACACCTGCGGAGACTGCGTGCACTTCTTCCCGAACGGCTCCAAGTGCTGCACAATGGCACCAGGCAACCCAATCTTTGCGGACACCCACATCTGCCCCATCTTCCAACCGCTGGAAGCATTGAGCGAGTCAGACAAAGCAATCCTAGCCGGCCACACCGCAAGACGACTGAACCTCGTCTGGGCGGAAGCAAAGGAAATGGCAGCAGCCGCAGAAGCCGCAGTCAAGGAAATAGAGAACAACGGCTGGACGAAGGACGCGGAGGAAAAGTACAACTCCGCGTACAGCACCGCGGACGCAGCCATCCGCATTCTCGGAATCCTGGAAAGCCCCCTGTCAATCTACCAGAAACTCCACGGAAGAGAACGCGGCGCAGCCGCCTCGCTTCCCAAATCCTAAATTCTAAATTCTAAATTCTAAATCCAAGATGCTAAACGAACGCCAACTCGCATTCCTGTCAATCGCGCGCGCCTGCGCCGCAGTCAAGTGCAAGTCCAAATTCAAGCTCAACGAGACCGACCTGTCCGTCGTCTATGAAGTCGCCAAGGCGGAGCCTGACGGCATGTTCTTCGGCGAACTCTGCGACCTCATGCAAGAGCGGGATAAAACCGTCGTCTTCCGCTCCATCCAGCGCATGCGGGAAGCAGGAGTCCTCGCCGCATCCATGAAATACAACCCAGAAAACAAGCGGGAAGGGAACTGCTACACCCTCGGCCCGAACGCCGCCTCGCAAATCAACTTCTGGGCCGACATCTTCGATTCCTCAATAAATCTCTAGCATTGCACAGAAGCAATGCAGAAAAACAATCCACCTGGTGTATAATGCACACAGGTATGGACAAACTCACCGCACAGCAAGCCGCCCTCGACACCATAGGCGACTACACCCTCCAGCCGCGCACCACACAGATGATTGCGCTGGACAGACACTACGCGCAGACACTCCGATTCTGCGTGGCCCAGTCCAACTGGAGCTTCGCGCGCCGCGTCAAAGACGTGCAGCCCAACCCAGACGGCACATTCACCCTGCCCATAGACTGCCTAATCCTCCGTGAAGTCCGTGATGTCGATGGCCGCAAGCTCGCCTCCTGGCAGCTCATTGACCGCACCATCACCACAGATGACGGCCCCTCCGCGCTCCGCATCACCTACACCACAGACTACACCATCTCCGAAAACGGAGAAGTGCCAGACTCCGCACCCACCTTCGCCCAATACTTCATCACCCTGCTTGCCGCCCGCGTCACGCCTGCAATCCTCGGCGGGGATGAATACGGCATGCAGCTATCCCTCTCCCTGGAGCAGAAGGCAAACGCGCACCGTCTCCGCGCCATTGCCCAAGACCGCATGCAAGACGCATCCAACGACCAATCACCCATGCGCGACCTCCAAGACCTCCGCCGCAACAAATAAAATAGTACTTAGTACCTAGTACCTAGTAAATCCCATGTTGCAAACAATCGCCACACTCTTCGCCCAGAACTCCCAGCGCAGGCAGCTCACCCACCAAGCCCGCCTGCTGGAAACACAGGCCCGCGCCACGCGCATACGCGGCAACTCCCAAGCCGCGCGCATCGAGCAGGCCGCAGCACAGAACCAGGAACTCGCGGGCTTCAACCTCCGCCAATCCCGCGCCAACCAGCGCGCCGCACAGGGAGCCATACGCACCGCACGCGGCGCATCGGGCTTCACGCAGGACGGCACAGGCAACGCCGCAGAGCAGGAGTTCATGACCTCTACCGACATGCAGATTGCCAACCAGGCATTCTCTGCATCCGTCGCCATGGGCAACGCATGGCAAGCCGCATCCGACACCCGCAGGCAAGCCGCCATAGACTCCGACATCCTCACCGCCAAGGCCAACTCTTACCGCGCTGCAGCCAAAGGCACGCAGCGCGCCATGTGGGCAACGGGAATCTCCGGCGCAATCGGTGCGGCAGTCGGCGCGTACCAGGCAAGCTCCGCCAACTCCGAACTCGCAAACAACCTCCACGCCGACGAGCAGGCGGGCCTCATCACGCACGAACAGGCGCGCGCGGCATACGATGCCGGCTACCAGAACCCCACCCTCCAGGGCCTCCAGGCCGCCGACTATCGCGGCAAGCTCTACGCCGCAAACGCATTCAACCCATACACCGCAGCCCTCACGGGAGAGTTCAACAACCGCCGCAACAACTGGGGCGGCTTCCTCTCCGTCCTCACGGGCCACACGCCCTACAACATCACAGGCGCAAACAACCTCCTGTACGATTAACCCGCCATGGAACCAAACCCCACCTATCAGGGCCAGCTCCACCACCCAGGCCAGGCGCCCGCACCCCAAGTCCAGCAGGGAACGCCGGAGCTGGATGCCCTCATGAACCGCAATGAGCGCGCCATGCTCGCCCACGGAATTGAGCTGGACAACGAGCTTGTCAACGCCCACGACTTCGCTCTCCAGCAGGAGCGTGTCGCACGCACCAAGCGCGTCACGGACGCCTTCCAGGCGGAAATGCAGGATATCGCCGCACGCCCATACGGAGACCCCAAATCCCTCTTCGACCAGAACGGGCGTTTCCGCGAGGCCTATTACAACGAACGCCGCGCGCACTACGCCTCCATGCTCCGTGGAACAAACAGCGGTTTCCTCGGCGCGGACGCCAAGGAAAAAGCCACCGCCGCCATGAACCAGACCTTTGAAGCCATGGACGTGTACGCAAACAGCGTCGTCAAGGCCTCCCTCAAACAACACGGCGTCACCCAGTTTGAAGGCAACTATTACGATGCCCTCGCCAACGGCCAGTACAATCTTGCACTCGACCTCATCACACAGGCCAGCCAAAGCAAAATCATCAACGCCATGGCAGCCGCCGACTATCGCGGCAAGCTCTACGCCGCAAACGCTTCCCACCGCGCCACTATCTCCGATGGCCGCCGCAAAGTCCTCAACTCATTACCCAGCGTAGACAACTAGCCATGCAAGAACCGCAAGAATTCACAGGTGACTCGCAAGAGGTCTTCAACACCGGTGTCGCCAGCATGACAGGCGAACAGCAGGAGACCATGAACCAATCCGCCAACGCCGCCCCGCTCATTGGAGTCATGCCTAATGGCGCAATCAAGTTCGCGGGCTTCGGCTACCCGAACGAATACGTTCAGCACCTCATGAGCGACATCGAGCAAGACCGCTCATCCCTCAACATCACGCGCGCAAAGTCGTGCTGGCGGCGCGTCGCACTCTGGCACGCATACAACCCAGACAACGCCAACGCCTCCAAGGAACAGATTGCAAAGGCCATAAGGCGTGATTGTCAAATCGACGGCTTCGCCCAGCTCTTGTATGAAGGCGCGGAAAACCCTGATGACGCCATGGCGCAGGACATCGACCGCGTGATTGGAGACACCCTCGCCAACACGCCCAAGGAGCTTGCGGGTATCGCGCAGGCCGCCATGGACACCTTCGACCAGAACGAAAGCCTCGCAAAGCAGTTCAAGACCAGGTGGGATAGGGATGCCGACACCCTGGAGATTATCGCGCCCATGACCGACGACGAGGGCAATCCCCAGGACGCTGACGGTAACGTCATTGACTGGGATGATGAGGACGCGGAGCAGGGAACCGACACCAAAGACCCTCGGTATATCGAGGAAAAGGCCAAGCAGGAGCGCAGGAACAAGGCCCTCAAGGAAGAACTCTTGCTCCGCATGTCGGATGCCGTCTCCGTCTACAGGCAAGAGAATCCCGATGCGACCAAGGCCGAGCTCTACGGAGTCGCACGCCAATGCGCCGCCGACAACTTCCGTCAGGTGGAAGATGCCATTGACAGCGGGGAAGACTACCTCGTGCAGTTCGCGGAGAAACGCGACAAGATGCAGCTCGCCCGCGCCCAAGACAACTTCCGCAAGTACGAGGACAGCATGCAGGACATCAACAAGGCCCGCAAGCAGGGCGCGCCTATCGCGCAGGTTGCGGCCACCCAGAAAGCCATTAACGACACACGCCAGGCGTGGCTCACGGAACAGGCCCGCAAGAACGAGAAAAACGCCATGGAGGAACAGTACGCCAACGCCGTGCCTGACTCCAAGTCCTCCAAGTCATCCAAGCGCAAGTTCTCCGAGCGGACATCCTACACCGTGCCTTGCGGTCGCAGCAACCTCTACGATAGCCCCAAGGACGGCAACGTCCTCATCCTGCCGGAAGCCGACTACAACCAGCTTGTCCAAGACTTCGGCGTGAAGCGCGGTCAGGCCGTCTTTGTCCATCTCGGCTCCGGCAAGAACCTCAAAAAAGCCGAGGTCCGCCCAGGCAAGGTCTCCAAGCCAGGCATGAACAACGCCCTTTTCCACGATGTCTATATCGCGGGCAAGCGGCAGGAACCCTCCTTCGAGCAGCAGAAAATCTACGCCACCAGCTACAGGCAATCCCTCTACTTCTTCACAGAGGGCGAGCCCGACAGCGACAAGTAACCATTCCACACCACAATGCCCAGTATTCCCTCCATAGACGACGCCCAGCCACAGCCCCTCTTCCAGCCCATCCAGCAGCAGGACGAGCCGTCGCAAGCATACGTCTCGCAGCAGAAGTCGGATGAAACCATGACCGCCATGGCTCATGTCGTCCTCAACGGCATGGACAATGACAGCACCGCATGGATGCAGGAAAACATGTCCGCCTATGGCGGCTTTGTCGACCCCAATCTTGCCGCCGAGGGTGGGCATGACTACCTCATCGGAAACGAACTGGCCAACAACTGCGCGGGCGGCGACGTCTTCGGAATCCTGTACAACGTGCTGGACAGCGAGAAAGACGAGGGCCGCAAGCAGGAATTGGAGCAAACAATCAAGGCATGCAACACGGCGGACGGCAAGCGGCTTCTCGGCTCCCTGTTCCGCCAGCGTGTCACGGATGAGTGGAACGCTCGCCGCGAAGCTGTCAGGCTTGTCAATCTTCGCCAGCAGGCTGCCGCCCTGGAGGTGGGGCAGGACGCAGCAATCACGCAGCACAACAACCAGAGCGACATGCTGGCACCTTCCATCCTGCAAAACGCCATCGAGAACGACATCTCTTCCCTCGACCCAGCCACATACGCCTACCTCAACGGAGCGGGGCTTGCCAACGTGGCGCACGCAGTGCATGACGCCGTTGCCGCCTACGACTCCCGCCAGGATGAAGACAGGGCGTTCGGGGAAATTGGCGCAATCCTCCGCAACTCTGGCAACCCCATTCTCGCAAAAGACCTGTTCCTCCAGCAGATTGCAGAAAAGGAGCGGGAGGCATACAACAAGAACGGACGCCCCTCTCTCGCAGCAAAGGCCGTTGATACAGCAGTGTCTACCTTGCGTGCGCTGGAGTCCAACCCCCGAGCCAGGGAGAGCTTTGAGGCGCTGGATGTGTTGGTGAAACTCGCGGGCTCCGATAATCCTGATGCTATTGTCAGGCAAGGCCTCCGCTTTTACTCGGACGACAAGAACGCCCTCATTCAAGACGTGCGCGCCATGCGCCAGCAGTTAGAGAAGGGAGACCCCGACAACTATGGTGGCATTGGGAACAACCTGTACGCCGCTGGAGCTGAGGTGATTGACATGGCTCCGTGGCTCATGGGGCCAGTTGGCGCGGCAGCATCGTTCGCACGCGTCGCCAAGGAATCGGAGGACGCCGCAAGCGCGAACCTCTGGGCGAATGACGCGCAGGTATCAAACTCCGAGCGTTTGCAAGCTCGATGGAAGGCGTTTTACTCCGCAGGGGCTACCGCTGCCGCCATGTTCGCCGCAGGCGCAGCCGGAAAGGCCCTGACCACCGCAGCGCGCGGCGCGCTTCCAGCAAGCGCAGTCAACACATTCACAAGGACAAAGGCTTCCTACATCGGCTCCGCCATCACAGGAACCGCCGCCAACACCGCCACCTTCGGCGCGCTCTTCCCCGCCGTGCAAGGCTCAATCAACGCCATCCTGGACTATTCCGTCAACAAGGAAATCAGAACAGGGCTGGATGAGCTGAACGAGTTTGCCAAGAACTTCCACAGTGCCGACTACTGGGCGCAGCAGGCGGAGCTGGGTTTTGTCCTCTCCTTCCTCGGACTCGGACACTCCACCCTGCAAGCCCGAGAACTCCTGTACGACAACCGCATGTCGCGCCTCATCGGCCTCACGGAACAGCAGATTGCCGACACCTCTCACCTCCCCAAGGCCGAGCGTGTCGCCAAGCGGTATGAGTACGCGCGCGACAACCGCCAGAACGATGGAGAGGCTACCATTCTCCGCGCCATCAACGCCCTAAAGGAGGACGCCAAGAAATACCAGGCCGCGCAATCCCGCCGCGACAACGCCACAACCGCCGCACTCCAGCAGCAGGGCTTCCACGTCGAACCCGCAGCAGACCCAGGCAAGGTTGACCTCTACTATGACGGAAAGGTCGATGAAAACGGCAACTTCGACAAGGGAACCAAGAAAATCACCCTCTCCGAGCAGGACGCCAACGCCTACCTCAACGGCGTGGTGGCCGACAACGCCAAGGGCTTCATCGACCAGCTCCGCACAGCCGCAGCCAATGGCCGCATCATGGACGCCATCAAGACCCTGCAAGGCAAGGTCACGCTGGAAACCCTGCGCTCCCCTGAAATCGTCTCCCGCGTCCAGGAAAAGGCAAAGGCCGCAGAGCAGCGCAAGCAGGAACGCGCACAAAAACTCATGGATGAAGCCGCCGAAAAGGGCGAAACACCCGACCGCGCCAAGGCAGAGGCCAAGGCGGGCAGGGAAACACACGACGACATTGCCAAGGGCGAAACCCTGGACGACATCATCTCCTTTGGCGAGCAGATGAAGCAGCGCATGGAAATCGACAAGGCGCGCGGCGTGGACGCAGAGAACACCGCCTCCCGCGCCTACGTCGTCTCCCGCACCAACCTCGACACCAACGCCGTGGAGCGCATCTTTAAAATCGCCACCAACGCCACCACCCGCGAAGTCGTCGAGGAATACGGCGAGCAGCTCCGCAAGGACTGGATGGACGCACAGGACATCTCCGCCCTCCAGGCTTACCGCATGCTGGCCGACCTCCAAGCCCACTTTGGAGACAAGGCAAACTTCCTCACCCTCTACAAGCGAAGCGCAACCCTCCACGAAAAGGCAACCGACACCCGCTTTGACGAGGGCTCATTCACAGACGCGGAGCGCGCCACCATCGACAGGGAAGTTACCGAAGCCCTCTCCAAGCTCCTGATGTCCGACCTGCTCCAGCAAGTCCAGTCCGGCCGGACCGCAATCCCTACATGGGCGCGCACCCTCTTTGACGGAAGCAACCTCGTGGAAACAGAGATGCAGAATGAAATGGCTCTCGGCTCCGCTCTCGCACAGGCCCGTCAAGAAGGCTGGATGCCGGACCTCATGAAGAACCTTCTCGGTGTCGCTCCCGATGCCGTGGCGAAGGCCTTGGAGGCCAAGGCCGCGCCCCAGCCGCAGGAATACCGCAACGCCTACATGGACGCCCTGCAACGCCAGTTCGAGCTTGACGCACGCTATGGCGCGGGCCGCACCACAGACCCCGAACTCATCGAGCGCGAGTACAACACCGCCGTTGAGGGCCAGCGCGCAGCAGACGAACAGGCCGCTGCGCAGGAGGCCGAGGCCGCGCAGCCCGCCGCAGAAATCGTCAAGGAGGTGGAGCAGGAACAGGGGCTCTCCCATGAGGAAGCCGTCAAGGCCACCGCCGACTCCTACAACGCCGAGCAGGAAACACGCACCGCTGAAAACCCCGCCGCCATCAAAGACTCCGCGTTCTCCAACGGCGTCTGCACGGAAATCACCGACTCCACAGGCTTGCTCTGCAAATCGGGAACCGTCAACGTCGCCAACCTCAAAATCCTACCCAACTTCAAGCGCAACGCAGACTCCGAGACTGGCGTGGTGCAGGGCAAGGAACTCACGGGCGACTACCGCCCAGACCACGACCCCATCCGCGTCTTCCGCGCGCAGGACGGAACGCTCTGGGTTATCTCTGGACGCCACCGCCTCGCCAAGTGCAAGGCCGCTGGCGTGGACAAAATCTCCGCATACGTCTATGACGAATCGCCTGCCCTCGACATGCAGTGGGCGCACCGCTTCGACATCGAATCCAATATCCGTGACAATCAGGCCTCTGTCATAGAGTGCGCCCTCTACACCCGCGGTGAACTCTTTGACGGTGGACACCCCCTCTCGGATGCCGAGGCCGTACAGGCGGGACTCACCCGCAAGGACACGCAGGGCAACATCGGCTTCAAGATTGGACGCAACGCCGCAGGCCCCATCATCGACGCCCTCCGAAACGGACAGCTCGACCCGAGCGAGACCTTCCGCATTGCCATGCTTGCCCCGAAAAACGCCCGCGTCCAGAACGTAGGCCTCACGCTCCGCCTCAACGGCGAGTCCTGGAAGACCGTGGAGACCGCCATGCACGATGTCTTGGACAAACAGGCGAAGGAGGGCGGCAATGGGCAGATGGACATGTTCGGCATGCTCGACTCCGCAGAGGACGTCCTGCGCTTCGGCTTCGATGCCAAGTACAAGAACCAGCGCATCCGCGCCATCAACGATGAACTCTCCTACCTCAACAATGTGGCCGGCGGCGGCTCCGTCAAGCGAAACGCCAAGTATGATGTCAACGTCAAGTCTCCCGAAATGCTCAAGGAGCGTATAGACGCGCTCAAAACCCTCAAGCATCAATGGGAAAACGTAGGCCTCTACCCCGAACTCAAGCAGGAGGTGGACCGCGCTTTCCGTGGGGAGAGCCTGTTCACCGAGCAGACCAACGCAGACATTGCACGCCGTGAGCAGGAGGCCAACGGAGAACAACCCCGGCCGGGCGCCAAGGACAACCCCGGCCAATCCACCTTCAACTTCTCCACAACCGCCGGCCTCAAAGAATCGGAGAACCCCGTGGACGACCTCGGGCGCGTAGGCTCCCGCTTCGCAGGGCCGCTCAACCGCAACTTCCAGCCAACAGGCTTCGAGGCCGTGGACGAACGCCTCCAGCGCATGCTCAACTCCGTCCGCTCGGAAGCCATACGCATGACCACCGTCGGCAGCGAGAAGTCGGGCAGCGCGGGCGTCAAGCTCTACATGGAGGCAGTCGGAATCATCAACTCCGTCACACCCCTGCTGCCCCAGCAGTACCGCTTCTCCCTGGAACCCTACAAGACATTCTTCAACGTCTACTCCGTCCTCCACGAAACAGGCAACCCGCAGGACGCCGCAGATGCCGTGCCAATGGACGGATGGGATGAACGCATGCTCTCATCCTTCGTCAAGAGCTTCAAACGCCTCTACAAAGACCGCGACCTCATGCGCGACGGCTTCTGGAAAGACGTGCCCAACGCAGAGGACATCATAGCCAAGCTGGAAGCCCTGCCTAAGCGCACCAGCATGAAGAAAGCCATGCAGACAGAGGCAGGCCGCGAACTCTTCAAGGCCATGGGCAACATGCGCGCACAGCGGCTCATGCAGCACTACCTGGAGCGCGTGCAGAAACAGCTCGACTCTTTCCGTAAAGACTCCATCCGTGGCCGCATCCTCCGCGCGGTAGCCTCCCTCAAACCCGCCACCAAGCAAGGCAAGCCCGCCAAGGGCAGAATCGCGCCAGACGCCCTCCGCACCGTCAACACCCGCATGCGCCTCCTACAGCTCACGCGCGGACAGCAGCAGGACGTCATGGAGCAATACGCCAAGGAAGACAACAACGGCATATCCGAGTGGGACAAGCTGCCCGACACCGCAGAAATCAAGGTCACCACCTTCAACGAGGAAGGCGAGGAAATCACACTCACCACCACCAAGCAAGACTTCGAGCTGTACTCCTGCTTCGAAGCCATGGACGCCGCCGAGGCCGATGCCGCCGCCCGCGCCCTGGGCTCATTCATCCAAGACGGCAAGGACTACTGGGAAGTCATGAACGACCGCGCACGCCAGCGTATCGCAGAGGTGTGCGACCCCATGATTGACGCCGCCACCCCCGGCTACAGAAACCCCGTCAAGGAGCTTTCCAAGCGCAGAAACAGAATCCGCCGCCCCAAGGGGCAAAGGATTATCGGATGGATTGGCAACCTCATGAACGACGTCCAGTTCATCCACGCCATAGCGCAAGATGGAGACATCGGCAAGAGGTTCGCGCGCTACGAGCGAGAGCTCGCCCACACCCACGTCCTCATTGAGTACGGAGAACGGCAGACCCATGACGAGACTGTCCGCATCCTCGATGAAGTCACAGGTACGGCCGGACTCAAAGAACGCCAGAAGCGCAAGGAGTGGAGCAAGTTCCACGACGACATCAACGCCATCACAAACTCCGGCATCCGCCTCAAACCCCAGTCTCCCGACTTCGAGCGGCGCGAGGCCGAAACCCTGCGCGCGCAGCTTCTCACGCGCCTGAACTTCGTCACCGAACGCAAGCAGAACTACGACCCAGATGTCGTCGCCAAGGCCATCAGCAACCTCAATGCCCGCGCCGACCTCATCCCCGCAGAGGTCCTGGAGGAAGTCAACGCCAAGTACGGCAGCATCGGCAGCGCGGAAGCCTACGAGGCCAAGCACGAAAAAGCCAAGGGAACCAAGCGGCAAGCCCTGGAGGAAGCCGTGGAAAACGTCTTCGGCACAAGCCGCTTCGAGCACCTCAAAAACTTCAACAAGGCAGTCAAAGACCGCGCCGCAAAGGCCCGCGCCAAGTGGCAGGAAACGCACAAGCTGGAGGGCGAGTCAGACCCCCTCGACCTCACCAAGAACATTGCCGCATACCGCGTCCTCATCTGGGAGCAGGAACAGTACCGCGACTCCATGCGCCAGCAGGGATACACGGAAGAAGTCATCCAGCAGCTCCGCGACTTCGCGGGCGAGCAGATGATGCAGTACGCCTACAAGCTCCGAGACAGCCTCAACGCCCGCACCGATGATGTCGCCGCCGTCTACGAGCAAATCTACGGCATGCCGTTCCCCAAGGTAGAAAACTACTTCCGCGCCTTCTTCCACACCAACGGCAGCAACGACACCGCAAGCGCGCTGGAAGCAGATGCAGGGAACGCCGCAAGCGCAGGCAGCCTCTCCATCCTCAAACACCGCGTCCAGCACAACGCGCCCATCGAGCCGTTGATGTCCGTCACGCACGCCTACGCCAACGGACGCAAGCAGCAAGACCTCCTGCTTGCCTACTCCACGCCGGAATACTACATACCAAAAGAGCTCACTGCGTTCATCAACTACCGCAAGGCGGGGGAACCCAACGCGCCAGGCATGCGCGACGTGCTGGAACGCATGCTCGGCCCCGACCTCGCCGTACTGGAGGAACACATCAAGGCCATGACACGCCTCTCCCCGGAAGCAGACGTCCTCTCCCTCCAACTCTCCCGCGCAATGTCGCTCTGGTCCAACACCTCGGCGGTCAACATCCTCAACTGGCGCGTCGGCTCCCTCGTCAAACAGGCCACCGCCGTATTCAACTCCATTGGCAGCGATGAGGTAGGCATCATGGAATGGAACAAGGCAATGGTCCGCGCCCTGTTCGGCAGAACAGTCATCTCCAACAAGCAGATGGCGCAAAAGCTCGCGCTGTCCACCAGGCTTAAGGGAAAGTACTTCGGAACCGATATGGCGCGCTTCAACGCCAACGAGGGCGTCCTGTCCTCCCACGGCGCAACCTCCGCCCTCTCCATGTCGGGCATGTACGCAATGGAATGGCTCGACTTCAAGGCAAACATCGGCTCCTCCAAAATCCTGTACGATGCCGTATATCGCAAGCTCCGCAAGCAAAACCCCGAATGGTCGCATGAGCTCCTGGACGCCGCAGCCACAGAAGCCGTGGAGACATCACTCGCAAACAAGGCGCAGCCACTCGACTTCCGTTCCCGCCCCGCCATGTCCTTGCGGCGAGACCTGTTCCGCACCGCAAGCTTCTTCCTCGGCGGAGAAACCATCAACACATTTAGCCGATGCTTCTCCCTCGCCGCGCGCAGGCAATTCGGCAAAGCCGCCGCACTATGGCTCTACCAGGGCGCAATGCTGCAAGCCCTTACCTTCGTCTGGAACTTCCTCACAGACGACAAGGAACAATGGCAGAAACGCTCAATCGCCGGCTATCTGGCCGGAGCCATCTTCGGCCCCCTCTCCGGCATTCCGTTCTGGGGAGCCGCCGTGAACAATTACGGCATCGAGCCACTCCGCAGGAACAAAGCACTCTCATGGCTCCCCTACATGAACGGCGCAGAAGTCCTGCCAGCGTTCAACCTCGAGCGCGTCGTGAACGATTGGAAAAAGGCGGAATCCTCCCTGGACTACGCCATTGCCGCAGAAAACACCCTCCGCATAGCCGCCTCCGGCGCAGCCATGGCCGCACACAACCCCGGCAGCAAAGCAACCGCATACCTCAAAGCCGGCGCCATCTTCGCCGCCGGCACCGCGAACATCATCGACTTCCTGCTCCGCGCCTACCGCGCAGAGGAAGAGCAAGGCTTCGCAGACCGCCTGGACAGCGCGCTGAACATGCCCCTGGTGCCCACTCCCAAAAAGAAATCCACCCGCCGCCGTGCCCCCTCCGCCCGCCGCGCACCCTCCCGCCGCACC
>JAUNHW010000003.1 GCA_030523775.1 Akkermansia sp.
AATCCTAATCTTAATCCTAATCTTAATTGCTAGGAATCATTGAGCGACTCAGGTCTCTTCCTCCCGTGACGCCTCAGCCCTCTATGGTTCTGTCCTGCAGGGGAGCGCATTTGAGGTACACCTGGGTGACCTTGCGCTTGTCGGTTCCAGTAACGGTGAGCATGTAGTCGCGAATGCGCAGCTTCTCCCCGCAGGCGGGCAGGTGGCCGAGCTGTTCCGTGATGTATCCGCCGAGCGTGGCCACGCCGGATTCCGGCTCAATCCCACCGATATCCGGCAGGTATTCCGTGAGGTCGAACAGCGCGAGCGCGCCGCTGGCAATGTACTGCCCCGGCGCAATCGGGAAGAAGTCCCGCGCGGAGTCCGCCTCGAATTCGTCCTGGATGTCATCGCCCACAATCTCCTCCAGCACGTCGTCCAGGAACACCAGCCCCAGCGCATCCCCGTACTCGTCCACCACCAGGGAAAAGTGCGTTTTCTCCTTGGAGAAGAAATCCAGCAGGGTGTCCAGCTTCATGGTGTCCGGCACCACTTTCAGCTCGCGCTTCACGCGCATCAGGTCCTGCTCCGGCCCGGTGGCGAGCTTGAGCACGTCTTTCACGTGCAGCCAGCCTTTCAGGTTGTCCAGGTGACCGTCCACCAGCGGGAACCGGCTGTGGGGGCTGTTTGTGACGAGCTCCAGGTTGTGCTTGAAGTCGTTGTTGATGTCCAGGGTCTCCACGTTGCCGCGGGGCACCAGGATGTCACGCACGGAGCGGTCGTTGAGCTCCAGTGCGTTCTTGGAGATTTCGGCCTCCGTCTCGGTGACCTCGTTGCTGCGCCCGCTCTCCTCCACAATGAGGGCGATTTCCTCTGCGCTGTGGGTGGCGTTGGGCACGTAGTGGGGGTCCACGCCGAAGAGGTGGTGGGCAATGAAGTTGGCGGTGTTGTTGAAGAGCAGCACAATGGGCTTGGTGAGCTTGGCAAAGCGCTTCATCCACGGCGCGGTGAGCATGGCAATCTCCAGCGGCTTGCGGATGGCCAGGCTCTTGGGCACCAGCTCTCCCAGCACCACGTGCGCGAAGGTGAACAGGGAGTACGCCACCACGTAGGAAATCACGCTCACGGCGTCCGGCGCCAGGTGGCAGAAATAGGCCAGCGGCGGGGTGATGAGCTGCTCGATGAAGGGCTCGCCCATGTTGCCGAGTGCCAGGGAGGCGATGGTGATGCCCACCTGGTTGGCGGAGAGGTAGGCATCCAGGTGGCGCACGATATGCAGGGCGGTCTTGCGGCGTCTGGCCTGGCCGGGGTTGTCGTCCTCGTTTTCCGCCAGTTGGCTCTCGCGCACGCGCGCGCTCGCGAACTCGTTCGCCACAAAGAAGGCGTTCAGGAACAGGAAAAACGCTATCCCCACCAGGAACAGCAGGATGGAGGACAGACTCGGAAAGCTCCAGGTGACTTGCGCCGCTTCCTCCGCGCTCAGGAACAGGTTCATGGGTGGGGGTTACAGCTTTTCAAAGGTGCCCTCGTCGCGCCGCTGCAGCACGGTGAAACCCGCCTTCTTGGCGTCCGTGATGGAGAGCGGCGCGGTGATTTTCGGCACGTTCACCGTGCCTATCTTCTTGCGGACCGGGTTCTTGCAGTACATGCAGCGGGAGAGCGGCTCGCGGTCTGCCGGGCGCATGAGCTCAAAGCCCCTGCGGCACATGGCGCAGGAGCGTGCGGGGTCCTCCGGGTGTTCGGAGATGTATTCGTAGATGGGCATGCGGTGCGGCGTTTGTTCCCGTTTTTCCGGGAGACGAAAATTGCGGGCTACTCGTTGAATAGCCCGCAGGGAAAAGTTTCGTGTGACTGCCTTGTCAATCCCGGGCTTACCAGCTGGACTTGGTGACGCCGGGAATCATGCCGGCGTTGGCAAGCTCGCGGAAAGCGATACGGGAAAGGTGGAAGCGGCGCAGGAAAGCGTGGCGGCGGCCGGTCAGCTCGCAGCGGTTCACCTGGCGCACCGGGGATGCGTTGCGCGGCAGCAGGGTCAGCCCCACGTAGTCGCCTTCAGCCTTCAGCTTGGCGCGGAGCTCCGCATAGCGGGCCGCAACAGCTGCCTTCTTCTTGTTTCTCTCTATCCAGCTCTTTTTAGCCATAACTTGTGCGGGCAGTATTTACACCACCTGCCGGATTTTGTCAAGCTGAATTTAGTAAATTCTTCAAAAAATCGTCAGTTCGCGTGCGCATGGCGCGCGCGAGCTTGAAAGGCGGCGCGTCATGTGTTAGCCTAGGCAGCATGAAAACAGCTTTGTTAGGCATGCTGCTGGGGACCGCCACCTGTTGGGCGGCCGTGAGTTTCGACCACACGTTCGGCGACCACATGGTGCTGCAGCAGGGGCAGCCCGTGCCCGTGCGCGGGGAAGCCACGGGCGGCGGGGAAGTCACCCTCACGTTCGGCGGAACCACGGTGAAGGCAAAGAAGAGCGGCAAGCGGTGGGAGGCGGCGCTGCCCGCCATGAAG
Organism: Akkermansia sp.; assembly: GCA_030523775.1. Lineage (GTDB taxonomy): Bacteria > Verrucomicrobiota > Verrucomicrobiia > Verrucomicrobiales > Akkermansiaceae > Akkermansia. The sequence continues at coordinate 2,486 of JAUNHW010000003.1, forward strand.
GCCAACGCCACCGGAGAGACGCTCACCGTGCGGCAGGGGAACGACACCGCGGAGCTGAAGGACGTGGTGGTGGGCGAGGTTTGGTTCGCCTCCGGGCAGTCCAACATGCTGCGCCGCATGGACGAGATGGCGGACAAGGGCACGGCCATCCCCGCCTCCGGCAACAAGGATATCCGCTTCTTCCATGCGGAGCCGCAGGTGCACACCGGCAACTCCACCTACGGCGCCAAGGAGAAGGACACCCTCAACAACAACGCCATGTATGTGGGCAAATGGGCCGTCAGCGCCCCGGAAACCACGCCCCGCATGTCCGCCGTGGCCTGGTATTTCGCGCAGGAGCTGCAGAAGCAGCTGGACGTGCCCGTGGGCATTGTCCACGCCTCGCTGGGCGGCTCCGAGATGATGGCCTGGATGCCGGAAAGCGTGCTCAAGAAGAAGTACCACGAGTGCCTGAGCGAGAAGTGGCTGGACAGCCGCTACATGAGCGACTGGGTGCGCGGGCGTGCGCGCAAGAACATAGGGAGCGACCTGAACATGCCGCACCCCTACAAGCCCGGCTACCTCTTCAAGACCGGCGTGCAGGACTGGCTGGACTTCCCCATGAAGGGCATCATCTGGTACCAGGGGGAATCCGATGCGGAAATCCAGGACATGAAGCAGAACTACGAGCTGCTGGCGGACCTCATAGGCGGCTGGCGCGCGGAGTTCAAGAAGCCGGACATGCCGTGGATCCAGGTGCAGCTGCCGCGCATCAACGACAAGACCCCGCTGCGCGCCTACTGGCCGGAGTTCCGCGAGGTGCAGCAGCAGTCCCAGGACAACATCCCCGGCGTCTACACCGTGGCCACCGTGGACCTGGGCTCCACCAACAGTGATGTGCACCCCGCCCGCAAGACCGAGGTGGGCCAGCGCCTGGCCTATGTGGCCGCCGCCAAGGTGTACGGCAAGGATGTGGAGTACAGCGGCCCGCAGGTGGCCTCCGCCAAGCCCGCCGGAAGCACACTGAAGGTCACCTTCAAGCACGCCAAGGGGCTGGCCACCACCAACGGCTCCGGCCCCACGGGGTTTGAGATTGCCGGAAGCAACGGCAAGTTCGAGGACGCCACCGCCACCCTGAAGGGCGACACCGTGGAGCTCACCGCCCCCGGTGTGAAGAAGCCCGTGAAGGTGCGCTACGGCTGGAAGGTTTTCTTTGAGCCCAACCTGGTGAACGATGCCAAGCTCCCCGCGGTGCCGTATGCGGGCACGGACGGCAAGGGCGCCAAGAAGGCCAAGCGCAAGTAGGCGGCGCGGTTCAGCCGGCCTCGTCCTGCAGGAGGGCGCGGTATTTCAGCCACATGAGGAAGGCCAGCACCGCCAGCGTGAGGGCGGTGTAGATGTAGCAGGGCACGCCGAAGAACGGTATGTCCGTGTGGAAGAGGTAGCCGTGCCCGAAGAAGTGGCACGCGCAGCCCACCGCTGCCGCCATGAGCACCGCGCCCACCGCGCGGGATGCAAGCGTGCCGCCGCACAGCCTCCGCACGCCGTATGCCAGCGCCAGTCCCGCCAGCGGGTAGGATAGCGCCGCCGGGGTCAGGGCGTGGGAGAAAACGCTGCCGCACAGCAAATCCCTGCCCATGTCCCATACCGTGATGAACGCGGCAACGCACGCCCACGGGGCCACCGGGGTTTCCTGGAAGCGGCGCGCCAGCCAGTGGCACGCCACCACCACGCCCGCGCACACCGCCAGCTGGAGGAAAAGGGAGCTGTGCGCGAGCGAGTCCGCGCCGGCGGCGGCATTCGGGAAGGTGCCGAAGAGGGAGGCGGTGCAGGCGGCCATGACCGGCCAGCCGCACCAGAGCGCGCAGGTGGAGAGCCGCGAGTAGATGCCGTTGCAGGGTTCGCGGTCGCCGAACTTGTCATAGAACGCGGCGATGCACGCCGCGCCCGCGCCGAGCGCCGCCACCAGCGCGCCCGCCGTGAACACGGCAAACGGCAGGCTGAACGTGAGAGAGGCCTTGCTCCACGCCATACCACAGTCCGCGGGCGCGCCGAACACCATGTCCGTGGCCCCGGCGGTCAGGTAGTCGGTCTCCACGCTGCGCAGCATGGCTTGAACCAGGATGAGCACCAGCACCAGGCAGATGAGGAACGCGCGGTTTTTCATGGGAGGGGCAGGGGGTTACAGGATGGTTGCGGGGGCGTTGCCGCGGCGGGTTTCCACGTATTCGCGCACGCAGGCGGGGAGCTCCGCGTAGCCGTTGGCGGAGGGGCGGCGGGTGGCAAGCTCCAGCCCGCATGCCGCGGCGGCGGTGCGGGTGGATGCCGTGGCGGCGGGGTCGCGCAGCACGGAAAAGCCCTGTTGCGCCAGTGCGGGGAAGCGGTTCTCATACGTTTGGCGCGTTTCCACGGTGATATCCACGCCCACGGGGTAGAGCATGTTCTGCATCCAGGGGCGCATGGTGGCGGTGCTGAGCTGCGGTGTGCAGCCCGCCGCCAGCGCGGCCATGAGCATGATGCACAGGTCTGCATCCGCCAGCGCCTGCTCCGCGCGGATGACCATGCGGTTCGGGCGGTAGGTGAGCGTGGTGCGGAAGAGCGCGTTTTCCTGCAGCACGCGCCCGCGGCCGTATTCATCCCCCCAGGCGGCGGTGATGGATTTTGCGGCGGTGAGCAGGCGGGCGGCGGTTTCCGCATCCGGCGCGGGCGCCAGCGTGTTCCACGGGCTGATGGGCAGCTGCGGCTTCACGCCCTCCAGCGCGGCGGCATCGGCATCCTGCCGGGAGCAGAGGGCAGCGGCCAGGTTGGGGCTGCCGTGCATGGGTGCGGTGCTCGGCCCTGCGCCCCAGGGCAGCACGCCGGGATGCGGCGGGCGGATGCAGTTCACGCTGCGGTGGCGGGCATCCACCCGTTGTTCCCACTCGCGGATTTCGTCCCCGTCCTCTGAATAGATGGTGGCATACCCGCCCCCGGAAAGCCGTTGCTGCACGGCAAGGGCCTCCTCCGCGCTTTCCACGCGCAGCAGGCCGATGGCCGGGATGTTTTGCGCGCAGTGCGTGAAGAAGCCGTCCTCCTTTATCCCCGCGCGCACACCGGGGGACCACAGCAGGATGTCGTCCCCCGCGCGCTGCGGCTGCACCAGCCAGGATTCATCCGCCGCCATGGATGTGAAGAGCATCTCCTGCTCGCGTGTGGGCGGGGTGCATACCAGCCCCATCTGGGTGCCTTCCAGCCAGCCGGGACCGCAGGGGATGGAGCGCACGGCATCCGCCAGGGCGTTGCGGAACGCCTGGTTGTCGTACACGGAGGCGTGCGTGATGATGATGTGGGGCATTTCCGGGCATTGCCCGGCGTGGGAGAAGGCGTTTTGCGCAATGTCGCGCACGGCGGCGCGCCAATCCGCGGTGGCGGAGAGGTAGAGGCTGGCGGCCCCTTTTGCGGTGTCGGCCAGCACCGTGTCCACGCGGGAATCCGCCGCCAGCCTTTGCGCGGTTTCATCCGTGCAGACGAGGGTGAGCAGGCGGGGTGCGGTGAATCCCTGCTGTTTCAGCAGCTCTGCAATGCGCGTGCCCAGCAGCATGGAATGGTACGGCGGGCGGTAGATGACGGCGTTCCCGCCCATCCACGCGGCGGCGATGCCGCCCAGCGCCTCCGCCAGCGGGTGCGCGTTTCCGGGCATCACGGCCACCACGCCGTTGCCGTCGGTTGCGTCCTCCGGCAGCTCCGCGTACAGGCGGCAGGCATCCATGGCGCGCAGGAGCTCGCACTCCGCCTCCTCCAGGCTCACGCCGCACTCCCGCACCAGGAGGCCGATGAACGCCGCCTCCTTGAGCTCCAGCTCCGCCGCCAGCTGCAGCAGGCGCGCACGGCGTTCCGGCAGCGGTTCCGCAGGGGTTTGCGCGGCGCGTGCGGCGGTGGATGCCAAACGCTCCAGCGTGGCGTCGTCCATGGCGCGGAAACGGTAGTCCACGCGGTCTGTGTTGTAGATGGAGATGCGCTCGCAGGTCAATTCCTCGCTGCCCTCGAACGCATCGTCCACGGGCGGCAGGAGGCGCACCCAGCGGTTGAATTCCCGTTCCCCGGCGTGGCGCAGGGCGGTGAGCCTCTTGCGATCGAAGATGCGTGCGCGCGGCGTGGGGGTGAAGCCGTTTCCGTTCGCGGTGAAGGCGGGGTCCGGCGGGGTCTGCAGCGTTTCCGTGAATTCCCGCTCCCCGGTGGCGGGGGTTGCCATTTCGTGCAGCAGGCGCAGCAGGTGGGCGGGCAGGGCGCTCTCGCTCTCTTCCGGGGCCACGCCGCAGGTGAGCGTCACCCGCGCGCCCAGCTTTTGCAGCACGCGCGCCAGCGCGCCGTCCAGCGCGCCGCGCAGGCAGAACTGCGGCTGGCTGTGGCGGCCGCTGCCGGCCCAGTCCAGCAGGGCGAAGGCGATATCGAAGATGTTGTCCGTTCCCACCACGGGTGTGATGGCATCCGGGTTGGCGGCCAGGGCGGTGTGCAGCAGCTGCTTGAAGCGGGCATCCGTGAGGCGGGCGGAGCGGTAGGCGGGGTTGGCGTTGCCGTGGGCGGCGGTGCATTCCTCTTCCTCCTCCCCGTGTGCGCCTTTCACCAGCAGCAGCTTCAGCGGGGCGGCCCCCTTGGTGGCGCGTTGCCCCGCCCATGCGGTGAGCCCGCGCAGGATGGCGGGTGTGCCTTTCAGGTAGGCGGGCAGCTCCAGCATCACATCCGCGCGGTGCAGGTCCTGCCCGCGCAGGGCGTGCGTAAGGGCTTCCGCCACCAGCTGCGCGGTGGGGGAGAGCCCGCTTTCGATGATGACCGGGCGGATGCGCCCCTTGGCCAGGGAGAGCTTGATGAGGCTGTGCAGCTTGATGGCGAGCGCGCGGATGCCATCGTTTGGTGCGTAGGCGGAAAGGTGCGGGCACAGGCGCCACGGCTGCACCACCACGCCGCCCACCTCCTGGTTTTTCAGGATGGACACCAGGTGGCGCATGTAGCGCGCCGCGCCCTTGTCGCCGAGCACGGTGGGCACCAGCGGGTGGAGCGCCACGCTGTGGCCCTCTGTGGAAAGGTGGTGCACGTGCAGCATCAGGCGCCGCAGGTGCGTGGGCAGCACCAGGGCGCCGAATGTGGATTCCAGCGCGCGCCGCGCCTCATGCACGGCCAGCGCAGTGTAGCGCTCCGACAGCAGCGCCGCCGCCTTCAACCGCCACTGCGCCGCGCGGCTGAACACGGCGGGAAGGGGGGCGCGGTACGGCGCCAGCCCGCGCAGCGTGGATACCTGCAGGGCGGGGTCCGTGCACAGGAGCACGCGGCGGCAGAGCCGGCTGACGAAGTGGTGCGTTTCCGCGTTTTCCAGCGTGGCTGACAGCGCGTTTGAAAGGGTGCGCTCGGCGGGGCGGGCGGCCTTGCGGATGTCTTTTTGCAGCGCGTGCGCCAGCTGCAGGACGCGTGCGGGGTCCGTGTAGGCGCTTTGGCGGCTGGCGCGCGCCTCCGCTAGCAGGGTTGCTGAGTCCTTGGTGTCGCCCATGGGGAGATGCGGGGTTACTTGTCCAACTGCTCCCAGTCCACCAGGTCCGGCAGGGTTTCGGAGATGTAGGCGCGCAGGTTGTTCTCCGAGGCCTCGCGGCTCACGCGTATCGCCTCTCCGTAATAGGTGCCCACCTGGTAGTAGGCCCAGCGTTCCACGTAGCCGTGCACCACGCGGTCGTACATATCCAGCAGGGTGCGGGTCAGGTGGTCGTGGGTGATGGTGTTGTGGCCGATGAAGATGTAGTAGTTGACGTGTTCCAGGGTGATTTCCCGCCCGTTGGGCAGCTTCTGGGAGCTCTTGGAGAGGATGCGCGAGAAGGTGAGTTCCCTCCCGTCCTTGAGCTTCAGCTGCACAGGTTCCGTCACCAGGTCGTAGTGCCCCTGGGTGGGCAGGCAGCGCTCCGGGCGGTGGATGGAGGTGTTCATGTCGCTGCCGGAATAGACGATGGAGGCGTTGAGCGGCGGCAGCGGGTTGATGCTCACGGAGCGGTAGAGAGCCTTGCAGAATTTGGTGTCGGACGCCAGAATGGTGCGTTCGGCCTCTGATTCCTGCTGTCGCTCGCCGCGCCAGGTTCCGGCGGTGATGCCTAGCGGCAGCTCCGGGCGGATGGCGGATTCCACCAGCGCATCCTGCGTGGGCATGATTCCCACCAGGGAGAACACCGCGCCCAGAAGCAGCGTCGGCAGCAGTCCGTATATCCACGCTCTCATGATTGCACCTCCTTTCCGTTGTTGACGCGGCGCACCACCTTGCGCCTCTTGAGGAACGGCAGCTCTCCCGCCAGAACCCCATGCAGCAGCATCAGGCACACCAGGCTTGCCGGGAAGAAGAACAGCAGGCCCGACCAGTCGTGCCACGTCTTGCTGGCAAAAGCAGGGTTCACGTACTCCGCGAACACGAAGATGCTCGCCACGCGGAACCCATTGGCCACGATGGAGAGCGGAATGGCGCTCAGCGCCAGCACAACCCGCTTCCACAGGCTCAGGCCGGATGCCAGGTACGCCCAGGCCGTGGAGATCATGATGAGCGCCATGAGCGAGCGCATGCCGGAGCAGCCGCCCGCTATGTTGAAGGCATCCCAGTTGCCGGTGGCGGAGGAGATGTTGGAGCCCTCCACAATGGTTTGCACGCCGCAGATGCCCGCGCCCCAGTGGGCCGCCTGCGTGGCAAGCAACTGCATGCCCACCGTGGCCTGCTGGAATGCCGGCAGCGGGATGCTCAGCCACAGGAAGAAGAACGGAAACGCGCTCTTGAGTGCCGCGCGGCCGCCCCAGTAGCACCACACCAGCCCCGTGAGCATGAACGGCAGCGCGCCCACCGCTATGCGCCCCTGGTGCGTGCGAACCGCCAGTAGCCCCAGCAGTGCCCCGAATCCCACCATCCAGAGCCCGTGAAGGCTCGGCTTGAACGCCACGCCCTTCATCTGCCCCCACGCATGGTGCAGCAGGTACAGCGCCAGCAGCGGCACCATCCACCCGTGCTCAAAGTCGTTCTCCGGGTGCCATGACCGCGCCAGCCACACCACGGCGGATGCCTGCCCCTCAATGTATGCGCGCAGGCAGCAGTAGAACCACACCAGCAGCGCCAGACCCACACCCAGCCCTATCCAGGCGGGCAGCCCCAGCCGCCACCACTGCTTTGTATCGGTCTCCGGTTCGTTTCCCATCGTGAAAAATGCTCCTCCCTTGCACTTTAGTATTGCAATTTTCCCTAAATTGTCAAGAATAGAGGCGCAACGTTGCATCATTATGAAACTCATCAGCGGTACCGCTCATCCTCATCTCGCACAGGACATTGCAGACGTCATGGGGCTTCCCCTCTGCGATGCCACCGTCAACACCTTCCCGGACGGTGAAAGCTTTGTTCAAATCAAGGAATCCATCCGCGGCGCGGACGCCTTCATCATCCAGCCCACCTGCCCGCCAACCAACCACAACCTCATGGAGCTGCTGGTGATGGTTGATGCCGTGCGCCGCGCCAGCGCCAGCCGCATCACCGCCGTGATGCCGTTCTACGGATACGCCCGCCAGGACCGCAAGGACAAGCCCAGAGTGCCCATCACCTCCAAGCTGGTGGCCAACCTCCTCACCGCCGCCGGCGTGAACCGCGTGCTCGCCATGGATCTCCACGCCGCACAGATCCAGGGCTTCTTCGAGATCCCCGTGGACCACCTCCACTCCCTCCCCGTCCTCGTCAAGCACCTCAAGGAGAAGTACGTGCAGAACATGAACAACCTCGTCGTCGTCTCCCCGGACATCGGCGGCGTCAAGAACGCCAAGAGCTACGCCAACGTTCTCGGCACCGAGCTCGCCATCGTCGCCAAGCAGCGCATCTCCGCCACAGAGGTGGACGCGCACGCCGTCATCGGCAACGTGGAGGGCAAGGATGTCCTCATGATCGACGACATGACCGAATCCGGCGGCACCCTCTGCGCCGCCGCCAAGATTTTGAAGGAGCACGGCGCCGCCCGCATCTTCGCCGGCGTCTCACACGGCGTCCTCAACGATGCCGCCCGCGCACGCCTGAAAGACAGCCCCATCGAGTGCCTCCTCACCTCGGACTCCGTCCCCATGGCCTACGGCGAGAACGTGGACACCGTCAGCATCGCACCCCTCCTGGCCCAGGCCATCGCGAACATCCACAACAACGATTCCGTCACCCATCTCTTCGAGATATAACAGGGCCGCAAGGCAAGCAGGACCCGCCGCTGCCCGCCATGGGTGACGGCGGGTCAGATTTTGAAAAGCTGACGCACGAAAGGTGCGCGTATCGCCAGTCGGCAAAAGCCCAGCGCAAACGCCGCCATCAGCGCGAAATGGACAACCATGTTCAGGCTCGGGTTGGGAATCTCAAAGTGGATGTACTGCCTGTACAGTACCAGCAAAAAAGGGTGCAGGGTATAGCAGATGAGGAACGTGGGAGCCAGCTCCACCACCAGGCGGCTCTTCACGTTCCGCCCCGCAACGTAGCAGAACAGGGTCAGGGTGTACGCCATGCACGGCAGGGAGCCGAAATAGTATTCGCTGCCGTGGACCGGGCTCCAAACCGCTATGAAGGCCACGCACACCGCCATGGCCACCGCCGCATGCCAGCCGCGCACCCGCGGCAGGATGCGTTCCCGCCGCTTGCTGATGTACATGCCCGCGCAATAGTAGAACAGCCAGTTCCAGATGCGCAGCGTCTGCACCGCATAGCGGTGTTCGAAATCACATGTGCAGTTGAGCAGGAATGTGGCGGTGCAGGCCAGCCCCAGCGCTATGAGCAGGATATTCTCCCGGTTGGCCGCAAACACCCGTTTCAGGATGGGTGTGCAGGCGTACACCATCATCAGCGCGGCAAAATACCAGAAATGCCAAAAATCCCCGCTCTGCGCCAGAAAACGGTAGAAATTCCGCCAGCTCCCGGGCTGGAACACCAGATATATCAGCATGACGGCTCCCATGAAACGCAGAATTCCCACCAACTTGCGCCTCACGTATTCCCACCCCGTTTCCCTGCCGAACTGCAGGTAGCCGCTCGCCGCAAAAAAGCAGGGAATCGCCACGCCCCACAACCCCATCCAGTACGGCTCTATCCATGTAGGCCTATACTCCACGCCGTAGTACACATGCAGCGCCAGCACGCCCACCATCGCCAGTACCTTGATGCAGTCGATGGCTTGGTCTCGCTCAATCTGTCGGGGGTTGCTTTCCATGCCTTGTACCCACCCTGCGGGTGCGGAAACATATATATCACAATTCCCCTCGGAATGTCAATTGACATGCGGGTTCGGATGGATACGCCCGGGCGGAACACCCACGCGCCCGCTCAGCGGGTGGAGGCGGCGTTGGCGAAGAGATCGTAGAGGCGCGTGTTGATGAAGTAGACGTTTCGCCAGATTTTCGCCTTTTCCAGAAGACCCAATTCTGCAAGCCTCTCCAGATACTTTGCGGCCGTTTGGCGTGTGATGCCCAGGGGATTTTCCAAGTGCTCGGACTTGGTGTAGGGGGCATGGAAAAGGCAGTTGAGCAAATCGTGGCTGTAGATTTTGGGGCATTCGCGGCGCATGGTGTCCTTGTACTGCGCCATGAGGGTGGAAATGCCGTTCACCAGGCCAATCGTTTCCACGGCCGTCTCCTCTATGCCTTTCAGGATGTAGAGCACCCATTGCTCCCAGGCGGCGGCGTCCGCGTTGTCGCGTATGCCTTGCAGCAGGCGGTAGTATTCCGGCTTGTTGCGCGTGATGTAGCGGCTCAGGTACAGGATGGGCAGATCCAGCAGCCCGTTGACAACCAGGTACAGGATGCAGATGATGCGTCCCGTGCGCCCGTTGCCGTCGTAAAACGGGTGGATGCTTTCAAACTGGTGGTGGATGACGGCCAGCTTGACGAGCGGGTCCACATCCTGCATATCCGGAGTGTTGATGTACGCCTCCAGGTTTTTCATCAACTGCACGATGTCGTCGGGGTTCTGGGGCGGGGTGTAGACCACCTCCCCGCTTTGGTTCTTGAGCACGGTGCCCGGCAGGGCGCGGAATCCGGTGCGGCTGTCTACCAGCACGCCTTGGATATCCATGATCATATTGTTGGTGAGCAGCTTGTCCTTGCGGACGGCGGCGAAGCCCTTGCGGATGGCTTCGCGGTAGCGCATGACCTCCTTGGTGGCGGGGCTGCATGCCATGTCCCGGAATTCCAGGTTGGCGCGATACAGGTCGTCCTGGGTGGTGACAATGTTCTCCACGGAGGAACTTTCCCGCGCCTCCTGCAGGGTCAGGGTCTGGATGAGGATTTCCTCGTTGGGAATGGTGCGGGCGAGCCCCTTCAGCTCCGCCAGCCTCTTGTTGGCGGAGTTGAGCTGTTTCAGCACGGCCTTGGTCTCGATGTCGAAGGCGAAGGGAAGCGGCTGAACCGGCGTGTTTGGGGTGTCTTGCATCAAGCCCAGTAAACACGGCGTTTTCCCCTCTGTCAAGCCGTTTCCTCATTGTCATGTTAAAATTTTTCATTTTTTTTAACATGAGGACGTTCTCGTGTTAAAATTTTGCCGTTTTTTTAACATGATGAGCAGCTCATGTTAAAAAAATGGCGTTTCTTTTACATGAGAACGCGCCCAGCGCGGGAGAAAGGGAGCATGGGTGGCGGGAAATTCTCAATTCCACCCCATATCCCGAATGGCTGCTGCGGCATCGTGGACGAGGGGGGGGCCGTTGTAGATGAAGCCGGAGTAGAGCTGCACCAGGGAGGCACCGGCTTTGATTTTGCCGACGGCGTCTTCAGCGGAGAAGATGCCGCCGGTGCCGATGATGGGGATCTCCCCGTGGAGGCCCTTGGCGAAGGCTTCCAGGGTTTCGTTGGCGCGGTTGTAGAGGGGCTTGCCGGAAAGGCCGCCGCTCTCCTTGGCGGCGGGGTGGTTCTCCACGCCAGTGCGGGTGGTGGTGGTGTTGGTGCAGATGAGCCCGTCCAGCTGGCAATCCAGGAACACGTGGCACAGCTCCTCAATCTGGCGCTCGCTCATGTCCGGGGACACCTTCATCACCAGCGGCACGTAGCGCCCGGTGTCGGAGGAGAGGTTGGCCTGCTCGCTCTTGAGCTGGGAGAGCAGGTCCGCCGCGGTGTCCGCCTGCGCCAGCTCCTGCAGGTTCGGCACGTTCGGGCAGGAGAAGTTCACGGTCACGTAGTCCGCCACGTCCCAGGCTGCGCGCAGGCAGCTCACGTAGTCGTGGTTGGCCTCGGAATTCGGCGTAACCTTGTTTTTTGAGATGTTGACGCCCAGCACGCCGTGGAAGTTTTTGGTGGCCCGTATGTTCTCCACGCCGCGGTCGATACCGGGGTTGTTGATTCCCATGTGGTTGATGATGGCCAGCTGGGGGATGCAGCGGAAGAGGCGGGGCTTGGGGTTGCCGGGCTGGGGGCGCGGGGTGAGCGTGCCCACCTCCACGAATCCGAATCCCAAATGCCCGAACGCGGCCACGGTGTTGGCCTCCTTGTCCATTCCGGCCGCCAGGCCCACGCGGTTGGGGAACTGCAGCCCCATCACGGTTACGGGGTCCTCCACGCGGGGACCCGCCACCAGCGGCAGCAGGTGCAGGCGCTCCGCCGTGCGGAGCCCCGCCAGGGTAAGGGTGTGTGCGCGCTCCGGATCCAGGTGAAAGAGGGCGCTTTTGGCTAACTGGTACAACCGTGGGTTCACGTGTGTGGATGGGTGGACTCGCGGAGCGGGGCGTGCATGCGGTCCCGCCGCTTGTGGTGGATTGTAGGCCACCCCGCGCGCAATTGCAAGGAAATTGTGCGCGCACGCGCGGAACATCTTGCGGTTTTCCAGCGGCCGCGCTAGAATATCCGCAGATGAACGCAACGCAAATCCGTGAGGTCCTGGAACGTGCGGGGGTGTCCCCCAGCAAGTCGCTGGGCCAGAATTTTCTGGTGGATGAGAACATCGCCAAATGGATTGTGGCCCAGCTGGAAATAGGGCCGCAGGATTGCGTGGTGGAGGTGGGCCCCGGCACCGGCGCGCTCACGGAGCACATTGCCCCGCTGTGCCGCAAGCTCATCCTGGTGGAGTTCGATGCCCGCCTGGCCGCCTACCAGCGGGAGAGATGGGCAGGGGACGAGCACGTGGAGGTGCACCACGCGGATGGCGCGAGCTGGAACCCGCTGCCGCTCTTTGCGGAGCAGCCCGTGAAGTTCATGGGCAACCTGCCGTATTCCGCGGGCGGTGCCATCCTGGCGAACTTCCTCACCTCACCCTGCGCGGTGGAGCGCGCGGTGGTGATGCTGCAGAAGGAGTTTATCGACCGCATCCTGGCGAAGCCGGGGGACGATGCATACGGTCTGCTTTCCCTGCGCATCCAGATGGACTGGGTTCCGCGGGCGCTGAAGACGGTGCCGCCGGAGGCGTTTTCGCCGCGGCCGAAGATAGATTCCACGGTGATGCTGCTCACGCCGCGCCCGGCGGACGAGCTGCCGCCGTACGACCACCGGCTCATGGACGGGCTGATGCGCCGCTGCTTCTCCCAGCGCCGCAAGCAGATGCACAAGCAGCTGCCGGATTCTCCCGATTGGGCGGACGTGGCCGCAAGCCTCGGCATCTCCCCCACCGCCCGCCCGGAGGAGCTGGGCCTGCGCCAGTGGGTGCAGCTCACCAACGCCTACGACCCCCACCCGCTCCACGACACCCCGCAGCGCGACGACGAGTTGTTCGACGTGGTGGATGGCGATGACAACGTCCTGCGCCAAGCCACGCGCAAGGAAGTGCACGACCAGGGGCTCATCCACCGTGCCGTGCATGTGCTGGTGTTCAACAAGAAGCACGACTGCCTGCTGCAAAAGCGCTCCCGCCTGAAGGACCGCCAGCCCGGCGTGTGGGATTCCTCCGCCGCCGGCCACCTGGACGCCGGGGAGGACTACGAGACCGCCGCCCGCCGCGAGCTGGAGGAGGAACTCGGCATCACAGACGCCCGCCTGGTGGAGGTCGGCACCCTGCCGCCCACCGAGGGCACCGGCATGGAGCACGTGCACCTGTATGCCGCGCTGTACAGCGGGCGCGTCACCTTCCCCGCGGCGGAGATAGAGGGCGTGCTGTCGTTCCCCGCGCGGCTCATCGACACGTGGCTGGAGCGCCGCCCGCAGGATTTCGCCGCCAGCTTCGCCCTCTGCTGGAAAAAGGTTCGCCCCATGATAGACGCCTAACCCCCATTCAACCACATGAGCGACATCCCCATGCCCCTGTTGGGCAAATCCCTGGAAGACACCCTCGGCATCCGCACGCTGCCCGCCCGCGAGGACGGCTTGGCGGAGGCGGAGCTGGTGGTCACGGAACGCTGCTGCCAGCCGTTCGGCATGGTGCACGGCGGCGTGAACCTGGCGCTGGCGGAAAACCTGGCGGGGCACGGCTCCATGCGCATCTGCGCGCCGGGCGAATCCGTGTGCGGCATGCATGTGAGCGGCAGCCACGTGGCGCCCGCGCCCCTCGGCTCCACCCTCCACGCCACCGCCCGCCTCATCCACCGCGGCCGCAAAACCCACCTCTGGAGCGTGGACATCACCTGCGGGGACACGCTCGTCTCCACCGTCCGCGTCACCAACTTCATCATCCGCCCGCAGGAATGAGCGCCGACCCGCAAGAGGTGATGCATCTGCTGGACGGCGCATGCCGCTCCCGCTGCGCGTTCGCGCTGATGCGGCGTCCCAACGAGGATGATTTCACCCTGGTGGCGCAGCATGCGCCGGATGCGGAGGTGCTGCCGGGCGTTGCCGCGCTGGCGGGGCGGAGCGGCTTTGCGGCGGTGCCGTTCTCGGTGGATGCCGACTGCCCGCCCGTGCTGATACACGCGGATGTCACAGCCAACGGCAGGGAAGAAATGGCGGAGGCGCTGGCCGCGTTCGCCGCGCGCGAACCCGCGCCGCAGGCACAGCCCGATGCCGCAACCCTCTCCGCTGGCAAGGAGGACTACATGGCGGCCTTCGGCAAGGCCATGGATGCGCTGCAAAGCCGCTCGCTGCACAAGGTGGTGCTGTCCCGCGCGGAGGTGGAGCGCGTGCCGGGCATCTCTCCCGCGGAGACTTTTTGGCGCGCGTGCGATGCGTACCCGCAGATGATGGTGTGCCTGTTCCACAGTCCGCAGACGGGCACGTGGCTGGCCGCCACGCCGGAGCTGCTGCTCAGCGGCGGGGCAGGGGGCTGGCGCACCGTGGCGCTGGCGGGAACCATGCCCGCGCAGGAGGGACGCTTCCTCGCCGACTGGGATGCCAAGAACCGCGGCGAACAATCCCACGTGGTGGAGTTCATGCGCGACACCCTTTCCCAATTTTCCGATGACGTGCAGGAGGACGGCCCGCGCGTTTCCCCCGCCGGGCACCTGGCGCACCTGCGCACGGATTTCCGCTTCACCCTGCCCGCGGGAGCCGACCCCGCCGCGCTGCTGGCGGCGCTGCATCCCACGCCCGCGGTGTGCGGCCGCCCCACGGATGCGGCGCGCGCGCTCATCGCCCGCATGGAGCCCGCGCCGCGGCGCTATTACAGCGGATTCTTCGGCATGCTGGATGCCGCCGCGCACTCGGAGCTGTACGTGAACCTGCGCTGTATGGAGATGTTTGCCGACAGCGTGGTGCTGCACGCGGGCGGCGGCCTGGTGCGCGAATCCTCCGCGGAATCGGAATGGCAGGAGACGCAGGAGAAGATGAACACCCTGCGCAGGTTGATTTCATAAACGAACCGTCATGCTCAGCGACAAACAAAGCGTTCTTCAACTGGCTGCCCTGCTGCACGCGCACGGCGTGCGGCATGCGGTGCTCTGCCCCGGCAGCCGCTGCGCGCCCATCGTCCACACCCTGCTGGAGTGCGGGCTGTTCACCTGCCACCGCGTTACGGACGAGCGCAGCGCCGCTTTCGTGGCGCTCGGTCTCGCCCAGCACGGCGGCGAGCCCGCGGCGGTGGTCTGCACCAGCGGAACCGCCCTGCTGAATATGCATCCCGCTGTGGCGGAGGCGTACTACCAGCAGGTGCCGCTCGTGGTCGTCTCCGCGGACCGCCCCGCCGCGTGGATTGATCAGCAGGACGGGCAGACCCTGCCGCAGCCGCGCGTGTTCGGCACTCTGGCGCGCCGCTCCGTGGACCTGCCGGAAATCCATGATGAGACTAGCGCATGGCACGCCAACCGCCTCATCAACGAGGCCCTGCTGGAATGCCGCCACCGCGTGGCCGGACCCGTCCACATCAACATGCCCATCAGCGAGCCGCTGTATCAGTTCACCACCCCGCAGCTGCCGAGCGTGCGCACCATCGCCCGCTGCACCGCGCTGCCGCACGCCCTGCCCGCCCGCACCATGCTGGTGTTCGGCCAGATGCCTGCGCCGCTGGACCCGCCGCAGGGATTCCCCTGCATTGCGGAAAACCTTTCCAACTCTCGCGGCGTTCGCCGTATCGACGAGCTGGTGGACGATGCCTCACTCCCCGCGCCGCAGCTCGTGGTCACCCTCGGCGGGCATATCCTCTCCAAGAAATTGAAGGAGTACCTGCGCCGCAGCGGGGTGGAGCACTGGCACGTGTGCCCGGACGGTGCGGTGGTGGACACCTTCTGCAGGCTCACGCATGTGCTGGAGATGCAGCCCGCGGATTTCCTGCGCGCGCTGCCGTCCTGCGCGGATGCGGCCTTTGCGGATGCCTGGAAGCGCGCGGAAGAAAACCTTCCCGCACCCGATACCGGGGACGACCTCGCGCTCGCCGCCACCCGCGCGGTAATGGAGCTGCTGCAGCCCGGCGACACCCTGCAGCTGGGCAACAGCTCCGCCGTGCGCCTTGCACAGCGCTTCCCCCTGCCGCAGGGGGTGGCCGTGCGCTGCAACCGCGGCACCAGCGGTATTGAGGGCTCCCTCTCCACCGCCGTGGGCTGCGCCGCCGCCTGCGCCCCAGCACGCTGCTTCTGCCTGCTCGGCGACCTCAGTTTCTTCTACGACATGAACGCCCTCTGGAACGCCGTGCCAAAGGACAACCTGCGCATTGTGCTGCTCAACAGCAGCGGCGGGCGCATTTTCAACACGCTGCCGGGCATGCCGGGGCAGGGCGCCTCACATGATGCCATTGCCGGCGCCCACAACCAATCCGCGCGCGCCTGGGCGGAATCCGCCGGCCTCGGCTACCTCTCCGCCGTCAACCGCGCGGAGCTTCCGCAGGCCATGCAGGCCCTCGCCATCGCAAAAACCGTCACTCTGCTGGAGGTGATGTGCGGGTGATATTTCCATGTTGACAACGCCCCCCCGCGCGGTAAAATGTCAGGCATGTTCAAATACCTTTGCTTTGCATTGACGCTTGCCCTGCCGCTCTCCGCTGCAAGCAAGTCCCAAGCACCCAAGACCCTGCCCGGAGGCTGGGTGCTGGAGTGGAACGACGAGTTCAACGGCTCCAAGCTCGACCCAAAGAAGTGGCAGCCGGAGCTCGGCGTCATCCGCAACGTGGGTGCCGCCCAAACCTACACGCAGGATTGCATCCAGTTCAAGAACGGCATGCTCGTGCTCAAGACCGAGGCCAAGGAAACGCCCGTCTCCAATTTCAAGCCCGGTTCCAACAAGTGGTTCGAGCAGCGCAAGACCATGCCCTACAAGAGCGGGTCCATCACCACCCAGGGCCTCAAGACCTTCTTCCACGGCCGCCTGGAGGTGCGCGCCAACATCCCCGGCAACAAGGGGGCCTGGCCCGCCATCTGGCTCATTTGCGAAAACCCCTGGGGCTGGCCGCAATGCGGGGAAATCGACATCATGGAGCACGCCTCCCAGCAGCATGACATGTGCCACGCCACCATCCACTGGGGCAAAAACGGCGGTGACCAGGACACCTACGCCACCCACCACCCCAAGATCAACGGCCTCACCGGTAACTTCCACCTCTACTGGATGGAGTGGGACGAGAAGCAGATTCGCCTGGGCGTGGACAAGCAGACCATCACCACCCTCAACACCGACACCGTCACCTACCCGGACGGCCGCAAGCCCTTCAACAAGGGAGGATACCTCATCATCAACACCGCCGTGGGCGGCCCCCAAACCATGACCGAGGCACCCGATGCCTCCCAATACCCCTGCAAGATGGAGGTGGACTACGTGCGCTACTACGTGAAGAAGTAGCGCATGCCCCGTGCCTGCCGAACCTGTTTCCCGTTTTTTCTTGTCAATGCCCGCATGGGGTGGTAAGAAGGGGGCATACTGGTCATGGATGTACATGCGGCACAGTGGATAGGCAAGCGCGAGCGGATGGAGGACGCCTATGCGGTCTCCCATTTTCCGGATGGCACGCTGGCGGTGGTGTGCGACGGCATGGGAGGGCACTGCAACGGCGATGCCGCGGCCCGCACAGCCGTGGATGCCTTCTGCGCCGCCTTTGCACGGTTGCCGGAGATGCCGGCGGAGCGCCGCCTGCGGGTGGCGCTGGACGAGGCGAACGAGGCTGTGGGAGCGCTGTTCCTGGAGAAAGGCTGCTTTGGCGGCACCACACTGCTGGGCGTGTACGTATCGCACGGCGTGCTGTACCATGTGAGCGTGGGGGATTGCGCGCTGTTCCTGTGGCGCGGCGGGGCGCTGCGGCGCTTGAACGAGGACCACTCCATGCGCACCTTGTACAGGGGGGTCGGGCCGGAGTGCGCCATGCCGGAAAGCCATTGCCTGCGCAGCGCGCTCACGGGTGAGCCGCTGGCCCTGGTGGATGCTCCCGCGGGCTTTCCCCTGCTGCCGCACGACCGCATTATCCTGGCCAGCGACGGCACGGAGGAGCTGCTGTTCGAGTGCCACCCCGGCGCGGAGCTCTCCGCGCTTCTGAGCAACCGCGCCACGCCCCTGGCACCCGCGCTGGTGCAGGCTTGCGAGCGGCTGGACAACGAGTTCGCCGACAACGTGACCGTGCTCACGCTTGATGCGGTTTGAATCAGCGGGCACCGCCGCGCGGGGCGAATTGCGCCACCAGGGGCTCCTGCACGGCGAACATGGCCTCCCGGTCCCGCGGCTCGTGGTCGCGGTAGCCCTGCAGGTGCACCAGGCCGTGCACCATGTAGCGGAAAAGCTCCTCCTCCCGGCGGAGTCCGTGCGCGGCGGCGTAGCGTTCCGCCGTGTCGCAACTCACCAGGATTTCTCCGTAGGGGAAGGTGATGACATCCGTGGGCGCGGGGTCGTTCAGGAACTCCGCATGCACGGCGGCTATGGTCTCATCGTCCACTATGGAAATCTCCACTTCCGGCAGCGAGGAAAGCACGTGGTCCGGTCCCTGCGGAAGTTTCTGCAGCTCTGCCGCCACGCGGGGCAGGGCATCCTTGCACGCTCCCGCCAGCTCATCCGTCACCCAATCGCGCTCCGCGTGGATGTATACGTCAATCTGCGGTGTTTCCATGGTCGGCATCATGTTCGAGCCTTTCCTGCATCTTGCGCTGCTTGGCCACAGCGCGCGCGGCGCGGAAAAAGGATTGAAACTGCTCCAGGCAGGCATCTCCCAGCACGCCGGGCACGCACTCGCACCTGTGGTTGAGCGGCGGGTTGGAATCCAGCAGGTTGATCCAGCCGCCGCAGGCTCCGCCCTTGGGGTCCGGAATGCCGAACACCACGCGCTGCGGGCGGCAGTGCACCAGCGCGCCCGCGCACATGGGGCAGGGCTCTTTGGTGACGTACACCGTGCAGCCGTCCAGCCGCCAATCCCCCACCGCCGCCTGGGCAGCCGTGAGCGCCAGCATCTCCGCGTGCGCGGTGGCGTCCTTCAGGGCTTCCACCTGATTCCAGCCGCGGGCAATCACGCGGCCTTCCCTCACAACCACGCAGCCGCAGGGCACCTCTCCGGCGGCGCGGGCCTTTTCCGCCTCGCGCATTGCCAGCTGCATGTATTGTTCGTCCTCCGTCAAGGGTAGTTGGGGGGCATGGCCCGCGCTCCCTTTTTACTTCAGGGTCACGCGGGGGTCGTTGTCCAAAACGTCCTGAAGCTCCGGCCAGCCCTCCTCGGTCTGGTTCTGGAACATGTGCAGGTACACGGATGCGGCACCGGCGGGGTTGTTGGCGAACAGCTCGTCCACCGCCACCTTCAGCTGCTCCGCGTCAAGCTTCTCCGGCAGCTCGTCCACCACGCCGTGGCCGTTGTGCTGGATGCCGAGCTTCTCGATGAAGGCCACCAGCATGGGCTCGTGCTTGCGGATGAGCCACACCTGCAGCAGGTGGTCCGCTATGGTTTCCGCGGGCATCCAGGCGAGCATCTTCTTGAGCCAGGCAAACTGCTCTTCCACGGGTTTCTGCTGCATGAACTGCGGGCGCAGTTTCTTGAGCGCTCCAAGCTCGCGCAGCGCAGCGCGGTACACGCCGCGCTCCTGGTTGCGCATCCACGTCAGGAACTCGTTCACGGTCTCGTCGTCGGACTTCTGGAAGATGGTGTAGGACTTCATATTTCTATCTGTTCGGGAAAGAGGTTGCGGGCATTTAAGCACGGCGCCGCCCGCATGTCCAGCACAAAGACGGGCATGATGCAAATTTGCGCGTGCGCCAATGGCGCACCTGACACACTCTTGGCTTGCGTTGCGGGCTTGTTTTGGTAGAATGTGCCGCATGAACGGATTTCGCGTCACGATACTTGTACTTCTCTGCCTGGCGGTGGGGTTGATGTTCTACGTGGTGGCGTACATGATACCGGCGCAGCAGGAGGCGTATGAGGCCTACAGGGCCGCGGAGAGCATGGATGCGTACAACCAGCGCGCGGAGGAACACCGCCAGCGTATGCAGGAGCTGGACCCCGACCATGAGTCCGATGCCGTGGCGGAGGCCCGCGCGGCTGCGGAGAAGGCCCAGCAGGAGCGCCTGCAGAAACTCACGGAGGCGGAGGAGAGCAGCGTGCTCGCGGATGCCCGCCGCAAGCAGGAGGAAAGCATGGCCAAGCAGACCGATGAGGAGGTGGCCGATTCCAAGCCCATAGGGTTGGTGGCCTCCTACAACCAGGAGTGGAACTCCGTGCTCTTCAAGCCGGTCACCCAATCCCCCATCAACGTGGGCCTGGTGGTGGCCCTGCGGCGCGACAACAACATCATCTGCGAGGCGGAGGTGGACAACGTGGACACGGAATCCGGCCAGGTGAGCGCGCAGATCAAGCCTTCCAGTTTCAACAACACCGCCGGCGGCGCGGTGCAGGACGGTATCCTGCCGGAGGAGAAGATGCCCGCCGTGGGAGACGAGGTCATCATCACCCCCTTTGAAACCGTGCGCGATTTGCGCGAGGACAACTACAACTTCGGCGCGCCCGTGCCCACCGGCGCCGCGCCTCTGCCCCAAGACAACGGCACGGAGGTTGCCGTGCCCATGTCCGACGGGCTCGAACCCCTTCCCATGCCCTGATGCAGCGCCACGCCACAGACTGCGGCCTCTTTGAGGAAACGCCGACCTTCTCCTTCGAGTTCTTCCCGCCGAAGACGGAAGAGGGTGCGGCCGGCCTGCTGGAGACCGTGGAGCGGCTCAAGCCGTTCCGCCCCACTTTCGTGAGCGTCACCTACGGCGCGGGCGGCAGTTCCCGCGAGCTCACGCGCGGCGTGGTGCAGCGCATCCAGGCGCGCGGCATGGCCACCGTGCCGCACCTCACCTGCGTGGGCCACACGGAGGCGGAGATAGACGCCATCCTGGAGGGCTATGTGCAATCCGGCGCGCGCGCGGTGATGGCCCTGCGCGGGGATCCCCCGCAGAACGACCCCGCCTATGACCGCTCGCGGGATGCCTTCCAGCACGCCGCGCAGCTGGTGGCCTTCATCCGCAAGTGGGAGGAGCGCCGCAAGCTGCCCTTCCGCCTCACCATCGGCGTGGCCGGTTTCCCGGAGGGGCACCCGGAATCCACCAACCGCCTGCGCGAGATGGACTTCCTGAAAGCCAAGATGGACGAAGGGGCGGACTACATCTGCACGCAGCTCTTCTTCGACAACCACGCCTTCCTGGATTTCCGCGCGCGCTGCCGCCTGATGGGGATAGACGTGCCCATCATCGCGGGCATCATGCCCATCACCAGCATATCCGGCATGCGCCGCATGGCCACCCTCTCCTCCGGCACCAACTTCCCCGCGCGCCTGCTCAAGGCCATGATGCGCGCCGGGGGCGACAAGGAGTCCATGGAGCGCATCGGCATCAACTACGCCAGCCAGCAGTGCAGCGAGCTGCTGGACGATGAGGTGGACGGCATCCACTTCTACACCCTCAACCGCTCCAGGGCCACCCTGGAAATCTACCGCAACCTCGGTATCAACAGCCATTCGGATGTGGACCGCCTCCGCATGCTCAACGACATCTACAAATCATAACCATGGACAACCACAAGAACGACGAGGATATCATGCCGCTCTCCCCGGAGGAGATCAAGGCCATCGGCGAAATCGAGCTCGGGCCCTCCAAGCATGAGCAGTTCCTGAACGACCACTACAAGAAACTCCTCTGGGGCGGCATCGCGCTCGGCATCGCCGCAGGATGCACCATCGCCTACTTCTCCGGCAAGAACGACCGCCAGCACCGCGCCGCCGCAGAGGTGGTGGCCGCCATGAAGGCGGATGAACCCGGCAAGGTGGCCACCGTGGAGGCATACGATGCCAAGGCCCTGGAGCTCCTGCAATCAGAATACGCCGGCACCCCCGCCGCTGCCACAGGCGAGCTGCTGGCAGGCATCTCCCTGCTGCGTAACGGCGGTGACAAGGCCCAGGCCATCAACCACCTGGAGAACGTGGCCGCCGCCACCCCCAACAACATGCTCAAGGCCCGCGCACTCGCCGCCATCGCCACGGATTACATGGCCGACGGCAAGGACGAGGACGCCACCAAGACCTGGCAGCGCGTGGCCCAGCTGCCGGAAAACCCCTACACCGCGCTCGCATACGTCTGCCTGGGCGATATCGCCAAATCCACCGGCGACAAGGAGGCCGCCCGCGCCCACTACGAGCAGGCCAAGGCCAAGTGCCCCCTGAGCGCCCTGGTGCGTGACCGCGTGGTGGACCTGCGCCTCTCCCTGCTGGATGTGGATGCCCCCGTGCCCACCACCCCGGCCCCGGCAGCACCCGCCCAGGACGGCGCCGGCAACACAGACTGGCTCAACCAGGACGTCTCCACCCACTCCGTGGATACAGACCCCGCCCAAAACTAAATCAAATAGTACCTAGTACATAGTACATAGTAAATCCGCATGAGTATCTACCAGGACAACTTCGACAGCCTCTCCGAGCTGGAACGCCTGGCCGCCATGGCGCACGACCCCGTGCGCATCCATGAAATCGGCCAGGAGCAGTGGCCCCTCGCCATGATGGCTTGCGGCCTCATGGCCAGCAACGATGAGGAGAAGCAGGAGGAGAACCTGGACATCTACCCCGTTTTCGCGGAAAAGACCACCGTGGTCTCCCGCCGCGGCAGCATGCAGATGCTCTGCCGCTTCATCTCGTCTCGCAAGGGAGAGGGCTGGAAATCGCTCCTCCCCTACATCCTTTGCGAACCCGCCGCAGAGGTTAGCGGCAAGGCCTCCCTCAACCTCGTCACTCTCGCACAGCCCGCGCCGGACACCCCGCTCTCCGGCGTCGTCGAGCTCGTGCGCTGCATCAAGGCGGATGATGCGCAGGACAACGCGCCCCTGCTCAACGCCCTGCTCAGCCTGGCGGACATGCGCGCCCTGCCGCTCATGCAGCCCCTGTGCGACCTGCCGCAGGAGCGACTGGAAGAGCTGGTGGAAGCCGTGGCCGTACCCGCCAACCACCTGGCATGCCAGTGGCTGCTGCGCGTGCTGGATTCCTGCCCCGCCGTGGCGGCGCAGGTGGCGGATGCCCTCTGCCGCATCATGCCCGCCGCTCCCACCGTGCTGGATGTGGCCCTCCCCATCCCCTTCTGGGCTTTCGACAAGCCCCAGCCCCAACCGCTGCACGGTTGGACCAACGCAGAGTACTTCCCAAGAATGCTCCCCGAATTGGAAAAACACCTCACCCAAGAACAAATCTCCCAAGTCCGCGCCGCCTGCGGCGCCTAAGCAAAAATACCATCCGGTCTCGTAGTTCAATGGATAGAACGGCCCTCTCCTAAAGGGCAAATGTGGGTTCGATTCCCGCCGGGACTAGTGGATTTGCAACACGCCCTTACAACTTTTCACTCATATACAAGAAGATGAACAAGATTAAAGCAGCCATCGTTGGTTACGGTAATATCGGCAAGTACGCTCTGGAGGCCATTGAAGCTTCCCCCGATATGGAATGCGTGGGCATTGTCCGCCGCACGGCTTCCAAGGAGGGCTATCCCGAGCTGGCCGCCTACCCCGTGGTGACCGATATTGCCGAGCTGGGCAAGGTGGATGTGGCGATTCTTGCCACGCCCACGCGCTCCTGCAGGGAACATGCGGAGAAATGCCTGGCCATGGGCATCAACACGGTGGATTCCTTCGATATCCATACTTCCATTCTCGATTACCGCGCGGCGCTCATGCCCGTGGCCAAGGAGCACGGCACCGTGGCTATCATTTCCGCCGGGTGGGACCCCGGTTCGGATTCTGTGGTGCGCACCCTCATGGAGAGTTTGGCGCCCAAGGGGCTTTCCTACACCAATTTCGGGCCCGGCCGTTCCATGGGTCACAGCGTCTGCGTGCGCTCCAAGGCGGGCGTGAAGGATGCCCTCTCCATGACCATCCCCGTGGGTGAAGGCATTCACCGCCGCATGGTGTACGTGGAGCTGGAGGAAGGGGCCGACCTTGCCGAGGTGACGGCTGCCATTAAAGAGGATCCCTACTTCGCTTCCGATGAGACGCACGTGTTTGCGGTGGAGAGCGTGGATGCGCTCAACGATGTGGGCCACGGCGTGAACCTGACCCGCAAGGGCGTGAGCGGCATGACGCACAACCAGCTTTTCGAGTTCAACATGAAGATCAACAACCCCGCCCTCACGGCGCAGGTGCTGGTGAACGTGGCCCGCGCCTCCCTCAAGCAGCAGCCCGGTTGCTACACCATGATTGAGATTCCCGTCATCGACATGCTCCCCGGTGACCGAGAGGATATTATCAAGCACCTTGTTTAGAAACAAGGTGCTTGATAATTTACTATGTACTAGGTACTATTTGAAAATTCCGCTACGGCGCCTCTGCTGGCCAGTTGTGGCGGGGGTAGCGGCCGGCGAGGTCCTTTTTCATCTGGGGGTAGCCGTTTTTCCAGAAGGAGGCCAAATCCGAGGTGATTTGGTAGGGCCGCTGGTTGGGGGCTAAGATTTCGACGAGACAGGGCACGCGGTTGTCGGCGATGCGCGGGGTATCGTGCACGCCGAAGAGGAGCTGGCACTTGAGGCCGAAGGTGGGTGTGCCGTCCTCGCGGTAGAGGAGCTTCACCTCGCGCCCGTTGGCGAGCTTGATGGCCTTGGGGGCGTACTTGTTGAGGCATTCGCGCTGCCAGGGGGACAGCCACTCCGCCAGCACGGGCAGGACGGGGCGGGTGGCGATGTCCTTGTAGCACACGGCGCCCTCGCAAATCATGGTGATGGCCACCAGGCGGTCGTCGTCGCCGAATTCGGGCAGCTCCAGCTCCGGCATGGCGTTGCGGAGGCAGGCGAGGCGGTGGATCCATTGCAGGACGTGGCCGTCCCACCCCTCCAGCTTCAAATTGCCGCGCACCACCTGGTCTGCGAGGATGGGTGCGGCGTCCTGCGGGTCGGCGTCGCCGGTTTCCTTTTCCGACAACACCAAATCTCGGTAGAGGGTTCTGCGGATGTTGAGCACGCGCTTGCGTGCGGGGTCGTACACGGGGACGTTGTCCTGCCGCGTTGATAAAATGTCCTGCGGGATGACGGTGCAGCGGGAGAGGCGTGTCTCCACGCGCTTGCCGCCGATTTCCGTGATGTCGGCGGGCAGGAAAACGCTTTCCTGGGCGTGCGCGGCCACGGAGTCGGCATCGATGCTGCCGCCGCGGCCTCCGCAAATTCGCGCGGTGTTGGAAGCGGTGCCGTTGCGCACGGCGAGGTTGGCGGGATAGCAGCGCAGCAGCGCGCGCGGCAACACGTCCGACAGGTTTTCTACAAAAATTTTCTCAGGTTCGCCGTTGCCGCCGAGCTGCCGCCAGGCCTTGACGATTTCGCGTGCGGCGCGGGCCTGGATGCCGAGGCGGGTGCATTCCTGCGGGGCGAAATTGCAGCGGGCGGCGGCCTGCACGGCGCGCCATTCCGTCTGGAAGTCGCAGAAGTCGCCGCGTTCGCGCAAACTGGGATGCAAGCCGTTGGAAAGGGCAATGGATTCCCCCTGCAGCAGGGCCGCCACCGCCGCCATCTCCGGCACCAGGCGGGCATCCTCGCCCTCCACCATCAGCCGCGCCAGCACGGGCGGCAGCGGGTGCGCCAGCATGCGCCGCCCCAGTTTCGTGAGGCCGTTTGCATCCGCCGCCTCCAAGTCCAGCAGCAGCTGCCACGCGCGCTCCGTCTCGGTTTCCGTGGGGGCGTCCGGCCAAGGGAATTTCTTTATATCGTCCAGCGATTTGCAGCCCCAGGCCAGCAGGTTGAGGAAGGCCATGGAGATGTCCGCGCGGTGGACCTCCGGTGAGGGGAACGGCGCGCGGCGGCGCTGGTCGGCCTCGCTCCACAGGCGGATGCAGCGGCCGGGGCCCAGACGCCCCGCGCGGCCGGTGCGCTGGTCCGCCTGGGCTTGGGAGATGGGGACGATGTGCAGGGTGGAGAGGCCGCGGTGGGGCTCCCAGCGGGCCTCGCGCACGGTTCCGGCATCCACCACGGAGCGGACGCCCTCGATGGTGAGCGAGGTTTCCGCGATGTTGGTGGAAACGATGACGCGCGGGCGTTCGCCGCACTCCACGGCGCGGTTCTGGGCGTCCGGCGGCAGCGCGCCGTGCAGGGGAAACACATCCCGCCCCTTCATCCAGGAAACATTCTCCAGCAGCTCCACCGTGCGGCGGATTTCATACGCGCCCGGCAGGAAGACCAGGATGTCCCCGCAGTCGTCGTGCGCCAGCAGCTCCTTCACAGCGGCGGCGCACTGGTCCCACACCGGGGGCGGGGCGAGGTGGCCGAAGCGGTCGCGCACGGCCACGGGCTGGCGATAGGAAACCTCCACGGGGAAGAGACGCCCCTCCGCGCGCAGCACCTGCGCCTGCGGCAGGTAGCCCTGCAGCTTGTCCAGCTCCAGCGTGGCGGACATCACCACCACGGCCAGCTCCGGGCGCTGCGTGCGCTGCAGCTGCAGCACGCGCGCCAGGCACAAATCGCCGGAGAGACGCCGCTCGTGCACCTCGTCGAACACCACGGCGGACACGCCGCGCAGCTGCGGGTCGTCGGTGAGTCGGCGCTCCAAGATGCCGTCCGTCACAAAGAGGATGCGCGTGGAATCGGAGCGGCGGGAGTCGAAGCGCACGGTGTAGCCCACCTCGCGCCCGAGCTGGCAGGGGTACTGCCGCGCCACGAACCCCGCCAGCAAGCGCGCCGCGAGCCGCCGCGGCTGCACCACCAGGATGCACCCCTTCTCGCCATAGCCGGCCTCCTCCAGCATGAGCGGCACGCGCGTGGACTTGCCGCTGCCCGTGGGCGCGCTGATAAGCACGGTGGCGCCCGCGTGCGAAACCGCGCGCAGCAGGTCGTCGTGTATCTGTTCGATGGGCAGCGGCATCACATGGTTTGCATCAGGCGCAGGGTTTCCGCCAGCTTGTCGGCGGGCTTGGTCTTGGTGAGGCGCGGGAAGCGCTTGTCGATGAGGATGTAGTCCTTGTTGCGGGTGAGCATGAGCTTCTGGCCACTGACCTCCACCATGCTGATGGCGCGGCGGGATGCGAGCAGGCGGATTTTCTGCACGGCGAGCAGGTGGCGCGCCTCCCGCGGCAGCTTGCCGAAGCGGTCGTGCCACTCGCGCTCCAGGTCGTCGATGTCCTCCAGCGTGGTGGCGCGCGCCAGACGGGTGTAAGCGTCCATGCGGGCCTTGGTGGACTCCATGTAGGAGGACGGCAGGTAGGCGCCGATGAGCGCGTGTGCGTCCTCGCGGGTGGCCATCATGGCCTCGCTCAGGCAGAGGAAATCCGCCTTGAACACGGCATCCGCGCGGGCGGTGGGCACCTTGCCCTGCAAGCGTTCAATGGACTGCCGCAGCAGCTGGCAGTACAGCTCGAACCCGATGGCGGCGATATGCCCGCTCTGCTGAGTGCCCAGCAGGTTGCCCGCGCCGCGGATTTCAAGGTCGCGCATGGCGATTTTGAAGCCGCTTCCCAGCTCGGTGAACTGCTTGATGGCGGACACGCGCTTGCGGGCGTCTCCGGTGCAGAGGGCTTCCCGCGGCAGCAGGAGGTAGGCATACGCGCGGTGACCTCCGCGCCCCACGCGCCCGCGCAGCTGGTACAGATCCGCCAGGCCGAAGCGGTCCGCGCGGTCGATGATGATGGTGTTGGCGTTCGGGATGTCGATGCCGCTCTCAATGATGGTGGTGGAGAGCAGGACATCCGCCTTGCCGTTGACGAAATCGCGCATGATGCACTCCAGCTCGCCCTTGTCCATCTGGCCGTGGCCGACGACGATGCGTGCGTTGGGGACGAGGCGGCGGAGCTCCTGCTCCACCTTGCGGATGCTCTGCACGCGGTTGTGGAGGAAGAAGACCTGGCCGTTGCGGGCCATCTCGCGCTCGATGGCCTTGGCGATGAGCTGCTCGTTGTACGGGCACACGGCGGTCTGCACGGGGAGGCGGTTGAGCGGCGGGGTGTCGATGGTGCTCATGTCGCGCGCGCCCATGAGCGCCACGTAGAGCGTGCGCGGGATGGGCGTGGCGGAGAGCGTGAGCATGTCCACCATGCGGAACATGCGCTTGAACTGCTCCTTGTGGCGCACGCCGAAGCGCTGTTCCTCGTCGATGACCGCGAGGCCGAGGTCCTTGAAGTGGACGTCCTTGGAGATGAGCCTGTGGGTGCCGATGACGATATCGACGTCGCCGCGCGCGATGCCGTCCAGAATCTCGCCCACGCGCTTGGCGGGGGTGAATCGGCTGAGCAGCTCGATGCGCACGGGGTACTCGCTCATGCGGGCGCGGAAGGTGCGGTAGTGCTGGTCCGCCAGCACGGTGGTGGGCGCCAGGATGGCGGCCTGCTTGCCGCCGGTGACGCACTTGAAGGCGGCGCGGATGGCCACTTCCGTTTTGCCGAAGCCCACATCGCCGCAGATGAGGCGGTCCATGGGGCGCGGGGATTCCATGTCGGCCTTGGTTTGGTTGATGGCGCGGAGCTGGTCGGGAGTCTCGCGGAAGGGGAAGCTGCTCTCGAACTGCCACATCCAGGAGGAATCGGCGGGGTGGGCGTAGCCGTTGTCGCTCTCGCGCGCGGCCTGCACCTCCAGCAGCTGGGCGGCGTAGTCCGCCACGGCGCGCTCCGCCGCCCTGCACGCGCGCTTCCAGCGGGAATCCCCGATTTTGCTGAGCTCCGGGGCCTTGGCACCCAGCCCCACGTACTTGGATACCAGGTGGCTCTGCTGGAGCGGCAGGCGCAGCAGCACGCCGCCCGCGTAGGTGATGTGCAGCTCCTCCTCGCCCGTCTCCTCGTCGCGCACGATGCCCTCGAACCTGCCGAGGCCGTGGGCGGCGTGGATGACGAGGTCGCCGGGGGAGATTTCGCGCAGCGGGGCCTGAGCGCGCTCGCGGCGCATGCGCTCCTCGCGGTCGTCGCGCCGCCGTGCCCGCGGCGAGGAATAGCGGCCGAAGATTTCCGCGGACGACAGCACGGCGAGCTTCGCCCCCGGCACGGCGAAACCGAACGGGAGGTCGCCGTCGCGGCTCTGCACGCCGCTCCAGGCGGGGTCCTCGCCGCAGATTTCCTCGAAGCGCTCCTTCTCGCCCTCGTGGGGGAAGAACATGACCACGCGCCACTTCTCGCGCTTCCACTTCTCCAGGTTCATGCGCGCGAGGTTGCGGCGCGCCTCCTGCATCACGAAGTCGCCGCTCTCGAACGAGCCCAGCGGCGACCCGAAAAACGCCGCGCCGTCCCCCGCGTTCAGCTGGTCGATGTCCTCCGGCAGCGCATCCGTGCGGTCGGGCGGCACCTCGAACACGAGCACATCCCCCGGCACGCCGCTGCCGGGCAGCGCCACCACCCAGTCGTCCGCCGCAATCAGCCCCTCCAGCGTATCCGCGCTCTCCGGCTCATCGAGGAGCAAATCCGCCTCCTCCAGCTTGCGGAACGAGAGCTGGGAATCCACGTCGAAGGCGCGGATGCTCTCTATCTCATCGCCAAAGAATTCCACGCGCAGCGGCCATGCCGACTGCAGGGGGAAGACGTCCAGAATGCCGCCGCGCAGGCTCCATTGCCCGCGCGCCACCACCTGGTCCACGCGCTCGAAATCATGGGAGAGCAGGGTATCCGTCAGCTTCTCCGGCGGCAGCTCTGCGCCCACGCGCAGCGTCAGCGTGCAGTCCTCCGCCTTCTCAAACGCCGGAACGGGCTGGCGCAGCGCATCCGCCGTCACAATCACCGCTTGGGTTTCCGCGGGCGCGCCAGAAATGGCGCGCAGGGCCTCCAGGCGCTCCGCGGCGAGGTCGGGGTCGCTGATGCCGTTGTTGATGTGCATCTCCCGCTCCGGCACGAAAACGGCGGACGGTGCCTGCCAGAGCGGCCACTCCGCCGCCACGCGCTCCTGCACGGGCAGGGCGTCCGCCACCACCCACACGCGCCGAGGCTTGTCGCTCATTCCCGCCACCATGGCCGCCACAAACGAATACGCCGCAGGGCACACCCTGTCCAGCACCACGGGCTCCTCCCGCGTGCCGCCAACACGCAACCGCCCCGCGTCCCGGGCAAACGCCGGGGACTTTGCTACTACCTGGGTCAGTGGCATGGCCACGCGCCTAGTTTAGCAGCAGAAAGAACAATTTCAAAGCAAAATGAGACGGCAGGGCCACAGCTATTTGCCCTCGCCAGGTTGCGGGCGCGCATCCAAGATTTCGCGCAATTGATTCTCGACCGCCCCCAGAACCATACGGGCTCCCTGCAGAGTGAGATGGTGGGGATCATTGTAATACAATACCCCATCCCGGTACGCTCGCGCGGGTCCGTCTTTAAAAAATACATTTTCCAGATGTACAACGCGGCAAATCCCCTCTCTTTCCATTTGGTCAAAGAAGTCGTTTATCTCCTCATTCATTCCATCATACTCTTCCTTCGTGCAGGTAATCTTGCGTTCGTCCAAAGGCTCATGCATCATCATTTGTATGGAAATGTAACTTTTCGGATCGAAGTCTTTGTAACTCGGGATGTCGGTCAATACTACAACTCGTTTGCCACACGCGCGTATTTGTTGGATATACGAGCGTATGTTGCCAAGCATGGAATTTGCCCGCCCATCGAGATGAACCAAGTTCCCATCCCAATCCCTATACCTCCCTGTAATTCTGCAATTCCAGTAGTTGCTGATGATGACCGTGTCAATTTCCGGATTTGAACGCAAATACGACAGTAACAATGTCGCCTTTTCAGAGTCCCAACGCTGGCAGTACTCCCCGCCGCTATAATAATTATCGGCCGGTATGACATAAGTGTTTAGGTATGCCCCGGACCAATGGTTGCGTTTGAGCAATTCGTCCATAGCCATTGGCAAGCTCTCGGCATGGGAGTCTCCTATGAGCAAAAATCTTTCTGTTTTTGCCGAATCACCCATGTGGTAGAGTAGCGGGTAGTGCCCTATGGTAAACAGGCTATTCATCACGCCTCCCACGTATATTTGAGGGCGAAATTCAGGTAGAGTCTCATATAGCTTGCCAGAACTAATCTCTGTTAGACTTATTTCCGGCCGGTTAAACGTGTCCACAAAATCGTCAATCTCCTTGTAAAAGACCCCCTTGGATATCCTGGAGGCTGACAGCCAAGCCAGAGCGGACAAGGAAAGGAACCAAAGAATCCCAACGCATGTGATTGAGCAGCGGCGTTTCTCGATCCAATGGTAAAAGAAGAAAGTGGCCACAGCCACGCAGAGCAAGGCTCCCGCCTTAACGGCTGCACTTCCCGTCCATGTCATAAAATATGCCGAGAATAGGACGAATATAGGCCAATGGACCAAATAGAGTGAAAAAGAATACTTGCCGGTGCAAGAGCATATCCGATTGTTCAACAAGCGACCACAAAGACCGCGGTCCGCATATTTGATGCATAGCATAGAGCAGAAGACGCACAGGGGCTCAACAGTCCACAAGAAGGAATACGCCCACGGGTTGAAAGTGAACATGAGGAGAAGAATCAGAGCGGACAGGCCAAGCATGTTTCGGCAGCGCCCAGAGTTCTTCAAATCCGGGAGAAGCGGCACGAGTCCACCTGCGCACACCATCCAGAGGCGCCCGCTCGTCCAGTAGTACGTCGAAAAATTAGTATGGAAAGGTGTAAAGAAACCAATGATATCAGGTAGATAACATATCAAAATGGAGCATGCGATGCAGATGGCAAACAAGAGACATTTTGCCGCAACGGAAAATCTTCTGCTAATGAGGATAATCACGCCGGATATGAGATATACTTGGAAAATGAGGGAAAGGTACCATGTGTGCACGAGCGGTCGCTGCATGTGACTGAGCGCCGAAAAATAACCGTCAAATTTGTAATCGTAAAAAAGATTTGCCCCGCCAAGGATTGTGGCGATGGCGTCGCCTAGCGTCACCTGGAACTTTTCGAAAGGAAAGAGCAACATGGCCAGTACAACGCACGGCAGGGTGATGGCAATGGTTGCCGGCCACAGTCGGAGCACCTTTTTTTTCAAAAAATCGCTGAAAGAGAACCGGGTGTCCTGAACCCAGTAGTTGCGGAAGAGCAAGTACCCGGAAATCACCAAAAAGATGTCAACTCCCAAATATCCATCGGGAAAACGTTTCAAAAGGTGAAAGAATACAATGCCAACAATGGCAAGGGTCCGAAGCCCGTCTATATGGGGTAAATGTTGTTTTGCTTGCATGGTTGAAATGCCCAAACCCCCTAAAGGGTACAGCATTCCCAATACTGTAGTCAAGCATTTTCCCGAAAAACTGCGACCCATCCCAATTTTCCGTAACACCTGCCATGAAACTTTTCCCGACCGCCTCGTCTTTATGTTCCCAAACAAAGCAAATACAATACTCAAGAGTTACGGAGCATAGTACAGTATTGGGAATACTGTAGGTTTTTCGTTATCAACCCAGCAAGGTTGACTTGTCTCTGTACGAGGTGTACAATGTGCATCGTGATAAGCCTCATCAAACCGAACGAAGAGAAACGCCGGGAAGCCGTCAAAATTCTGGCGGAGAGGCACGGCATCACAAGGGTGGACGAGGTGTATGAGGACGGGGGAAACCGTGCTGTCGCGCGCGGCGGGGTGTGAGTCGTGTCTGGAGCTGCTGCGGCTGTTGATTGCAGCGGGTGCGGATGTGAACCATGCCGATGCCGATGGATGCACGCCGCTCTACCGCGCATGCACGGTCTTCAACACGGAGAGCGCGAGGCTGCTGGTTGAGGGCGGGGCGGACGTGAACGCCGCCACCCGCGAGGGAGAAACCCCGCTGATGAATGCGGCGCTGGGCAACCATGCGGAGATGGTCAAAATCCTGCTCAATGCCAGGGCGGATGTCAACGCGGTGGACGCGCAGGGGTGCACGGCGCTGGATGCCGCCGAGGCTGCGGGCTTCAGGGAATGCATGCGGCTGCTCCAGCGGGCCGGGGGCCGCTCGGGGCGCGGGGACCCGCTTTTCCAAGCCGTGGCGAACGGCGACACCGCAGCCGTGCAGGAGCTTGTGTCTACCCACAAATTCTCACAGGCGAAACTGCAGCGGGCCGCGAGCAACGCCTGCATAGCCGACAACGCCGGCATGCTCAAGCTGCTGAGCCCCCTCTTGTCCAACTCCAAGCCGGGGGACGGGCGGTTCTGGGCCTATCTCGTCCGCATGGCGGCATGGAAGGACAGCCGCGAGTGCCTGGAGTGCCTGCTGGGCGACTTCGCCCTCAGCCCGGACGGGGACGAAAGGCGCGTGGACGCCCCGAGCCCCGAATGCTGGTTCGAGGTGGACGATGAAACCGAGGGAATGACGCCGTTGACATGCGCCGCATCGGCCGGCCATGCGGAATGCGTGCGCCTGCTGCTGCACTACGGCGCAGCTCCGGATTTGGAGGACGAAATCGATGAAACGCCGCTGGAAGCGGCGGAGGAGACGGGGCAGGAGGAATGCGCCATGCTCATTCGTGAGTCCATCAGGTGAAAACGCCCAAAAAAGGTGCCGCCCCGGGGATGGGACGGCACCTGAAATGAAGACCGGGCCTTGGGCTTAAAAGCTCACCTGCACGCCGGCGTTCACGCTCTGGTTGGTGGCGTGCTCGCGTACGTTGAGCGTGTAGGAGGCGAAGATGCCCACGTTGTCGGAAACGGCATAGGTGCCGCCCGCGTTCAGGTACATGGAGTGCTTGCCGGGATCGGCACCCTCTGCGGTGCTCTTGATGCCCAGGCAGTCGCACTGCACTTCCGGGTTGCTGCGGTCCACATCTGCCCTGTAGGCCAGGGTGACCTCCGGGGTGAAGGCACCCATGGTGGAGCGCAGCGTGACACCCACGGGGATGCTCAGGTTGTGCATCTTGCCGTCATGGTAGCGGCGGGAGATGGCACCCATGTCCTCCACCGCGTCCTTCTGGTCCGCCGCCGCGTAGCTCAGGCCCACAAAGGGAGTGACCGTGGTTTCCACCCCCACCTTGATTTCCGTGCCCACGGTGATTCCCGCGGAGAGGGTGCGGTCCGTCCATTCCGCATGGCCGGGCAGCAGACCGTAGGTGTCTGCCTTGTACTTCATGTCGCCGTATGCCACATGGGCGGTCACCACCGGGCTCACCGCGCCCTTGCCGGAGTTTGCGCGGTAGCGGGCGGTGATGGCGGGCATAACGCCGCGCTGGCGCGCCTTGAGGGAATTGTCCCTGGCCTCGAAATGGCCGAAGCTCTGGCCGAAGGCCACGCCGGCTGCGAAATCACGCATGAAGGCGTGCTGTACGCCCAGGGCGTATCCGCCGCCGTTGTAGGTGTATCCGGCGGCATGTTCCGTCTCGCGCTGGAAGGAGCCGAGACCGCCCGCCCAGGCGGCGGTGGAGCCTTCCTCCATCTTTCCGGCGAGCCGTGCCTCCGCCATGTCGGCGAAGTCGTTCAGCAGGGAGGTGGATGCCCACATGGTGTTGGCCACCTGCGTGCCGTGGGAGCCTGCCAGAGCGGCCAGCGCCTCGTCTCCCACCGTGCCGGTGAAGGAGAGGGAGTTGCCGTCCGTGGTGAGCTCACCGCCTTCCAGCAGTCCCGTGGTGTCCGTTACGGTGTAGGTGAACGCCTGGTCATCCAGCGGGGTGCTGCCGTTCACGGTGCCGAATTCCGCGAGCTTCAGCGTGGCCGTGCGGTCCAGCAGCACGGCGGTGATGAAGTTGATGCCCACTTCCACATCGATGTTCTGTGTGCCGTTGAGCGTGAGGGTCTCTGCAACCAGGTGGGAGTACGTGCCTTCCCCGTTGTCGGCGAGCGTGGCCTGGCGCACTCCGTCCACGCAGAAGTACAGGGAGGCCCCGTCCTCCAGCGTGAGCTGGTTGTGGTGCTGGTATCCAGGGCTGTTGCCGATATGCAGGTTGCCGCCGGTCAGCACGTGCGTGCTGGCGAACATACCGGAACCGAAGGCTGCCGCGCCACCGGCAATCTCCGTGTTGCCGTAGACCCTGCCGTTGTTGACAAGGGTGCTGCCGTTGCGCAGGGTGATGTCATCGTTCACCTCGCCCTGGTTGAGCACGGTGGCGCCAGCTGCGGCCAGTTCCACATCGCCGGAGACACTGCCGAAGTTGGTGATGCTGCCGCCGGCGTTCACGGTGGTGGAGGTGGCATCCAGCGTGCTGCCGGAGCCGATGGAGGCCAGGCCGTTCTGCACGGTGAAGGCGCCCACCTTGTAGGAGTCGCCCTTCAGCTGGATGTTGGAATGCGCGCCGGATGCGGTACCCACGGCCAAATCACCGCCGCGTCCGGAATCCTTGCCTTCCATGTTGTACTGCACGGTATCGGTGCCGGTCAGGGTGGTGTGCTGGCCGCTCTTCGTGAGCACGGTTCCGCGCAGGCCGGTGATGATGGTGTTGTTCAGCAGGGAATCCGCGAGCTTGGTGGCATCTGCCGTGCCGCCGTTCATGTACACGGGGTTGTCTGCAGCGGGCGTGGTCTCCGCGCTCTCTCCCAGCACCACGGTCTGCCCCACATCCACGGGGATGCTCTTTTCAGGCTCGGGCGTGGGGCCCGGTGTGGGTTCGGGACCAGCTCCTGCCACCAGGCGGATGTGCACCTTGCCATCGGCTTCTGTTTGCGCCGTGAAGTGGCCATCGTAGGCAGTCACAATCAAATCGTCGCCCTCTTCCTGTTCGTACGCCAAGAAGGGTTTGAGGTATCCGAGCTGGGATTCTTTCACGGAAGAACAGATGAAGATGTCGTCTTCCGGGGAAGGTGCGGAGGCAACAAGGTCCGCGTTGTAGAAATCCACCCCTGTGTTTTGGGTAACCGTGATGCTGCCGGTGACAACCAGGGTGGAATAGTTCTGGAGCGGCCCATATTTTGAGAATTCTACGCCGCCTCCCTTCCATTCCGTAACGTGGCCCTGGTTGTTGATTTTGGGTGTCGAGCCGGAAATTGTCAGATTGCCTTGCAGCACAGGGTTGGCCCCTGGTGAGGTTTTGCTGTTTCCATCGACAGAGAGCTCCGTTGTGGAGCCGGATACCACCAAGTTCCCGATGCATTTGGAATTGGGGGAGAACTCAACCCAGCAATACTCACCGCCATACGGTGCCAGGGTCGCCTGGGAAAGGTCAATCGTGCCGCTGAACCAAATGTCGCAGGCCTGGTAGGTGCCTTTCAGTGTCGCCTCCTCGCAGTCTGCCTCGATGCCGAAGTTGCGGAATGTCACCCCCTTGTCCAAGGTCACGGAAGTGGCGTTCTCAAAGCACAGGACGCCGAATGACTCATCGGTGCCGGGGGCGGAAACGGTTCCGCTGCCGGTTATGGTGACCGTGCCGGAGGCTGTGGAGGTCACCACGTTGTATTCAGAGCCCTTTACCGTGGGATAGGAGACGTTGCCGGACACGGTGATGGTGTTGTCGGTCAGCTCGTGGACCGGGCTGTTCCAGTTGGCTCCTGAGCCGGGCGTGGGGCCCGGCGTGGGGCCGGGAGTGGGTTCGGTTCCGCCACCTTCCGCCAGGCGGATGTGCACCTTGCCGTCGGTACCCGCTTGTGCCGTGAAGTGTCCGTCGTAGGCTTCCAGCACTCCGTCCCGTCCATCGTCATACCCGGCGTAGGGCTTCAGGTAGCCGAGCTGGGACTCGTTCACGGACCCGCAGATGATGACGTCCGCAGAGGTGGAGGGCAGGAGCTTGCTTCTTCCGTCATTGTAGAATTGGATGGGGGTGTAGCCGGATATGGTCAGGCTTCCCGTTATCACCAGCGAGGCAAAGCTGAAGGAATCGCCCAGGAACACGATACCGCATCCCTCACTGGTGAGCACGCTGCCGCTGTAAGTGGGCAGTGAGCCGTTGAGCGTCACGTTGCCCTGAATCACGGGATTGTCTGTGGCGGAGCCGTAATTCTCATACAGCATGATGGAAGTGGTGCTGCTGGAAACAACGAGGTTGGACACCTTGTGCGTGGTGCCGGAGGCTAGTTCCAGCTGGCACGCTCCACTATCGCTGGATTGCAGCTTTGCGTTGGTGAGATCCACCACGCCGTCCATAAAGATATCGCACCCCTGGTATGTGCCCTTCAGCGTGGCGCTGTCGGCTTCATTGGCCACTCCAAGATAGAAGTTGCGGAATGTGACTCCGCTGTCCAGCACAATGTTCGATGCCTCGTCGAAATCAAGGCTGCCGAACGAGTCCCAATCAGCGGGGGCGGAAACGGTTCCGCTGCCGGTGATGGTGACCGTGCCGGAGGCTGTGGCGCACACATCGTTGTAATCGTCTCCCTTGACCGTGGGATAGGATACGTTGCCGGATACGGTGATGGTGTTGCCGCTCAGCTCGTATACCGGGCTGTTCCAGGTTTCTGCGGTGGCTATGCCGGCCGCCATAATAAGCGCCATGAGGGCGCGCGTTATATGTGGTTTCATATTCGTGATATTATTGTTGTTCATGGATGCGTTTAGTCGCATTCCGATTTAACAATACCACGAAACGGTACCATGTCAACAAAAAAATCACCAAAATTGTACGGATGGCACATTCCGCCCAAAGGCGTGTGGCAGCGTGGGGGGGGCGCCGGAGCCTAGTCTCCGCTCTTGAGGACGTTGATGAAGGCCTCTTGGGGGATGTTGACGCGGCCGATGGCCTTCATGCGCTTCTTGCCCTCCTTCTGCTTCTCCAGGAGCTTGCGCTTGCGGGTGACAT
Organism: Akkermansia sp.; assembly: GCA_030523775.1. Classification (GTDB taxonomy): domain Bacteria; phylum Verrucomicrobiota; class Verrucomicrobiia; order Verrucomicrobiales; family Akkermansiaceae; genus Akkermansia. The sequence goes on from JAUNHW010000003.1 coordinate 39,802, forward strand.
CACCGCCGTAGCACTTGGCGGTAACGTTCTTGCGCATGGGGGAAATGCTCTCGCGGGCGATGATCTTGCCGCCGATGCAGGCCTGGATGGCCACGGTGAAGAGCTGGCGGGGGATGACATCCTTGAGCTTGATGGCGAGCTCGCGGCCCTGGGATTCCGCGCGGTCGCGGTGCACAATCATAGAGAACGCATCCACGGGTTCGCCGGCAATCATCATGTCCATCTTCACTAGGTGGGCGGGCTGGTATCCGGCGTACTCGTAGTCCATGGAGCCGTAGCCGCGGGTGGTGCTCTTCAACTTGTCGTTGAAGTCCACCAGGATTTCCGCCATGGGGATGCGGCAGGTGAGCATCACGCGGGTGTCGTCGATGGTTTCCGTGTGGTTGACCTCGCCGCGCTTCTCCATGACGATACGCATGATATCGCCGATGTAGGTGCTGGGAATCATGATGAACACGTTCACCACGGGTTCGCGGATTTCCTGGATTTCCTGGGGGTCGGGGAGGATGCTGGGGTTGTCCACGCGCAGCTCCGTGCCGTCGGTCTTGGTGACCTCGTAGATGACGGAGGGGTAGGTGGAGATGACATCCATGTTGAATTCGCGGCGCAGGCGCTCCTGGATGATTTCCATGTGCAGGAGGCCGAGGAAGCCGCAGCGGAAGCCGAATCCCAGGGCCACGGAGCTTTCGCCCATGTAGGTGAACGCGGCGTCGTTGATCTGCAGCTTGGCCATGGCGGCCTTCAGGTTCTCGTAGTCCGCGGAATCCACGGGGTAGATGCCGGAGAACACCATGGGGCGGATTTCCTTGAAGCCGGGAAGCGGTTCCGGGCAGGGGTTCGCAAGGTTCGTGTAGGTGTCGCCAATCTTCACGTCCGCCGCGGTTTTCATGTTGGCGATGATGTAGCCCACGTCCCCCGTCTCCAGGGCGTCCGTGGCCTGCATCTTGGGCGTGAAGATGCCTACCTCCTTCACCTCGAAGGTTTCATCCGTGGCGAAAAGCTTCACCTTCATGCCGCGCGCCACGCGCCCGCTCACCAGGCGCACGTACGACACCACGCCGCGGTACGCATCGTATACGGAGTCGAACACCAGCGCGCGCAGGCAGTCGTCCTCCGCCTCCTTGGGCGCGGGGATGCGGGTGACGATGGCCTCCAGCACCTCCTCAATGCCGATTCCGGCCTTGGCGGAGCAGAGGATGGCCTCCTCGCGCGGGATGCACACCACCTCCTCCAGCTGGTGGTACACGCTGGGCAGGTTGGCGCTGATGAGGTCAATCTTGTTGACCACGGGAACAATGGTGAGGTCCTGCTCCAGGGCCAGGTGCATGTTGGCGAGCGTTTGGGCCTCCACGCCCTGCGCCGCGTCCACGATGAGCAGCGCGCCGTCGCACGCCGCCAGGGAGCGCGACACCTCGTAGGAGAAGTCCACGTGCCCCGGCGTGTCCAGCAGGTTCAGCTCGTAGGTCTTGCCGTCCTTGGCCGTGTACCGCATGGTCACGGGGTGGGACTTGATGGTGATGCCCTTCTCGCGCTCCAGGTCCATGGCATCCAGCAGCTGGTCCTGCTTCTCGCGCTCGCCGATGGTGTGGGTAAACTCCAGCAGACGGTCAGAGAGCGTGGTCTTGCCGTGGTCGATGTGCGCAATGATGGAAAAGTTGCGCTTCAGCGTGATATCCGTTGCCATGGAGCGCGGGCAAGGTACGCTATGCCCGGGGAAATGTCAAGGTTATTCAATAGGCTCTTGTATATCGGTTCACGCCTCCTCGCCGTCGGGCTGCTGCTCATCCTGCCCGTCCGTGTCCTCCGTATCCGCGTCCTGGAACTGCTCGTTCAGGAAGTCGAGCATGTAGGGGGCGGTGAGCAGCTCGCTGGTGACGGCGGGCTCGCGGTCCGGTATGTAGAGCACGTTCACGGGCACGGAGCTGCGGTTCAGCTTGCGCATCGCGGCGTCGATTTCCTCGCTCGGCTTGGTCTTGTCCGCGCGCATCAGCACCACATCGTGGTCCTCGAATGCTTTGTACACCTCGTCGGTGTATGCCAGCTTCTTGTTGGACTGGCAGGTGGCGCACCACTTGGCGGTGAAGTCCACGTACACGGGGTGGCCCTCGTCCAGGGCGTCCTGCATGGCGGTGGAAGACCACTCCTTCCACTCGTGGGCGCTGAAGACAGGTATGGAAATCCAGGCGCCGCAGGCCAGCAGGGCCAGGGCGATGATGCCGCCGGAGATGCGGGAGCCCTTGCTGCGGTACATGGGGCACCAGCGGCCGTACACCCAGAAGGCGCAGGCGATGAGCACCAGGCCGATGAGCACCCAGGTGGTGTTCTCGGACTTGGGCCAGAACACCAGGTACACGTCAACGAACCAGGCGGCGGCACCGAACAGCAGGAAGGAGAGCCCCTGCTTCAGGGATTCCATCCACGGGCCGGGTTTGGGCAGCAGGCGCACCAGCGAGGGGAAGCAGCCCAGCACGATGTACGGGAAGGCCAGGCCCAGCGCCATGAACGTGAGCGCCACCACCATCCACACCGCCGGCATGGACATGGCCGCCGGCAGGGACGTGCCCAGGAACGGCGCGCTGCACGGCGTGGCCACCACGGTCACGAAAAGGCCTTGGAAGAACGAGCCGGTGAGCCCGCCCTTGCTCTGCAGCTTCTGGCCGGCGCCGGTGGCGCCCACGCCAATCTCGAACAGGCCGAACATGCTCAGGCCCAGTACGAGCAGCAGCAGCAGGATGACGTACACAATCCACGGGTTCTGCATCCACTCCGCCCAGGAGCGGGAGGTGGAGCCGCCATCATACCACAGCGTGCTCAGCCACTGCGTCCACGGCTGATCCGCGAGCGCGGAGAGGTTGGAAACAACGGCGATGAGCACGGAGATGATCCAGAAGGAAACGAGGATGCCCAGCACAAAGGCCAGGGAGTGCATGATGACCTTGCGGCGGTCGCCACCGCCCAGCTCCACGAAGCTCATCACCTTCAGGCCGATGACCGGGAACACGCAGGGCATCAGGTTCAGGATGAGGCCGCCCAGGAACAGGGAGAGCAACACGCCTCCCAGCCCCGCCGGGATGTTCTCAAAGGGGGATTTCGGCGCGGGCGCGGCAAACTCGCCCTTGATGGTGTAAAGCTTGCCGTCCGCCACCAGCAGGCCGCCCAGCGCCTTCAGGGGTTTGCCCACCTGTGCCTCGTCCTTTACGGAGTACATGGGGTCGGAGTTGTCGTTGCGCTTCAGGGAAAGCGTGCCGTTCTCGAACTTCTGCTCCGCGGTGGGGGAGATGCAGTTGTCGTCCGAGAAGAAATACACGTTCTTGGCGGCGGCCAGGGCGGGCAGGGAGATGGTGACGGTGTCGGCCTCCTGCGCCATCGTGTATTCCAGCGGGGATTCGCTGAGAGTTTCCACCTTCTGCTCCTGGTGCTGCCAATCGGCGTTGGCTGCGGCGTCGCCCGCCTTCAGCTCAATGGTGGCGGACTGGGTCTCCGGCGGGTTGCAGCCCTCATCCGAGCACACCTGCGCGGTGCAGCTGGCGGTGAAGCTGGCCTCCTGCGGTGCGGCGGCTTCCGGTGTCACGCGCCACACCACGGTGGGGTTCTGGTAGGTGTACGCCACGCCGATGACACCCTTGTGCAGCTCCGGCGCGGAGAAGTACGGGCCCTCCACCTTGAAGCCCTCCGGGGCCTTCAGCTCGGCGGTCATGGGGTCGCCCACGGTGCCGGGGTTGCGGAAATAGCCGTGCCAGGGCTGCTTGATATCGGCATCCAGCGCAATGTAGAAGGGTTCCCCCGCCTTGTAGGAGGAGCAGCTGGCGCTGCCCTTGGCGGTGATGCAGGACGGTGTCCCCATCTGGTCGAACGAGAACTGGGCCTGCGCCATTCCCGCAAGCGAGAGGAAAGCCAGCAAAAGGTATCGAAGCGTATTCATGCCGCCATGTTACCATCCCCCTCTCCCGCGCGCAAGCGCAATGTGCGCGTGCTTGCGTTGGCGGCTCTTGTGTGTTAGAGTGGGTGCATGAAGTTCCTCATCACCGCCGGCCCCACGCGCGAGCCGCTGGATCCCGCCCGCTACCTGACGAACCGTTCGTCCGGCCGCATGGGCTATGCGCTGGCTGGCGCCGCCAGGCATGATGGGCACGATGTGGTGCTGATATCCGGCCCCACCGCGCTGGATGTGCCGCCGGGGGTGGATTTCATCCACGTGGAGACCGCGCAGGAGATGTACGATGCGGTGCGCGACATGCTGCCGGGCGTGGATGTGGCCATCATGGCCGCAGCCGTGGCGGACTACCGCCCCGTGGCGTACTCCGAGCGGAAAATCAAGAAGGATGGTGACCGCATGGTGCTGGAGCTGGAGCGCACCCCGGATATCCTGGGCAGCATGCGCAGCGTTTTCGGCTTCACCGGAACGCTCATCGGTTTTGCCGCGGAGACCAACGACGTGGAGGACTACGCCCGCGGCAAGCTGGAGCGCAAGCAGTGCAACATGGTGGTGGCAAACGATGTCTCCCGCAGCGACATTGGTTTCGATTCCCGCGAGAACGAGGTGGCGCTCGTCTTCCCGGACCGCGTGGAGTATCTGGAGAAAGACACCAAGGAGCACATCGCCATGCACATTATCGAACACGCCACCATCATCCGCCCGCAGTGAAAGTGACCCCCGAGATGCTGGGCTGGGATGCCCGCCTGTCTGCTGCGTTCGATGCCCTGGGGCATGCGGAGTGGTACCCCGCCCGCATCATCCGCGAGACGAAAATCAACTTCACCGTCATTGCCAAGGGCAGGGGAGACCATGAGGTGGTGCTCAGCGGCAAGGTCTGGCACGATGCCGTGTCCGACGCCGACCTGCCCACCGTGGGCGACTGGGTGGCCGTGGACCCCGGCCGGGGGGAGGACCTGCCCGTGATACGCGCCATGCTGCCGCGCAAGAACCGCTTCTCCCGCAAGGCCCCCGGCCGCAGCTGCGCAGAGCAGGTTATCGGCGCGAATGTGGATATGGTGGTGGTGGTGACCGATGCCGCGGAGGATTTCAACATGCGCCGCATCGAGCGCTATCTCACCCTCATCCGCAAGTGCGGCGCCGCACCCGTGGTGCTCATCAACAAGGCCGATACCGCCACGGAGGAGCAGATGCAGGAACTCTGCGCCCGGGTGGAGCCGCTCTGCAGCGAGGTCTACCCCATCGTGGCACGCTGGAAGAAGGGATACCCGCAGTACCTGCGCCGCGTGCCCAAGGGGCGCACCATCACCATCGTCGGCTCCTCCGGCGTGGGCAAGAGTACGCTGGTGAACTCGCTCCTGGGCGACGAGTGGCTGGAGACCGGCCACGTGAACGAAGTCACCGGCAAGGGCCGCCACACCACCGTGGCGCGCGAGCTGGTGGTGCTGCCGGGCGGCGGCGTGCTCATCGACAACCCCGGCATGCGCGAAATCCACATGTGGACGGATGCCGCCACGCTGCGCGCAGAGTTTGCGGACCTCGCGGAATTGTCCACCCGGTGCCGCTTTGCGGACTGCTCCCACCGCAAGGACGCCGGCTGCGCCATCCGCGCCGCGCTGGAGGCGGGCACCCTCTCCCAGGAGCGCTATGAGCATTTCCTCAACCTGGATGCCGAAATTGCCGAGCTGGAACGCCGCAACGAGAAGCGCCAGATGACCCTGGAGCGCGTCTTCAAGCGCAACCGCAGCGGCATGCTCCGCAACCGCGACGACCGCGAGGAACACCAGCGCGACCTCAACCCCCACCGCCACCACCGCTGAGCTCAGCGGATATCGATGATGCTGACCTCCGGGGGGCAGAAGAAGCGCATGCCCCAGGTGGAGCCCACTCCGCGGCTCACGAACACGTGGCGGTTCTTACCGTAGGCGTAGCAGCCGGAGACCATCTCCGAGCGGAAGGAGATGAAGTGGCGGGTGAACGGAATGCCGATTTGGCCGCCGTGCACGTGGCCGCTGAGCATCAGGTCCCAGTCGTACGCATCCAGGAGCGCGCGGCTCTCGGGGTCGTGCGAGAGCAGGAGCACGGGGTGCTCCTCCTGGCCGTCGGGCTTCATGCAGGCATCGGGGTTCTCGTCGCCCTCGTTCCAATCGCCCAGCCCGATGATGCGGATAGTGCTGCCGTTGGGTGCGGTCCAGTCCACAGCCTGGTTGCGGAGGATGGGCACGCCCGCCGTGGTGAGGATGCGCGCCACGGGTTCCAGGCGCTCGTAGTCCATGTTGCCGAGGATGGCGAAGGTGGGGGCGATGGCCTTCAGCCGCCGCAGCTCGTCCATGTACTTGCGGGTGCGCTTTGTGCGTTCCTCCAGGGCGATGAAGTCGCCGCCGTAGACGATGAGGTCGGGCTTGGCGGCCTCAATCATGTCCACCGCCTTCTCCAGCATGGCCTTGCTGTTGTGTAAATCGCTGATGAAGGCGATGCGCAGCGGGCCTGCACCCGGCAGGGTGTCGGCGGGCAGCTCGGTGGTGTTGCACTCCAGCTGCGAAGCGCCCCACTGGCCGAACCATTTTGTGCCGTAATAGATTAGCGCAAGTGCCGCGATTATCCAAATCCAGCGGCGGGCCGACATGTTTTTGAGACGCGTGAACATGATTATAAATTCTAAATCTGAAATTCCAAATTCTCAATTACTCGGCCGGGTTCAAATCCGCCAAAGCAGGATCGATGAACATCCCGTCCTTGCGGATGAGCTTGCCGTCAAAGTAGATTTCGCCGCCGCCGTAGTCCTTGCGCTGGATGCACACCAGGTCCCAGTGGATGGCGGAATCGTTGCCGTTGGGGGCCTCGTCGTAGCACTGGCCGGGGGTGAAGTGGAAGGACCCGCCGATTTTCTCATCAAAGAGGATATCCCGCATGGGCTGCAGGATGAACGGGTTCACGCCCAGCGCAAACTCGCCGATGTAGCGCGCGCCCTCGTCCGTGTCCAGTATCTTGTTCAGGGCCTCTTCGTTTCCGTTGCAGTGGGCCTCCACAATCTTGCCGTTCTCGAAACGGAAGCGCACGCCGTCGAACGGGATGCCCTGGTAGATGCTGGGGGCGTTGTAGGCGAGCGTGCCGTTAATGGACCCGCGCACGGGCGCGGTGTACACCTCGCCGTCCGGCACGTTGCAGTCGCCCGCGCAGGGGATGGCTTTGATGCCCTTGATGGAGAAGGTCAAATCCGTGCCGGGGCCCACGATGCGCACCTTGTCGGTGGCCTCCATCATGGCCTTCAGCTTCTCCATGGCCACCTTGAGCTTGGCGTAGTCCGCCAGGCAGCAGCGGAAATAAAAATCCTCGAAATCCTCCGTGCTCATGCCTGCGGCCTGCGCCATGCTGGGCGTGGGCCATGCCAGCACGGTCCACTTGCGCTTGTTGCAGGTGAGGTTGCTGGCGGCCTTGAAGTGCTTGCTGATGATCTGCATGCGCTCGCCCGGTACGTCCGCGGATTCAAAGGTGTTGGAATCGGCATACATGGCGATGTGCACCTGCATGTCCTCCGCGCGCTGAAGGCGGTACTTGCCCTCTAGCTCGTATTGTTCCTCCGTGGCGCCCATCTGCAGCTCCTTGTTGACGAGTGCATGGGTGATATCCACATGCGGGATGCCGCCGGCTTCGCGCACGGCGCGGATGAGTTCCACCACCATTTCATCGGGAATATCCTGCATGCGCAGGTTCACGTGTTCGCCGGGCTGCACATTCACGGAGTAGCCGGTGATTTGGTGGGCAAGTTGAGTGTATCTGGGATCTTTCATGGGAATAAAATAATTAGGATTAAGATTAAGATTAGGATTAGGAATTGTCTCCATTGCCGGGCTTTTTGCCCCTGTTGCGGCCAGATTCTGCGGTTGCGTGGATGATGGCGATAATCTGGTTGGACTCGTCAATCAGGTTTTCGAGCTGCTTTTCCTTGACGAGGCCCACCCTAGCTACCGAGCGTATCCAGTGGCGCGATTCGGCTGCCTCTCCTTCGGCAATCTTGAGCTTGGAGACGAAATCGGCATCGGAGCGGCCGTGGGTGGCCTCCGCATAGTTGGCACCCACGGAAGATGAGGAACGGATGAGCTGCAGACCGTAGCACGCGCCGATTTGCGACCCCTTGATGCGCATATACAGTTTGGCGCATCGAGCTGCAAAATCCACAAGCCGGTCTTCCATTTCGGAACGTGTCATATCTGTACGGCAGCAAAATTCCTAATCCTAATCTTAATCTTAATCCTAATTGAATAATAAATTACTCGGCAGGGTTCAGGTCCGCTAATGCGGGATCAATAAAGATTCCGTCCTTCCGCACCAGTTTGTCGTCCAGGTAAATTTCGCCGCCGCCGTAGTCCTTGCGCTGAATGCAGACCAGGTCCCAATGGATTTGGGACTTGTTGCCGTTGGGAGCCACATCGTAGCACTGGCCGGGGGTGAAATGGAAGGAGCCGGCAATCTTCTCGTCGAAGAGGATATCCCGCATGGGCTGGAGGATGAACGGGTTTACGCCGAACGAGAATTCGCCGATGTAGCGCGCGCCCTCGTCCGTGTCCAGTATCTTGTTGAGGGCGTCGTCGTTGCCGTTGCAGTGGGCCTCCACAATCTTGCCGTTCTCGAAGCGGAACTTGATGCCGTCGAACGGGATGCCCTGGAACACGCTGGGTGCGGTGTAGGCCAGGGTGCCGTTGATGGAATCACGCACGGGCGCGGTGAACACCTCGCCGTCCGGGATGTTGAGCTTGCCATCGCACAGGATGGCGGGGATGCCCTTGATGGAGAAGGTCAAATCCGTGCCGGGGCCCACGATGTGCACGCGGTCGGTCTTCATCATCTTGGCCGCCAGCTTCTCCATGGCGGCGCGCAGCTTGTCGTAGTCTGCCAGGCAGCAGCGGAAATAAAAATCCTCGAAGGATTCCGTGCTCATGCCTGCACCCTGGGCCATGGAGGGGTTGGGCCAGCGGAGCACGCACCAGCGGGTGTTGTTCACGCGTTCGTTGTGCACGGGGCGCAGGTATTTCTGGGCAAGCTTCATGCGGTCTGCGGGCACGCTGGAGTTTTCAAAGCTGTTTCCCGCGCCGCGTATGGCAATGTAGGCGTCCATCTTCTTCATTTCCGCCAGTTCAATGGCGGAGATGGAATCGTACTGCTCGTCGGTGGCCCCGGCGAACATCTCGCGGGTGATGCGGGTGTGGCGCAGGTTGATGTGCGGGTGGGCGCCTGCGGCGCGGGCTGCGCGAATCAGCTCGATGGCGATTTCATCCGGTGCATCGATAACCTCGAACAGCACGTGCTCCCCGGGTTGCAGGGCGCAGGAGTGGTTGATGAGGTTGCGGGCGAGTGTGGTTGTCCTTGGATCTGTCATGTCTTTGATTGGGTTGAAAAAGGGGAGGGTTGTCAGCAGGGGGATTTCAGCAGCTCCAGCGCCTCGCGCATGTCGCTCTCCGTCACCGCATCGGAAAGCACGGGGCGGCCCAGGGCTTCCAGCAGGACGAAGCGCGGCGCGCCGCCGCAGAACTTCTTGTCTGCCGCCACATGCTCCATCACGGTTTCCGCGTCCACGTGCTCCGGCAGGGTGAGCGGCAGGCCGATGCTGCGCAGGGCGTTGAGGACCAGCCGTTCATCCTGTTCCGCCAGTCCGGCGTGCTTGCGAGAGAGGTGCAGGGCGGCGCGCATGCCGAGCGACACCACCTCGCCGTGCAGGAGCTCGCCATAGGGCACGCTGGCCTCTATGCCGTGGCCGATGGTGTGGCCGAAGTTCAGGAAGGCGCGCACGCCGCGTGTTTCCAGCTCGTCCTGTTCCACCAGGCGGGCCTTCACAGAGATGTTGTCTGCAATGATTTCCGGCAGCCGCTGGATGGTGGTCAGGGAAAAGCCGATATCGATTTCATCCGCCAGCTGCATGAGCGGGAACAGGGATTTGGGGCGCGCAATGGCGGCGTGCTTCACCATCTCCGCCATGCCTTCCCGCCCCACGCGCGGCGGCAGCGTGGTGAGCGCCAGCGGGTCCGCCACCACCAGGCGCGGCTGGTGGAAGGCCCCCACCAGGTTCTTTCCGGCGGCTATGTTCACGGCGGTCTTGCCGCCCACGGAGCTGTCCACCTGTGCCATCACGCTGGTGGGTACCTGCACAAAGGGTATGCCGCGGTAGTAGGTGGCGGCCAGGAATCCCGCCAAATCACCCACCACGCCGCCGCCCAGCGCCACAATAAAGCTGGTGCGGTCATGCCCGGCTTTCACCAGCTCTGCGGCCAGTTGCTCCACGGTGGAGATGTTTTTGCTCTGCTCCCCGGCGGGGATGGTGTGGATGCTGGCGGCGTACCCGGCATCATCCAGCCCGGCCAGCACGGAGGCGGCGTACAGGGGCGCCACGTTGGTGTCGGAAATTACCGCCGCCCTGCCGCCCATGCGCGTGCGCGACAAGAAATCCCCCACCGACTTCAGCGAGCCGTTGGCAACGTGGACCTCGTATGATTTTTCGCCCAGGGAAAGGGATACGCTTGGCATGGCGGCATTATACCCGCCCCGCCGCGCGCGCGCAAGGGCGTATTGCGTGCGCGTGCGGAAACGCACGCGCGGGCGCTTGCCGAATACCTTGACAATATTCGTGTGCATGGATTACAATCCACGGCAGCGCACCATCCGCCGCGCCATTTCCACCAAGGCACCACGATTCGAAAACATGAACAGCGATAACAGCTCTCCCTCTTCCCGCGCCTACCGGATTGTCCCGGTATTGGTGCTGGCCGTTCTTCTTCTGTGGCCAGTTGTCGTCTACTTCCCATCCTGGTTTATGGACCAGGCCAAGGGCTATAAATGGGAGACAGTGCTGATATGCGGTTTGATGGCTGCCGCCTGTGCCGCGCTGTTCAAGTGGCGCGGGTGGGATACGCTTCTCCCCGCCAAGACCTTGTGCGGGGTTGGGCTGGTCATGCTGGTTGCGAACGCCCTGCTCAACGTGGAGCTGTGGATGGATATGCCGCAGCTGGGGCACGCGCTGTTGTTCAGCACGGGGGTGACCTGTCTTCTCCTTGCCGCCTCCCGCTGGCTGTTCGGCATCCTCTTTTCCCTGTGCTGCATCTGCTCGTTCATTGATGCCGTGAGCCGTGTGAAGTACGGCATCATCCTGGACCATAGCATTGTGGAGCAAGTGCTGGGCGCCAACATGGAGGAGGTGAAAAACTACTTCACCTGGGATGTGGCGGCATTGCTGGCCGGGACCCTGCTGCTCATTGCGGGGCTGGTGTGGGGCATGCTGCGGGTCGTCCGCGGGAAGAGCCGCCTACGCCTGCTGGGCAGCGGGCTCCTCCTGCTGCTTGTGTCGATGGTGGCCCGCCAGTACACCATCCCGCCGGATACCAAGCGCGGTTGCGCCGAATGGCCCGTGAGCCTCACCCGCAGAACCGTCAAGGCCGTTGTGAAGGCGGACAACGCGAACAACCGCCTGATACACATGCTCGGCACGCTCCCCCACATCTCTGCGGATGATGTCTCCATGCCTACCCTGAAGGGGGGAGAGGGTGTGCTGTGCATCCTGCATATCGGTGAAAGCGTGCGTGCGGACCACATGGGCATCTACGGCTACCACCGGGATACCACCCCGCGGCTGAAAGAAAACGGCCGCCTGATACGTTTCGACCGCTGCGTCTCCTCCGCCCCGTTCACTGTGAGCGCCTTCGTGAGCATCATGACGGATGCCAGCGGCGATGTGATGGACCCCAAGGCTCCTCACACGGAACCCACCGTGCGCAGCCTGGTGGATATTTTCCGCGCATGCGGGTTCAAGAACACCACGTTCAGCTCCATCGGCAGGGAGGACCTGCAGCGCCGTGTTTTCTGGAGGCCGCCGTATGAGAGTTTGCTGGCAGTGTTCTCAGAGGACGGTGAGATGGTGGAGTACCATGGCGACCCCATGACCCAGGTGCAGCAAATCCATGACCAAGTGGCGCAGGAGCCCGGCGCAAACCGGATTGTGCTGGTCAACAACGAAGGCAGCCACGCGCCCTTTGCCTGGTATGACAAGGAGAACCCTCCCTTTACACCCGCAGGGGCGGAGGGCCGCGCCAACCGCCCCGCCTCCAACCCGGATATGGCCGTGCTGGCAAAGAACGCATACGACAACACCATCTGCTACACGGACGAGTACATCCACCGCCTCCTGCAGGGATTGGGCAACCGTCCGTACATCTACATCTACGTGGGAGATCACGGGGAGTATGTGGGAGACGACGGCGGGCAGTGGGAACGCGGGCGAATGACGGAGGGGTACCACAAAACGGGCGGGTGCCTGGTTCCGCTGCTGATCGTTGCATCCCCGGAATTCGAATCGTTGCACCCCCATTTCCGCCAGGCCGTGGAAAGGCTGCGCGCCAACAAGGGCGTTACCGCTTCCCAGGACCACGTCTTCCACACCCTGCTCGGTGTTTTCGGCATCTCCGCACCCCAGTACAAGGCGGAATACGACCTGAGCTCCGCAAACGTGCTCCCGTACGCCGGCGAACTGCCGGAGAAGGCGCAGCCGTGAGTTGGCTCCGAGGGGGAATTTGTTGCCCCGGTGATATTGTTTGACAAAAAGCTAGAGTGTGCTATACTTTTTTCATCATGGCCAAGGTTTGCATACACGGAGAGGAGAACATGCCCCCGCAGCCCTCGCTGTACCTGCCGTGCCGCCTGGACAAGGAGACGCTGGAGGTGCTGGTGAAGGCCATGGGCGGCCCCGGCAGCGTGACATACCTCATGGAGCGGCACCTGAAACCGGAGCCGCCCCTGTTGCGCTATGTGCAGGGAACCGGGCGGGTGCTGGAGTTCGATTTCCGCAACTGCGACAGCCGCGACCTGCGCGAGCAGATACTCGCCCAGCTGCAGCAGGGGCGCGATGTGGTGTTCATCCCCGGAATTCCGAACCGCGACCTGGCGTGCCTGAGCGATGTGCCCATGCCTTTCATGATGCACCTGGCAGCGCTTCACATCACCCCGGTGCCCGTGTTCGTGGGCTTCTACCGCAAGGGGTACGTGCGCGTGGTCACGGAGGAGGCGCGGTACGACACCGCCGTGGTGGATGTGCTGCCCAAGCTGGAGCCCGGCCCGCTGGCTGGCGACCGCGTGCTGGAGGCGTGGATGGAGGCATCCGCCCGCCACTACGCCGCGCTGCCGCAGCTGAAGGTTTCCCTGGCGCGCCTGCTGGTGGAGGGTATGCGCAAGCATGCCGGCGTGCGGCTGGAGGATGGGCTGGACGACACGGGAATCGAGTACGGCAAGCTGCTGGGCGTGGCCATGGCACTGGCGCGGTGGATGCGGGACAACATCCACGAACCGCGCGTGGGCGTGCTGCTGCCGCCGGGCAAGGGCGGCGTTATTGCAAACTTTGCGTGCATCCTGGCCGGCGTGGTGCCGGTGAACATCAACTACACCTCGTCGGAGGGCGCCTTTGAGAGCATCTGCCGCCAGAGCGGCATCAAGAGCTTCATTACCGCTCGCCCGTTCATGGCCAAGCTGCCGCAGTTCCCCTGGCCGCCCGCAGAGCAAATCATCTATATCGAGCGCGTGCTCAAGGGGCTCGGCATGGCCAAGATTGCCACCTGGGTGGCCTTTGCCAAGCTGGCCCCCATGCCGCTGGTGAACAAAACCTTCCACCTGGATGCCCGCAGCGGCGCGGACGAGGCGGCGCTGCTGTTCACCTCCGGCTCTTCTGGGGAGCCCAAGGGCGTGAGCATGACCCACACCATGCTGGTGGGCCAGATCCTGCAAATGTACTGCAAGGTGGAAATGGGGAAGGATGCCGCCGTTCTGGCCAGCCTGCCCATCTTCCACAGCTTCGGCCTGAGCGTGAGCACCCTCATGCCCGCCATCTTCGGCATCAAGATGGTTACCTATCCATCACCCCTGGATGCCAAGCGCCTCAACGAACTCATCGAAAAGCACAGGTGCCGCCTGGTGGTCACCACCCCCACCTTTGCCCGCAGCATGCTGCGCCGCGCCACCGCGGAAACCTACAAGAGCGTGCACTACTTTGTGGTGGGCGCGGAGAAGCTGCAGGAATCGCTCGCGGATGAATTCCGCGAGAAGTGCGGCGTGAAGCTCATGGAGGGCTACGGGCTCACGGAAGCCTCCCCCGTGGTGGCTTGCTGCCTGGAGGAAACCGGCCCCACACCGGAACAACCTTTCTATGTGCAGGCATACAGGCGCGGCTCCGTGGGCCAGTTGCTGCCCGGCCAGGCCGTGCGCATCACAGACCCGGACGACGACTCCGTGCGCCTGCCGCTCTCCCAGCAGGGCATGCTCTGGGTGAAGGGCGCCAACATTTTCAACGGATACATAGGCAGGGAGGAGCTCAACCGCGAAATCCTCAAGGACGGCTGGTTCAAGACCGGGGACCTGGGCAGCGTGGATCTCAACGGCATGCTCTCCCTGGGCGGGCGCCGCTCACGCTTCTCCAAGATTGGCGGGGAAATGGTGCCGCACGAGGTGGTGGAGCAGGCCGTGGAGGGCTTTGTAACCCCGCCGCAGGGATTCACCGGCCGCGCCGTGGCCGTGGTGGGCGTGCCGGACCCGCAGAAGGGAGAGGCCCTGGTGCTCCTTTCCGCCGTGCACCACACCCAGCTTTCCAACGAGCTGGATGCCATCCGCGAACACCTGGTTGCCAGCGGCATGCCGCGCCTCTGGTGCCCGCGGGAAATCATCCCCGTGGAAGCCATCCCCGTGCTTCCCACAGGCAAGATGGATTTGAAGGGCTGCCACATCCTGGCATTCGAAGCCCTGGGGCTCCCCGTCTAAACCCCTACCGCCGCCGCCATGCAGGAGAACAAACCCCGACGTCCCGTGAATGTGCGCCGCCCGGAGGTGCGCGAGCAGGTGATGCATGATATCAGCCGCTACTCCAGCCCCCTGGTGGAGCAGCTGCGCGCCAACGGCAACCGCCTGCGCCTGCCCAACCTGGAGCTCTACTTGGCAGACTCGTTCGGCTTCTGCGACGGCGTGCGCCGCGCCATTGAAATCGCCTACGCCACCATACGCCTCTTCAAGGACCGCCGTATCTGGCTGATCGGGGAAATCATCCACAACCCGGAGGTCAACGGCCAGCTGGATGCCCTGGGTATGCGCCACCTGCCGTGGCGGGAGGACGACCCCGCCTACAATGCGCTCACCGGGGACGATGTGGTTGTCATCCCCGCCTTCGGCATCACCCGCGCCATGCGTGCCAGGCTGGAGGGGCAGGGGGTGCAGCTGGTGGACAGCACCTGCGGCAATGTCATCAAGGTGTGGCAGCGCGTGCGCTCGTACGCCGCCGCCGGCGTGACCAGCGTGATTCACGGCAAGGCCCTGCATGAGGAAAGCATGGCCACAGCCTCCCAATCCTGCGGAGAGGACGGCACAGGCAACTTCATTGTGGTGCTGGATGAGCGCGAGGCCCAGATGGTGGCGGATTTCATCACCGGCAAGCTAGACGCCGCCGCCCTGCAGGAACGCTTCGCCTCCCGCATGTCTGCCGGGTTCGACCCGCAGGTGCACCTGCGGGAGATAGGCCTGGCCAACCAGACCACCATGCTCAAGAGCGAGACCGCGCGCATTCAGGAAATCCTGCGCGCCGCCGTGGTGCAGAGGGACGGCAATGCGGACCGTTTCCACGTGTTCGATACGATATGCGATGCCACGCAGAGCCGCCAGGACGCCCTCTTCAAGCTGCTGGACCTGGATTTGGACGCCATGATGATCATCGGCGGCTACAACAGCTCCAACACCACCCACCTGGCGCAGATTGCCCACGAGCGCGTGCACACCTATTTTGTGAGGGATGCCGCATGCCTGGAAAGCACGGGCCGCATCCGCTGCTACGATTTTGCAACACGCCGGGAGACGGAGCGTCCCCTGCCGCACGGCGCGGCGGATATGCAGCGCGTGCTCAAGGTGGGAATCACCGCCGGCGCCTCTTGCCCGGCGAATGTGATTGAGCAGGTCATCCGCCGTTTGGCGGAACTGCGCGGTTGCCCGCTGCCCTGATTGCTCGCGCGCAAAAAAAGCCCCGGGCCTTGCGGACCGGGGCTTTGTGAAAGAAGGTTGCTTTCCCAATCTTACAGCTCGGGGCTGAGCACGTAATAGTTGGGAGCGGAGGAGTTGCCGTTGCGCTTCTCCGGGAAGATGTCCACGTCCTGCTTCATGGAGGCCTTGGAATCGTCCGCCTCGTTTTCCTGCAGGTCGTTGCCAATGTCCGTCACGGAGCCGTCCGTTCTCAGAACAAGCACCTTGCCGCCGAACGAGACGTTGTCGAACACCATCTGGTCTCCCGTGTACGGGGCGTCGGACGGGTAGATGCCGCACATGGCCAGGGGCACGTTGGACCCGTTCACGGGTTCCTTGGCATCCGGGTCGTCGGAAGACTTGCGCATCACGTAGGCGAATGCGTTCTCACCGCGGCTAAGACCCTTGCCGCCGGCTTTCTTGTCGTTCGGCTCCTTGGTGCTGCGGCCGCCCGGGGAAATGCTGGCGTAGAAGTTCTTCTCCGCGGCTTCCTTGTTGTAGAGCAGCTGGCGGAAGTAGCAGTTGGAGTAGTCGCCTGTCAGGACACCGTAGTTGATGTCGGGGTTGGCCTCCGTCAGGTCCTCCGCGGAGCGGTCGCAGGGGAAGCTGTTGTGATCCTGCTTGAATTCCGTGAGCATGAGGTGCACGGACTTGAGGTTCTCCTGGGCCTTCTGCAGCTCGCCGTCGCGCATGTGCTTCATGTAGGCGGGGTAGCCGATGGCGGCAACGCTGGCCAGAATGGCAATCACCACCATAAGTTCGATAAGGGTGAAACCGAGTTTCCCGTTTCTGTTGTTCAGACGTACTTTCATGTCAGATGCGTAAATTGGGGTTTACCGTGACAATATACCACGGGAGAGGGGTGTTGGCAAGCGGCAAAAAGAAAAAAAAGAAAAAAAGGCCGTTGCCGCACCAGTGTCAGAGGTTCAGGTATTCCTCTATCTCTTTCTGGTAGAGCTCCGGCTCCAGCAGGAAGGAATCATGCCCCTTCACGGAGCGGATGCACTTGTAGCGGGAGTTCACCCCGTTCTTGAGCAGCCGCCGGTGGAACAGGGAGACGGAGCGCGGCGTGAAGCAGCAATCCGTGCTGATGGAGAAAAGCATGAAGGGTATCTTGTATTCCGCCAGGCGCCGGAACGCCGCGTCTATGTCTCCCAGGCCGCTGAACGTTGCAAAGTCGAACCCGGTCCAGAGCTCGATGATGCGTATGTAGGCGTTCGCGTCAAACCTCTTGGCGAACTTGGTGCCCTGGTGCAGCATGTAGCTTTCCGTGTTGCGCGCGGGCTTGTACCAGGAGAGCATGCCCCTGCCATCCACCACGCCCTTGCGCGCCCGCTTCTCCAGCCCGCGCTGGTAGGTGAAGAGCTTGTGGCAGATAATGCGCGCCAGGGCCAGCCCGCGCAGCGGCGGCGCGGAGAGCGCGTAGCGCCCGGCCCGGTAGGCGGGGTCCAGCTCAATGGCCAGCACCTGCTCGAACCCGCAGAGCTTGTGGTCTATCTGGGGCTTGTACCCGCTGCCGATGATGATGATGCTTTTGATGCGCTCCGGCCAAAGGTTGGCCACGCACAGGGAGAGCATGCCGCCCAGGCTGGGCCCCACCATGCGGAAGCGGTCTATGCCGTAGTGGTCCAGCACCTTGATTTGCGCGCGCGCCTGGTCGTTCGCGTTCACCATGGGAAAGCGGCTGCCCCACGGCTCGCCGTCCGGTGCCGTGGAGGCGGGGCCGGTGCTGCCGTAGCAGCTGCCCAGGTAGTTGATGCAGATGATGAAATACTTCTCCGTATCCAGCGGCTTGCCGGGGCCGATCATGGCATTCCACCAGCCCTCGTGGTTCTCCTTCTGCCAGAAGGTGCCGGCTTCCGGCAGGTTGGGGTTGTAGCCGTGGGCGTGGTGGCTGCCCGTGAGCGCGTGGAAGAGCAGCAGCGCGTTGTCACGCTTGGCGGAGAGTTTGCCGTACGTTTCATATGCCAGGCATACATCCGGCAGGGTTTCCCCTGATTCAAAGGTGAAATCCCCGATGTTCAAAATCCGGGTCTGTACGGTTTCTTCCTGCATCTGCGCGGCATGAAAAAAAGACCGGGGCAGAATCCGCCTGCCGGTCTTTAGTCAATGGTCCCGATGGATTCGGGAGGTGGGAAAGGTTACTTGACGCCCTTCTTGCTCAGGCGCGTGCCGGCGGTGGCGCCTTGGCGGGCCTTGAACTTGGGGTTGCTCTTGCAGATGACGTAAAGCGTGCCCTTGCGCTTGACGATTTGGCAGTCTGCGTGGCGGCGCTTCATGGATGCGAGTGAGGAAAGGACTTTCATGATACTGATACTGGTTGATTGTTGCTAGGTTTAAGAAGCCTTACGTTTCGGGAGCACCTATGATAGCGGAAAAATCCTGTTTGTAAAGACAAATTTTCAGGAAAGGGCGAAAAAAATCAATACGGGCGCAGTTTGCCGTAGAAGCCGTTGTGCAGGGCGCGCAGCAGCGTGTGCACGTGGCCCAGCCGGAAATCACCGCAGGAGAGCATGCCGCAGCAGCACAGAACCAGATACGCCCCGCAGGCGGCCAGGCGGTGCGGGTAGTTGTGCGGCCTTTGCAGGCGCTGCAGCCAGGCCCAGTTGCGCACCTTGTAGTACAGGCGGGAGATGGGGAGCCCCGGCTCGAAGAAGAATGTCTTGGAGCCTATGCGGTAGCGGATGAGTTCACGCTTGGCGGAGGGGTGCTCCAGCTCGGAATCCCGCACGGTGATGAAACGGAATCCGGCGTTGCGCACTTTCCAGGGGTATTCCTCGTCTTCACCGCGGATGAATAGCTCTTCCGTGGGCACTCCCGCCTTTTGCCAGGCGGCGCGCGGATACAGGGCGCCGAGCCAGCCGCCGCGGCTGGGGATGGCGTTGACGTCCGGCAGCTCGTCCCGCCGCACGGCGTTTTCCCACGGGTGGGCTTCCGAGCCCGTGGCGATGGTGAGCGGCCAGCTCAGCTCGTCTCCCTTCGCGGGGTCCACCACCAGGCTCATGCGAACGGTTTCCTCGTCGTCCGGAACGTTCAGCAGGGCTTCCAGCGTATGCGGGCGCGGCCAGGAGTCGTCGTCCAGCACCCATACGTAATCCGCCCCCAGTTGTTCAAAGGCGTGCGCAATTCCGCGGGAGCAGCCGCCGGCGTTGCCCAGGTTGGCCTCCATTTGCAGGATGCTTATGGTGCCGGGGGTGAACAGGCGGGTGTCCAGCTCGCGTATTTGCTCCAGCACGGGGTCTTGGGGCACGCTGTTGTTGATGACGAGGATGTTGTCCGGCCGCCTTGTCTGATGCGCCAAGCGTTCCAGGCAGGTCAGCGTTCGCTGCGGGCCTGCATAGTGGGTGAAGATGGCGCAAATGTGGGGCATGGTTCGTAAGGCGGCGGATTCTATACCATTGGGCCGTGAAATGCAAGACTATTCGCTTTCCTGCATGGCTTTCACGCAGCGTGCCGCAACTTCCCTCCAAGTGGGGTAGCAGGGTGTGTCCCCTGCGGCGGGGGCATCGTACACCGCGTTCAGGGTGGAGATGAAGGAGGCTTCCGATGCGTTGTCGAACAGGTAGCGCGCGGGGATGTTCTCCCGGATGGGCGGTAGGGCGGATGCCACGCAGGGCAACCCGCTGCGCAGGCATTCCACCGGGGGCATGCCGAATCCCTCGTAGGCGGAGAAATAGGCGGCGGCGCGGCATTCCCCGTGCATGATGCGCTCCATCTCCTCCTGCGGCATGCGGCCGTGGTGAATCCATTGGGCGGAGGGCAGGGCGGTGCCCTCCGGCAGGCGCCCCAGCAGGTGGATGCGGATGCCGGCGGCATCTTCCCGCTGTGCCAGCCACGCTTTCAGGCGCTCCATGCCCAGCGCGGTGAGCTTGTGCGGGAAGGGGGACACGTAGAAGAGGATGTCCCGCCCCGCGTGCGGGCGTTCAGGGGTGGCGGTGTCGTCGAACCCTATCCCCACCACGGCCACCTTGGACTGCGGCACATAGGAGTGGTAGCGTTGCTCGTTGAAGCGGGTGGAGGTGAGCACCAGGTCCGCCACCTCCAGCGCGCGGATGCCCAGGTTGCGGAAATACAGCAGTTCGTGCCTGGGGAAGGGGGAATCGCCGGGGGCGGTGCTGCCCATGTAGTATTCCCAGTTCACATCATGCACGTAGCATGCCAGCCTGGTGTGCCCCAGGCTGGGGAAGTACGGCGGGAAGCCTTTCGGCAGGATGGCCCAGTCCGCCCCTATCCGGCGTATGGCGTTGCATACGCCCACCTGGTCCCACCAGATGCGGCCGAAACGCCGCGGCACCGCTTTGTTCGCCAGGTGTACATGCACCTTGGCGGGGGCGTCCTTGAAGTGTTCGCTGCATTCGCAGTTGCCCAGGATGTGCAGTTCCTCCACTTCCGGGCACTGTGCCAGCCCCCTGGCCAGGCCCAGCGACACGTTGAAGATGCCCACGGATTTGGTGGCTGCGAAGCTTTGGTCGGTGAGTGCCAGAACGATTTTCATGACGCCCGCCACTCTGGCACAAAACGCCCTTGTCGTCAAGCGGATTGTGCCGCGCGCATGCGTGCAGGCTTGCGTTCGCGCGCCCGCTTTGATATTCTTGAGACATGGAGACGAAACTGAGAAGCAAGCGGCTGGCCGGCACGTGGTGCGGGCGCGCGGCGGGGGTGGTGCTGGTGCTCACCTGGCTGGCATCCATGGCCATATTGAACGCCAATGCGTATTCCTACCTGCCCGTGCTGGCGGGGTTGGTGCTGGCGGTGCTGCTGGGCGTGGCCGGCATGCTGTGCGGCGGCAGGGTGGTGGCGCTGCGCTGGCTGGGGTGGTGCTCCCTGGCGGTGGGCGGCTATTTCCTGGTGCGCTGCCTGTGCGGGGGTGAGTGCTCCGTGGTGGAATCATGGCGTGAGGCGGGGCTCATATGCGGCTGCTTTGTATTTTACGCGGCGGGTATGCTGGTGGCGCAGAATGACCGCTCGCAGGGAATAGGCGTTATCTTGTCGGTCGCCCTGCTCCTCAATGTGGCAGCCTTTTTCGTGGCGAAAATGCCGGGAGCGTGCCCGGAGTGGTTCGGTCGCCCCACCAGGGGGCTGAGCGGTTCCGGCAGCGTGCCGGATACCCTGTATGTGTACAAGAATTTCGCGGGCATGTTCCTGATGCTTTGCGGAGCGCTGCCGTTTATGCGCCTTCTGTGGACGGCGCCGCGGCGGTGGTATGTGTGGGTGATGGCGTTGGTTGGGTTGGCCGGTGTTGCCCTGTCGTTTTTCTGCGGCACGCGTTCCGTGTGGATGCTGCTGCCCCTTCTGGTGTTTCTGGGGTTGTTCCTCTGGCTGCTCTTCCACATATTCTCCGAGCGCAAGCTGGGGTGGGGCGGCTTTGTGGCGGCGGCGGTGCTGGTGGCGGCATGCAGTATTGCCGTGTATGAATTCTTTTTCGGGGACAGCTGGCTGGCCGCGGTTTCCCAGATTGATTCCCACCTGCGCACCTATATTTGGCGGCTTGTCTGCTCTGTTTCCGCAGATGGCCCGCTGTGGGGGTACGGCGCTTCCTCCGCCGGGTGGATGATAACCCCCTTCTTCAACGAGTGGGAGTGGCCCAATTTCGCCCACAACGAGTACCTGCAGGCTTGGTGCGATTACGGTCTCATCGGCCTCGCCTGCATGGTTTTTGTCATCCTGGCCCACTTGGTGGCAGGCCTGCGCACCATGGCTTCGGAATTCGTTTCCAACGCCCGCCGCGTCAAGGCCGGCATGGCCATCATCACCCTGGTGAGCATGGCGGCCTGCGGCATCCTGGATTTCGTGTGGCATGATTTCTCGCTGGCATGCATGACCGCCTTTGCCTGCGGAATGCTCGCCTCTCCCTTTCCGCACAGCCGGGAGGGCTTTTTCGGCGGCAGGAACTGGGCCTCCGGCAGCCATGCCTCCTGTGTTCCCGTGAAAGTGCAGGGCGCGTTCGGTTCTGCGCTGCAGGTGCTCGTGCTGCTGGGTGTGGTCTCCGTTTGCATTTGGCTTGCGCCGCGCCTCTGGCCGGCTTGGCAGGCGCAGTGGCGCTACAATGAACTCGCCACGGAGGTCAGCCTGGAGAAGCATGCCGCCCGCCACGCCCTGCTGGCGGAAATTCTGGAGGATTACCCGGATTCCGTGTTGGTGGACGAATTTTTCCGCGTGATGTCGTCCGGCGAGACCGTGGAGCTGCGCGAGCACGTGGTGCGCCGCGCGTTGGAGGGTAACCCGCGCCAGCTTTTCATGGTAACCATACTGGTGGACAACCTCATGGTGCAGCGGCGCAACGAGGAGGCGGAAATCCTGATGCGCCGCATGTACCCCGGGGACGGCTTGGCCAATTGCATGCTCAACAACTGGGCCTCGTTCTACATTCTGAACCTTCTGGAGTGGGGGCAGAACGAGATGCTTGCCGGCCGCACCCAGCGTGCGTACTCCATGATGGAGTATGCCTTCAACATCTCCAGGCACAAACGCCATGATATCGACTTTTTGCTGCGCTACCGTACGGGTGAGCAGCCCTGGGCCGAATACGGCGGCGTCAAGCCCAATCTCAAACCTTTCCTCGAGGCTCGCAGGCACGATGTTGCCCTCTGGCGCGCCTTGAAGCTGGAAAAGGACGATTCCTGGCAGCAGCCCTTGGAGCCCGGCGGCAAGCCCGCCCTCTATCAAAGCCAGCAGGAACCCCCGAAAAAGGACAAATGACCCGGCCCGTTCACCTTTTTTGCGCAAAAAAATGCCCTGTGCGCGTTTTCTGCTTGCATTCCCGCCAGGAATTTGCATAATGGGGGAAATGCACAATGTGTGCATCTAGACTTTACTAACATTATGAGCACGCCTCCACCACCGCCCGCAGCACCGCGTCCCGTAGCACCGGTTCCCACCCCTGTATCTGCACCCAAGCCCCCCACCGCGCCGCGTCTCACGCCCACGGTGCCGCTGAGCGTGCCCGCCAAGCCCTCCGCACCGCGCCTCACGCCCACGGTGCCGCTGAGCGTGCCCACCAAGCCCTCCGCACCGCGTCTCACGCCCACGGTGCCGCTGAGCGTGCCCGCCAAGCCTTCTGCTCCCCAGGCCGCTGCTCCCGCTGCACAGCCTGCATCTGCGCCCGCCGCCCCGGCTTCCAAGCCTACGGCCACGGTCTCCTTGTCCACGGCCACGGTGCCGCTGAGCAAGCCAGCTTCCCCCACCATGCCCGCCGGCTTTGTGAAGCCCGCCGGGTTCAGCCGCCCCTCCGCAGAGCCGGAGGAGGATGTGCCCACCCCCACCTGGCTGGTTGTGGCCTCATGGATTGGCGTGGTGCTCATGCTTGTCTTCTGCTACCAGCAGTTCGTGGTTGACCAGCATGGCGAGCGCGCCACAGAGCCTACCCTGGGCTGGCCGGCTGACGCCGTTGCCTCCGCTGAAGCTTCCGATGAGGGCGATGCCGAGGAGGCTCCCGCCGAAGAGGAGGCCGATGACGAGGAAGAGGAGTAAACCCTTGAACGTTTCTGCGCGCATTCGCGTCTCCCTTGCGATATGGCACTCCAGATTACAGAAGACAGCTTTGAGGAGGAAGTCCTGAAATCCCCCGTCCCCGTGCTGGTGGATTTCTGGGCCACCTGGTGCGGTCCCTGCAAGATGATTTCCCCCATTGTTGACCAGATAGCCACAGAACTGGCCGGGCAGGCCAAGGTGTGCAAGGCCAACGTGGACGAGGGCGGCAACCAGAACCTGGCTTCCCGCTTCGGCATCCGCTCCATCCCCACGCTCCTGTTCTTCAAGAACGGCGAGCTGGTGGACACCATTGTGGGTGCCACCTCCAAGGACAACATCGTGGCGCGCCTGCGCGCCTGCATGTAAGTCCCTGATTCCATCCTTTCCACCAGCCACCGTGCGGCATGCCGCATCGGTGGCTTTTTTCCAAACATACAACCGTAACAAGACCATGAGCATCAAGACACCATTTGCCGTTGCCGCGCTGGCGGCCCTGCTGCCGCTTTACGCGGGCCAGGCGGATATCCCGCAGCATTTCTCAGACGCAGCCAAGGCCAAGCTGGCGGATAGCGTGAAGATTGCCCCCTCCGAACACCAGCTCAACATTGTCTATTTCCACGGAAACGATGTGGAACCCGCCAAAGACTACGAGCGCCGCCTCAGCGAGCTGTTTGTCTACCTGCAGCAGTTCTACGCCAGGGAGATGGCGCGCAACGGATTCGGCCACCGCTCGTTCGGGCTCTCCATGCTGCCGAACGGCAACGTGGATATCACCACCATCAAGGGTTCCCTGCCGCACAAGGAGTACCCGTACAGCGGCGGCCACGGCAAGGTGCAGCATGAGGTTGCCGCCTACTTTGCCGCCCACCCGGAGAAGAAGCGCAGTCACCATACCCTGATTTTGATGCCCACCTGGCAGGATGCCCAGTACAGTGATGCCAACCCCGGCGGCGTGCCCTTCTACGGCGTGGGGCAGACCTGCTACGCCCTGGACTACGCGGATTTCGACCTGCGCCACCTGGGGGAAAACACGCCGCAGGGCCGTTTGCTCACTAAATGGTTCGGCGGCATGGCCCATGAGCTGGGCCACGGTCTCAACCTGCCGCACAACAACGGCACCGCCCAGGAGATGAAGGAGCTTGGCACCCCGCTCATGGGCGCCGGCAACTACACCTTCGGCATGACCCCCACCTTCCTCACCAAGGCCACATGCCGTATCCTGGACCGCTCGGAAACCTTTGCCCCGGCGGGGGACAAGACCGCGTTCTACACCACGAACGAGCCCGTGACGGTGGAGAACCCGCAGATGAAGCTGAAGGACGGCGCGCTGGTGTACCGTTTCCGCGCCGGCTCCAATTTCAAGCACGTGAACGCGTACATCCAGGATGCCCCCTTTGCCGTGAACCAGGACTATGAGAAGGTGGCATTCACCGATGTGAAACGCAAGAACGGCGAGTGCCTCCTGCGCATCCCCCTGGATGCCATCTCCGCCCTGGCCGGCGCCAAAGAGCTGCGCGGGGAAAACGCGCAGAAGGGCGTGGGCGGGATCGACCTCGTATTCGTGCAGGAGGACGGCACCCGCTACACCCACCGCGTCACCTTCAACTGGGCGGATATCTCCGCCAAGGGCACGCCTTTCATTGAGGTGAAATCCTTCAAGGGCTGCTGAACCCCTTAACCATACATCCACACATGAACACCAAGACACCACTGATAATCACCGCGCTGGCGGCCCTGCTGCCGCTCTCTGCCGCAGATATTCCAGCGCACTTCTCTGATGGCGCCAAGGCCAAGCTGGCGGACAGCATCCAGCTTGCCCCCAGCGAGTACCAGCTCAACGTCGTCTACTTCTACGGGTGCGATTTCCAGCCCGCCACGGATCATGAGCGCCGCCTCAGCGAGCTGTTCACCTACGTGCAGCAGTTCTACGGCAAGGCCATGCAGAGAAACGGCTTCGGCCCGCGCTCCTTCGGCCTGCCCATCCTGCCCAACGGCAATGTGGACATCATCACCATCAAGGGCAAGCTGCCCCACAAGGACTACCCGTACAGCGGCGGGCACAACAAGGTGCAGGCCGAACTCGCGGAATACTTTGCCGCCCACCCGGAGAAGCACCGCAGCGGCCACACCTTCATTCTGATGCCCACCTGGCTGGACGATAAGTTTAGCAACGAGAACCCCGGCGGCGTGCCCTACTACGGCGTGGGCGTGACCGCCTTTGCCATGGACTATGCGGATTTCGACCTGCAGTACCTGGGGGACGACACGCCCAAGGGCCGCCTGCTCACCAAGTACCTGGGCGGGCTCGCCCATGAGCTCGGCCATGCGCTGAACCTGCCGCACAACAACGGAACACCGGACCAGAACAAGGCCATGGGCACCCCGCTCATGAACGCCGGCAACTACACCTTCGGCATGAAGCCCACCTATCTCACCAAGGCCTCATGCAAGATTCTGGATACCTCCCAAACCTTTGCCCCCAAGGGCTGCAAGACCGCTTTCTACACCTCGCAGCAGGACGTGAAGGTGACCGACCAGGAGCTCACGCTGGAGAACGGCGACACGCTCGTGTTCAAGTTCCACACCAACGCCAGGTTCAAGTGCGTGAACGCCTATATCCAGGATGCCCCCTTTGCCGTGAACGAGGACTATGAGAAGGTGGTGTTCGACGAGGTTGTGCGCGATTCCGCGGATCCCACCCTGTACACCGTGCGCATGCCGTTGAAGGATATCGCAAGCCTCAAGGGCGTGCAGCAGCACGCCGGCGTGGGCGGCATCGACCTCGTCTTCGTGGAGGAGGACGGCACCCGCCACAGCTACCGCGTGCAGTTTGATTGGAACGCCATCACCCCGCAGGGCACGCCCCTGCGCGATATCATCCACTTCAAAGGCTGCTGATTCCCCGGCAGCGAGAAAGGCAAGGCCCCGCCCGGTTTCCGCCGCGCGGGGCCTTTTCCTGCTTATTCCCCAGCCGCGGGTTGCTGCTGGGTGATGCAGTGGATGGCGCCGCCCTCTATCACCAGGCGGCGCGCATCTATGCCGATGACTTGCTTGCCGGGGAAACACTCGCGCAGGATGCCCAGTGCGCGGTCGTCGTTCTTTTCCTGCATGAACACGGGCACAATCACGGCATTGTTGCAGATGAGGAAGTTTGCGTAGCTGGCGGGCAGCTGCTCCAGGCGCCAGTCATGCGCCACCAGCGGCTCAGGCATGGGCAGGGGCACAATTTCCACGCGGTGCCCGGCGGGCGTGCGCAGGTCTTGCAGCCGCTCGTTGTTTTCCGCCAGGTTGCGGTAGTGCGGGGAGTGCGGGTCCGGCTCCACAATGGAGACCGCTGCTTCCGCGTTCACAAAGCGCACCATGTCGTCTATGTGGCCGTCCGTGTCGTCCCCCTCAATGCCCTTGCCGAGCCAGAAGATTTGCTCCACGCCCAGCATGCGGCGCAGCTCAGCCTCCACCGCAGCCTTGTCCAGGCGCGGGTTGCGGTTCGGGTTGAGCAGCACGGCCTCCGTGGTGAGAAGAAGCCCCCCGCCGTTGCCCTCTATGGCGCCGCCCTCCAGCACCATGCCGCTTTCCAGCCGCGGCAGGGAGAGGCTTTGCGCAATGAGGGCGGGGATGCCGTTGTCCAAATCCCAGGGTGCAAACTTGCCGCCCCAGGCATTGAACTGCCAGTCCGCCACCTGCAGCGTGCCGTCCTGCCGCCGGGTGAATACGGGTCCGTGGTCGCGGCACCACACATCGTTGGTGGGGTGGTTGTACAAGCGGAAGTTCTGCACGCCGCCGCGCTGCAGCTGCATGCGTATGCCGGCATGCAGGCTTTCCGCCGCGTTGATGCGCACCTGCGCGTGCGCGGAGATGGCGGCGGCCAGCTGCACGTAGCGTTCCTGCAGCTCGGCCAGGCCGCCCTGCCACAGGTCATCCCGGTGCGGCCAGGATATCCACACGGCTTCCTGCGGTTCCCATTCTGCCGGCCAGCGCAGTGCGTGTCCCTCTTGCGGTGCGGTCATGGTTCGTAGGGGGTGTCCAGCAGCTCTTCCATGGGCTGCAGGTTGTCGAACTGTTCGCGGGTGTCGCTCTCCTGGCGGCCGAAAACGCCCACGTGGATGAGGTTGTAGACGATGTTGCCCACGTCCGCGGAGCCGCTAATGCCCCAGTGCTCCATCACCGCGGCGGCCATGGGGCCGTATTCCTGCAGGGCGTACGCGCAAAATCCCAGGTAAAGCTCCTCCGCGCTCAGGTCTGGGCTCTCTGCGGTCTTGTGGAACTGCTCCAACGCGTAGTCCATGGCTTGCCGCATGAAAGCGTATGCATCCGGCGCGTACGAGTTGTCGCGCCGCATGATTTCATCCAGGGCATCCTCGAAATTGAATGGCATGGCTGCATGCTACCATGAAATTGCGGGCCTGGCAATATCTTACCCCCCGCATCACCATGCCGCCGGCGGCATGGTGGCGCGGCACCGCGGATAATGTTGAGGCTGCCCGCACCGCCTGTTAGCGTGGCTCTCCATGATCCTGCAATCCAACAGCCTGATGCGCACACGCCGCGGCCTGGGCGGCGTGAAGCTTTTCAACATTCCCGGTGTCATCTACCCGGAGAGCATGTTTGCGGCGCCGCCCGGTATGCACCCCCGCACGGGGCTCCCGTATTCCAGGCCCCCCGCTAACACCGTCAGCACCTATGCGGTGGCAAAGCGGCTCGGCATTCTGCCCTCGTCTGCACGCGCTCTCCTGCGCCGCCACAAGGTGCGCTTCTACATTGTGCAGGCCGGCACGGCCCCGTGGACCAAGTACTGGAGCCGCCGGCAGGTGCAGCGCCTGCTGGAGAAAATGCCGCGGCAGCCCGCAAGGCAGCCGCGCGGCACGCTCACGCTCCACCAAACCATGGAGATGTTGCCGTGCTCCCGCTCCACCCTGCAGCGCCACACCGCGAATGGCCGCGTGCGGGTGGTGGTGCGGCGCCATGCCACGCCGCGCGGGTTGCGCGCGGTGTACTACTACAATGCGGCGGATGTGAAAAAACTGCGCACCTACCTGTTGTTCTGCGCGCAGCAGCGGGAGGCCCGCGCAAGCAAATTCGGTTGAAATACCCGCCCCTTTTTCCTTGCCAACCACGCTCGCGGTGGTAGAATGGGCTTGTACGCGAATTGTACGCAGTTTAAGACTATGAAACCTACACTCCTCGTTCTCGCAGCAGGTATGGGCAGCCGCTACGGCGGCCTCAAGCAGCTGGACCCCATGGGCCCCAATGGTGAAGTTATCCTGGACTATTCCGTCTATGATGCCATCCGCGCCGGTTTCGGCAAGGTCGTCTTTATCATCCGCAAGGATTTTGAAGAGGCCTTCAAGAGCCAGGTGGGCGCCCGTTTCGCCGGCAAGATTGAAGTGGACTACGCCTTCCAGTGCCTGGACGACCTGCCGGAGGGATACTCCGTGCCGGAGGGCCGCGTGAAGCCCTGGGGCACCGCGCACGCCCTGCTGGCCGCGCGCAATGTGGTGCATGAGCCCTTCGGCGTGGTGAATGCAGACGACTTCTACGGCGCGGACGCCTTTGCCAAGGCCGCAGAGTTCCTGACCGCCGCCCCAGCCGCAGACGGCAAGGAGCACTACGGCATGATCGGCTACCCGCTCAAGAACACCCTCTCCGACCACGGGGATGTGAACCGCGGCATCTGCGGCATTGTGGACGGCCACCTGGACAGCGTGGAGGAATACACCAAGATCATGCGCGAGGAAGACGGCGTGTGCCGCGGCGACAGCCTGAGCGGCGAGCGCAAGGTGGTGGACCCGGAGGAGCTCGTCTCCATGAACTTCTGGGTGTTCCCCGCCTCCTTCATCGGCCAAATTAAAGAGCATTTCGCCAAGTTCATCGCAGAGCGCGGCACGGAGCTCAAGAGCGAGTGCTACATCCCCACCGTGGTGGATGAGCTTATCCACAACGGCAAGGCGGATTGCCGCGTCATCAAGACCACCGCCAACTGGCTCGGCGTCACCTACCCCAGCGACAAGCCCGCCGTGGTGGAGAGCATTGCCAAGCTCGTGGAGCAGGGCGTGTATCCTGCCAAGCTCGGTTAATCCAAACCCTGCACCATCGCCATGTTCGATTTGAAAGCCATCGCCGGCATGTTCGACCTGCGCGCGGACTACGTCTGCGGCGCTCCCTACGGCTCCGGCCACATCAACGATACCTTCCGCATCGAGACGGACCAGGCCGGCCTGCGCGTGAACTTCATCCTCCAGCGCGTCAACAGCAACGTCTTCCGCCAGCCCATCCCGCTCATGGATAACGTGAAGCGCGTCACGGACGAGGCCCTGCGCGTGCTCCAGGAGGAGGGCTGCAAGGAGGCCTACCGCCGCACGCTCACCCTCATCCCCGCCAAGGACGGCAAACCCTACGCCCAGGACGCGGAGGGCAACGTGTGGCGCGTGTACCCCTGCATTGAGCGCGCTCGCACGTACGACATGATCGAGAACCCCGGCCAGTGCATCGAGGTGGCGCGCGCCTTCGGCAACTTCCAGAAGCTCGGCGCCAACCTGCCCGGCAAGCCCCTCTTCGAGACCATCCCGGATTTCCACAACACCACCAAGCGTTTCGAGACCTTCCAGAAGGCCATCGCCGCAGACCCCCTGGGCCGCGCCGCTTCCGTGCAGAAGGAAATCGACTGGTACCTCTCACGCGAGGCAGACTGCCACAAGGTGGTCAACTACCTCAAGAGCGGCGAGCTCCCCATGCGCGTCACCCACAACGACACCAAGCTCAACAACGTCATGCTCGATGACGTCACTGGCGAGGGTATCTGCGTGATTGATCTGGACACCACCATGCCCGGTTCCTCCCTGTACGACTTCGGCGACATGATCCGCACTTCCACCTCCCCCGCCGCGGAGGATGAGAAGGACATTTCGCTGGTGACCATGCGCATGGAGTACTTCGAGGCGCTGGCCAAGGGTTACTGCGAGGCCGCAACCTTCCTCACCCCGCTGGAGAAGGAGCTGCTGCCGTTCTCCGGCAAGCTCCTCACCATGGAGTGCGGCATGCGCTTCCTCACGGACTACCTGGAGGGCGACACCTACTTCAAGATCAAGCGCCCGGAGCACAACCTGGACCGCACTCGCACCCAGATGGCTCTTGTGGAATCCATCGAACTGCAGATGGACGCCATGATGAAGGTGGTGCAACAATATTGATTTACAATTTACAATTGACAATTTACAATTTGGAAAGTTAGGCGGCTACGCCGCGTGATTTTGCGAGCCCCTGCGCCCGTCTTCGCCAAGGCTATGCCGAGGCAGGCTGAAAGGCGCAGGGGCTTGTGCATTTTGCTCCCTTGCTTCCGTCTTAGCGAAAGATACGACGAGACCCGCGGGAGGTGCAACCCTTGATTCGGTGCCGCCTCACGTCACCTCACCCCTGCGGGGCAAACACGCTTCGTGGTTTATCCAAGCTGCCTTACGGCCATCGGCAGCTTTCTCACCGTGGGCTTACTGCAAGGTAGCACCCCGCATACGCGGGGTGCATGGGAAAGCTGACGGTGATGGCATCAGCGAATTTTTAAGTCTCTGGGGAACTTTCTATTCAGCCAGCGGGGGCAGGTTGTAGGAGGCGCGCCAGCGTTCGATGGCGGCCTTTCGGCGTTCCGGGGATGGTTCTGCCTTCTCGATGAACTGCACATACCACTTGTATGCGGTTTCGAGGTTTTTCTCCACGCCGTAGCCGTTTGCATAGCATGAGCTGAGGTAGCGGGCATCCTGCTCGTTCTTCTCGGCCTTGGCCTGGATGAGCTGCACGCCCTTGCGGGCCAGCTCGGCACATTTCTCTACCGGCAGCTCCTTGACGCCGTTGAGGCGCATGGCCAAATCGAGCATGGCGTACGGACAGCCGTCCTCCGCCGCCTTTTGGAACCAGAAGTTCTCCAGCTCCAGCGCGTCATCGTCGCCGTCGGCGTAGCTATAGACCATGAGCATCAGCCCACCCAGTTTCCATTCGGATTCGGGGTCGCCATTTTCCGCGCCGGCCAGGGTGGCCTTGAGCATTTCCTGATTGATGTTGTCCCTGTGGTCCTCCAAGATTTCCATGGTGTCGGAAATCCGGTCTTCGATGCTGGCAGCGTCCTTTGAGCAGCCGCAAAGCATGAGCGCGCACAGGCACCATGCGAGTTGTTTTGTCTTTGTGTTCATGAGTACTGAGCTTCTCTATACCCTATTAAGCCACCACAAGGCAAAATGTTCAAACAAAAATGATTTTTTTCAAAAAATGCGTGGCTGCAACGGAAGGGGTAGTCTCGTTGAGTCAACACCTCTGACTCTGGATGGAAACCGCCGTATGCCGTAATTGGCACGTGCGGTAATGAGAGAGGGGGGGGCGAAAGCCCCCCCCTACTCGATTCGGTTGGTGATTCTGGGTTAGAACGTGAAACCGCCCTCCACGCCAACCGTGGTCTGGAAGTCGTCGATGGCGCCGGAGTGCATGGCGCGGCGGATCTTGCTCTTGTTGCTGCCCGCCCAGGAGAACTGGATCCACGGCTTGATGTAGAGCTTTGCATCACGCCCGAACTTGCCGAGCTTGGAGTACGGCGCCACCGCCGCCTTGATGCGGTAGGCATCGATACCCTCCACGTGGCCCCCCCAGTAGCCCAGAGATGGGGCTATGCCGCCGGATACCTCCAGGTCGAACCCGTAGTTGCCGCGGGAGAGGATATCCGTGAGCCTGTAGCCCGCTTCAAAGTCAAAGAACGTGCCGGTAAGCCCGTAAATGCCCACGCCCATGAGCGCGTGCCCGAAGAAGCCGCGCTGGTGGTCGTTGAAGGTCAGGGTGAAGTTCAGGTCCTGCGTGAAGCGGTGGGGCACGTGGCCCTGCCACTTGGCCAGGCCGCCTTCCAGCCCGCCGCGGTGCATGGTGTAGCCCAGCTCGGCCTTCAGGTTCGGGAAGAGTTCCTTGCCCAAGCCGTAGTGCAGGTTCCACATCGGCGTGTCGCCCAGGTAGTTTGCAGCATCCCAGATGATGCCGAGCTCACCGCCGATGCGCTGGTAGATGCCGCGGTTGAAAAGGTTGCGGTTGCGCAGTGTGTAGGACCCGCGGATTGAGCTCCAGCCGTGGTCGCTGTAGCTGTTGGTCACGCCCATGCCGCGCACCTGGTAGTTGCTGGTGTAGGCGTTGAGTTCCACATACCCGCGCTGCTCGGAGCTGGCTGCGGTGATAGGCCCGGCGGCAGGCAGCGCGGGAGCCGTGGCCGCATCGGGTGCCGGAATATCGGTTGCGGCGGGGGCATCGTAGCTCACGCTGCTGTAGGTCACGGGACCATCGGGAATGGGCGGGGGCGGCGCCACGGCGTACACGGCCGGCATTGCCGCACAAAGCAGAAGAAGTGCATAGGTTCTCATACAATCCACACTTTACACGCCCGCCATCCCTAAATCAAGGAAAATCCACCAACAGGCGAAAGAAGCCCGCCGCGCCGGGCTCACAATATCTTGCGGATGTATTCTTCCGAGTCCTTGAACTGGAGGAAGGTGGTGAGGCGTTCGTTCTCCAGCAGGGAGACGTAGCTCTTCTCCTGCACCATGGTGCGCAGGCCGGGGTCGCGGAACAGGTCCAGCAGGCGGTACGGGTGGGGGATGCCGCGGTTGGCGAGCTGGCCTTGGTAGAAGCTCATGCAGGTGGGTTCATCCAGCGTGCAGCCGAAGGCCACCAGGCATGCCAGGTTGGTTTGGGCGGGGTTGTCCAGGGGGTCGATGCGCTCCAGCCATGCGGTGAGGCCGCTGGTGCGGATGGCCTCCTTGGCGCGGGTGAAGAAGGGGAGCTGCGGCTGTTCCGCGCGCCCCATCTGGGCCTCCGCCAGGTCGTGGTAGTAGGCGATGCGGCAGATATCCCCGTAGTAGGAGATTCCGATGGTGGTGACCCAGAGCATGAGCATGCACATGAGGATGGTGGTGATGACGCCGGTGGGCCCGCCGTTGCGGTGCAGGGTGAAAACGTTGGCGCACCAGCGCATGCCGTGGATCATGACGACGATGATGAGGATGGCCACGCCCCAGGCGAGCACGTGCACCATCCACGGCTGGGGAGAGGCGATGACCAGCGAGATGAAGGTGGCGCCGTTCTTGTAGAAGAAGATCCACGCACCCGCGGCCAGTGCAATGCCGCCGGCGAGCAGGAGCATGCGCATCACGCCCTTGAGCAGGCAGAAGAGCAGGATGGCAATGAGGATGCCGCCGCCCACGGCGGCAATGATGGTGTTGTTGTCGAATTCCATGGCCTAGGGTTGCAGGGAGCGCAGAAGCTGTGCGGCTTCCGCGTGGTTGGGGTTGATTTCAAGCGCCTTGCCGGCGGCGTGGCGGGCGGCGTTCACCTGGCCCACCTCCGCCAGGATGAGTGCCAGGCGGTACTGCACCTCTGCATCGCGCGGGTTGGCTGCGGCGCAGTCCAGCATCTGCTGCAGGGCTTCCACGGGGCGGTTCATGCGGTCCAGGAACACGGCGTAGTCCAACCGCGGTACGGTGGAAGCGGGGTCCAGGGCAATGGCGCGCCTGTACTGGGCTTCCGCGGCGCCGTTGTTCCGGCGCATGAGCGCCAGCTGGGCAAGCTGCATGGCCCCGGCGGGCTGGTCTGCCTGCAGGCGCAGGGTTTCCTCGTACTCGCCCATGGGCGGGGAGTCCTGCGGCAGGGTGGGTGCCAGGGCACGCTCCGCCGCGTGGCGCACGGTGCGGCAGGAATCCTTGAGCAGGCGCTCCGGGCACTTGCCCACCGTTCCCAGCAGGTCTGCCGCCGCGGCGCGCACCATGGGGCTGGCATCCCCGGCGGCTTTCACGGCAATTTGCTCCACGGCGGGCGTAAGGGGCATCTGGGAGAGCAGGCCGAGCATGGTGGCGCGCCAGGCGGGGTTTTCCTCATCCGCGTAGGCGGCCAGCATCTCGTCTTGGTTGAGCCTGCCCTCCATGGCGTGTGCCACGGCACGGAAGCGGGGGCGGTAGCCCTCCAGCCAGGAGTGTTGGCCGTAGCGTTTCTCCACGGCTTTGGCGGCCCACTCGTTGTCCTTGCCCCGGTGGCACATCACGCATGCGTTCGGCGTGCCTATCTCCAGGCTCAGGCGCGGGTCCGGCGGCAGCAGGGTGTGGTCGCGCCGCGGGTCGCGCCCCATGTAGGTGCTTTCCGGCATGTGGCATTCCACGCACATGTGGCCCTTGGTTCCGGCGGGGCAGGTGAAGGTGTCCTTGCGGTCCACGTAGGGGGCTTCCACGCCGTTGACCTTCTGGTGCTCGGCATGGCAGCGCAGGCAGAGCTCGTTGTTCTCCGCGGGGTGGAGCAGGGCACCGGTGTGGGCATCATGGCACTCGATGCAGGTGACGCCGCGCATGCCCATGCGGCTCAGGCGGAACCCGGTTTCGCAGTAGTCCTCGTCCCGCTGCATGCCGTTCGGATAAAAGACACCCGGCACGCGCGGCAGTTCCAGGCGGAAATGGTCGTCGAAGCGGTCGCCCGCGGTGAAGTTGTCGTCCAGCTCCTCCCGCCGCGCGTGGCATGAGGCGCAGTTGTCGTGTGCGCGTTTGGGGGAGAGCTTGCGGTCTGCGGGGGCCACCAGGCAGCCGTCCGCCGCGGGCTTGTCCGCCACCTTGTGGCATTGGATGCAGGTGACGCCGAGCTCCTGCCACTGTGCGTTGTAGCGGTCGGTGAGGGGGTCGTAGTTCTTGCGGAACCCGGAGGTGTGGCACCAGGCGCACTGGGAGTCCCAGTTCATGCCGCGGCCCTGCCAGTGGCCCCAGTCCCCGGCCGTGCGCTCGCCCATGCCGTTGCTGCGCTGGCGTGCATCGTCGCGGAAGACATCAAACCACTGGTAGCCGTTCTCCCTGTCCACGGAGCGCAGGCCGTCGCGCCCGCGCTCGCCGGAATCCCAGGCGGCGCTGGTCACTTGGAACCCGCCGTCCCCGCCGCGCACCAGATACTGCACCAGCGGCACCTTGCCGATGGCGAACACGGCATCGAACTCCGCGGGTGCGCGGTCTTCCGCCTCCACGCGCAGGTAGGGCGCGCCGTTCGGGCGGGTGAGGAAGTGCACGGTTTCGCCGTGCGCCTGCTGCGCCTGCCCGCGGAAGGGGGCGGTGTCCAGCTTGCGGCTGATGTTGCGCATGGCCCAGGCGTGGTCGCTGCCCGCCCACTCCTCGAACTGCTTGGGATGGCACGCCGCGCACTGCATGGAAACCGGAACGGCGTTCTGATCCCAGTGCGCGCTTTGCCCGGTGTACGCCCGGGCGCGGCGGCCGGGCTTGCCGTCGCAGCTTGCCAGAACCAGCACCGCCGCTAATCCCGCTATGGCTTTGTAGGATACCATCTCGCGCGGTATTTTAGCATTCCGCTCGCGGACATGGCAAACAATTTATTCACTTTTCTTAACATTTGGCTTGAAAACGCCCCGAGCGGGAGTATCATCTGCGCGCATGAATCGAAGGGTCCAGCTTCTGGTCGTGGGTGCGGCGCTTCTGCTTGCATGGCAGGCGGTGGCGGCACCTGGCGGTCTGTCGCGCGAGGCCCTTCCTGACCTGGCAGTGCCCGCCCCGCCGCCCGTTTCAGTGGAGCCGGCGGAAATCCCCACTCCCGCCCTGGTCCCTGCATCCGCTCCGGTTCCTGCGCCCGCTCCGCAAGTGCACCAGCCCGCAGCGGCACCCAAGGCACCCGTGGTGCTGGGGTACGGCCATTTTTCCGGGGACGGGGCAAGGGGAACCATGAGCGCGGAGCAATTCGCGCGGCAGATGGACCACCTGCAGGGCAGCGGCCTGCACCCTATCTCCCTGCAGAGCTACATTGATTGGCGAGAGGGGCGCCGCATGCTGCCGAGCGGCAGCGTGCTCATCACGCTGGACGAGGCGGACCGCGGCGTGTACGAGGTGGCCTACCCCATTCTCAAGAAACACCATTTCGCCTATGTGGTGTTTGTGGACGGCCGCAACTTTGCAGAGGGAGACCCCGACCGCGCCACGCTGCCCCAGCTGCAGGAGATGGCCATGAACGGCGCGGAGATAGGCAGCCACACCGTTACGCGCCCCGGCAGCTACGAATGGCAGTTTGCCGCCCTTTCCGGCGGGGCGGATTTCACCCGTCTCGTGGAGCGTGAAATCGGCAACTCCGTGCGCTCCATCGCCGCCGCCTTCGGCTCCTGCCGCGCGCTTTCCTACCCGCACGGCGTGGCGGACGACCGCCTGGCCGAAGCCCTGCCGAACTACGGTATCAAGCTGGCCTTCACCACGCAGGAGGGGCACGCCACACGCACCACCCAGCCCTACGCCCAGTACCGCTGCATGGTGCGGGACGAGGCTTCCTTCCTGCAGGCCGTGGGCGGTTTCCCAAACGCGCAGGAGGAGCCCGCAGCCGAGCCGGAACCCGCGCCGCAGGATGCGCACGACGACCTGCTGGTGCCCATTGAGACGGACACGGAACAGCCCTCCGCCGAACCTGCCGGGCCAGAGGAACCGACCGTGCCGGAATTCGCGGATGACGACGTGGCTGAGGAAGTGGAGGCGGAACCCGCGGAACAGGCGCAGGAAGCCTATCCCGCCGTGCCCGCCATCCAAGGCAACCTGGGCCGCCGCATGCCCGGCGGGGACTGGGTGACATGCCGTTTTGCCGCCCCTTTGGTGCCGCGGGAGAAAACGCGCGTGGCCGTGCTGGGCTACCACAATTTCAGCAACACCAGGCCCGCCACGGAAATGCGCATCAAAACCGCGGAGTTCTGCCAGCAGATGCAGTACATCAAGGATGCCGGCCTCAGCGTGGTCACCATGCAGGATTTCCTGGAGTGGCTCAACGGCACGCGCATGCTGCCGGAACGCTGCGTGCTCATCACCATAGACGACGGCTGGAAGAGCGTGTACACGGATGCCTTCCCCGTGCTGCGCGCATACGGCTACCCCTTCACCATGTTCCTCTACACCACCTACATTGATGTGCATGGGGACTCTATGACGAGCAAGCAGATCCAGGCCATGATACGCTGCGGCGCCACCATCGGCAGCCATTCCACCAACCACCTCTACCCCAAGAAGTGGAAGCGCTACGCCATGGAATCAGAGCAGTACAAGGCCCAGCTGCAGGTGGAGCTGCTGGATTCCCGCGCCGCGCTGCTGCAATTGTTCGGCAACTGCTCCACCTACTGCTTCCCGGGCGGCTACAACACCCCGCCCATGCTGGATACCCTGGCCGCATCCGACTACCAGGCCGCCTTCACCGTGGAGGAGGCCAAGGTGGAGTGCACGGAAAACCCGCTGCTCATCCACCGCTACATGGTGTTCGGCACAGACCACAACATCTTCCGCCGCGCCGTGAACTTTGACGGCGAGCCGGGTATCAGCGCCACCAGGGAGGGAATCCGGGCCGCCCTGCCGCGCGCCATGCAATTCTTCCCCCACGCCTTCCCCAAACCCGCCCCGCAGCCCCCGGCCCGCAGGGGGGAATCCGCCGCCCCCGCCGCAACCCCGCCTGTTCCCGCACCGCCAGCGCTTTGACGCCGCGTCCTATTTGCTGGACATCGCGCGCGCGCTGGAATATAATGCCGCCACGCCGGTATGCTCAAACGCAGTCACAGAGTGCAGGAGAGCCTGGTGCGCTATTGGGCGCAGCAGGCCATGGAGATGTACGGCGTCATTGGTGATGATTCCATGCAGCCCCAGCTGGAGGCCGTGCAGCAGTCCCTGGCCGCCATGGAGGGTGACCGACGCGTTGTTGTGATGGGCGGCGCGCGCTGCGGCAAGACTTCCCTCCTTTCCTACATCTCCGGTCTTCCCGTCATACGCGGCGGCAAGCAGCTGGAGTTCCCCTACCTGCGCTGGCGGTACGGCAATGACGACGGCGATGCCGGGCACTCCCGCTTCCTGCCGCTGGAAGAGTTGCGTGGAATCGAGTTCGTGGACACCGGAGACTGCGCGCAGCCGGAGGTGCAGGAGGAGCTGTTGCACCTGCTGCCCGGCAGTGATGCCGCCGTGGTGGTGCTGGATGCCCGCAACGGCGTGCAGTCCCCCGCCTGGGACGTGCTGGAGCAGCTTCCCATCAACGCCGTGGCCAACGTGCTGGTGGCCCTCACCTTCACCGACAAGATACCCGCCGCAGAGGCCCTGGAGCTCTCCGCGCGCATCCGCGAGATGTGCCGCGACCGCCTGCGCCTGGTGGTGCTGGTGTGCAACGTGTGCCCCACTTCAGACCAGGGGGTGGAGATGTTTGTGACCCGCGTGCAGGAAACGCTGGACTCCCCGGAGGGCGCCCGCCGAGCCATCCGCAACGCCCTGGAGGCCACGGGCCGCCTCATGACCCGCCAGTCCGGCATCATCAACGCCCGCACCGCCGCCATGAAGGACGAGAGCGGCTTCCTCAGCGGCATAGAGGAAGAAATCAACACCTTCCTCTCCCACCAGCTGGACGGAGCTGGGGAATGCGCGGCAGACTATTCCACCGTGCCCATGGGCGTGCTGCCCGCGCTCATGCGCAAGCTGCGCCGCAGCTTCGGCTACACCCTCTCGCCCGTGGCCCTCGTGCAGCTGGAGGACATGGGCGCCGGCGCTGAAAGCTCCTTCTACCGCCTCGTCTGCAAAGGCATACTGGACAAGCAGAAGGAGTCCGACGCCCGTTTCGTGGCATCCTGCCAGGCCCATTGGCGCAGTGTGCGCCCCCGCATGAAGGAGGCCATCGAATGCGAGATCAACGATTTCCCGCAGGACGTGCTGGAGGCGGATCTCAACCGCCTGCGCCGCCAGATGGAGCACGGACTCTACGAACCGTTCGCCAACCTGCGCATCCGCAACTCGCTGGACACGGAATTCAAATCCCACGCGGGCTGGATGCAGGGCATGCACACCCTGCTGTGCCTCACCCTGGTGCTGGCGGGGCTCTGCGGTGCGCTGGGCTTTGACACGCTGGCCCTCTGGATGCTCATGCTCATGCTGCTGGTGTGGGCTGGCGGCGTGTGGCGGCACGGGCGCGCGCTCCGCGAGCTGGGCAAGGCGTTCTCCCGTGAGGCGGAGATGCTGGATGCCGCCATGCATGATGCGCTGCCCGCGCTGGTGCGCGACATGGTGGTATCCCGCGTGGGCGCATACCGCCGCCTGTACTCCGTGGCCGGGTTCCGCGTGCAGGAGTACGTGGAGAAGCTGCGCCCCCTGCAGGAACGCCACAATGCCATCCTCCGCGAGCTCCGCACCACCGCCCCGCGAATATAATTTTTCCCACCCCCAACACCCGCCGCCCATGGCAGACCTCTTCACACCCCACGGCAGCAGCCGTGAACAGAAGGAAGCCCCCAACCGCGATATGCCGCTGGCCGCACGCATGCGCCCGGAATCCCTGGAGGAGGTGGCCGGCCAGCAGCACCTGCTGGCACCCGGCAAGCTCCTGCGCCGCGCCATTGAGACGGACCGCTTCTCCTCGCTCATCTTCTACGGCCCCCCCGGCGTGGGCAAAACCACACTCGCCTACGTCATCGCCCGCTGCACCAGCGCGTACTTCGTCATGCTCAACGGCGTGGAGTCCGGCAAGGGAGACATTTTGGAGAAAATCGCGGAGGCCCGCACCCGCCAGGCCCTGCACGGCCAGAAAACCATCCTCTTCGTGGATGAGCTGCACCGCTTCAACAAGGCCCAGCAGGATGTGCTGCTGCCCCACCTGGAGCGCGGAACGGTGCGCTTCATCGGCGCCACCACGGAAAACCCGTTCTTCGCCATCAACTCCGCCATGCTCTCCCGCTCCCAGATTTTCCCGCTGGAGCCCGTGCCGGACGAGGAAATCATCGCCCTCATGCGCCGCGCCGCCGCGGATGCGGAGCGCGGGCTGGGAAACATGCCGCTGGATATCTCGGACGATGCCTACCGGCACATGGCGCTCAAGGCGGACGGCGATGCCCGCAAGGCCCTCACCGCGCTGGAGGTGGCAGCCCTCTCCACCCCGCCGGGCGAGAACGGCCGCATCTGCATCGACCTCGCCGTGGCGGAGGAATCCATCCAGAAGAAAGCCGTGCGGTACGACCGCATGGGGGATGGCCACTACGACACCATCTCCGCCTTCATCAAATCCATGCGCGGCAGCGACCCCGATGCCGCGCTCTACTGGCTGGCCACCATGCTCAACGCCGGGGAGGACCCGCGCTTCATCGCCCGCCGCATTGTCATCTGCGCCAGCGAGGACATAGGCCTGGCGGATTCCAACGCCCTGCGCGTGGCGCTGGATGCCGCCCGCGCCGTGGAGATGGTGGGCATGCCGGAGGGGCGCATCCCGCTGGCTCACGCCGCCGCCTACCTGGCCACTGCACCCAAGAGCAACTCCGCCTACGCCGCCCTGGGCGCCGCCATGAAAGACGTGCAGGAGGGCAAGACCCTGGCCGTGCCCCCGCACCTCTCCACCCCCACACGCAAGAAGCTCGCCAAGCTCCGCGGCGTGGCGGAGGAGGACACCGAATACAAGTACGCCCACGACTTTGGCGAGGACCACTTCGTGCCCCAGGCATACCTGCCGGAGGGCCGCGTCTACTACCATCCCACCCGCAACGGCATGGAGCTGCGCATCTCCGAGCGCCTGGAATACCTGCGCCAGCTCCGCGAGCAGCAGGAAAACAAGGGGCGGGGCGGCCAGGCCTGATTTGCACATTGTGCTTGATAAGCGCCGCCGTTTCATGCTATAAGGGGGGCGTAACCGTTATGAATATTCAAGCGAAATACACACCGGTGTTGGACCCGGACTTCATTGCTCCGGTGCTCTGGACAAAAGCTTTCGAGGAAAAAGTGGCGGCCGAGCCGAATTCCCACGTGGTTGAGCTGGCGCTCACCCGCCTGGACGGCACGTGCTTCCGCTGGAGCGGCAAACTGCTCCCCAACGAGGGGGAGAACGTGGCCCTCAACCACTTCTACGTGGAGCGCATCGTGAAGTTCCTGCTCTGGATGAAGGGCGGCTGCACCATCCTGGTGGCAGGCGACGACTCCGTGGCGGAAATGCTGGCGGCCACCTACTGCAAGGGCGGCGCGCGCGAGTTCGACTGGGACTTCATCGGCACGCAAATTTATGACCAGCCCATCCAGGTGAAGGCCGTGCCCGCAGCGGAGCTGCCTGCGGAGAAATCCACCTCCGTGGCGCTGGGCCGCAATTTGGACGGCTACCGCATCGGTTTCGACCTGGGCGGCTCCGACCGCAAGGCCGCCGCCGTGGTCAACGGCGAGGTGGTCTTCTCCGAGGAGGTGGTGTGGGACCCCTACCACCAGAAGGACCCCAACTACCAGCTGGAGGGCGTTGACGATTCCCTTATCCGCGCTGCCAAGCACCTGCCGCAGGTGGATGCCATCGGCGGTTCCGCCGCCGGCGTGTACGTGAACAGCGAGCCCCGCGTGGGTTCCCTCTTCCGCGGCATCTCCAAGGAGGATTTCCAGCGCGTCATCCGCCGCATGTTCTACACCCTGAAAGACCGCTGGTGCGAGCGCATGGGCAAGGATGTGCCCTTTGAGGTGGTGAACGATGGCGAGGTGACCGCCCTGGCAGGCGCCATGGGCATGAACGACGACGCCGTGCTCGGCATCGCCATGGGCACCTCCCTGGCTGCCGGTTACGTGGACCCGGAGGGCCACATCATGCCCTGGCTCAACGAGCTCGCATTCGTCCCCGTGGACTACCAGGAGGACGGCGGCGTGGACGAGTGGTCCAAGGACAAGGGCGTGGGCGCCATGTACTTCTCCCAGCAGGCCGTGGCCCGTTTGGCGCCGCGCGCCGGATTCAGCTTCGGCGACATGCCGTTCCCGGAGCAGCTCAAGAAGGTGCAGGCCGCCATGGCGGAGGGTGACGAGCGCGCTCGCAAGATCTACGAGACCATCGGCGTGGAGTTCGGCTACACCATTGCGTATTTCGCCAACTTCTACGGCATCCGCAACCTCCTGTTCCTGGGCCGCGTGGCCACGGGCGACGGCGGCCAGCTCATCATCGACAAGGCCAACGAGGTGCTTGCGGGCGAGTTCCCGGAGCTGCACATCAACCTGTGCGTGCCGGACGAGAAGACCAAGCGCCACGGCCAGGCCGTGGCCGCCGCATCCCTGCCCAAGCTCGGGTAACGCACCGCCGCACCTCCCATGGCGGAAGAAGTGGCCAGCTCATGGAAATGCCCGGATTGCGGGGAGTCCCTGGACTCCTCCAAACTGAGCTTCCTGGCGGATGTCACCTGCCCCAAGTGCGGCAGGGAGGGCCACGCCAACACCTCGCTCGCCAACTTCCGCCTGGACAGCATCCTCGGCATCGGCGGCATGAGCGTGGTCATGCGCGCGTATGACCCCGCACTGGGGCGCCCCGTGGCCATCAAGCTGCTCAACGACACCTACCGGGACCAGGAGGACCGCATCCGCAAGTTCGAGGGCGAATGCTCGCTCATGGCCAAGGTGCGGCATGAGAACGTGGTGTCCGTGTACTCCGCCGGCTGGGCGCGCGGCCAGTTCTACATTGCCATGGAGCTGGTGGACGGCGAGAACCTGGAGTTCATCATCGACCGCCGCAAGTTCCTGCTGCCCAACCAGGCCGTGGATATCATCCGCCAGGTGGCCTTGGGCCTCAAGGCCGCGCACGAGGCCGGCCTCCTCCACCGCGATGTCAAGCCCGGCAACGTCATCATCACCAAGAACAACCAGGCCAAGGTGCTGGATTTCGGCCTCTCCATGGAAGACCTCCAAGAGGAGGCCGACAAGGAGGAGGTCATCTGGGCCACTCCCTTCTACGTGCCGCCGGAGACCCTGCGCCGCGAGCGCGAGGACGTGCGCAGCGACATCTACGCGCTGGGCATGACCTTGCGCAACCTTCTCACCGGGGAGGACAAGCTCAACGGCGAGTTCCACTCCGTCACCTCCCTGCTGCAGCTCAAGGAGAAATACCCCACCATGCGCAGCACCTACCCGCACCTGGACGCGGAGCTGTGCGACTTTGTGGACCGCATGTCCGCCTTCAAGCCGGACGACCGCCCGGCAGACTACGGGGAGGTGCTGGCAGAGCTGGCGGAGGTGAGCGAGCACCTGGCCAAGGTGGGCCAGCGCCGCGCCACGCGCCTGTGGCTCGCGGAGAAGAAGCGCGAAATCATGATTCTGGCGGGGTCCGCCCTGCTGGGCATTATCCTGGCCACCACCGTGGTGTGTTCCACCACCGAGGTGGAGGAGCAGCGCTATCTCAACGTTCCCGCTGAATCCACCTCTGCGGAATGGCAGGAGCTCACCCAGGCGGAGAACATGCTCATTTCCGCACAATGGAAACCCGCCGCGGATTTGTACGCCAAGCTTGCGGAAAAGGCGAACGACCCCGCCGCGGGGCTGCGCGCGGGCATGCTGGGTGCAGCCCTCAAGACCATGCTGCTGGAGCCGGATGCCGCCGCCCAATGCCGGGCCCTCGCCAACCGCCACCTTGCAGCCGCTGCGGAGAATCCCCTGATGGCACAGGGAGACTGGCAGGAGATGGAGCAGGTGCTGCAGGCCCTGCAGGAGGATGCTCACCCTGATGC
Source organism: Akkermansia sp. (assembly GCA_030523775.1). Taxonomy (GTDB): domain Bacteria; phylum Verrucomicrobiota; class Verrucomicrobiia; order Verrucomicrobiales; family Akkermansiaceae; genus Akkermansia. The sequence goes on from JAUNHW010000003.1 coordinate 83,718, forward strand.
CCGCACCGTGGACAAACAGCGCCAACCCATGCTGCGCGTGGTGCTGGGCGTGCTTGCCGCCGCTGACGCCATGAACGATGGCCGCACGGCGGAGGCCCAATCGCTCGCGGAGGCTGCCGTGGCTGTGGCAGAGCAGGGGAGCGGCGGCGTGGGTGAACTGGCCACCATCCTCAACCGCTACAAGCTGGAGCTCGCCCACCAGACTGTTCCCAAGCTGCGGGAGCTTGTGCTCCGGCAGCTCGGCGGCGGCATGCTGGAGCAGGCCCAGGAAAGCATGAACCGCCTTGCGGAGCTGCAGCTCTCCCCGGCGGAGAAGGCCGAGATGGAGGTGCAGCGGGAGCTCTGCCTCCTGGCGCAGGCCGCGTTTGAGGCCTACCGCAAGCATGGGCAGGATCCCATGCTCATGTTCGCCTCCCCCAAGCTGGCGCATGATGCCGCCAAACATGTGAAAAACGATCCCACCTTCATCAACGAGATGTCCTGCCTGTCCCACATGCTGCGCGGAGAATACGGCAAGGCCTTTGCCGAGGACCCGTACAAGGACAGCGCGGATTCCCAAAAGCCTTTCGCCGTGCTCATGCGCGCGTGGAGGCAGAAGCTTGGCCGCCCATAGTTTTTTCTGTTCGCCTTGCATAAATGCCGCCCTGCGGCGCGCCCCGTCTATAAACAACCATCTATTATGAAAACCGCATGCATCACCCTGTTGGCCCTGCTGCCGGCTGTTTCATTCGCCGCCCCTCTGCCCACGGGCGTTCCCGTGTACGGAGCAACACCCGCCCCTGCACCCGCACCCGTAACGCTTCAGGAACCGGGCACGGCCGCATCCCCAATCATGGAGGGCGCCGTCCCTTCGCCGGAGATGGCACCCTACACGGCCACTCCCGTTCCCTACGTGGAAGGCCCGTTCCGCGGCTTCTCCGTGCATGCCCTGTACGGGTTCAACGGCTCCCCGCGCAGCGAGTTCGCCACGGATGTCTTCGGCGTCGTCCTCCAGGGCATCTGGTCCTTTACCCCCCACCAGGCTCTCACGTTTGATATCTCCTTTGCCGGCGGTACGGACCATGAGCGCCTGGCTGCGCTGGACGACCACCACCAAGCCTGGTTTGAGAACTACCGTTTCTACCGCAGCCGTATCTCCCTCATGCCGGGGTACCAGGTGCGCGTGCCGCTCAACAATGCGCACAACGCCTATTTCTACGCCGGGGCCAAGGCCGGGTTGGATGTCTCCATGCTCAGTGTCACGGACAACGACCGCTATTACTACGACCACGGCCGCTACTACGATGATTTCCACACCCGGGGCACCGCGGGGTTCGCCTATGCCGGTTCGGTTGGCTTTTCCTTCCGCGTCAGCCGCCGCGGGTATGTGGATGTGGGCTACCAGTACTTCGGCAGCACCGCAGAGCCGGATGTCACCTACCACTCACGCTACCATGGCGCCCGCACCAAGCTGCAGGCCCGCTCCATGCGCTGGCATGAGGTCCACTTCGGCGTGAGCGTGGGCTTCTGAGGCAAATCAGTCGTTGAGGCGGTGGGCCACGGGGAAGTGCAGCTGCTCTGCGGGTGCATCCACGTGCAGGATGGTGGGCAGGATGGTGCGTTTGAGCGCGGCGGCAATCATGCGGCGCTGAATGCGGCGTACAACGTCCTCAGGGAAGAGCCCGCCGCAGTTGGCTATCAGGTCGGTGGGCGGCACGTTGCGGTCTGCCAGCTCGTGGATGATGCGGTCCACCTCCGGCTGGGCGGGTTCCGTGAGCGCGCCGAAGAGTTGGGCGTTCTCCTCTTGCAGGAGGGCGCGCAGCATGTGCAGGTCCATCTCGTACAGGTTGCCGAGCGGCGCTAGCGAGCCGCAGGTCTCCGCGTAGGGAGTGAACTCGCCGAGCATGATTTCACGCCGTCCCAGCGGGCAGAGCAGCATGTGCCCCAGCTCGTCCGCCACGGCGGCGGTGAGCATGGCCCGCATGCGCGCCTGCAGGGCGGGGTTATCCTTTCCTGCGGGTTGGGGCGGGGCATCCGGCGTGCGCACGGTGATGCCCAGCTGCGCCGCAAGCGGGGATTCCCCCTGCGCAAAGGTGACGCCGCACACGTGGGCGGCCCCGAGCGCGCCGGTGCAGAGTGCGGCCAGGAGCGTGCCGTTCGGGTGGTCCAGCGGAATGCACACGCCGGTGTAGCCGTTGTTGCGCACGGTGTCCGCAATGCCGCGCTGCAGGGCCTGGCGCAGGAGCTCGCGCGGCTCCGGCAGGGCGGCGCAGGGACGCCCCTTGTCCACATCCGCCACCTTGGCGGCAGGCTCGAAGAACGGTAGGCGCAGCAGGGGTTTCCCCTCTGCGGAAAGGATGAAGGACCCGCCCGCGTAGATATCCCGCCCGGCGGTGCCCACGGGGGCGCACATCACCACGGGGACCCCGTTGGTGGTGGCTTCCCAGCCCAGGGTGTCCTGAAGGTCCGCCGCGGCGGTGGCGTGCCAGGGGCGGCAGGAGAGGTGCACCAGCAGGTCGAAATCCGGGCCGTCAGGCAGGATGTCCTCCTCCCCCAGCTGCACGTAGATGTTGCAACCGTTCACTTCTGTCACCGCGCCGTCGTCCAGCTCGGTCACGGTGTCGCTTTCCAGCAGGTAGGGCACCAGTGCGGCGCGGCGGCGCTTGCGGCGCAGTTCCTGCGGGTCGTCTTCCTCTCCGTCGTCTTCTCCCAGCATGCCGTCCCACAGGTCGTCCTCCCCTATGAATCGGAAGTATGCTCCCAGGATGAGCGGCGCGGTGCCGAGCTCGCGCGAGAGGGCGTCCAGCGCGCGGCGCGTCTGGCGTTCGAAGGAGTCGCGCTCCGCCAGGTCCTGCGGGTTGAGGCCGCACAGGGCCTCTGCGGGAGCGATGACAAGCTCCGCGCCGTGGTCGATGCAGTCGCGGTATCCCTGCACGATGGCGCGGAGGTTGTTGGGGAAGTCGCCGGGGAGGGGGTTGTTCTGGATGATGCCGATGCGGTGGATAGTGGGGGCCATGGGTGTTGTTCGGTTAGTAGAGGGATACGGGGAGAGAGGTTCCCGTTTCAGAGAAGGTGAAGGAGAGCCCCGCGCCGGCTTCTCGCTTGCCGCCGTTGTTGCGCAGGTAGAGGTTGAATCCCACGTACCAGGCGCCGGAGTTGCGGAAGAGGGAGAGCTGCTGCATGGGGCTGCGGCCTTCTGTGATATCCATGTAGGCGCGGCCTGCCAGGGTGTAGTTCTCGTTGATGCGCAGGTTGCCCTGGGCGTAGAACTGGTTGGAGTCCTTCTGGATGGGGTGGTGTTCGATGTAGCGGTGGCCCAGGGTGTATTCGAACCAGGCGCAGGGCATGTGCGAGACGCTGGTGTTGTACTGGTGGAAATCCTCGCCGTTCCGGAAGGTGGGGGTGAGCGATTCGAAGCGCACGGTGAAGGTGTCCGCCGGGTTCAGGCGCACCACGGAGTACACATCGGAGAACGGGCGGTGGGTGTTGGAGTTGTTGCCGTTGTAGTCCACAAAGGCGTTCCAGTCCAGCACGTTCATCCGTTCTCCGTCCCGCAGCGAGGAAAAGGTGTTCTGCATGCCGAACCTCCACACGGAGTTCTTGCCCCAGCCGTCCACACCGGTGAAGCTGCACAGGTCCATGGGCATGGGGGATGCCGTGCAGGCCCCCATGGTGGTGGACCAGCAGTCGATGCGCGGCACCAGCGCGTTGGAGGCGGAGATGACCATGTGCGAGTACGAGGTGTACGGGCGCAGCACGTGCGTGAGCCCCTGGAAGCCTAGCCGGTCGTACCGGAACCCGGCGTAGTGGCGCTGCAGGCGGATGCCCAGGTCACAGCCCAGGTAGCCCATGAAACGGTTGTCCGCGCCTATGCCTTCCACGTCGTAGTACCCGGAGTAGCCGAACCCGGCTTTGGGTGTGACGTTCAGGAAGCGCATCACCTTGAAGCTGGTGGTGAATTCGTGCAGGGTGTAGGCGCGGGCGTAGGCGTCCGTTTGCAGCAGGCGGGTGTAGTAATCCCGTTCAGGGCCCTCACGCAGACGGCTCAGCGCGTCTTGGTACGCAGTGCGCTGGATGGGTGAGATATACTGGTGCATCACCCCGGCTCCGGTGCGGGTTTCGTAGTTGATGCGGGTGCCGAGGAGCGGCGTGCGCACGCGGTAGAAGCTGCCTTCCGCGCGCTCGTCCGTGGCGTAGTAGTCGTTGGGGGCGAAACGCGTGTAGAACATGCCCTGCGTGAGCGCGGAGGTACGGGAGAGGCGCACGGTGTTGTCCGGCTTGTCGTTGGTCTGGCAATCCGTGGTGAAGAAGTCGCGCAGCATGTAGCGGTCGCTCACGGCGTTCACGTTGGCGGCGGCTGTCCAGCGTGCATTGCGGTCGAAGGTGGGCTTGGCGTCCCAGGCGGCCATCATGCTGGCGTAGTAGCGGTTGTCGCTCACCTTGCTGCGCGGCGTTTCGGACGGGTTGATCATGGGGTCGCGGTCCGGCGCGTAGTAGAACTTGATGCCGCGCAGCTCCTTGTTGCGCGATGTCATGCCCAAATCCTGGAGGTCTAGCCCGGTGGCGAACCCGCGGCGGGTACGGTAGTCGGCATGCAGGGTTGCCAGGTAGTCCGCGGTGGGCATGATGCCCTGGGTCCTGCGGTTGCCGAAGAGGAATCCGTAGCTGTTGAAGAGGTAGGCGCCCCAGTAGGAGCGGGTACCCAGGTTGGGCAGGTATCCCTCCCTGGGGTTGAGGGAGTGGGAGAGGGGAATCCAGCCGATGACGGGCACGGCCACATCATGGCTGCGGGAGGCGATGCTTAGGCGGGAGACCGAGCCGTAATCCCCCGGCACTACGCGCAGCGTGCCCGCGCCTACCCAGGAGCGCGGGTGCTGGATATCCTCCGTGGTCACATAGGCATCATGGATGATGATAACGTTTCTCCCCTGCGCGTCCTTGGTGTATTCAATGCGGGAGCCGCGCACCAGCATGCCGTTCACCTTGGCGCGCACGCCGTTGAGATCCGCGGTGCCGGAACCCCAGCGGTAGGTTCCGCCACCGCTGCTGCGCAGCAGCATTTCGCTCTGGCACACGGTGAGCGGGCCGTGCAGCTCTGCCACGTTTTCTGCCAGGTTGGCGGCCATGCCGCCCGCGTAGATATCCGCCCCGGTGTCCGCCAAGATATGGATGGGCTTGCCGCCGCCCTCGTAGGTGACGCTGCGTTGCCCGGCATCGTAGCGTATATCCGCCCCCGTGCTTTCCACCGCCAGGTTGGAGGGGATTTTGGGCGTGGCGGAAAGGGTGCCCAGCTGGTTCATGCCGGAGATTTCCGCCACGGTGGGTGAGGCGGGGCGTTCCGCCGCCGTGATGTTTTGCGGCAGGGGCAGCACGTTCCTGTCTTCCGGTATGGTGGGCATCTCTGCCGCGCGGGCGGGAAGCGCCGGCAGTTTCGGGAAATCCGCATGCCGCGGTTCCGGCGGGGTGATGGCGGCGTGCTCTTCCACCTGCGGCAGCGGGGCGGGGGCTGCATCCTGCGCGCACAGACCGCCCGCCAGAAGGACAACGGGCAGTGCCCCGCGCCCTATCATGCGTACGCCGCATCCGCTGAAACGCACATCTGCCATGGGTTCTGCAATATCAGTTGGAGGTCCCCATGTAGCGCTTCATGAAGCGAGCCGCGGTGGATTGCAGGTTCTGGAGCACCATGCAGTCCAGCGTGCCGCCGAAACTCTCGTCGATGCCGAAGGAGAGCATCCTGCCGTTGATGCGGAGATACTGGCGCAGCAGCACGGGAATGCCCTTGCCGTCCGGTTCCGCCTCGCTCACCAGGATGCTCAGCAGGCGCACATCCGTGAGCCCGGTTTGCAGCAGGCGCATTTCCTCTGCGCGCATGCCCAGGCTCTCCGGCGGGAAATTGGCCCGCACGTGCCGCGCCAGCCGCGGCTCCATGCAGTGTACGCGCAGCCAGCCCAGAATCAGGCGGCGGGAGTATTCCGTGTATTCGCCGGAAATGCTCACTGTGCCGTACAGGTAGCGGTATTCCGGGTGCTTGAGCAGGTAGCGCCCTATGCCCATCCACAGCGTGTCCAGGGAGGCCGCCATCCTCTGGTACGGCGGCGTGATGAACGCCCGCCCCATCTCCAGACCGTGGGATATGACATCCAGCACAGGCTTGCCGAAGCGGAAGAACTGGGCATTGTAGAGCCCCGCTATTCCCTTGTTGCGGATGATGAAATCCGTTCGTCCGATGCGGTAGGCTCCCGCCAGCTGCCTGTTGCGGGCATCCCACATCACCAGGTGGATATAGTGGGGGTCGTACTGGTCCAGGTCGCACGCGGTGCCGGTGCCCTCGCCCACGGCGCGGAAGGTGTTCTCGCGCTGCAGGCCGATCTCGTGGAGCAGGCGGGGAATCTGCTCCGCCTCCGCGGCGTACACCTGCAGGCCGTAGTTCTCGCTGTTGTAGCAGAAGCAGTTCTCCGGCAACGCGTCAATCTCCTCCTGCAACAGCTCCGGCGGTTCCGGGGAGTCCACAACGCAGGGCGCATCATTTGCCGCCCGCGCGGGCTCGGCGGCGCCCTTACCCTGATAGCGCAGCAGGGAGGAGCACAGCTGCAGGTAGTCGCTGAGGGCCTGGGGGTCTTTGAAGAGTGAGATAATCTTGGGCTCCACGGGCTTGCCCAGGCGGATGCTGTGGCGCATGCGCCCGTCTCTCTTGATTTCGCGAGGCAGGAAAGTGGAGCGGTGAGCCTTGGCCAGCACGGTCACCAGCTGGAAGAACCAGCCCGTGTGGCCGGATATGTGCATGGGCACCACCGTGGCCCCGGTCTTGATGATGATGGAGGCTATGTTGGTCTGCCAGGGATCCTCCTGGATTTCGCGGTGGCGCAGGGAGAGGGAAGCCACGGAGCCGCTCGGGAACACAAGCAGGCAGTGCCCTGCGCGCAGCCACGCCAGCATTTCCTTCATGCCGGCTATGTTCGCGCGTGTAGCCTCGTTTCCACCGTACACGTTCACCGTGATGGATTGCGGCCGCATGCCCCGCACGCAGTACAGGAAATCGTTCACCACAATCCGCACGTCCTTGCGCCGCCGCATCACCGCCGCGCCGAACATGATACCGTCGCTCAGCCCATGCGGGTGGTTGGAGGCCACCACGCACGGCCCTTCCGCGGGGATGTTCTCCAGCCCCTCCAAATCAAAGTCCAGGTTGAGGTATTTGCAGGCCAGCGTGAAGAAATCCTCCCCGCTGCCGTTCTCCCAGTCCTCCTCTATATGGTCGTGCGCGTAGTTGAAATTGCTGAACCCCAGACGCCTCTCTCCCCACTCTACAAGCCACCGCGGCAGCTTCAGCCACTGCGGCAGGTATTCGGTGAGGTCCATTATCTTTTGCCTTGTTCTCACGTCTCGCGTTCGTTCTGCCCGGTGCACACCGCACCGTGGGGGAATTCTACCACGCCCCCGGCGTGAACGTCAACCACCAAATTCGCCCGCACGCGCGTATATGCGTGTAGCGCGAGAGTTGCACCGCATGTGGCCCCCTGCCTGGCGCATTTAATTTTGCAATGAACCCTTGATAGTCACGCCGCAGCAAAAACCTTGACATGGGCATGGGGAGGTGGCATAATGCGCGCGCATACAAGCCATGCAGGAATATTTTTCAGCGTTGATCCAGTTGGTGGCGGGCTTCGGCTTTGCCGGGATGATTATTGTATTGAGCATTGTCTTCGGGCGGCGCTCGAAGATGCGCAACGCCATGGACGTGCCGTACGAGTGCGGCAACGTGCCGGAGGGCGATGGCGCCCCCGCCATGTTCTCCATCAAGTTCTACCTGGTTGCCATCCTGTTCCTGGTGTTTGACCTGGAGGTGGTGTTCCTGTACCCGTGGGCGCTGGGCTTCAACGATTTCGTGGTGAACAACGGTGCGGCCTTCGCGGCCATGGCGGTGTTCATCGGCGTGCTGATGATTGCCTACCTGTACGCGGTGGGCAAGGGCGCCATCACCTGGCACCGCAACCCCGCCCCGCGCAAATTCTGATTGCGCGCGGCCCAGCCGCTGCACGCCCATGTCCCCCCGCCAACGGTATCTGCAGGACACCCTGGCCGAGCGCATCCTCATTCTGGACGGCGCCATGGGCACCATGGTGCAGCGCCACCACCTGACGGAGGATGACTACCGCGGCGCACGCTTCGCGGACCGCACCGCGTACCCCGCCGACCTCAAGAACAACAACGATGTGCTTGCCCTCACGCAGCCGCATATCCTGCGCGGCATAGCGGAGCAGTACCTGCAAGCGGGGGCGGATATCATCACCACCTGCACTTTTTCCGCCACCTGCATCGGCCAGCATGAATTCTTCCACCATGAGGAAGGCTCGCCGCGGCACGACCAGGCGTATTTCGACCGCGTGCTGGGGGACGCCCCGCTGGCCGCGCTGGTGCGCGAGATGAACCTGGAGGCGTGCCGCGTCGCGCGCGAGGCAGCGGATGCCGCCGAGGCGGCGGACGGCCGCCCGCGCCTGGTGTCCGGCTCCATCGGCCCTCTGTCGGTCACCGCGTCCCTATCTCCGGACGTGGAGGACCCCGCGTTCCGCGCGGTGAACTTCGACCAGCTGCGCCGCGCCTACCGCGAGCAGGTCATAGCCCTGGTGGAGGGCGGGGTGGACATCCTGCAGCTGGAAACCGTCTTCGACACCCTCAACGCCAAGGCCTGCCTGTTCGCCATCGACGAGCTGCGCGAGGAGCGCGGCGGGCTGCCGCCCGTCATCGTCTCCTGCACCATCACGGACAAGGCGGGGCGCACGCTTTCCGGGCAGACCGTGGAGGCGTTCTGGAACGCCGTGCGCCATGCGCGCCCGCTGGCCATCGGCATCAACTGTGCGCTCGGGGCGGATCTCATGCTGCCGTTTGCGCGCACGCTGGCGGCGGTGGCGGACCGCGCGGTGTGCCTGTACCCGAACGCCGGCCTGCCGGACCCGCTCAGCCCCACGGGCTACCAGCATTCCGCGGAGCACATGGCGGGCATCCTGCGCGGATACGCGGAGGAGGGGCTGCTCAACATCGTGGGCGGCTGCTGCGGCACCACGCCGGAGTACATCGCCGCCATCCGCGAGGCTGTGCAGGCGTTCCCGCCGCGCCGCATCCCGCAGCACGTATCCGACGGCACCATGCGGCTCTGCGGGCTGGAGCCGCTTGCCCACAAGCGCAGCGACGGCATCCTCTTTATCGGCGAGCGCTGCAACGTGGCCGGTTCCCCCAAGTTTGCCCGCCTCATCCGCGAGGGCAACTTTGAAGAGGCCCTGTCCATTGCCCGCCAGCAGGTGCAGAAGGGTGCCAAGGTGCTGGATTTCTGCTTCGACGACGGCCTCATCGATGGCCCCGCGGCCATGACCCGCTTCCTGAACCTGGTGGCGGCGGAACCGGATATCGCCCGCGTGCCCTGCATGATCGACTCCTCCAAGTGGGAGGTTATCGAGGCCGGGTTGCGCTGCCTGCAGGGCAAGGGCATCGTCAATTCCATCTCCCTGAAGAACGGCGAGGATGAATTCCTGCGCCGCGCGCGCCTCATCCGCCGCTACGGTGCCGCCGTGGTGGTGATGGGGTTCGACGAGAACGGCCAGGCCAGCGGGCTGGAGGACCGCATCGCCATCGCGGAGCGCGCGCATTCCCTGCTTGTGCAGGCGGGCTTCCCGGAGGAGGACATCATCTTCGATCCAAACGTGCTCACCGTGGGCACAGGCATGGCGGAGCACGCCAACCACGCGCTGCACTTCTTCCAGGCCGCCGCTGAAATCTCCAAGCGCCACCCGCTCTGCCACATCTCCGGCGGCATCTCCAACGTCTCGTTCTCGTTCCGCGGCATCAACCCCGTGCGAGAGGCCATGCACTCCGCGTTCCTCCACCACGCCTCCCTCGGCGGGCTGGACATCTGCATCGTCAACGCCGCCCTCATGACCGACTACGACAGCATCCCCGCCCAGCGCCGCAAGCTGGTGGAGGATGTGCTGCTCAACCGCAGCGGGGACGCCACGGAGCGCCTGATTGCCCACGCCGCGGAGCTGGCTGCCGCCAAGGAGGCCGCCAAGGCCGCGGCGGGCAGCGCTCCCGCACCGAAAAAGCCCGCCGCCGACTGGCGCGCCGAGCCTGTGGAGAAACGCCTCGCCCACGCCCTGGTCAACGGCGTCACGGATTTCGTGGAGGCCGACACACGCGAGGCCCTGCAACAGTTCGGCACGCCACTCGCTGTGATTGAAGGTCCGCTCATGGACGGCATGAAGCAGGTGGGCGATCTGTTCGGCAACGGCAAGATGTTCCTGCCGCAGGTGGTGAAGAGCGCCCGCGTGATGAAGCAGAGCGTGGCCGTGCTCACCCCGCTCATGGAGCAGGGAAACAACGCTGCCGCCGCTGGCACCGTCGTCCTCGCTACCGTCAAGGGTGATGTGCACGACATCGGCAAGAACATCGTGGGCGTGGTCCTTTCTTGCAACGGCTACCGCGTGGTGGACCTCGGCGTCATGGTGCCCTGCGAGCAGATTCTGGAAGCCGCGCGCCGCGAGAACGCCGACTGCATCGCGCTTTCCGGGCTCATCACACCGTCGCTGGACGAGATGGCGCACGTGGCGGAGGCAATGGAGGCGGCGGGCATGACGATGCCGCTGCTCATCGGCGGGGCCACCACCAGCCCGCGCCACACCGCCGTGAAGATTGCGCCAAAATACCCGCACGGCGTGGTGGTGCGCACGGCGGATGCCTCCACCGTGGTGCCGGAACTCGCCGCGCTCATCGGTGCCAATGCGGCAGCCGAGCGCGAACGCATCCTCGCCGAGCAGGAGCAGATACGCCAAGAATTTTCCACCAGGGACGCCGCCCCGCTCATGAGCCTGGCGGACGCCCGAGCGCATGCCCTGCAAATCGACTGGGACGCCCAGCCGCAGCCCGTACCCGCCCGCACGGGCGTGTTCACCCTCGGCGTGCAGGATGACGGTTTCAAGCCCAACCACGCCGTCGAGTGGTCCACGCTGGAGGATGCCGCCGACTGGAGCATCCTGCTGCGCTTCTTCCAGCTGCAGGATGCCATGCGCGACGATGCCCCCGCCGACAAGCGTCAGGAGGCGGACAAGCTGCTGGCGGATGCCCGCCGCATGCTGGCGCAGGCCCAGGCGGAGCAGAGGCTGCACCCCCGCGCATGCGCCGGGATATGGAACGCTGAGCGTCGGCAGGACGACATCGCCGTGCTCACCGATGGCGGCGAGGTCGTTCTCCACACCCTGCGCCAGCAGTCCCGGAGCGGGAAGCCGCGGTTGGCGCTTGCCGACTTCGTGGCACCGCAGGGGCAGGGGGGCTATGCGGGCGCGCTCCAGGTTTCCGTGACCGGCGGCACCGAATGGGCAGCCGAATTCGAGAACCGGCACGATTCCTACAACGCGCTGCTCTGCGCCGCCCTCTGCAACATGCTCGCCGAAGCCCTGGCGGAAGCCGCCCACGCCGTTGTCAACGAAATCTGGCCCGCCAAGGACAGCGTGTCCATACGCCCCGCATGCGGCTACCCCTCCCAGCCCGACCACGCGGAAAAGCAAACCGTTTTCGCCCTCCTGAACGCCACTCGCCACACGGGCGCTACCCTTACGGACACGTTCATGATGAACCCACCCGCCTCTGTCTGCGCCCTCCTCCTCAACCACCCCCAGGCTCGCTATTTCGCCGTGGGGGCCATTGCCCAGGATCAGCGCCGGGACTACTTCTCCCGCACAGGTCGCGATTTGCCTGCCGAGGCCTAATTTTTCGTTTGGCTTTTTGAATTTGGTCTTGGCAAATTTCTGTAATTTCAGAAAATAGGGTCATGCGGTGAGCGCGGTGCAGGAGTGTCTCGCCTCCGCCAAGCGGGGGGGCGATAAATTGCTCACCAGGCGCATGAAGGCACTGCAGGAGCTGCTGGACGCAGCGGACACCGTGGCCGCCGCAGCCTGCGGGAGTGGGCGGCTCTTCATGCCGGCAGCCTGGGCAGGGCCTACGCCAGCGAGCTGTCCCGCCGCCGCTGAATTCGTTAGTCGTCCACGTGTGTCCCAAGGAATTCTTTTCTGCCTTGCAAGGTGCTGATGCTCACAATCATGGGAAATTCGTGAAAAACGAAGCACCCCTCTTGCGAAGCGCCGGAGAAAGCGCTTATTGTAATGCAAAGAGCCGTTTGTTCAACTACTCTTGTCCCTTGTTGAGCTTGCGAGTGGTGATTTCCAGCAGGGGAAGCAGGTTGCCGCCCACAAAGTTGCCCAGGGAGATGAAAAGCAGGGCCTTGAACACGGGCAGGGGATTGGAGTAGATGGCGCCGGAAACGCAGAAGTAGTACATGTCTGCAATGCTGTGTTCACTGCCTGCGCAGATAAAGCCCATCACACCGAAGATGATGGCCAGGTACTTGCCCAACTGGTGGGGATTGTCGCGGTAGCCGTTCACGGCAATGAACATGAAGATGTTGCAGATGATGCCCAGCACGAACAGGGAGAGCGGCGCGCTGTCCATCTTGGCTTGCGCCATGGCCAGGGCCGTGGCGTTGATGCCCGCCTCCCCGCAGATGGCGGAGGCGTTTTCTATGCAGCCCATGAACATGCAGCCCAGCAGGTTGCCCAGCCACACCAGCAGCAGACCCGCCGCATAGCTGGGCTTTTTGTGCAGCACGTAGCACAGTTTGCCCGTGAACAGCGGGTAGCTGCGCGTGCACACCGCAAACAGACCCACCGCGAACAGGAAGGAACCCACCACCGTGCCGCCCGGGAACGCGTCTTTTATGCGCAGGAACACCGTGCCGCCCAGGCTGATGGCCACGCCGGCCATGAGAGAGCCGATGATGCGTGCCGTCAACAGGCGTGCGCGGGAGGGTGTTTCTGCATTGGCTTCAATATTGCTCATGTCCCCACTATAGGCCATGCATGCCGCCAAGTCAACGCAATTCCCCCGACTGCGGCTGGGCGTTGTTTGCGCCGCTGCGGCACACCCCGGTGACCACGGCCACGGAGTCCGTGTTCGGCAGGATGAATTTGTGCAGGGTGACCGTGGCGGACGGTGCGCCGAATTCCTCCACGCAGCAGGTGGCGAGCCTGTGGGCCAGCGTTTCCACCAGCTTCACCGGTTGCTCCGCGGCCAGTGCGGTGAGACGCCGCGCCACGGCATCGTAGTCGATGGTGTTCGCCAAATCCTCCGCGCATTGGGCAAAGGGCACGGGCGCCTGCATTTCCACATCCGCCTTCAGAGTTTGCAGCCCCGCTCGCTCCTCGTCCGGCCAGCCGATGTGGCAGGCGAGCTCCAGTCCGTTGATGCGGATGGCGTCCGGCGCGTCTGTGCGCTCCAGCAGGGCCTGCAGGGCAGCCAGGTCCGGCAGCATGATATCCGGGCGGGCTTGTGAGAGCTGGTTGGCATCATTGTACCCTGTGAGCACGCCGATGGCCGTGACCCCGGCGCGGTGCGCGGCTGCCATATCGTGCTGCATATCGCCCACGAAGGCGGTCTCCGCGGGGTTGAGCCCGTGCATGCGCATGAGGGTGGGGATGTACTCCTCCTTGTTGTGGATGCCGGAGTGGATGTGCTCGAAGTAGTCGTGGAATCCCAGTTCCCTGGATTGCTCCACGAAGGCCTTGGGGTCCATGCTGGTGAGGGTGAAGAGGCGGATGCCGCGGCGCTTGCAGTACTCCAGGAACTCCGCCGCGTGGGGAATGCGGGCCACGCCCACGGTGGAGCGGGCAAAGGAATAGCGGAAATAGTCCTCCAGCTGCTCCAGCGGCACCTCCGGCGTTTTCCAGGCATAGTAGTCTGGGTAGGGAAGCTGGAATTCCGCGCGGAACTGCTCGCGCGTGAGCGGCGCGCGCCCGCAGCGGGAGAGCACGTAGTTGGTGGCCTCGATGGTGAGGTCGAGGTCGTCGCACAGCGTGCCGGACCAATCAAAAATTATATTGCGGAAAACTTGCATTTGGAGGAGAGGATGTACAAAGTACAATGTACAATGTACAAATTGAAAAGTTAGGCGCGGCAAAGCCGCGCGGGCTGATTCATCTTGTTCTGAGTTTGGAGTCTTTGAGCTTGGCGGGATCCACGCTGTGCTTGACGTAGGGAGCGCGGCCCTTGGTGCGCAGGGGTTCGGCATCACCCTTGCGCTTGAGCACCGTGCCGCCCTCCGTGGTTTTCTTCACCAGTTTCTTGCCGCTCTTGGTGACAATGTGGTTCTTGATCTGGTACTTGCGGACCGCCTGGGTGAGGGCGGGGTTGACGAAGGGGTTGTCCTTGCCGTAGCGGGCCCAGGGACCGCCGGGGACGAGGGAGAATTCAACGAATCGCCAGTGCACGGTGGCCATGCCGCCGGGGATGCCCAGGTAGTCGCGTACGGCGGGCGAGATGTCGATTCCGGCGCACTTGTTGGCGGTGTTGCGCGGGCGCGCGCCCTTGAAGACATACTCCCAGTCGTCCACGCAGAAGGGGCCCACATCCTCCCACTGGGCGAAGCAGTATTTGCCGTTGTAGTAGATTTGCACCCACATGCCGCGGCACACGGATTCATACTTGCCGGCCTTGTCGCGCTTGTACCAGGGGATGACTGCGGAAGCCTCCGGGCGCGGCCCGCCGTGCTGGATGTCGTTGTACGGCAGGGCCACGTAGAACGGGTTGAGCTGCGGCGTGAAGCTCTTGGGCGCGTAGGTCACGGGGTCGCGGTTGGCGGGGTTGGGGTCGTCGTACCCGCCGTAGTTGTCGTCCCACATGCTGTCCCAGCTGCTGGCGGTATTGGGCACGGGGTTGTTCTTGGATGCGAGCTCACCGATGAAGAAGTAGGTGGCGGTGATATCGAAATGCCACGGGTAGGCGCCGATTCTCTTGGTTTGCGGCAGGGTCTTGGGATCCGGGAAATTCTTGCGGTGGCTCTGGTCGATGGTGGGTTTGATGGGGCCGTTGCGGATGGAGGCCTCCCGCAGGTTCTCCACGTCCATCTGGCGGCGCGTGGCATCCGTGGCGCGCGGCACCAGGCGGCTGGCGGACTGGGAGGTGGGTTTTACGTCTGCCGCCGGTTTGGCGGGTGTCTCCTGCTGTTGCTCCGCGGCTGGTTTGGCGGGCTTGTTCCCCGCGCCGGAGACACCGACCGCCCAGGCGCTGCCGGAAAGGAGCAGCGCAGCGAGCAGGCAGGCGGTGCAGGGCAGGGGTGCCTTCATGCGGGGGAGGTATTGGGTTACCAGTTGTGCAGCAGGCTTGGGTGGGCCTCCGGCAGCTTTTCCGGGTGGTCCAGCGTGTAGTGCAGCCCGCGTGATTCCTCTCGGCGGATGGCGCAGTCCACTATCAGCGAGGCGGTGAGCGCCAGGTTGCGCAGGTCGATGATTTCCGGGGTTACGCGGTAGCCCCAGTAGTACTCGTTGATTTCACGGTTGATGTTGCGCAGGCGCGTGGCGGCGCGCTGCAGGCGGTGGTTGGTGCGCACAATGCTCACGTAGTCGGTCATGGTGCGGCGCACTTCGTCCCAGCAGTGGTAGAGGATGGCCAGGTCGTCGCGCTCGGCCCTTTCTCCGTGCTGCCATTCGGGGATGGGGTATTCCTCCATCTTGTGGGCCAGGGGCAGGGTGGTGAGCATGCACTCGATGGCGCGCTTGGTGATGACCACGCATTCCAGCAGGGAGTTGCTGGCCAGACGGTTGGCGCCGTGCAGCCCGGTACAGCCGCACTCGCCCGCCACAAAGAGCCCGCGCAGGGAGGAGCGCCCGTTGGTGTCCGTGGCCACGCCGCCGCACTGGTAGTGTGCGGAGGGCACCACGGGTATCATGTCCACCTCCGCGTCCACGCCATAGCTCTTGCAGGTCTCGTAGATGTACGGGAAGCGCTCCGCCATGAATCCCTTGGGCTTGTGGGTCATGTCCAGGTACATGCAGGGGTGGCCGGTGCGCAGAATCTCGCTGTTGATGGCGCGCGCCACGATGTCGCGCGGGGCCAGGCTTCCGCGCTTGTCGTACTTGTGCATGAACTCCTGCCCGTCCGGGCCGCGGAGCACGCCGCCTTCGCCGCGCACGGCTTCGGAGATGAGGAAGGTGAGCCCGTCGTGGTCCTTGCCGTTGGGGTTGTAGAAGGTGGTGGGGTGGAACTGCACGAACTCCAGGTTGGAGACAATGGCTCCGGCGCGCCAGGCCATGGCCTCGCCGTCCCCGGTGGCGGTGGGCGGGTTGGTGGTGTACATGTAGCAGCGCCCCGTGCCCCCGGTGGCCAGCAGCACGCGGTCGCTCCGGAAGATGTCCACCTCTCCCGTGGCGGGGTTGAGCACATAGGCTCCCAGCACGCGGTCCTCCGTCACGCAGCCCAGCTTGGCCGTGGTGATGAGATCGATGGCGATGCGGTGGTCCAGCAGCTGGATGTTGGGGTGGGCCTGGGCGCACTGCAGCAGCTTGGTGCTGATTTCCAGCCCGGTGGTGTCCTTGGCGTGCAGGATGCGGCGCTTGCCGTGGCCGCCCTCGCGCCCCAGCTCGAACTCGCCGTCCTTCTCCGTGTCGAAATCCACGCCCCACGACAGCAGCTCGCGGATGGCCTCCGGCGCTTCCGTCACAATGGTGCGCACGGCTTTTTCATCGCACAGCCCGGCACCCGCGTCCAGCGTGTCGGCTATGTGCTCGTCGAATGTGTCGTTCTTGTCCGTCACGGCAGCAATGCCGCCCTGTGCCTTGGCGGAGCTGGAGACGAGGGGATCGCTCTTGCAGAGCACAATCACCTTGCCGTGTTCCGCGGCGCGCAGGGCGAAGCTGAGCCCCGCGGCCCCGCTGCCAATCACAAGGAAATCAGATGTTATCATCTCTGGAAAACTGTTAGCGGGCCGCATTTTACCACCAAAGGCCGCGCATGTCACGCGCAAGCGCGAGACATGCACGCAATTTACGCTTTTGAAAGTCGGCGCGCCGTGCGGTGCGGACAAACGAAACCCGCCTGGCGTTCTGCCAGGCGGGTTTGAAAAATCCCCGCGCGCCTGTGCGCGCTTTATTTACAAATCGTCAATTGTAAATTGTAGATTGTCAATTCCTCACGCTTGGGGCTGCAGCTTGGCGAGGAGGTTCTCCACCTCCGCCACGTTGCGCAGGTGCAGGAAGCCCTGCTCGTGCTGGCGGGAGAAGTCGCTCATGTCCTTCACATCGTAGTCGAGGACGATCTTGCCGCCGCCGTTGGCGTTGATTTCATGGTCCTGCACCATGTTGACGTGCAGGGGGTACTCCTCAATAACGGTTCCCTGCTGGTTGAAGACGAGGGCGCGCTTGTTGGAGAGGGCGTAGAAGGTGATTTTGCCCTTGCCGCGGGCGGCCTTCACGGAGCCGGCGGGAGTGCAGGCCCACACGGGGGATTCACCCTCCTGCATGGCCTTGGTGAGCCACTCGCGCTGGTTGTCGGACAGCTTGTCCCAGGCGGGGGATTCCGGCACGGGGAGGGAGGCGGGAGTCTCTGCCTCCTGCTTGCGCTTGAGCACAATCTCGCGGATTTCCTCTGGGTTGTCCATGCTCAGGAAGCCCCAGCCGCGGTGGCCTGTGCGGCCATCGATGTAGTAGAAGATGACATCCGCGGTGCCGTCCGGCTTGCGGTTGGTGATCTTGACATCCGTGATGCCCTTGTAGCCGGTGCCGTGCAGGCGGTAGCTGTGGACCTTGCGGTAGGCCTTGATGGCGCGGTGGTTGGTGAGCACCACCGCCGTTTGGGAGAAGTTGCGGTACACCAGGATGATGTCCAGGATGGCCACCAGAATGGCAATCATCAGGAAAATCATCACGGCCAGCACCGGGCCGTTCGTTGTGTTGATGGCTATGTACAGGCCGAGAAGCAGCACAATCGCCAGGGCTGCCACGGAAAAGATGGTCAGCGAGCGGTTGCGGCTGGGCGCGGCGCCCTGCTTGCCTTTCCAGATGATTTCCTCATCGGGCATCAAGTTTGCATCCACCATCTGGCGGATTTCCAAAGCAAGAGTATCGTAATCTGTGCTCATGGCGCCCAATGTACCACACAGCCCCCTCCTTGTAAAGCGTAAAGAGTTTGATTTGCATTCCGTGCTTGAAATCCCGCCCGCGCGGGGGTAGAATGGGGGCACCGTTTAACTTTACCATCACCATGAAAGTACTCATTACCGGCGGCGCCGGATTCATCGGTTCTCACATTGCGGAGCACTACCAGGGCATTGCGGACGAGGTTCGCGTGCTGGACAACTTCCGCACGGGCTACAAGAAAAACCTGGACGGCCTGAAGGTCACGCTGTTCGAGGGGTCCATCACGGACCGCGAGCTGGTGGCGAAGGCCATCGAGGGCGTGGACTACGTGTTCCACATGGCGGCGCTGGTGAGCGTGCCGGAATCCATGACCAAGATCCGCGAGTGCATCGACCTGAATGTGAACGGCCTGCTCGTGGTGCTGGAGGAGGCCGCCAAGGCCAAGGTGAAGAAGGTGGTGCTGGCTTCCTCCGCCGCCATCTACGGCGACAACCCCGTGGTGCCCAAGGTGGAGACCATGTACCCGGAGCCCAAGAGCCCCTACGGCATCACCAAGCTGGACGGCGAGTACTATCTGGAGATGTTCCGCACCACGGGCCAGGTGAACACCGGCGTCTGCCGCTTCTTCAACGTCTTCGGACCCCGCCAGGATCCCAAGGGCGCCTACGCCGCCGCCGTCCCCATCTTCATGGAGAAGGCCATCAAGGGCGAGGATATCACCGTCTTCGGCGATGGCGAGCAGACCCGCGACTTCATCTACGTGAAGGACATCGTGGGCGGCCTCACCTACGTGGCCGAGCACCCGGAGGTCACCGGCGTGAACAACGTGGGCTACGGCGGCCAGATCACCATCAACAAGCTCGCGGAGGTCATCATTGAGGCCGCGGGTTCCTCATCCAAGATTGTGCACCTGCCGGAGCGCCCCGGCGATGTGAAGCACTCCCGCGCCTGTGCAGACAAGCTGCGCGCCGCCGGATGGACCCCCAAGCACACGCTGGAGGAAGGCCTGAAGGTGACGCTCGAATACTTTAGAAGTGTCACGAAGTGATGTACAATGTACAAAGTACAAAGTACAATGTGCAATAATGCCGCCCGCGCCGCGGGCGGGGATTTTCGCAGGAGCATCCGGCAGCATGCCGGGTGCTCCTTTCATCGCACCGCGCCGGTAGGCGCGCTAACTTTCCAATTTGTACATTGTACATTGTACTTTGTACATCCATGTCATGTGTGACGAAGGAACACCGCGGTTGCGGGCGGCGGATTTGGAGGCGCTGGCCAAGAGGCGCCTGGCGGAGCTGCAGGCGGATGGCGAGGAGCTGCAGCCCGTGGTGGCCACCACCCGCAAGCTCGCGGAGCACTTCTGGGGAAGCGCGTGGATGAAGCACCTGGCCCGCTGCGAGGCGGGCGGGTTGTGCCTGGCCCCCGGCCGCACCCTGCTGCGCCACGGCTGCGTGCTGGATTTGCGGCTCGCCCCCGGGCGCATCACCGCCAGGGTGAGCGCGCAGGAGCTCTACGAGGTGCGCCTGCAGCTCAAGCCGCTGGATGCGGAGCGCACCACCGCGCTGGCGGAAAGCTGCCGCGGGCACATCGATTCCCTGGTCTCCCTCATGGAGGGCAGGGTGGACACCGCCGTGCTGGAGCGCCTGTGCGACCCCGATTCCGGCCTGCTGCCGGAACCCGCGGACTGGCGCATGGGCTGCACCTGCCCGGACTGGGCGGAACCCTGCCCGCACGCCGCGGCCGCCATCTACGCCGCCGGGGTGATGATTGACCGCGACCCCGCGCTGCTCTTCTCCCTGCGCGCGGTGGACCCCGCCGCCCTCATCCAGGGAGAATTCGCCCGCCCCGCATCCTTCGACCCCGCCTCCCTCGCTGCCACCTTCGGGATTGATATCGATGTCTGATAGCGCGGCTGCTATGCCTCGGGGTTGCAATCCGCCGCGGCAGGCTTGGCGGTGGAAGCCGGAGCCACCACCAGCGCGGCCACCGTTTCCACGTCGGGCAGGTCGAGCAGGCCTACCGGATAAGAGGAGCGGCGGGTATGCCGGTATTCGTATATGATACTGCCTGCGCCGTTCTTGCCGCGCGTGATTTCCTGATAGTCTTGCGCATCCCAGGCATCGAGCATGTAGTGGAAAGGCCCGCGGATGAGGGCGATGGCGCGGCGGTTGGTCACGGCGTACACATCGCAGCGGCCAGCCCACAGCCGCGGCAGCAGAGAGGCGATGCCGGTCAGCGGCAGCAGGGCAATTGCTGTGAAAAGGAGCAGGCTGAACCAGGGGGGATCCTGCAGGTCGACGTTGCTGAAGAACGGCCACAGCATGGCCAACCAGAAGCAGTAGAAGACTACGACAAACACCAGTGCCCCCCATGTCGCCAGCTGCTTGCCGGTGCCGGGCTTGGGGCGGCCGAGCCACAGCAGGCGCTCGCCGTCCCGCAGGGTCTCGTTGATGCGGTGGCGCTGCTCATCCGTGGCGCGGATGCTTTCCCACAGGCTGGCTGAATCCGGTGGCATGTGCGGTTGTATTCTATCCTACCTCTATTATGCCAGCAAATGGCCAAATGCACAATCAAAATGCATTTTTCCCTGCATTTTTTCAAAAAAACGGAACCGGGGCGTGGCGAACCACTACCTCGACTGCGAGGCCATGAGAGCGTGCCCTCTGCCCCGGAAGAGGGCCAGCCCCCGGAATGAAGGAAGCCCCGCATGATGCGGGGCTGAACGCCATGATTCTCCGAGTTCACGCCCAATCAGTGTATACAAAAAGGGAGAAACCCTGCGGGCTCCTCCCTTTTTGTTTAAGTGTGAACCCACATTATTCGCGCAGGTTCCGGTTATGTTAGTCCATATCTCGGTACTGCCTGAGCGGTTTGAGAGTCTGCCTGCGAGCCGCCCTCCATTCATCCAGCAAGGGTTTGAGCTTTTTCTGGCTATCATGGCCGAGCCTTTCATCCAGGGCTTTCATAGCTTCATTCAGAGCCTCACCGACTTCCTCCAGCTCGTGACCATAGTGACTTTTGTCTTTGCGGAGCTTCCTGCTGATTTCGGCCTGCTGTTCCGGGGTCATCCCTTCCACTCCCTTGGCAAGCAACTTCTGAGTCTCGATAAGTTCCTTGAGGGCTGTCTCCATGTCGGCGATGTTGTCATCGTAACAAGCCTTGGCGGCCTCGGTGAAGTCCTTTAGGAGCTTAATCTGTCCTGTGAAAAAGCCCTCCGGGGTGGAGTAGTTCCGGCCATCGCAGGAGACTACCAGTGCGGGAACGGCCAGCATGGCCGCAAGTGTTGCAGTGTATTTCGTATTCATGGTCGTACAGATGGGGTACAGAGTTACCATTTAGCACACTGTTTATCGGAATGCAAGAATTTTTATGCAAGAAAATTTTGTTGGCGTGGTTAGGAGCGGTTAGGAACAATGGCGTGTATCCACCCCGCCTTGCACGCGGTTTTGACATGCGGTGGCATGTCCTACAGTTGAGCGAGGATATCCTCCCCCAGCGGGGGCTGGCCCGCGGCGGCGGCGCATTCCTCCAGCTGGGAGACGCGGCGGGCGCCGATGAGCACGCTGGTGAGGCCGGGTTGGCAGAGCAGCCAGCGCAGGGCCAGCTGGGTGGGCGGTATACCCGCGCGTTTGGCGGTATCCACGATGCGCTGCACCTTGGCATCGTTCTGCCGCGCGCGCTCCGGGTTCAGGAACACGGAATTGTCTCGCACGGCGCGGGAATCCGCTGGCAGGGCGCTGTTCAGGTACTTTCCTGTGAGCACGCCCTGCGCCAGCGGGGAAAAGGCAATGGAACCCGTCTTCTGCCGCACGGCCTCCGCCAGGCGGGATGCCCCCGGCTCGCGGTCGATGAGGTTCATGCGGAACTGGTGCAGCAGGCAGGGCACGTGAGCCTCCCGCAGCATGGCGCAGGCCTGTGCGTACAGCTCCGGCGGGTAGTTGGAAAGCCCCGCGTACAGCGCCTTGCCGCTGCGCACGATGTCGATGAGCGCCTGCATGGTTTCCTCCAGCGGCGTCTCGGGGTCGGGGCGGTGGTGGTAGAACACGTCCACGTAGTCCAGCTTCATGCGCTTGAGGCTCTGGTTCAGGCTCGCCACCAAATACTTGCGGGAACCCCAGTCACCGTAGGGCCCGCCCCACATCAGGTAGCCCGCCTTGGTGGAGATGAACATCTCGTCGCGGTGCGCGGAGAACTCGCTTTGCAGCAGGTTGCCGAACCTTTCCTCCGCCGCGCCGGGAGGCGGGCCGTAGTTGTTGGCCAAATCAAAGTGGCACACGCCCAGCTCCAGCGCCCGCGCAATGAGCGCGCGCCCCTCCGCCGGGTCGTCGCCATCCCCGAAATTGTGCCACAGCCCCAGAGAAACCTCCGGCAGCAGCACCCCGCTCTCCCCGCATCTCCTGTATTCCATGTCTCCATTCAACGGCACGCGGGCGCGCTTGTCAATCCCGTTTTGCAAACTTTCCCGCCCTGCCGGATATTCCAAATGTCTTGACCTTGGGGTGGTTCGGTGGTAGGAATAGTATCATGAGATGGAAGTATACCATATGCGCGCTGGCGCTTGCGGCGCTGCTGGGGGCAACCCCGCCGGGCACCGCGCAGGAGGATGCCGCGCAGGAAGAGACAGCAGATGCACCCAAGGGGCTTTCCCTGAAGGCGGACCCCGCCAAGGACAAGGAGGCTGCCAAGCAGCTACGCGCGCTTATCAAGGAGCACGCGGAGCAGGGGGATTTCGATGGCTTGCGGGATGAGCTGGACCGCCTGTTGAAAGAGGACTTTCCCAAGGCGTTCGAGGATTCCAAGCGCCCCATGTGGAAGGCTGCGGTGAAGGGACCGCTGGCCAAGCATGCGCTGGCCGTGCGGGTTTGCATCACCCTGGCGCAGCGCAGCGCGGAGGGGCTGGATGCCGCCGCCACGCAGAATGAACCGGCGTTCCTGAAATGGCTCGCCGCAGACGCCAAGGCACCCGCCCGCGCCTTTGTGGACGGGCTGAACAAGGGCAAGGTGGCGGATGAGGATGATGCCGTGGCCATGATGGGCGACCTGCGCAACGCCTACGCCGATTTCGGCAAGAAGGCCACCGCTGAAATCAAGACCATCACCAACCCCGCCGGCGGCAGCGTGAGCCGCAAATTCTACCCCATGCCCCGCAAGGATTTGGAGAAGCGCATCAAGGACATCCTGGCCGCGCGCCCCTCCCGCGGGGCGGACAAGAACCAGCAGGATGCCGTGAACATGGCAAACGTGTACCGCCTGCTCTGCGGCGTGCCCGCCAACATGGGCTATGATTCCGGCTACGCCAAGGATGCCCAGCAGGCCGCCGAGGCCTGCAAGAAGGCCGGCACCATCGATCACGGCCTGGGCAGCCACACGGATGAGTGCAACCTGCACATGGGGCCGCCGGGCCTCACTTCCACGGACAGCGTGAAGGAGTACATAGAGGACCCCGGCCAGAACAACTACAACGACCGCGGCCACCGTGCCTGGATTCTCTACCCCAAGTCCGTGAAGACCGGATTCGGCATCTCCGGCGGTTTCCACGCCATGCGCACCAGCGACCTCTCCGGCTCCACGCTCGCCGCTGCGCACAGCTACCCCGGGCGCGGCTTCTTCCCCAAGGAATACCTTCTGGGCGACGGCTGGAGCTACTACCCCGCGGAGGGGCAGTCCGTGGGCGGCAGTGCCACCGTGCGCATGTGGCGGTTGGCGCGCAGTCCCAAGAACGCCCCCACGGACAAGGAACTGGCGGACGCCAAGGAAATCAAGATGAAAAAGGTGGTGCCGCACCCCAACAACGGCATGTTCCCCGTGGGCAACTCCATTGTCTTTATGCCGGACTACAGCCAGATGCCCACCAAGGACGGCAAGCCCGTGGGCGTGTACTGGGTGAAAATCGATTCCGGCGACATCCACGACGGGTACGTGGTGGACCTCTTCTAACACAACAACCATACCAAGCATATGAATACAACAATCAACAAGGCATTGGCAGCCGCGGCAGCCCTGGCCGTGTGCTCATTCTTCACCGCCTGCGGAAGTGGCGGCGGCAAGGACAAGAGCGACCCCGACATCTCCAAGCTGGAGGGATACACCCTGTGGGTGGATGCCAACTACCCCGAAGCCATCCCCGGCCAGATATCCTTTGAGATCCAGGACGGCTGGCCCTCCCGTGTGAAGGTGGAGAATCCGCTGCCGGAATCCCTGGACGGCATCTACGCGGAGGTGCCCGTAACCGCCAGCCTGGAAGCGCAATCCCTGCAGTTCAAGAACCGGCACATGACGCTCAACTTCACCCTGGCGTACACGGACGCGGGAGGCGGGCCGCATGCGGAGACGGTGGAAATCCAGTTCACCTTCACGGACGAAGTGGATTTCCGCGATATGAAGGATTCCATCTTGTGCCACCCCACAGATGCCTCCATCACGCGCTTGCCGGAAGGCTCTGCCGGTACTGAGGCCCTGCGGTACGAAATCCCCCTGGTCACCGGCGAGTACGACGCCGACTAGGCACCATTCCTCGCAGTCAACCAAAAAGGCCCGCGGTTGCGGGCCTTTTTTTCAGCCGGTTGTCAGATTCGAACTGACGACCGTTCGATTACAAATCGAGTGCTCTACCACTGAGCTAAACCGGCGGGTTGGGGCGCATTTTACTGGATGGCATGGGCTCTGGCAAGCCTTTTTTCATCCGCATGCGCCCGTGAATCAGTGGATGCGCTTGAGCAGCCAGTGCAGGATGTCCTTCACGGGCACGCGCTCCTGTTCCATGGAATCGCGGTGGCGTATGGTCACGGTGTCCTTGAGCGCGGGGTCTGCCCCCTCCTCGCCCAGGGTCTCGAAATCCACGGTGATGCAGAAGGGGGTGCCCACCTCGTCCTGGCGGCGGTAGCGGCGGCCCACGGCCCCGCCCTCGTCGTAGAACACGTTCATGTACGGGCGCAGGGTTTCTTCAATCTCATGGGCAATGCGCACCTGCTCCTCGTTCTTCTTGAGCAGGGGGAAGATGGCGGCCTTGATGGGGGCCATGCGCGGGTGGAAGCGCATCACGATGCGGATGTCGCTCTTGCCGTCCGTTCCCAGCTCCTCCTCGTCGTAGGCCTCGCACAGCACGGCGAGCACGGTGCGGTCGCACCCGGCGGAGGGTTCCACCACGTGCGGGATGAATTTCTCGCGCGTGGTCTCGTCGAAGTATTCCATGGGCTTGCCGGAGCCCTCCTGGTGGCGCGTCAGGTCGTAGCAGGTGCGGTAGGCCACGCCCTGCAGCTCCTGCAGGCCGAACGGGAACAGGTATTCCAGGTCGTACGTCTTCTTGGAGTAGAAGGCGCGCTCCTCCGCCGGCACGTCCAGCACGTTGATTTTGTCGCGGGGAATGCCGATGTTCTCGTAGAAGGTGAGGCAGCGCTCCAGCCATTCGTCGGTGAGGCGGAATCCGTCCTCCTCGCGGCAGAAGTATTCAATCTCCATCTGCTCGAATTCGCGGGAGCGGAAGGTGAAGTTGCGCGGGTTGATTTCGTTGCGGAAGGATTTGCCGATCTGCGCGATGCCGAAGGGTATCTTCATGCGTGAGGAATCCAGGATGTTCTTGTACTGGCAGAAGATGCTCTGCGCGGTCTCCGGGCGCAGCCAGCCGATGCTGGACGGGTCGTTCTCGTCCGATGCCGCGCCGATGGTGGTCTTGAACATCAGGTTGAAGGAGCGGGCCTCCGTCACCAGCGAGCCGTTGGCGGGGTTGTAGCGCACGGAGTCCGTCACGTTTTCCGTGCTTTCCTCCTTGAGCTCCAGGTCGCCGGGCTGGGTGCCCTTGCCGGCAATCTGGCTGTAGTACTGCAGCGCTCCCTTGCGCGCCAGCTTGGCGCTCTTCTCCTCCGTATCCGGCACCAGCATGGAGAATTCCTTGGCGGTGCTCCAGCTGCCGTCTTTCTTGGCCGCGCCCTTCCACCAGTACGCCACGCCGCTCTGCGCGGGTATCTGGTCCGCGCGCAGGCGCTCCTTGCTCAGCAGGCAGTCGCACAGCGGGTCCGTGAAGCCGTTCACGTGGCCGGAGGCCGTGAGCACGGAGTTGTGCGTGAGGATGGCGCCGTCCATGCCCACAATGTCCGGCCGCTCCTGCACGTTCACGCGCCACCAGTAGTCCTTGAGGTTGCGCTTGAGCTCCGCGCCCAGGGGACCGTAGTCCCAGCAGCCGTTCAGGCCGCCGTAGATTTCGGCTGATTGAAAGATAAATCCCTTGCGCTTGCAAAGGCTCACGATTTTCTCCATGCGGACGGGGTCCTGCTGCGTGCGATCTGCCATAACGGCATTCATTCTACCCCCGCGCGCCCGCATTGCAAGCCTAATCCGCGCCACAAGCGGCCATCTTTCATGGGGATTACTTCCCCTTGCAGATGGCTTTCAGGCGGCGGGCGGCTATGAGTATGGGGATGAGGCCCATGAAGAAGAGGTAGACGGAGTTGCGGCCAATGGTGGAGACGGAGCCGGAGTCCGTGTCCTGGTCGAAGCTGGCGAAGGGTGCCGGCTGGCGGGGGGCCAGGAAGAAGCCGCGGTTCTCATCGCTGCGGGAGTCTTTTCGCGCTGTTTTCACGCCCTCGCGCACGGAGGCGAGCTTGCGGTTGGAGAAGAAGAATTCCGCCGGGTGGTCTGCTGCGTTGGGCGGGCGGTTCTCCTGCTCGGCGGTGATTTGCTCCAGGAATTTTTCATCCATGGTGAGGGCGGCCTTGCGCACGCGGCGCAGCAGGCTGCGCGCCTCCTCGTCGTTCGCGGCCATGCCGTTGAAAGCCAGAGCTGCACGCTGGATGAAGCGCAGGTCCTCCTCCGTGCCGTGTTCCTTGAGCTCATCTCGGAATTCGTTCACGTAGTTGTTCTCCCGGTCCCAGAGGTTGTCGGAGGTCTGCATCACGAACATCATCTCGAAGGCGTAGCGCAGGGGGCAGAACTCCGCGATAAGCGGCACGGGCTTGGAGCTGATGTTGTGGGTCGTTTCGTCCTGGTAGGCCACGCGGTGGCGCATGGTGGAGAGCTTGTGGTCCAGCGCGGCGGGCAGCACGCCCTGCGGAATGTTGGGGCTGAACTCGTTCATCTCCTCGAACCGCACCAGCGCGCCCGCCAGCAGGATTTGCGGCACCAGCAGCAGGGGCACAATATTAAGCGCCGTGCGTTCCGACCGCACGAAGGCGGAGACGCAGAGCGACAGGGAGATGCCCACGAAGGCCGTGAGCAGCATCACCAAAAAGTGCTCCCAGAACATGGAGTAGATGCCCAGCACGGCATTGCCCACCCACAGGTAGAGCGCGCACTGCAGGCCAGCAATGCCCGTGAGCACCAGGGTTTTGGCCAGCAGGTAGCCGCCGGTGAAGAGCTTGTAGTTGCTCTCGCGGCGCAGGATGGGGCGGTCTCGCAGGATTTCGCACGCGGAGTCCGTGAGCCCGAAGAACATGGCCAGCACCAGCGAGAGGAACAGGTATTCTGTTATGTGCAGGGATTTGTAGAAGGTGTACGGCGCATCCGTGGCGGCGCGCAGCGTGCCCGCTATCAGCAACGCCAGCACCGGGCCCTCCAGCAGCAGCGCGTACAGGCCCATGCGGCTGCGCAGGCGCGAGAGGAACGTGCGCGACACCCACATGCAGAACAGGCGCCACAGCTCTGCGGGGCGGCGGCGCGGCATCACCGGGATGGGCTTGGGCTGTTCCTTGGGGGATTCCGCGTGCGCGTTTTCCACGGTGCGGCTGTAGGCGTATGCCTCGTAGCGCTCCTGCCACAGGTCCGGGGAGACATCCAGGCGGTTGTCCAACGTGCGGAAGGGGGCGTCCAGCACCTCGAACACGTAGTCTGCGCCGCCTGCGGCAACGGCTTCCTTGGTCACGTGCAGCTCAAGCTCCTCCGCGGCGTTGCGGAAGTAGTCCACCATCTCCTGCGGGGAGCCCCAGAAGGCCATCTTGCCGTGCGGGTCCAGCACCATCACCTTGGTGAAGCGGTTGAGCAGCACCTGCGCGGGGCGGTGCAGGGTGCAGATGAGCATGCGCCCGTAGGTCATGTTCTCCAGGGTCTGGATCACGCGCTCCGCATCACCGGAGGAGAGCCCGCTGATGGGTTCGTCGATGAGGAATACCTCTGCCGTGCCGGTGAGGTCCAGCCCCAGGTTCAGGCGGGTACGTTCGCCGTCGGAGATGGTACGTTCTCCCGCGCGGCCCACGTTTCTCTTGGCCAAGTGGGAAATGCCCACGAAGTTGAGTACGGCCAGGGTGCGGCGCAGGCGGTCCGCCGGGCTGAGCAGCGGGCGGCGTGCAATGGAGGCCTGGTACACGTGCTCCTCCACGGTCATGGCCTCGTCCAGAATGTCTTCCCGCGGAATGAAGGCGATGTAGCGGCGCAGGTTCTGGGAATTGGGTGTCAGCTGCTCGCTGTTGTAGGTGATGGTGCCGATGGTGGGCTCCAGGTGGCCGGCGAGCATGGAGAGCAGGGTGCTCTTGCCGGATCCGCTGGGGCCCAGCACACAGGCCATCTCACCGCGCTTCAGGGAGAAGTCTATGTTGTTCACCACGCGGCCTGCGCGCACGAAATCGCGGGAGAGGCCGCGCACGCGCAGGGTGGATACGGCGCTGGATTCCTCCTCCAGCACCCCGGCGGAGAAGCGGCAGCGCAGGTACTGCACGGCGCTCAGGCCAATGAGGTCGCCATCGATGAGCTTGGTGTCGCCGCGCACGGGCTGGTCTCCCACGGTGATGCTGTGGGCATCTCCCTCCAGCACGCGGAGCACGCCGGTGTTGCGGGAGTAGGTTACCTCGAACACGGTTCCGGGAGCCAGTCCCGGGGTGAGCATGAGCGCGCCGGGGCGGTTCATGTAGGGCATGTTGCTCACCAGGATGCGGCGGTTGCCGGGGTCCAGCTGGAAACTGTGTCCGGTGGGATCCTTGTCTGCCAGGGATGCGAAGGTGAAGGGCCCCTGGCCTTGCACGGTGAAGGGCGTGTAGAAGGAGGTTCCCACGGAATCCCCGTAGTGCAGCAGCTTGCCATCGAGCACGAACTGCACATCGTGCCGCATGATTTCGATTTCCACGTGCACGCCGAATTTGAGCTTGGCGATGCAGTTGAGCGGGCGCTGGCGGGTGATGGACACCATGTCTCCCTCCATTTCCAGGTAGTACACGAGCATCATGCCGGAGTACTGGGCCTGCAGCAGGGAGCGCATGGTCCTGTAGCTGAAGTGGCAGCTGCCCAGCTCCACCTTCTGGCCCTGGGAGAGCGGCAGCGTGTCACCCTTCTGCAGGTAGCGGCCGCGCACGGAGATGGGTTTCACGCCATCGTTCACCACCAGCAGCAGGTTCACGCAGTGCAGCACGCGGAAGCGCACGCCGTCCTCCTCCGGCGGCAGCTGCACGTTGCCGGCGGAAATATCCGTGGAGAAGGAAAGGCTTTCCACGGGGCGGGTGGCCACCATGCCGGGCGTGTTCACCAGCTTGGCGATAATGCGTGCGGCACCGGGGAGGTTGAGCCCGTTTGCCACTTCCTCGAAAAGGGCGGGCGTGTTTTCGTTCTCGCCGATGCGGTGCAGGAGGGTGTAGACCTCCAGCGCCAAGGCAATGCGTTCCTCCTGGGTGCGGTGCGCCACGGCCACTGCCAGGGTGGTTTGCAGGGGGTAGCGCGCCTCGTATGATTTGCGGAAGCGCTCCGCCAGCCAGATGTGCTCCACATTCGGGAAATCGTAGCGCAGGATATCCATGGCGGCGTACAGCATGTCCGCGCCGGGGTTCTCGATTTGCCCCAGGATGGAGGCGAAGAGGTCTGCTATGATGCCGGCGTGTGCGCGGTCGCTTTCGTTTTTGGGAACGAAGCGGCGCGGGGCCTCTTGCGCAAAAGCGATGAGTGAGGAATAGGCGTGCACCAGCGAGCGGTGGCCGCGCAGTACGGCATCCCACGCCATGGCGCGGGCGTTGCCCAGAAAGGCCACAACGTCCGTCAGGAATTGCGTGAAATCCTTCATCTTCATGCTCGTTCCTCCTTTCCATACCCCGGGCAGCGCGCCTCCCAGCCGGGGAAGTTCCATTTCTGCGGGAAATCACGGCACTGCTGCGGTTTCACGGGCTGAATGCGGCAGGTGTTGTCTGCGTTGAGCATGATGCACGCGCCGTCCGGGGCCTCTGTGAGCGAGAGCCCGCGGCGGTTGCTCTGCAGGCGGCAGTACGTGTCGATGAACGCCTCCTCCGCCAAGCGCAGGTGGGCGGCAATGGCGGTGATATCCGCATCCGTGAGGCACACGTTGCCGTCCCAGCGGCAGCATGCGCCGCAGCGTTGGCAGGTGTGGGGGCGTGTGAGCGGGGTGGTCATGCGGCGAAAATTCTCAATGCGGGATTTCCCAGGGTTTGCGGTGGGCGTTCGTGATGTGCGGCGGGCGCACGTAGATGGGTTCCGCCGGCTTGGCGGCCAGCGCGGCTCGGGCGGCGTCATCCATCCCCAGCCAGGTTTCCACCAAACCGCGTGCCGTGGGTTGCAGCCCGCAACGTTCCGCGGGTATGCGGGTGCCGCGCATGCACTCTGCATCTTCCACACTGTAGATGGGCGTGCCTGCCGCTGCTAGGCGCTCCAGTTCGTTGCAGTTGATGACATCAATGGTTCCGTCTGGCTTGCGGAGGGTCCAGCCGCCGCGGCGCGCGTTGGAAACAATGGATGCGCCGTCCCGTGCCAGTTGGTCCCAGGAGGGCACGGCCACAAGGCTGGCGCCGCGCACCAGGGAGACGCCCACGCCGGCGGCCAGGGCCACGCGCACGCCGCCGTAACTGCCGGGGCCGGCCCCCACCA
The DNA here is from genome assembly GCA_030523775.1 of Akkermansia sp. Taxonomy (GTDB): domain Bacteria; phylum Verrucomicrobiota; class Verrucomicrobiia; order Verrucomicrobiales; family Akkermansiaceae; genus Akkermansia. Next base: position 114,434 of record JAUNHW010000003.1, read on the forward strand.
GCACGGCATCCAGCGCGGTGCATTCGCCCAGCTCCTCCAGCGCGCGCTGCAGGGCGGGGAAGAGGAATTCATCATGGTTGCGCTCCGCCTCCCAGTGCGCATCTGCCGCAAACTGCCCATCCCTGTAGAGGCAAAGGGAGGCGTGGGGGACGGATGTTTCTATGGCGAGCAGGTTCATGCGCGGGAGAGCAGGGCGGTGGTCCATTTGCCGCGGGAGACTTTTTTCTGCAGCCGCAGCCCGGCGGCTTGGGCGGCGCAAAGCGTTTCCTCCCACTGGGAGTTCAGGATGCCGGAGATGATGAGCACGCCCTGCGGTTTCATGGCGGCCAGCAGGCGCGGGAACGCCTTTTGGAGCACGGCGGAGAAGAGGTTGGCCAGCACCACGTCCGCCACCTCCGCCTTGCGCGGCTTCCACTTGAACACGTCTGCCTGGAAAAGCCGCAGGTTGGGCGCGCCGCCGTTGCGGGTGATGTTGCGCTGCGCCACCTCCACGGCCTTGGGGTCGAAATCGAATGCCACGGCGCGCGCCGCCCCCAGCCGCAGCCCCGCCAGCGCCAGCACGCCCGTGCCGCAGCCAATGTCTGCCAGCGTCCATTCCCTGCCGTGCAGGGACCGTGCGCAGTCGCACAGCAGGCGCAGGCAGGTGGAGGTGGTGGCGTGGTTCCCCGTGCCGAACGCCTGCTCCGCCGGGAAGGTGAGCAGGATGCGCCCGGGGTATTTCTTTTGCAGCTGCGCCAGCACCTTCGGTGCGTCCGATGCGGAAATCACCAGGCGGTCCCGTATGATGAGCGGGGGCGTGTTCTCCGGTGCGGTGGCAGCCACCCAGTCCACATCCTGCACGCGCTCCACGGAGCCGCCATGGCAGGCTTGCAGCACCAGCAGCTCTTCCGCGCTGTCGGCGTACACGTCAACCGATGCGGTGCGGGCGTGGAAGCCCGCGGAGACCACGGCGCCGGGAAAGGCGGCCAGGCGGGATTGCCAAAGCTCCTCTTGCGCGGCGGGAACGCTCTTGTGCCACTTCCACATGGTGGTGATTGTACTACTTGGCGGGATAGATGTTGATTTCCGCGGCGGATGAGCCGGAGCCCTCGATGGAGCGAGTGGCGGTGAAGCGGAAGAAGCGAGCCTCCACGGGGGAGAAGTCCACCCGCTGCTCAATGGGGTTGGCGCGCAGGTTGCCGAACTCGCCCTCGCTCACCTTCTTCCAGTTCTTGCCGTTCGCGCTCACCTCCAGGGTGTAGCGGTCCGTCATATCCTTCACGGTACCGTCTTGGCGCGGCGTGTAGGAGAATGCGGCAATCTTCTGCTTCTGCCCCATGTCCACGGTGATGGAGGCGGGGCACTTGTCGGAATGCCACATGGTGTCCTCCTTGCCATCAATGGCGGCGGCTCCCTTCTTGCTCGTCCAGGAGCCCTTGGCCAACCCGGTGTCTTGCACGGCGGGGGCTGTCACGGACGCGATGTCCGGCATCTTCAGCAGGGAGAGCTCGCTGATGCAGGGGCAGGCGCGGCTCTTGGTGATGCGCAGGCGCACCTTGTCCGTGGTGGTGGGTTGCACGCGTCGCATCACCTGGTTGCCGATGCTCTTGCCGGCGGCTTCCTCCTTGTCGATGGTCTGCCACTGTCCGTCCACCCAGGCATCGATGGCGAAGTCCTGCACGCGCTGGCCCAGGCGAATCTGCTCGCGGACGCGCACCACGTCGAACGTGGCGGGCTTCTTGAGCTGCAGCTCCACCTCGCCCGTGGTCACCTTGTCGTCCGTGCACCAGTAGGATTCGATGTCGCCGTCCGTCAGCTTTTCCGGGCCGAAGTTCTTCGCGTCGTTGCCGCGCACGTTGCTGGCCTTGCCCTTGGCGCCCTTCGCAAAGTCCGTGGCCAGCAGCTGGCGGCGCGCCTCGCCGAAGCGCAGCAGGGCGTCCACGTCCGCCGGGTCAAGCTGCCCGTCGCGGTTGGCCGCCACGTTCAGGATGAGGTTGGCGCCGTAGCCCACGCTCTTCATGTACACGTCGTCCATGAGCTTCTGAGGGCTTTTCACGCGGCCTTCCTGGTTGGGGTGCCAGAACCAGCCGGAGCCGTTGATGGTGGTGTCCGCCTCCAGCGCGAGCCACTTCTCGCTCTTGTCGGGCGTGTCTGCCAGCGTGCGGGGATGGCGCTCGTTGGCGGCGTTCTCCGTGTTGATGACGTTCCAGTAGGGGTATTTCACGAAGCCCTGCTCGGAGCCGCCCCAGGAGGCGTCACCGCGTCCCGCGGCGCCCCAGATGATGCAGTTGGGCTGCAGCTTGCGGATGAGCTTCACCACGTCCGCGAACTTGTAGTAGTCGTCCGCCTTGCCGATGTTGCGCCTCTCCTTGGCGCCGCCGTAGAAACCGTCGCCGCCGTTGGCGCCGTCGAACCAGATTTCGAAGATGTTGCCGTACTTGGTGAGCAGCTCCTCAATCTGCTTGTAGTAGACCTTCAGGTAGCCGGGGCGGCCGTACTCCGCGCAGTTGCGGTCCCAGGGGGAGAGGTACACGCCGAAGCGCATGCCGTGGTTCTTGCAGGCGGTGGAGAATTCGCGCGCCACATCGCCCTTGCCCTTTTTCCACGGGGATTGGGAGATGTTGTGCTTGGTGGCCTTGGTCTGCCAGAGGCAGAAGCCATCATGGTGCTTGGCGGTGTAGATCATGCCCTTCATGCCGGCCTGCTTGAAGGTGGAGACGATTTTGTCCGCATCGAACTTGGTGGGGTTGAACATGGCGGGGTCCTCGTCTCCGTATCCCCATTCCTTGTTGGTGTAGGTATTGAGACCGAAATGGACGAAGGCGTACCACTCCATGCGTTGCCACTGGATTTGCTGTTCCGTGGGCACGGCGCCGCAGGGTGCGGGAGGATTGGCGGCCCCTGCGGTGGAAGCCAGCGCCAGGAGGGCGGTGATGATGTGTTTCGTGTTCATAAGTCAAGCATGTCTCCGGCTAGCCCCTGCGCGTCCTCATAGCGCAGAATGAATAATTCCCCGGTCTCCCCGAGCCTGCCGTAGAAGAAGGGAGTGTCCGATGTGTTGTCGCCCGGCACTATCTGTATGGTGCGGGTTTCCCTGTGGGTTTTCGGTGCGGCCGCGACCGGCTCGCTGAACGGGTCTTCCTGCCCGGCGGCGTTCAAGAGCTCCTCCGGCGTGCCGTCCGTGGTCTCCACCTGCGGGTGGGCGTCATCCATCAGCGCGCGGTCTGCGGCGCTGGTGTCCGCCAGCTCCAGTTCCACCTTTACGGAGAACACGGGATTCTGCAGCGCCTTGAGCGCGTCCTCGTCCGTGGGGTCCAGCCATTGCGCCACCTTGAGCTGCTGGAGGCTGCGCAGGTAGTATTCCGCGCGGTGGATGTTGATGTTGGGGGTCACGTCCTTGTCGCCCAGTCTGCCGGTCCAGGATTCGCCGATGTGGTCGTAGTCCATGACGAGGGGGGCCTGCTTGTAGCCGAGGGTGAGGCGGCGCACGGCGGAGATGGGGATTTCCGCCACGTTGCGGTTTTTCCACTTGGCGGGGCGCAGGGAGACGAGGCGGGTGAACTTGGTGTTGAGGCGGAAGACGGAGCTGCCGCCCAGCTCCATGCCGAACCAGGCCGCCTTGCCGGTGGCGGGGTCCGCATGGCGGCTGATGAGGAAGGTGCGGGCCTCCCGGTCCTTCACCAGCGGCAGGTCGCAGCCGAAGATGATGGCGCGCACGTTGCAGGGGTTGGGCAGCACGGAGAGCACGTAGTTGGGCGTGTCCAGCCCGTATGCGGCCGCCATGGGCGCGGTGTCCTCGCCCGGCTTGGCATCCGCCGCCACGGCATCCACGGGTATGTCCCGCATGCCGTGCAGCAGGCTCACCACGGCGTTGTTCTCCGCCTTGCGGAAAGGTTGCTGCCCCTCGGCGTACATCCACTGGTCGTTCACGGCGCCCTCCGTGTTGCCGGGGATTTTCACCAGGCGAATGGAGTCTGCGGAGCGCAGGGAGCGGATGGAGATGCGGGCCACATCGTTGGCGGCCAGGTCGGAGAATTGGTGGGAGCGCAGCTCGTCTGCGGTGAGCTCCAAGCTGCGGGTGTAGGCGGGGCGGTTGCCGGATTTGATTTGCGCCAGGGCCTTCTCCGGCAGGATGGGCAGCTCCAGCATGCCGTTCAGGAGCGTGGCGTAGGTGCCGCCGCGCTGCACGTCCTCGCATGCCTGCAGCAGGAACACGGAATCGCGGTCCGGCACCTTGGCGTAGCGGTAGGTGCGCTTGTCGTCCTCTGCCGTGAACTCCGGGTACAGGTCAATCTGCATGGGTTGCTCACCCCAGGAGCCGCGCAGCTGCACGCGCATTTCCGGCTTCTCCGGCAGCTTGGCGTCCGCCGGGCCGAGCACGCGCCTGGCCCGCAGCTTCAGCAGGTCCAGCAGCACGCCGTCCGCCTTGTCACGGTCCGCCGCCGCCAGCACGGGCGCGGTGATGGCCCAATCCGCCTCTGCGCTGACGCGCTGCAGGGTGATGTCCTGCTGTCCTTCGCGCTGCAGGGTGATGCCCAGGATGGTGTCGGGGTCGAAGAGCAGGGGGTGGGGGTCGCGCAGGGATTCCAGCCCTTCCTTGAAGATGGGCAGGATGTTGCACGTGACCACGTGGATGCGCTTGTCGCGCCCGTAGAAATCCGTGCGCAGGTAGACGGTGGGGATGATGTCCTTGCCGTTGCCGGCGTCCGCCATCCAGGGGGAGGTGCTGCCCAGGGTGTAGCGTGCCACGGTGTGGCGCTTGCCGCCCTGGTGAGCGGGGGCCTTGAGCGTGATGGTGTGCGGGGTGGTTTCCACGCCGAATTCGCGCAGGCTTTGGCGGGTGGTGTTGTTGAGGGGCAGGGTGTCCACCAGCCGCGTCTTGGCGGTGAAGGTGAGGATGGCTTCCGCGGCGGCGGCAGACATGCGGTCGCGGAAGGGTTTTTCAATCCACCACACGCCGCGCTCGTCCCGCGTGCACACAATCTCGTCGTGCAGGTCGCGTATGCGTATCCAGTCCACGTTTTCCAGCTGCGCCAGGTTGCCCGCGGAGAACAGGGGCATGCCGGGCTCGAAGCGGTACCAGCCCGTGATGCGGGAGAGGTTGCCGTCCACGGCCAGGAACACGCCCATGGTTACCGTGAGCGCGGCCAGCAGGGCCAGGAGGATGGTTTTGATGGCGTGCATTGCGGCTTGGCTTAGTGGCGGCGGGTGTTCCAGACGATGAGGGCGATGAGCAGGGCGCAGAGGGGCATCACCAGCAGGGTGAGCGTTTCCAGCATGCTGCGGGAGTGGCGGTTCAGGTCAATCTTCACCGTCATGTCGTGGTTGGCGCTCTTGCCGGCGTATTCCGGGCGGTCGCTCATCCAGGACCACAGGGAGTGCAGGTAGTCCCGCTGTTCGGCGCGCGCGTTGTCGCGCAGGAGCACATCCGTGCTGCCCAGCACCAGGAGTGTCGACATGTCGTTGGGGTGCTGCGGGTTGCCGCGGGTCACGGCGGCTTCCAGGCAGAGCGGCCCCTCGCGGTCCTCGCGCGGGGTGAAGGTGGGGTTGAGTTCCAGGCGCGTTTCGCCGTAGTATTCCGCCGTGGTCATGAGCAGGGGGAATATGGTGAGCTTGCGCATGCTGGCGTCTGCCTCGTCCGCATGTTCCAGGGTGAGGGACATGCACTGGCCCTCCAGGTGGGTGGTGCCGTTCCAGAAGCTCTTGGTGCAGTTAAGGCTGCGCGGGAAGACGGCGGAGATGTCGAAATAGGCGCGGGAGCGGTCGCGCAGCAGCACGCGGTCTGCATTGGGGCGGATGCCCTGTTCGCGCAGGAAGCGGTAGAGGTAGGGCAGCTTCTCCGTGAGCGTGGGGTTGAGCGCCACAAAGATGGAGTTGCGGCCTTCCCGTTCCCAGAACTCGCGCACCACGTCCATTTCCTTTTCCGTGAAGTCCGTGCTCGGGGAGACGATGAGCAGCCCCTCCGCATCGTCCGGCAGGCGGTCCACCTGCCCCACGTCCACCCAGGAGAGCTGGATGTTCAGGGAGTTCGTGATGTCGCCGATGAGCTCCAGCAGCTTCTGGTCGTCGCGCGACACGCCGCCCTTGCCCTCCACGGCGTACATGTGGCGCATGTTGCCCTCCACGGCTTCCGTGAGCGCACCGCACACCACCTCGTCCATCATGAGCGCCACGGCGCGGCGCGTTTCGTCCGGCAGGGTCTCGTACTTCACGAAGGCGGTTCCCGGGCGTATGCGCACGTGCTGGCGGTCACCCTGCTGCTCCTCAAAGGTCTTGATGGGTTGGGTGGGGTCCTTGCGGGCATCCACCACGCAGAGGTTCTGGTTGAAGTCGATGCCGTATATCTGGGAGATTTCGCGGGCGCGGTTGGGCTGGCGCATGGGGTCGAAATACTCCACCTCCACCTTGCCGTTGCCGTGGCGCACGTATTCCTCCAGCAGGTAGCGCATGCGGGCGTAGTTGGGGGTGGAGCGCTTGAAGGCGAAGATGATGCGCACGGGGGTCTCGCGCTTCTGGATGCGGTCGCTCTTCAGCACGTTCTGCGTGCGCTCGGAGATGGAGAAGCGCTGCTCCTCGCCGGTGAGGTCCTTGCGGGCGTACTCGTGGCAGCCTATGTAGTTGCAGGCGATGACGATGACCGCCAGCAGCAGGAGGTTGAGCCAGGCAAGCGGGTTGCCCTTGGGCTTGCGGGCGTCCGGGTGCCCGGTGTATTCGTTCGTGCTCATGGAAATGGGGAAGGGGGACGGAATGGTTCAGCGGTGCCAGCGGCGGTAGTCCACAATGCGCTTGGTGAGCGCCAGCGTGAACACGGTGAGGGTGAGGTAGAGCACCAGCGGGCGCGTATCCAGCAGCCCGCGGGAGAAGGCGCCCACCTGCTCCGTGCAGGAGAGGTAGTGGAAGGCCGGGGCTGCGGGGAATTCTCCCCAGAGCTCCGTTACGCGGCCTGCAAAGTAGAACATGATCATGAAGCAGGTGGTGATGATGCCCGCGATAATCTGGCTGCGCGTGAGGGATGAGCACAGCACGCCCACCGCAATGAAGAACGCCCCGGCCAGCGCCAGGATGCAGTACGGGCCCACCCAGTCCGCGAGCGTGTAGGAGATGCAGCCCTCCGGGGTCACTCCGTAGCGCACGCTGGTGTACCAGTTGCCTATCTCGCTCATCCACGGATACAGGTACATGGGCAGCCACAGCAGCAGGTAGAACAGGTACGCCGCGAAATACTTGCCCAGCACAATCTGCCCCGTCGTCACGGGCGCGGTGAGCAGGCCCTCCAGCGTGCCCTGCCGCTCCTCGTCCGCGAAGGTGCGCATGGTGATGAGCGGGAAGATGAAGATGAAGTAGAACCAGAAGTTCACGCTGCCGAGCATGTAGTACATCACGCTCTCGCCGCTGGCCTTGGCCATGGTTTGGATGACCGCCTGCAGCCAGAAGCCCTCCAGCGCCATGGTGCAGGCCAGGATGACCCAGCCGAACGGCGTGCAGAGGTAGGAGCGCAGCTCCTTGCAGAAGATGGTGAGGAACGCGCGCAGGCTGCTGCGCGTACGCTTGATTTCTTGGGTTGTTGCAGTGTCTGCCATGGGTTGGGGAAGGGGGGTTAGTCTCGGCGAGTCATTTCCACGAACACGTCCTCCAGGCTGGGAATGTGGCGGTACACGTGGCGCAGCGCACCACCGTGCGCCGTCACAATGGCCGCTGCCTTCTCGCGCGTGTCCGTGCCCGGCTCCGCGCGCAGCACCAGCCGGTGCCAGCCGTCCGGTTGGGGGTCCTCCACCATCACCTTCTTGATGGGTTCCAGGGCCTCCAGCTCCGCCACCACGGGGTCCAGCTCGCCCTTGAACTCAATGGACACGCGCCCTGCGGCGCGCAGCCCGGCGGTGAGGTTGGCGGGGGTGTCCGCAGCCTTGATTTCTCCCTGGTCGATGATGATGACCTTGTTGCAGATCATCTCCACCTCGCTGAGGATGTGTGTGGAGAGAATGACGGTGTGCTCCTCCGCCAGCGAGCGTATCAGTTCGCGTATCTGGCGGATTTGGTTGGGGTCCAGCCCGTTGGTGGGCTCGTCCAGGATGAGCAGGTCCGGGTTGCCCAGCAGGGCATCCGCCAGGCCTGTGCGCTGCCGGTAGCCCTTGGAGAGCGTGGAAATCATGTTCCTGCGCTTGGGCTCCAGGCCGCAGCGGTCAATGGCCCAGCCCACCTGTTGGCGCACGCTGGAGCCGCAGATGCCTTTCAGCTTGGCGCGGTACTCCAGGTAGTCGTACACGCGCATGTCCTCGTAGAGCGGCACGTTTTCCGGCATGTAGCCTAGGTGGCGGCGGGCCTCCAGAGGCTCGTCCAGAATATCGTGCCCGGCAATGCAGGCCGTGCCGCTGCTGGGGGGCAGGTAGCCCGTGAGCATCTTCATCGTGGTGGTTTTCCCGGCGCCGTTGGGCCCCAGGAAACCCACAATCTCCCCCTTGTCCACGGAAAAGCTTGCATCGCGTACCGCCACAAAGCGGCCGAAGCTCTTGTGCAAGTGCTGCGCTGTCACCATACTCATATCGCGCGCATATATTACCACGGCGCGCGCGCGTATGCAAACCTTATATCCCTGCACGCACTCCGTGTTTTTGGGCTTGATGGGCGGGTGGTGCCTGTGCTATAAGCGTGGCGTATGGCAGCAGATTTCAGTATCGGGCGGGAGGAGCTGGCAGACGCCATTGTGGAGCTCAATTCCATGAGCCCCTGTGATGGCGTCATCATGACCCGCAGCGGCGGGGTGAAGGCCGGCTACGCTGCAGATGCAGATTTCCTCTGCATGCTCATTCCCGCGCCCGTGCTCGCCCGCCAGCTCACGGCAGACGGCCTCTCGTCATACACCGGCAAGGAGCTCCGCAAGTGGGCGGAGGCGTACGATACCGCGCCCCTGCTGGAGAAGGTTGCCGCCGCCAGATAGTTTTTACCTTTCCCTCAAATCCATGAACAAGCATCTCATTCCCGTATTTGCACTGGCCGCCCTGGTGGGCGCCGCTCCCCTGGCGCACGCCGATGGCGACGCCAAGGAGGACCGCCTTACCGCCAAGGCGCTCAAGGCCGACAGCAAGGCTTTCATGAAGCTCCAGAAGAAGGCACTGGGCATCGTGAAGGGAATTCACGACAACAAGGGAGCCCAGCGCGCTCTCCAGCAGGTGCAGAAGCTTTACGGGCTCGGTGGCAAGAAGGATACCGCCATGGGCAGCAAGAAGGATCCCAACGCTGCCCCCGGCGAGCTCAAGCTGGATGAGAAGAGCCAGGAGCAGTACGACAAGCTCATGGACAACCTCTCCACGGAAGAGGGCCGCATCCGCGACGAGGGAGTGGACGCCGCGGAGCTGGACGATGTCCTGAAGATTATCCGCAACGCGCGGCCCTGAACCGCCGCTGCGCTTGCCCGAATCCTCCAACAGGCGGGGCCCAGCCCTGCCTGTGCCCATGCACCCCGGCCCCCAAACGGAAAGGCACTGTATACCACAAGGCGGGCGAGATGTCAAGAACGCAGGGCGGCATGCGGGCATGTTTCTATACCGGTGGCGGTGGATTTTGGGGGATAAATTTCCAAACTCTGCAAAAAGGCTTCACAGGGTGCTTGCGGAAATGTTAGGATGGCGCCATGGGGAAACGTTTCGCGCTGGTTTCCCTTGGTTGCGCCAAGAACCAAGTGGACTCCGAAATCATGTCCGGCATCCTGCAGGAGGCCGGATACCGCGAGGTCCCCAGGAATAGGGCGGATATCCTCATCATCAACACCTGCGCGTTCATCGACCCCGCCAAGCAGGAGGCCATCGACACCATCTTTGATGCCGTGCGGGCGCGCGCGGCGGGCGATTCCCCCGCCGGGCAGAAAATCCTGGTGTGCGGCTGCCTTTCCCAGCGCTACGCGGCGCAGTTGCCCAAGCTCATCCCGGAGGCGGACTGCTTCATCGGCGTGGACCGCATCGGCGAGATTGCGGAGATAGCCGCCGCCTGCCAGGCGGGCACGCAGGAGAAGGTGTACACCACCAAGGTGTCCAAGCTGGTGCCGGATTTCGGGCAGCCGCGCGCGCTGATGTCGCCCCCGCACTATGCGTACGTGAAGATAGCGGAGGGCTGCAACCACGCGTGCGCGTACTGCGCCATCCCGCGCATCCGCGGCGGCCACCGCAGCCGCTCCGTGCAGAACATCCTCAAGGAAATTCGCCACTGGCTCAAGCGCGGCGTGAAGGAAATCAACCTCATTGCGCAGGATACCACCTACTACGGCGTGGACGCCCGAAACGGCGACTCCCTGGCGGGCCTGCTGCGCGCCATCAACGCGCTGCCGGGGGATTTCTGGGTGCGCGTGCTCTACACGCATCCCGCCCACTGGAACCGCGAGCTCATCGATGCCTTCGCGGAATGCAAGAAGGTGGTGAAGTACATCGATATCCCGCTACAGCATATTGCCGACCACCTGCTGAAGTCCATGCGCCGCAAGACGGACGGCGACTACATCCGCCGCCTACTGCGGGATATCCGCCAGGCCGTGCCGGGTATCGGCATCCGCACCACCTTCATCAGCGGCCTTCCCGGCGAGACCGAGGAGGACCACGCCGAGCTGCGCGACTTTATCCGCGAGTTCCGCTTCGAGCGCGCAGGCGTATTCCCGTACTCGCGCGAGGAGGGAACCCCCGCCGCCAAGATGCCCGGCCAGGTGCACCACGCCACCAAGAAGCGCCGCGCCAACGAGCTCTCCATGCTCATGGCCGGGATAGCGGACGACATAGGGCAGCACTTGCTAGGAAAGCGCCTGCGGGTGCTGGTGGACGCGCCGGGGCTGGCGCGCGGCCCGTGGGATGCACCGGATGTGGATGCGGCCATCCATGTGGACCCGGCCCTGCCGGTGGGCGAGTTTGCGGAAGTGGAGATTGAGGATTCCATCGCGTACGAGCTGTTCGCCAAGGGCGCCGCCCCGGAAGATTAAGACTTTTTCATATTTATGGCAGAGATTACGACAACTCATTGGATATGCCTGCTGCTGACCATCCTGGTGGTGATCGTGGCAGGCATTTTGTATGCCGGCAAGCAGACGGGCGCCGCGGGCTTCAGCCTGGCGGGCCGCAAATCAGGCCCCGTGATGATAGCGGGCGCCTTCGCGGGCTCCGCGCTGGGCGGCGCCGCCACCGTGGGCACCGCCACCACCGCCGCGTTCGACGGCATGGTGGCGTGGTACTTCACGCTTGGCATGGGCATCGGCATGATCCTGATGGGCCTGTTCTACGCCCGCAAGCTGCGCGAAAGCGAGCTGGAGACCGTGCCCCAGTTCCTCGGCCTGAACTTCGGCAAGGTGGCGGCCCCCGTGGCGAGCGTCATCACCTGCTGCGGCATCTTCTTCGCCTGCTCCGGCAGCGTGCTGCCCGGCTCGCACATGATATGCTCCCTGCTGGGCGTGCCGCCGGTGCTGGGCGCGTGCATCCTGGTGCTGCTGATGGTGGCGTACATCACCTTCGGCGGGCAGAAGGGCTCCAGCTTCAGCGGCGTGTTGAAGGTGGCCGTGCTCTTCACCGCGCTGCTCGCCGCCACGTTCATCGCCCTGTACAACTACCATGACGGCGGCTCCGTGTGGAACGGCATGTCCGCCATGTTCGCGGAGAAGGGCGTGTTCTGCAAGGGCGGCATGTACGGCTTCAGCTACATCGCCGCCACCGTGGTGGGCACCGTCACCGCCCAGATGTACATCCAGGGCCTCTACTCCGCATCCAATGCCGCCACCGCCTCCCGCGGCGCCTATCTGGGCGCCCTCTTCACCATTCCCGTGGGTCTCATGGCATGTTTCATCGGCATGTACATGGGCGCGCACCACCCGGAGATGCTGGAGTCGCCGGCGCAGGCCTCCCTGGTGCTGCCCATGTTCCTGCTGGACGGCGCCGTGGTTCCCGCCTGGGTGGGCGGCATCGCCCTCGGTGGCATCGCCCTTTGCATCATCAGCTCCGCCGCCGTGCAGGCGCTCTCGGTGAGCACCATGTTCTCGCGCGACATCATCGGAGACCTCGTGGGCGTGAAATCGGACCGCGCCATCATGCTCACCAACCGCATCGGCATGGTGGTGGTGGCCATCCTGGTGGCCACGTTCTGCCTGGTGAACTGGCAGGGCTCCAGCCTGTGGCTCAACTACCTGTCCATGGCGCTGCGCGGCGGCGGCGTGGTGTTCCCGCTCACGCTGGCCATCTTCCTGAACCGCAAGACCCTGCGCCGCTACATCCCCGCCCGCTGGGTGGTGGCATCCATGGTTGTTGCCACATTGGGTGCGCTGGCCATCCTGCCCGTGCCGCAGGATGCCGCCCTCGTGGAATGGCTGGCGGACGCCTCCGGCATCACCGCCAAGGATATCCACGACATGCTGCCCGTGGTGGCCGGCATGGTCCTCAGCGCCCTAGTCCTGCTCATCGGCCTCATCGCGACAGCCATCCGCAACAGGCGCAAATCTTGACGCCACAGGTCGATTTTGCTTGTGCGCGCGCGCGATTCATGGTACAAGGGGGCAACCTCTTGTAGCTTATGAATATTACACCGAAATACATTCCCGTATTGGACCCTGACTTTGTGGCGCCCGTGCTGTGGACGCGCGCGTACCAGGAGAAGGTGGCGGCCACGCCCGGCTCCCACCGCTTGGATATGGCCATGACCCGCCTGGACGGCACCTGCTTCCGCTGGAGCGGCACGGTGCTTCCGCACGAGGGCGAGAACGTGGCACTGAACCGCACCTACGTGGAGCGCATCGTGAAGTTCCTGCTCTGGATGAAGGGCGGCTGCACGCTCCTGGTGGCGGGGGACGATGCCATTGCCGACATGCTGGCGGACATCTACCGCGAGGGCGGCTCCCGCGAGTTCGACTGGGACTACGAGAACAGCGTGTACGGCCAGCACTTCACCATCGTGAAGGTGGCTTCCGCCGCAGACCTGCCGGAGGAAAAATCCTCCTCCGTCTCCCTGGGCCGCAACCTGGACGGCTACCGCATCGGCTTCGACCTGGGCGGCTCCGACCGCAAGGCCGCCGCCGTGGTTAACGGAGAGGTGGTCTTCTCCGAGGAAATCGTGTGGGACCCCTACCACCAGACCGACCCCAACTACCAGCTGGAGGGCGTGGATGATTCCCTTATCCGCGCGGCGGAACACCTGCCGCAGGTGGATGCCATCGGCGGTTCCGCCGCAGGCGTCTACGTGAACAACGAACCCAAGGTCGCCTCCCTCTTCCGCGGTATCGCCAAGGACGATTTCGAGCGCGTGACGCGCCGCATGTTCTTCACCCTGAAGGACCGCTGGTGCAAGCGCATGGGCAAGGACGTTCCCTTCGAGGTGGTGAACGACGGCGAGGTCACCGCCCTGGCCGGCGCCATGGCACTCAACGACGACGCCGTGCTCGGCATTGCCATGGGCACCTCCCTGGCCGCCGGATACGTGGACCCGGAGGGCCACATCATGCCCTGGCTCAACGAGCTCGCATTCGTCCCCGTGGACTACCAGGAGGACGGCGGCGTGGACGAGTGGTCCAAGGACAAGGGCGTGGGCGCCATGTACTTCTCCCAGCAGGCCGTGGCCCGTTTGGCGCCGCGCGCCGGATTCAGCTTCGGCGACATGCCGTTCCCGGAGCAGCTCAAGAAGGTGCAGGCCGCCATGGCGGAGGGTGACGAGCGCGCTCGCAAGATCTACGAGACCATCGGCGTGGAGTTCGGCTACACCATTGCGTATTTCGCCAACTTCTACGGCATCCGCAACCTCCTGTTCCTGGGCCGCGTGGCCACGGGCGACGGCGGCCAGCTCATCATCGACAAGGCCAACGAGGTGCTTGCGGGCGAGTTCCCGGAGCTGCACATCAACCTGTGCGTGCCGGACGAGAAGACCAAGCGCCACGGCCAGGCCGTGGCCGCCGCATCCCTCCCCAAGCTCGGGTAACGCTCCACCGCAAATTCCTGCAGGGCCCGTCCGGCATGCCGCCGGGCGGGCCCTCCCTTTGCGCGCGCGACTCTATGGGAATTATTAATCCTAATCCCGATTTTCCGCTTCCCCCCCGGTCCGGGCCGACAATTCTTTTGGGGTGCGATTGATTTTTATCTCGCAAAGGCGGGGAAAATGTGTTAGATTGCTGGGAACGACACATGAGCGATACATCCTATATCTACGATAATGTGGACGCCTACCTGAGCCTGGCGGCGGAGGCGGCAAGCCCCTCCGTGTACCTTGGCACCGGGCTGCAGCCCTACCTGATGCAGGCCCCCGCCTATGCTCCCGCAGCCCCGGATGCCGGGGTGGTGGACGCGCAAACCATGGAGGCCCTGGTGAACAGCTGCACCACGGAGCAGGAGCGCGCTACCCTGGCGGAAAACGGCGCGGTGGACTTCATCAAGGACGGCCCCGTGGGCAAGTACCACGGCTACGTGTACAACCAGGAGGGCGGGTATCTCATCATCCTGATTTCCCTGCGGGTGGACGACTACCTGAACCAGGGCGTGAACGCGGACTGCTCCGATGTGCACCTGCCCACCTGCTACCCCCCCACCTGGCGCCGCTACGGCAACCTGGTGCCCATGTGGCAGGATGCCCCCATGCTCACGCGGCAGGACACCGTGGCCCTGGTGGACAGTTTCCTCACGGACAAGGAGCGCAAGCGCCTGGACGAGACGGGTGACGTGGATTTCGCGTACCAGAACGCGTACGCCCGCTACCGCGCCTCCGTGGTGTCGCAGCGCCTGGGGTACGACCTCTGCTTCCGCATCATCAACACCAAGGTGAAGTCCATGAAGCAGATCAACCTGCCGGAGGAGTACGTGGTGCCGCTCACCCGCTTCACCAACGGCCTCATCCTGGTCACCGGTTCCGTGGGCTCCGGCAAGTCCACCTCCCTGGCCGCCATCATCGATTTCATCAACGCAGACCGCAAGGACCACATCATCACCCTGGAGGACCCCATCGAATTCCTCTTCGAGCCCGCCACCTGCCAGGTGAACCAGCGAGAGGTCCACAAGCACACGGAATCCTTCGGCCGCGCACTGCGCGCAGCCCTGCGCGAGGACCCGGATATCATCATGGTGGGTGAAATGCGCAACCTGGAAACCATTTCCCTGGCGCTCACCGCCGCAGAGACCGGCCACCTCGTGCTCGGCACCCTGCACACAGGCTCCGCCGCGCGTACCGTGGACCGCATTCTGGACGCCTTCCCGGTGGAGGAGCGAGAGCATATCCGCATCATGCTCTCCGAATCCCTGCGCGGCATCCTCTCCCAGCAGCTCATCCCAAAGAAAGACGGTTCCGGCCGCGTGATGGCCCTGGAGATGCTCGTGAACACCGCCGCCGTGGCCAACTGCATCCGCGAGGGCAAGACCTTCATGATTCCCGGCCTCATCCAGACCGGCAAGGCACAGGGCATGCGCCTCATGGACGATGCCCTGCAGGACCTCTACCTGCGCAACCTCATCACCGCAGAGGAGTGCGACGCCCGCGCCACAGACAAGGTCATCATGGAACGCTTCCTCAAGGAGCACCCGGAAGGCGCCACCACAGGCATCCCCCAGGCTTAACCACCACCAACACCTTTCACCATTATGGACAACAAGATCGACCAGTACTTCCGCACGCTCGTTGAAATGGGCGGCTCAGACCTGCACCTCTCCGAGGGCCAGCCGCCCAAGGTGCGCGTGCACGGCGATATCTCCCCCATCGAGGACCACATCCTCACGCACGAGGACATGGTGGAGCTCATGCAGCCCATCTGCAACCCCAAGCTCTGGGAGCAGTACGTGAACGAGGGTGATGCCGACTTCGCCTACGAGATGGACGAGCACTCCCGCTTCCGCTGCAACTACATGAAGCAGCAGCGCGGCTACTGCTGCGTGTTCCGTCTCATCCCCACGGACATCATGACCCTGGAGCAGCTCAACATCCCCTCCGTCGTCAAGCGTTTCGCAGAGATGCGCGCCGGGCTCGTCCTCGTCACCGGCCCCACCGGCTCCGGCAAGTCCACCACCCTCGCCGCGCTCATCGACTACATCAACACCAACTTCAACCGCCACGTCGTCACCATCGAGGAACCCATCGAATTCGTCCACAACTCCAAGAAGAGCATCATCACCCAGCGTGAGGTGCCCTCCAACTGCCCCTCCTTCGCGGATGGCCTGCGCGCCTCCCTGCGCGAGGACTCGGATATCGTGCTCGTGGGTGAGATGCGCGACCTGGAAACCATCTCCCTGGCACTCACCGCCGCGGAAACCGGCCTGCTGGTGTTCGGCACCCTGCACACCAACAACGCCCGCAAGACCATCGACCGTATCATCGATGTATTCCCCTCCGAGCAGCAGGCCCAGGCCCGCACCATGCTGGCCGGCTCCCTGCGCGGCGTGGTGGCGCAGCTGCTCATGAAGCGCTGCGACAAACCCGGCCGCTGCGCCGTGAACGAGATACTCTTCGCCACCCCGGCCGTGGGCGCCATCATCCGTGAGGGCGCCACCCAGAAGCTCGCAGATGTCATCATCGGCGGCAAGCAGCTCGGCATGCAGTTCATGGACGATGCCATCTGGCAGAAGCTCCAGCAGGGCATCGTCTCCCCGCGCGAGGCCTACATGAAAGCCATCGACAAGGGCCGCTTCAAGAACTTCCTCCCCAAGGAAGACCAGGAAATGGCAAATGCCGGGGGTGCATAAACCGGATTTTCAATTGCCAATTTCCCAATAGTGCGCCCTGCGGGTACGGGAAAATTCAACGCTCATCTGGCGGTTCGCCGGGTGAGCGTTCCCTTTGCTCCCCACCGCCAGGCGTGCTCGCTTCTTAAATTGTAAATCTCCGCTACGCTCCGATTGCGCTTGCCATATAGGAGGAGAAAGATTCGTATGCCCCGGCGTCCTGTCTTTATGAAGGATTCAATTCACCCTTTCGGCGTCCTGATTTTTTGACTCATCAGGCGGCGTAGGCCACGATAATGCGGGCGGCGCGGGGCAGGGCGGCGGTGAGCAGTTTGGTGAGGGCGGAGAGGCGCGCGTGGCTCTGCTCCACGGTGAGGTGGTCCTCCCGCGGAATGAGCACGGTGCACAGGCGCTCCGCCCCGCGGGTGTAGAGCTCGATGGCCAGCGGCTCCGGGGCGCCCAGCCGCTGCATGGCGCGGCGCACCATCCCCTCCCATTCCGGAGCGGGCGGCAGGGACGTTTCGCATACGGGCAGGGCGCGCAGGTTGGGCTCCACGTGCACCACCACCTTGTCCGCATGCAAGCGGCGGCGCACATCGTTTTGGAAAGCCTGCACGGCCACGCGCCAGGCTGCCAGCGTGGCATCCGGCGGCAGCTCCAGGTCCGTAAAGATGATGAAACCCTGCTCCGCGTGCATGAGCACCAGCCCGTGCACGCCGAAACGGTGGGTGAGGGCAATCTGGCGCACCAGCATGTCCGGCTCCATGTCCTGCAGCTCCGCCGGCTGCATGTGCACCCTGGTCTCGGAGCCGGGCAGGGCGTCCGCCATCAGGCTCTCGATGGCATCCGCTATCTCGTGCGCTGTGTCCACGTGCAGCTCGCGCGGTACATCCACCACCATGCTCACGTAGGGCTTGTTGCCCACCTCCCGCACGCGGAGTTCCCGCACGGGGTAGGCGGGCATGCGCTCCCGCATCACGCGGCGCGCCGTGGCCAGGGTGGCGGCATCCGCCTTGTCCATTAAGTTGTTGACGGCCTGCCTGCCCAGCCCCCAGCAGACATGGAGGATGATTGCCGCCACCACCAGGGAGGCGAACACATCCATGCGCAGGAAAAGCCAGTGCACGCGGCTGCCGGGCAGAGTGTAGCCCGCCAGCGCCGCGCAGGTGATGCCCAGCAGCACGGCCGCGCTGCTCCAGATATCCGTTGCAAAATGCGCCGCATCCGCCGCCAGTGCCGCGCTCTTGGTCTCCCGCGCCACGCGCCGCAGCATCGCCGCGCGGTTGATATCCACAAGCATGGCCACTATCACCACCGCAAACGCCCATACGGAGGTTTCCACCTCCAGCGCACTCGCATCATCGCTCGCCAACCGCAGCACCGCCTCGCGTACCACCCACACCGCCGTCCCCAGCAGCAGCAGCGTCTCCCCCAGCGCCGTCAGGTTCTCCACCTTCCCGTGCCCGTACGGATGGTCATCGTCCGCCGGCAGCGCCGCCACACGCACCGCAAAGTACGTGCCCCCAGCCGACACCAGGTCCAGGGCGCTGTGCAGGGCTTCGGAAAGAATACCCAGCGACCCCGTAGCGATGCCCACTACAAACTTGAGCACCGTGAGCAGGGCGCTCCAGAGAACGGAGGACAGGGCGGCCCCCGCCTTCCTCTCATCCTGCTGCCGCGCGTTTTGTTCCATGCGGCGGAGCATAGCCCCGCCGCGGCGCGGAGTCAAGGCTGTGTTGCGTTCCGATATGATAGGAAAAGCAGCTCCCCCGCAACAGGGGCGGGAGAAACTGGTAATTCCGGCATGGGAAAAAATCAAAAAACTTCCCTTGACATCTTGCATAAATGAACAAAACGTGCTATAAAAGGAATATGCTTGCAAGCGCATGGTGCCATTCCGCCTGTTTGGGCGGCATGGCGAGTTGTGTTTGCAGGCCAAGACAAAACTCCTGCCATGCTAAGTCCATCTCTCAATCCAGACCGAGCCACGCTGAACTTTCTGAACGCGTACACGGAAGATGTGCGCGAGGAGGGTGAAAAGCTCCAAAAGGACGGGGCTGTCACCCAGATTTTCGGCAACCACCTCTTCATCCAGGGGCGCGTTGAAACGAAAGTGGGCGTGTTCACCACCAGCCTGCGCCTGCGGGGCAACCGCTGGTTCGGCAGCTGCAAGGCGGAGGACGAGCGTGTTTCCGGTGCCTGCCAGGTGGCCACCATGATTGAGCGCCTCTACCGCGGCGCCAATATGCCGGAAAGCCCCAACGAGCTCAACGAGATTCCCCTCTCCGACGTGCTGGAGGAGAAGCTGGGCCGCGATTTGGATGATGCGGAGGCGGACTACGTGACCAAGCTGGAGAAGCGCTACCGCCGCTTCGCCATTGAGCAGGAGATACATGACCACGACATCGTGCGCCTCAACCCGCGCTGGGAGGTCACCAGCTACGAGCCGCTGGAGCTCTGGCCGGAGCCCCCGCACAACATCCTGGAATTCTGGAACTATATTGCCTACGCCTTTAACAAGAAGCGCATCGCCTTCCCGGATTTCATGAACGCCGTCACAGACCTGGGCGCCGTGCAGAAGCGCATCAGCGCCTGGGAGCGCGAGAAGGAGGCAGGCGCCTGGAGCGACCGCATCCGCAGCGTGAACGAACGCCCGCCCCAGCCCCCGCGCTACAACCTCCACATGCGCCTCGTCTCCACCATCAACGAGGCCCACTTCGAGTACCGCTTCAAGGACAACGAGGACTGGATATCCATCCGCGAGCACTCCCAGCTGGACTTCCTGATAAGCGAATTCCTGCACGGGGCGCTGAAATGCGACCCGCAGACGGATATCCTGCTCAACGTGCTGCACGGCTACGCGGAGCGTGAGGAGGCCGTGGTGCTGGATTTGGACAAGGAGGAGGCCTGCCGCGTGATGAACCGCCTGTTCCACCAGCGCGCCCTCAAGGGCTACCTGGTGAACCTGGACGAGTACTACTTCAAGGTGGTGGGCGAGCCGCTCAAGTGGATCTGCATAGACGACCCCATTGTGCCGGATTGCTACGGCCTGCAGCTGGTGACCGCCGCCGGCGTGCACGTTACCCACTCCGTGCGCCAGTTGCCCGGCCAGGTGGAGCTCTACCAGTCTGATGAAACCGTGTTCCCCGGCCCGCCCCGCTGGCTGGAAAGCACAGAGGTGGAACCCCGCTACTCCATCCCGAAATCCGTGCTGGACAGCATGGACGGCGTGGAATTCCTGCGCAAGATAGGTGCCACCCTCCCGCCCAGCATGGAGGAGCGCGTGGTGGACATTGAAATGAAGCCCACCTTCACCATGAAGATAGTGCGCGGCCTCACCAGCGCGGACACCGAGCACGTGCTGCTGGAGGTGAGCGCGCAGGACGACCCCGGCCGCCGCAAGGAGCGCCTGGGCAAGGACGACTGGGAGCTGGTGGATCAGAAACCCGTGAAAAACGGCACGCTCATCCGCTTCATCCGCGAGTACCTGTACCCCATACCGGACCTGCTGGACGAGATGAGCTTCACCTACGACACGCAGATGGACTCCTTCAAGAGCCGCATCACCAAGCAGTTCCCGGAGAAGTTCGCAGAGTGGGCCAAGTCCATCCCGGACACCATCAAGGTGGAGATGGACGAGAACCTGAAATCCCTGCTGGCGGACCCCGTGGCCGCAGCCATCCGCTTCGAGGTGGTCAACCAGGAAATCGACTGGTTCGACCTGCGTGTGGTTATCGATGTGGAGGGCGTCACCCTCACCAAGGAGCAGATCCGCTCCCTCGTCTCCGCGCGCGGCGGCTACGTGCGCATGGACGACGGCCGCTGGATGCGCCTGGAAATCAAGCTCGACGACGCGCAGCGCGATGCCGTCACCAAGCTGGGCCTGGATCCCTTCGACCTCTCCGGCGAGACGCACCGCATGCATGCCCTGCAGCTGGCGGACCCGCGCGCGGCAGAGGTGTTCGACCCCAAGGCGTGGCAGCGCATAAAAGAGCGTACGTCGGAAATCAAGATAGACGTGAAGCCCGCCGTGCCGGAAACCCTGCAGGCCACCCTGCGCCCGTATCAGGAGGAGGGCTTCCACTTCCTCGCCTACCTGGCCGTCAACGGCTTCGGCGGCATCCTGGCGGACGATATGGGCTTGGGCAAGACCATCCAGTCCATCACCTACATCCTGTGGCTGCGCGCGGAATACGAGCGCAACAACAAGAAGGGCCGCAAGAAGGTCGTCGTGCCTCCCGTGCTCATCGTCTGCCCCAAGTCCGTGCTGGATGTCTGGGCGGGCGAAACCGCCAAGTTCGCCCCGAGCGTGCGCGTGCTCGTCATCCGCAACAAGGAGCAGGCCGTGGTGGACGAGATTGTGGGCAGCTACGACATGGTGGTCATCAACTACGCCCAGCTGCGCGTGTGCGGTGAGCAAATCAACTCCATCAAGTGGCTCTCCGTCATCCTGGACGAGGGCCAGCAAATCAAGAACCCGGACTCCAAGGCCGCCAAGGCCGCGCGCGACATCTCCGCGTACAACCGCCTGGTGCTCTCAGGCACGCCCATTGAGAACCGCCTGCTGGACATGTGGTCGCTCATGGCCTTCGCCATGCCCGGCGTGCTCGGCAGCCGCGCGTACTTCAAGAAGCGTTTCGACAAGCGCAAGGACTCCCAGAGCCAGAACCGTCTGGCCGCGCGCCTGAAACCCTTCCTGCTGCGCCGCACCAAGCAGCAGGTGGCCAAGGACCTGCCGCCGCGTACGGAGGAGGAAATCTACGCCAAGATGAGCGGCATCCAGCGCCAGCTCTACAAGGCGGAGCTGCGCCGCATCCAGAAGGCGCTCCTCGGCGTGGATTCTGATGAATCCGTGAAGAAGAACTCCTTCGCCATCCTGCAGGGGCTCATGCGCCTGCGCCAGATATGCTGCCACCCCGGCCTGGTGGACCAGCGCTACGTGAAGGAGGAGAGCGCCAAGCTCAACGCCCTGTTCTACCTGCTGGACCAGCTGCGCGACGAGGGCCACAAGGTGCTGGTGTTCTCCCAGTTCGTCTCCATGCTGGAAATCATCAAGTCCCGCCTGGATGCGGAGGGGCGCCCGTACAACTATCTCACCGGGCAGACCAAGGACCGCAAGGCGGAGATTGAGAAATTCCAGACCACCAAGGAACCGAGCGTGTTCCTGCTTTCCCTGAAGGCGGGCGGCGCCGGCCTGAACCTCACCTCCGCTTCCTACGTGGTGCTGTACGACCCCTGGTGGAACCCCGCCGTGGAAAACCAGGCCATCGACCGTACGCACCGTATCGGCCAGAAGAACAAGGTGATTGCCTACCGCCTGCTTACCCGCGATTCCGTGGAGGAGAAAATCCGCGTGCTCCAGCAGCAGAAGAACCAGCTCGTCACCAACGTGCTCGGCGATGAGGGCTTCGCCTCCAGCCTGGACCTCAACGACCTGCAGTTCATCCTTGCCCATGGCGGCGAGGCGGACGACGACGACCTGCCGGATGCGGAGGAATGATGAGGATTTACAATTTACAATTGACGATTTACAATTTGGGAAGAGAGCGTGCCTCCGGCACGGGGTGGAAAGAGGTTCATCTGGCAGTTTGCCAGATGAACCTTGGTTATAGCGCGCAGAGCGCGCCTAATTTTTGAAATTGTAAATCGTCAATTGTCAATTGTAAATTACCCAAGATATGCATCGAAATCCGCCGGGTCGCCCATAACGGGGGCGAAGAGCAGGGAATGCAGGGGTGCCACGGCGGTGTGCGGGGCCACGTGCAGGGTGGTGCCGTTGTATGCCAGCAGGAAGTTGGGGAGGTTGCGTTCCGGGCGCGCGGCTATGCGTGCCGCGTTTCCTTCTGAAATGGGGGCATCCGCCAGCAGGCGGCGGATGGATGCGGGGGAGAGTGCGGCATCCAGTCGGAGCATGCGCCCTGCGGCCACCCAGCTTTCCCCGCTGAAGAAGAACTGCAGCTCCAGCTGCCCGTCGCACAGCTGGCCCTCCAGCTCGTCTGCCCACCCCCGCTCGTCTCCCCACTGGGCCAGGCGGCGCAGGCGGTAGCGCAGCAGGGTGGCGGGCACGTGTGCCGGCAGCGCGGCGGCATGCGGGTTGGCATAGGCGGCGCGTTCCTCCTCCGTGGGCGTGCGCGGGCTGTTGGCGGCGGCATCCTGCGCGGCATAGTGGATCAAGCGGTTGGAAACGTACGCCAGCGCGGCGATGAACAGAATAATCCAGCCGAGGGAGCGCATGGCGAGGTCTTGCCGCCCCAGTACAAAGCAGGCGCCCGCCGCCGCAAGCGCGGTACCGAGCACAATGAGCCTTGCCAGCCTGGAGTTCATGGCGCGCGCCTGTTGTCAGTTGTGGATGAGCCCGGTGGTGATGTCTGCCAGTTCGTAGCGCACCACCTTGGCCAAATCTGCCAGCGCTACCTGCACCTGCAGGCCAATGCGCCCGCCGGAGAAGATGATGGAGTCGAACTGCGCTGCGGTGGCGTCTATGGTGGTGCGCAGGGGCTTTTTCATGCCTATGGGGGAACAGCCGCCGTGGATGTAGCCCGTGAGGGGCAGCAGGTCTTTCTGCTTGAGCATCTCCAGCGATTTCTCCCCCACGGCGCGCGCCGCTTTCTTGAGGTCCAGCCCCGCGCCCACGGGTATCACGAAGACGTAGTGCTGCGTGCTGCGCCCCGTGGTGACCAGCGTCTTGAACACCTGCGCGGGGTCTTCCCCCAGGATGGCGGCCACCTCCAACCCGGTGATGGCGCCCGCGCACTCGTAGGTGTACGCGCGGAAAGGAATCCTGCGCTGCTCCAGGGTGCGCACCACGTTGGTCTTGTCTCCCGCCTTCATGGCCGCACCCGCCGGGTTGCCTTAGTAGACGTCCTTGCGGTACTGCTTGGCATCGCGCATGGCGGCCAGGTAGCCCACGGCTTCCTCCGGGCTGTGCTTGCCCTGTGTGGAGATGATGTTGAGCAGGGCGGCCTGCACGTCCTTGGCCATGCGCATGGCATCACCGCACACGTAGAAGACGGCGCCGGCGCGGAGCCATTTCCAGATTTCCTCGGCATTCTGCTCCATGAGGTGCTGCACGTAGACCTTGTGGTCCTGGTCGCGGCTCCAGGCTTCGGAAACGCGCATGGCCCCGCTTGCCACCAGCTCCGCCAGCTCGTCCTCGTAGCAGGCGTCCGTGGCTTGGTGCGGGTTGCCGAAGAAGAACCACATGGGCCCGGTGGCCTTGTCTGCCACGCGCTGCTGCCAGAAGGCGCGGAAGGGGGCGATGCCGGCGCCGGGCCCCACCATGATGATGGGGGTGGAGCCGTCATCCGGCAGGCGGAATCCGGGCTTGGGCTGCACAAACACCCGCACCTTGTCACCCGGCTTCACGCGGTCCGCCAGGTAGGTGGAGCACACGCCCTTGCGCGGGCGCTCGCTGTGCTTGGGGGTGTAGCGCACGGCACCCACGCAGAGGGAGACCTGCCCTGGCACGGCATCCGGGCTGCTGGCAATGGAGTACAGGCGGGGGGAAAGCTTGCCCAGGCAGCCCACGAATTGCGTGGCGTTCTCAAACCTGGCGGCGGTTTCCGGGTCTTGCGCCAGGTCCAGGATGTCCCGCCCGTGGGCGAATTCGCGCAGCTGCTCCGCGTCTTCTATGTAGGCATTCAGCTTGGCGCTGTTGGCCACGGCGTTCCATTTGACCAGCACGCTCTTTTTGATGGTGGTGATGTCGTACGTGGTGATGAGGGCCTCCCGCAGCGGGGCCACGGCACCGGTGGGCAGGGCCACGGTTTCCTGCGGGTCCAGCCCCAGCGCGGCAATAAGGGCATCCGCCAGCTCCGGGTCGTTCATGGGCTGCACGCCCAGCGCGTCTCCTGCGGAGTATTCCAGGCCGGAGCCTTCCAGGGAGAGGTCGATGTGGTTGGTTTCCTTGGCGCTGCCGGGCTTGGTGATGGGGCGCACTCCCACCACGGTGGCGGGGAAGGGGTTTTTCATGCTGTACTGTTCCATGGCGGTGTAGAAATTACGGGGTGGGATTGTACGCACGGCGGCTTGGGGTGTCAAGCCAATAACGCAACATCAACCGCGCATTTTCGCCTTTTGGTGCTGCCACACGGCAAAGGCTATGCCCAGCACGTTGGGCAGCCACAGCAGAATGTACGGCGCCATGCCATCGCTTTTGCGTGAGAGGTCGCAGAACACCAGTGCCATGAAGTATGCCGCCGCCACCAGAATGCCAAGGACGAACCCGGTGGAGGTGTCTCGCCGCCGCGCGGTGACCGCCAGCGGCACGCCGATGAGGGAGAACACGATGCAGGCGCAGGCGAAGGAGGCGCGGTGCGTGCCCTCTGTGCGGAAGGCGGTGCAGTCGTTGTCGTCCACATGCACGCGGTAGTAGTCCTCGTCCTTGCGCACCTCCGCCCACAGCTTGGCGGCGCAGGGAAAGGCGGGAGCGGCGATGGCCGCGCGCTCCAGGCGGGAGAGGTCGGCTGCATCCAGGGGGAGGGTGAGGGCCTTGTGGAGCAGGGCCACCTCAATTTCCGCGTTGGTGAAGCGGTTGGCCTTGGGCTTGCGGTAGGAGCGGATGGGGATATGGATTTGCAGGGGCATGCTGGAGATGACCGGCAGGTTGGTCCCCGTTTCCTTGGAGAATTCTATGGTGGCGTTGTGCAGGGTGAGGTGCAGAATGCGCGTGCTTTTGTCGAACTCCCCTATGCTGGCGGTTTGCGCGTGGATGGCATCGAAATCCCCGTGCGCGGCCAGCTCGTTGTTTTCGGTGAGCGGGTACACGTGCAGTCCCTTCAGGTCGTCGCCCTCCCGCTGTTCAATGAAGAGCTGCACCTTGTCCAGCCGGGTGGCGCTCTGGCTGGAGCGCAGGAGGTTGCGCGGGTTGTCCATGGCGGAGCGCACCACCAGGTCGCTCATGGCCTCCTTGCCGCGCGGGGCCACCTCTATATTGATGTAGTAGCAGAGGGCGGAAAGAACCACCCCCAGGCCGATGGCGGGGGCGCTCAGGCGCCACAGGCTCAGCCCGGCCATGCGCATGGAGCTCAGCTCGTTGTCCGCCGCCAGGCGCCCGTACACGAGCAGCACCGCCGTCAGGAACCCCCAGGGCAGCGTGAAGGTGAGCGAGTACGCCGTCACGTGGCAGATGAATTCCACCACAATGCGCGGGGGCGCGCCGCTCTCCACCAGCAGGGTGTGCAGCTCCTTGAACAGCTGGCCCAGCAGCATCAGCAGGGTGAGCGACACAACACCCAGCAGGGTGATGCTTACTAGCTGGCGCAGGATGTAGCGGTCTAGCGTTTTCATGCCGAATGGCCGGGCACCATTCTACCAGAGCGCCCGCGCGCTTGCAATTCTTATCTTGCCTTGTGGGCTCGGGCGCGTATAATGGGGGCATGACGGCAATAGACATCCTCAGGGCGCTTTTCGAGATACTGGTGCTCTGGGTGCTCATCTACCAGCTCTACCGCATGGTGAGGGGGTCGCGTGGCGGTGCCATCCTGGCGGGTTTGCTGGCGCTGGTGATACTGTGCTACTTTGTGCTGGAAATCACGGAAGCGCGGGTGCTGCAGAAGATAGCCGCCCTGATATTGAGCCCCGGCGTGGTGGTGGTGGTGCTGTTCCAGCCGGAAATCCGCAACGCGTTGGCCAAGTTCGGTGCAAACCGCCTCATCAAGCCCCTCTTCAGCCGGCGCTCTGAGAAGCAGGACTTCATTGCCAAGGTGGTGGATTCCGTGCAGTTCCTGGCCAGCAAGCACATCGGCGCGCTCATCTGCATCTGCCGCACCAACAAGCTCAGCGAATGCGTGCAGACCGCCACGCGCATTGATGCGGAATACTCCCGCGAGCTCATCGGCACCATTTTCTTCCCCAAGACCCTGCTGCACGATGGCGCGGTGATTGTGGACGATGAGCGCATTGTGTGCGCGGGCGCCATCCTGCCCGTTTCCAACAAGGAAATAAAAGACCGCTCCCTGGGCCTGCGCCACCGCGCGGGTATCGGCATGGCGGAAAGCTCGGATGCCGTGATCGTCATTGTTTCTGAGGAAACCGGCGGCATCTCCCTGGCCGTTGGCAGCGCGCTCCAGCGTGATATGTCGGAATCCCTGCTCACCCAACGCTTAACCGAACTCCTGAACTCCCATGCAAATACGGAAGACGATAGCAAAGATAGTCAAGCATAACTGGAAAGCCAAGCTGGTGTGCCTGGGTATAGCCGTTCTGGTGTGGGGCGCGGTGTACAAGCTGGTGAAATCCGATGATACGCCCGTGTGGGAAGTGAACGAGGTGCTGACCACGCAGCCCGAATAAGCGTACGGCCATGAAGGGGCTCTTTGTAGCGGGAACGGATGCCGGATGCGGCAAGACCCACGTATGCACCGCCCTGGTACGCGCTTGGCGCGCGCGCGGCATTCCCGCCGTGGGGTGGGCCCCCGTATGCTGCGGAGACCGGCACGAGGCACGCGCCCTGCGCGAGGCGATGGGCCTGCCCGCGCTGTCTTTGGATCTGGTGAACCCGGTTCACCTGCGCACGCTGGCTGCCCCGCTCATGGCGGCGGAGCTGGAGGGCCGCGAAATCAAGATAGACTCTTTGGTGAAGGGCTGCCGCGCCATGGCGGAGCAGGGGGCGCCCGTGCTGGTGGACAGTTGCGGCTGCTGGGCCACACCGCTGGCAAGCGGGGTTATCATGGGGGATTTGGCCCTCGCCCTGCAACTGCCCGTGCTGCTGGTGGCTTCCAACCGCCTGGGTGCGGCGGGGCAGGTGGCCATGGCGGTGAATGCCATGCGTTTGGCCGGGGCGGAATGCTGCGGCGTGGTGCTCAACAGCACCTCTGAGGAATGGGACACCGCATGCGTGACCAATGCCGGGCTCATTGAGCGCTGCACGGGCGTTCCCGTGCTTGCCCAGCTCATAGCCGGGCAGGATGAGCTGGATGCCGCCGCGTTCGAGCCGTTGTGCGGCATGTAGCGCGCGCCGCCGCCCGCTTTCCTAGGCCAGCTCTGCGCTCATCTTTTCCACCAGGGCGGCCAGCTCTGCGTTGCTGCGCATATCCGTCTCCACCTTGCGCGCCGCGTTCAGCACGGTGGCGTGGCTGCGCCCGCCGAACGCCGCGCCGATATCCTGGAGCGACTTTGCCGTGAGCTTGCGGGCCAGGTACATGGCCAGCTGGCGCGGCTGCACCACGCTTGCCGTGCGGCGCGGCCCCGTGAGCTCCGTGAGCCGCAGGTTGAATTCGTTGGCAATCAGTTTCTGGATGTCCTCCACGGTCACCTTGGCTCCCTTGTCCTCCCGCAGGATATCGCTGATATACTGGCGGGCTTCCTGCACGGAGGGGCGCCGCTGGGAGAACGAGGCGAAGGTGATGAGCCGCACGCATGCGCCCACCAACTGCCGCACGGAGGCGGTGATGTTCTTGGCCAGGAAGTTCACCACGTCGTCACTGATGAGTTCGCTCTTCCACTGCCTGCAGACGTTGCGCAGGATGGCGGTGCGCATCTCCAGGTCCGGCTGGCGCACGCAGACGGTCATGCCCTGCTGGAAGCGGGAGCTAAGGCGCGGCTCCAGGTTGGTGATTTCGGAGGCGGGGCAGTCTGCGCTGAGCACTATCTGTTTGCCGCTGCCGAAGAGCGTGTTGAAGGTGTGGAAGAATTCCTCCTGCGTTTTCACGCCGCGGGCGAGGAACTGCACATCGTCGATGAGCAGCACATCCGCCTTGCGGTACTTGCGGCGGAATTCCGTGATGGCGCGGGCGCCGTTGCCTATGGCCTCTATGTAGTCGTTGGTGAACACCTCGCTCGTGAGGTAGAGCACGTTCGCCTTCTCGTTGCGCTCCAGGATGGCGTTGCCTATGGCGTGCAGCAGGTGGGTCTTGCCCAGCCCCGGGCCGCCGTAGATGAAGAGCGGGTTGTAGGGCATTTCCTGCAGGTGCGCCGCGCATGCCTTGGCGGCGGCTGCGGCAAAGTCGTTGCTGGCACCCACCACAAAGTTCTCAAAGGTGAATCCGGCGTTCAGCCCGCTCACATGGGCTTTCTTCCTGTAGACGGCCTTTTTGGGGGCAGGGACCACCTCCGGTTCCGCCGGTGCGTCCGCCGGCTCCTGTGCGGGGGCGCTGTCTCCTCCCATCTGCTCGAAACGCACTTTGCGCGCCCCTTTGAGCACCTTGGTGGCCGCATAGACGATGCGGTCCTGGTAGTTCAGCTCCACCCAGTCGATCAGGGTGTCCGCCGGGTAGGAGATCACCAGGGTGGTGCCATCGTCTTCCTTGAGCTGCAGGGGGGCAATGCATGCATCTATGCCATAAGAGTCTCCGCCATCCAGCCTCTTCATCTCGCCGACCACGTCAGACCAAAGTCGGCTCAACTGTTCCTCCCGTTCCATTTGCGCTTGATTACCTGTAGAAGATTTTCCGTTTGTGCCCCGCATCCGTTTCCGAGCGGTGCGGGTTGCGGAGTGAACTATGCCATCCCGTCCGATTTGGAAAAAGATTTTTTTTCCGCGGGGGGCACCGGCCCACCCGTTTTTCCATGTTCCATAAGCGTTCCACAAGGTCAAAAAAAAGTGGTTTAAACAGGGGTGAATTTTAAGTCTTCCTGATTGTTTAGCGCTGGGGGGTGCAAAGCCGTCCAATCTCTGTGGAACAAATTTTGGCGTGTTTGTAACGCATTGATAATGAATGCACAAAACTATTTTTCGATTTTGTGTGTAGTTAGTCTAGAGTACTCCCATGGAGCACAGAATCAAGGGGTTCAGCGGGAGAAATGCTGCCAGCCGGTGGGGAGGGTTTGGGCCCCCTCTGCGGTGAGCTTGCCGATGGCGGTCACGGGGGTGGGAAGCGGCGTGCCCTGCACCCTCTCCCAGAGCTTGGGCGGGAAGCACATCAGCAGCTCGTAGTCCTCGCCGTCGCATATCCCCTGGCGGGGAGTGCAGCCGGCATGCAGCGGCAGCCGTTTTTCATCCACCTCAAACCCGCAGCCGCAGGCTGCGGCCAAGCGCGGCAGGTCTGTTCCCAGACCATCGGACAAATCCATCATGGCGGAGGGGGGCATGCCGTGCTCCACCAAGAAGCGCGCCAGCTCCACGCGCGGCGTGAAATCCAGGTGGCGCCCGCTTTCAAGGGAGCCGCCCAGCTTCCCGCTCACGCAGATGATATCTCCCGCGCGGCCGCCGGAGCGCAGCACGGCACGCCCGTGCTCCACGCGCCCCGTGAGCGCCACGGAGATGGCCAGCCCGTCCTGCGGCAGGGAGGTGGTTTCCCCGCCCGCCAGAGAGATGCCGTACTGCTCCGCCAGCGCGGACAGGCCGCGGTAGATGCCCTCCAGCAGCGCGGCCGGGCGTTCGGGATGCACCATCACGGTGATCAGCGCGTGCTCCGGGATGCCGCCCATGGCCGCCACATCCGATACCGCACGCGCCAGGGCCTTGCGGCCTATGAGCCGCGGTTCCGTGCCGCGCAGGAAATGCACGCCCTCCACCACGGCATCTGTCTTCAGCAGGGTGTCCCACTGCGCATCGCGTGCCACCACGGCGCAGTCGTCTCCCGCGCCGTGTATGATGGCGCCGTTGCCCGTGAGCAGCGGCAGCAGGCGGCGCAGCACGGCATCCTCGCCCAGATGGGAAAGTGTGTCCATGGTTGTCAGGATGAGAGCAGGATGGCCGAGACCCCCAGTGCGTTGAAGGCGGTGTGGATGCAGATGGGCAGCCAGAGGGATTTGGCTTTCTCATACGCCCAGCATTGCACCAGGCCCACGATGAACAGGCCCCCCAGCTGCGGCAGGGAGGCGTGGACGGCGGCGAAGAACAGCGCGGATCCCACCGCCGCGCACCACTTGCCGGAATGGACTTTCAGGATGTTGTAGAGGAAGCCGCGGAAGGCGCACTCCTCGCACACGGGTGCCTGGAAAACGGCGGTAGTGGCAACCACGGCCGCCCAGGTGGGATCCGTACCATCCTTGATGGTTTGCACCACGTCCTGTTCCTCCGGGCAACCGGTCAGTTGGATGAGCCAATCGTTGATGCCGGTGATGTGCACCACGGCGGAGCCCAAATAGATGAGCAGCAGGAAGCCGGCCACCATGCACGCCCCGCGCACCAGGGAATAACGCGGCCGGTACCACGGTTTCAGCAGCCAGTAGCGAATCATCATGGGGCTGTATACCGCAAAACTCGCCACAATGAAAATCACGCCGGACAGGACGCCCATTTGCTCATCCTCGCCTGCGCCCGCCGCCGCGTCCTCCGGCCAAGGCATGGAGTCGAACGTGAAGTACAGGATGAAAAGCGCGGTGTAGAGCTGGTCCCACTTGGTGGGGAACAGGCTGTTGGCATACTGCGGCACCGCCGGCAACGCCCCGCTCGCGCGCCGCGCCAGATACCCGCCGCACCACAGCGCGTAGCAGAAGGTGAGCGCAAAGGCTATCACGCATATCTCCACATGCGTGTGCGGTATCCGGCTGGCCAGCTCTGCAAGCACACGGCCATTATACGCGCCGCCGTCCGCTCGTTCAAGGCTAAACGGTTGGCCGAAAGATGCTTGACACGGACGTGCGTTCCCATATAGAATGAGTGCGTGCAGGCGGTTGCAAGATATTGCATGCTGGTGTTGGTGCTAATGCTGATGCCGGTGGTTGTTTCCGGCTCCCTCATGGAGGAGCGCGGCCCGCATTGCACAGAGGCGAACTGCTGCCTGCTGGCGCACTGCCATTGCGATTGCTGCGGCTGTGCGGGCTTCTACCACAGGCATGAGGCGGACCATGAGCACAATGCGGATCACCGCCACCACCACCATCACCACGGTGTGTACGAGCTGCTGGGGGATGCGGGGGAAATGCTGCCGCATGCCGCCGCCCCGGCGGTGGACGTGCTCTGCGTGCCGCTGAGCCTCACCCCGCGCCGCCTGGGTGTGGAAGAAGTGCCGCCGTATGCGCCGGAAGCGCAATCGCGCGGCCCCGGTGGGGGATTCGCCCCGCTGCGTTGTTGAGGGAGGACTGTGCCCTGAATTCGCCCGTTCCCGCGCGGGAGCGGCGTAGCTTGATACAGTCCAAACCGAAAAATCCTTCAACCATTACATGCTCAAACAAACCTTTCTGGCGATAGCCGTGCCCATGCTGGCGTGCTGCGTGGGCTATGAACCGCTATCCATTGATTTGAAACACGACACCGCCGAATGGCAGGCGCTCTCCCGGCGCGTGTGCGGCGGCGGGAGCGTCACGCGCGCGGATGCCGCCCGCATCGGCCTGCTGCTCAACCCGGACCTCAACCGTGCACGCCTGTCCTACGCCCGCAGCACGCAGGCGGTGAAATATGCCGGGCTGTGGGAAGACCCCGCCCTCTCCGCCAACCTGGAACGCGTGCTGCGGGAGGGCTTCTTCAACGCAAGCATCGCACCGTCCATCTCCATCCCCGTGACCGGGAGCAAGCGTCTGGAACGCCGGGTGGCGGAGCAGTACAGGGAGGCGGACTACTGGCAGATGCGCGACAAGGAGCGCGCCTACCTGGCCGAGCTGGACGCCCTGTGCAACGAGGTGCTTGTCACCCACGCCAAGCTGCGTCTTGTGCGCGCGCGGCTCTCGCAGGCAGCGGATGAGAAGCGGCGCGTGGAGCAGCTGCAATCGCTCGGCGAGTTGCCGTTTGCGGATCTGCAGGTGGTCAACACCCGCCACAGTGATTTGGTGAAGGAGGAGCAGGAGCTCTCCAACCGCCACCTGGAGGTGCACCAGAGGCTCACCCGCATGCTGGGGCTGCACCCCGCCGCCGCCGCGGTGGAGCTGGCCGCGGAGCTTCCCGCCGCGCTGCCGGGGAAGGTGGCGGCACCTTCTGCGGAGACTCTGCTGAACCATCCCGCGCTTTTGGCGGAGAACGCCGCCGTGGGGGCGGACGAGCTGGAGCTGCGCCTGGAAATCCGCCGCCAGTTCCCGGATATCTCGCTGGAACCCGGATTCACGCGTGAGGACAAGACCAACCGCGCGGGAATCGGCATCGGCTTCACCCTGCCCGTGTGGAACCGCAACCGCGCCGCCATCCACGCCGCGCAGGCGGACCGCGCGCTTGCCGTGCAAAAGCTCGTTTCCACCTGGCGCGGGCTGCTGCAGGATGCCGCCGACCTCGCGGCTCAGCAGGAGCTCGCCTACACCCACTGCCGCCAGGAACAGGAGCGTATCGATGCCCTGTCCGCCGCAGAGGAGCGCCAGGAGGAGCTGCACCGCCTGGGCGAGTCTTCACTTCCCGCGCTCGCGGAGGCCCGGCAGGAAATCTACACCCGCCGCCTCAACTACCTGGACTGCCTCGGCAAGCTGCTGGACATCCGTGTGAAACTCCAATCCCTCAACCCCACCTCCTTCCAACAATGAAAGCAACTTATTTGACCATCCCCTATCTCCTCTACGCCCTCATGCTGCCCCTCGGCGCCCATGAGCATGATGAACACGAGCACTGCGAACATGAACACGAGCACGAGCATTGCGACCATGACCACGACCATGAGCATGAACACTGCGACCATGAACACGATTCCGTGGTGGTGAAGGCGGATGCCCATTCCCGCCACATTCTGGCCCTGCAGACGGAACCTGTTCCCGCCGCCGGGCAGAATTTGGTGCATTCCGTGTACGGCACGCTCACCGTGCCGCAGCACGCGCTCCGCACCTACGCCCTGCCGAGCGCGGGCCGCGTCACACTGCATGTGAAGTCCGCCCAGGCCGTGCACAAGGGCGATTTGCTCTACACGCTGGAATCCCCGCAGGTGGCGGATGCCGTGGCGGAGCGCAACCGCGCCAATGCCGCCGCGGAACGCTGCTCCGCGGAAATCGCCGCCATGGAGCAGCGCGTGAAGCGCCTCAACGATGTCGGCACCCGCAACAGCGATCTGGAGGAGCAGCTCCTCTTCAAGCGCGCGGAGCTGCGCCAGCTCACGCAGGATGCCGCCAGCGCGTCCGCACGCCTCTCCATGCTTTGCCTGGGCGCGGAACTAGCGCAGGAGAACGGTGCTCTATCCGTGCGCGCCGCAGCCGACGGCACGGTGCGAAATGTGGGCTTCACCCAGGGAAGCTGGGGAGAGCAGGGCGCGGCCGTTGTCACCATGGCTGATTCACCCGTGATGGAAGTGGTGGCGCGGCTCCATGCCGCCTCCCTGCCGAATATCGGCACCGTGCGCTCCAACCTGGCGCAGGAAGGCACCTGGCGTCTGGACGACCAGGTGGATACCGCCACCCAGACCCGCACGCTCTATTTCACCCCGGCCTCATTGCCGTCGGATGCCCGCGCGGGGCAGCTCTGCCGCCTGGATATCTACAGCGGCACCGCAGAGGACGAGCACATCGTGAACGTCCCGGATTCCGCCATCGTGAAGGTGGGGATGGACGACATCGTCTTCGTGGAGGTGGCGGAGGGCACCTACGCCGCGGTGAAGGTGCACGCGGGGGAGAGCCGTTGCGGCATGACCCCCGTGGAGGGGCTGGCCCCCGGCCAGAAGATGGTGGTGAAGGGCGGCCATGAGCTGCGCAATCTGCTGCCCGCGGAGGGCGCGGCCAAGAAGGCCGGGCATTTCCACGCAGACGGCCATTTCCACGAGGGGGAGGACCACTGACATGAACCGCCTGATTGCCTTTTGCCTGAAGAACCGCCGCCTGGTCTGCGTGGCCACGGCGCTGCTCGCGCTCTGCAGCCTGTACGCGGTGCTGGAGCTGCCCGTGGATGTATTCCCGGAGCTCAAGGTGCCCCGCGTCACCGTGCAGACGGAAGCCCCCGGCCTGTCCGCGGAGGAGGTGGAGCAGTATGTCAGCATTCCCATCGAATCCGCCCTCAGCGGCGCCGCGGGGGTCAAGGGCGTGCGCTCGTCCTCCGGAGGCGGCCTCTCCTTCGTGTGGGTGGACTTCGACTGGGACACCGACATCTACCGCGCCCGCCAGATTGTCTCGGAACGCCTGGCCGCGGTGCGGGATTCCCTGCCGCAAGACGTGGAGAGCGAGCTCGCACCCATCGTTTCCGTTACGGGCGAAATCATGCTCGTCGCCGTGACGGGCGACGAGGGAACCGACCCGCTGGAGATGCGGCGCGTAGCGGAGTTCGGACTGCGCAACCGCCTGCTCTCCGTGCCGGGTGTGGGTCAGGTCACCGTGCTGGGCGGCCGCATGCCAGAGTACCAGGTGCTCTACAACCCAGACAAGATGCTGCGCAGCGGCGTGACGCTGGATGATATCCGCGCTGCCGTGCAGGATGCCCAGAGCACCGCACCCGCAGGCTATCTGGAGGACGTGGCGGGGATGGAGCTGCCCGTGCAGCAGGCATCCCGCGCCGCCTCCCCGGAGCATTTGCGCCGCGCGCTCGTCAAGTCGCATCCCGGCGGCGTGCTGCGGCTGGAGGACGTGGCGGATGTGCGCATCGACGGCGCGCCGCGCCGCGGCAACGCGGGCTTCAACGGGCAGGAGGCCGTTATCCTCGCCGTGCTGAAGGTTCCCGGCGCCAACACGCTGGAGCTCACGGAAAAATTGCAAAGAGAGGTGGATGATTTTGCCAAGAGCGCGCTGCCTTCAGGCATGCACCTGCATGCGGACGCATACCGCCAGGCGGACTTCATCCAACTCTCGCTGGAGAACGGCCGGCAGACGCTGTTCATTGCCGCCGTTGTGGTGATGCTGGTGATTGTGCTCACGCTGCTCAACCTGCGCACGGCAATCATCACGCTGGTGAGCATGCCGCTCTCCGTGCTGTTCGGCATGGCGTTCTTCCCCGCCTGCGGGCTGTCGGTGAACATCATGACCCTCGGAGGCCTGGCCGTGGCGGTGGGTGATGTGGTGGACAACGCCATCATCTTCGTGGAGGTGGCGTGGCGCAACCTCTCCCGCAACGCCGCACTCCCGCCGGAGCAGCAGAAATCACGCTTCCGGGTGCTCATGGAGGCCAAGGGCGAGATTGTGAGCTCCATCACGTACTCCTCCGTCATCATCCTGCTGGTGTTCGCGCCCGTGCTGTTCCTGGGCGGGCTGGAGGGCCAGTTCTACCGCCCGCTGGGCGTCTCGTACATGCTGGCGCTGGCGGCATCGCTCCTGGTGGCGCTCACCATCGTTCCCGTGCTGTGCATGATTGGCTTCAAGCGTTCCAAGAGCGCATCCGACAACGGGGATTCCGCCACCGCGCGCGCCATCCGCGCCGCCTACCGCCCGGTGCTGGCGTTCTGCATGCGCCGCGCGGGCTGGGTGTTCGCATCGCTTCTGGTGGTGACCGCGGGCTTCATGGCGCTGGCCTCCACCTACGGCACCAGCTTCCTGCCGCCCTTCAACGAGGATTGCTACACCGTCTTCGTCAACACGGTCCCCGGCACCTCCCTGCAGGAGACTGAGCGCATCTCCAACCAAGTGATGCGCGAGCTGCAGGAAATCGACGGCGTGAAGACCGTGGCACAGCGCACGGGGCGCGCCGAGAGCGACGAGCATGCCGAGCCCGTCAGCGCCTCCGAGCTCCTGGTGCGCGTGGATCTCGCCAAGGACCAGAAGAAGATTCGCGAGGCCATCCATGAGGTCATCCACGGCGTGCCCGGCACCAGCGGCATGATCGGCTATCCCATGGCCCACCGCATCTCCGCCGTGCTTTCCGGCTCCAACTCCGAGATTGCCATCAACATCTACGGCGACGAGCTGCCGCAGCTCCGCAAGGCCGCCAAGAAGGCCGCGGAAATCCTTTCATCCATGCCCGAGGTGGCAGATGCCCGCGCCAATCGCGAGGTGATGGTGGACACCATCTGCGTGGACTACAACCGCGAGGTCCTGGCCGCATACGGGCTCACCGTGGCGGAGGCCGCGGAGCAGGTGTCCGCCGCCCTCCACGGCCTGAAGGCGGGCGAGGTCATCCGCAACCTCGACCACTGGAACATCATGCTGCGCTTGGACCCGCAGCTGCGCATGAGTGTGGACGATGTGCGCCGCCTGCCGCTGCTGGCGGGTGGCGGAAAATCCGTGCCGCTCGGCGAGGCCGCCCAGGTCTACCGCGCGGAACAGACCAACCTCATCCTGCGCGACAACACTCGCCGCAAGGCCATGATTTCCTGCAACCCCGCGCCCGATTCCAACCTCGGCGACCTCGCCCAGGCCTGCCGCGAGAGGCTGGATCCCGCCATGCACGAGCTCGGCTGCACCGTGGACTACGATGGCACCATCAAGAGCCGCGAGCAGGCGGGCCGCCGCCTGTACCTGCTGGGTGCGGCGGTGTGCGTGCTCATCGTGCTGCTGCTGGCCGCATCGCTCGGCAGCGTGCGCCGCGCCGCCGTCACGCTGGTGAACATCCCGCTGTGCCTGGTGGGCGGTATCGCCGCCGTGTTCCTTGCATCGCCCGACACCGTGGCGTCCGTTCTGCACGGTGGGTACGTGCCGCCCATCCTGTCGGTCAGCTCCATCGTGGGTTTCGTCACGGTCATCGGCTTTGCCATCCGCAGCGGGCTCATCCTGCTCAACCGCTACCGCGCCCTGGAGCAATCCGGCATGTCCGCCGCGGATGCCATCCGCAACGGCTCAGAGGAACGCCTCATCCCCATCATCATGACCAGCCTCACCACCATCCTCGGTCTGCTCCCCCTCGTCTGGGCGCGCAACCAGCCCGGCGGAGAGCTTCTGGCCCCCCTCGCCATCGTCCAATTCGGAGGCCTCCTCTCCGCCACCATCCTCAACCTCCTACTCGTCCCCGCAACCTCATCCCTCTTCGCCAAATGGCTTGCCCCGAGATCCCGCTAGGCGCTTTCAAATGAGAAACAACCAAAGCCCGCCCGGCATATAGTCGGGCAGGGTTTGAAGCTATTTCCCGGCCCCGCAATCCTTTGCTGAACCTTGTACGCTTAGGGGAAGATTGTTGGGGTGTTTGCTAATATTATCACTCCAGATATCTCCTACCTCAAGTGGCACTGTGGATTCTATGTGGCAAAGTTTTAAAATGCTGGCGTACAATTGACCTTGCGCCAATACCTTATCGGCAATCTCACGTGTTTTCGTTGAAATTTCAGGATTGTTCTTGATGTAGGTGTCAGAATACCATATCCACGAAGCCACGTGGCGCAAATCAAAGTCTTCTGGATTTCCCCCATGCATAAAGCGCCCGTTTTCTCCAAGTTTTTGCCCGTGGTCGGAGCAATACAGAATCACGGCGTTTTTATCCTTCAATCCATCTATCAAGTGTTTGGCGAGAGCATCCACGCAAATGATGCAATTGTCGTAATCGTTAATCATTTGCTCAGGTGTGACGCCTGCCCTGGCATCCTGATTTCCCCAATCTATATTACCTGGTTGAAACGGTGCGTATTTAGGGTCATGCTTGTACGGGAAATGACCCGTTCCATTTTCAATGACAACGAACTGTTTGGGTGACATCTCCCCTGTGATAGCATCCATGATGCCTGATGAAACATCGTCCATTGCCGCATGGAATTCCAAAGTCCTGTTTATTCCCGTTCCGAACAATTGATTGAAATATTGGCTGTGAACGATATTGTACGTGTTTTCTGCAATCCACAAATTATGGAAACCATGCTTCTTGAGGATTGAAAGGAAGGAAGAGTAGCCCGGCTTTTCTTTATCAACAGTCAAAGCCCCCATCATTCCCTCCACGCTCACATATGTAGAGGTCCCATATGAGAACATGTTGCGGAAAAAGGTGATGTTGTCGTTCTTCCCAATCTGCGGCAGAGTATTCCTCTCATACCCTCCGGCCGGAATATGGTCAGCCCTCACACTTTCCCCGATTATCAACACGAAAACAATTGGCTCGTCCTTGGTCATCGTGGATTCAACGCTTGCAGAATCCTGTATGTTAATCTTTTTGAATTTTTCATTGAGGGCTCCCCACAATATGTTTATGTTGTTGTATTGCCACAACCAGTGCTGTACGAACACCTCGTGATGACCGGCCACGTACATTTCCGTATCCTCTTTCAGTGTATTGTCTGCCATGGTGAAATGGAGAGACGGCCTCAGCTTCAACGCTATTCCTGGCAATTGGAAGCATGCATACCACAGCCCCGCTGCACATATGCATACAAGCGCTGTACTCTTCCACCCGTATTTCCGGATTGTTTCCCTGTGATAGTACAGAAAAAATACAAACAGCCAGTAAATCAGAAGACCAATTAATATTAAACCGACTATGGAAATGATGCTGCTAAAATTGACAAAAGCGCCAGCCTCGTCCTGATTTGTTTCAAATGCCGCGTTTATCAAATCAAACCCCATGCTATACTTGAAGACACGATACACATATGCACATATTGCGAAATAGGTGATGCATATTGAATAAATCGCAATGCCCGCGTATGGTATGATAGCACAGAAATACAGGAACAGGAATGAAAGCACTGTGGAGTACAACTGCCGGGCAACTAATGGAAATCCGTTATAATCAAAAAAGAAAGGGTCATACGTTGCACAAAATGCATACGACAGCATTGCCAACAACACAAACTGGACTGGATTCAAATTTCCAAGAGAGTATCGGGATTGTTCGGTTCCCAATATTTGACGCGTTAAGGATTTCATCGGAGAAATGATACCCATTGCTAATGGGTGTTTGATGGTCTATTGTTCCAGTAAATTCAAATGTTACCAAGTCATGAAGCAATCTCACTTCCGCTGCATCGTTCTGCTGGAGGGCTGGTGAAACCCTTGTGCCAGCAAGCTCGATTTTTTTTGGAAAAAGACTTGACTACCCATTAGCAAAGCGAGAACACAATGGACACAGAAATCACAGACAGGGAACAGGCGGCATTTGAAGTGCTGAAATCAACAGGAGTGGATGTGCTGGAGGCTGCGTTGGTGGCCAGGGAGGCACTAGAATGCGGACGCGGGCGGGTTAGGCGGGCGCGGGAGTGCGTGCGGCTGGGCGCGGAGGAAATGCGGAAACGGGAGAGGACCGTGACGTTCCGCAAGGCGGTGGAAGCCGCATTGGAGGAGCGGGAGAAGAAGAACAGGCGGGCGCGGACGGTGACGGATTTCCGTTACTATTGCAAGCGGCTGATGGTGCGGAATCCCGGGCTGGCGGAACGGCGGATGCGGAGTGTTACGTCGGATGATTGCCGGGCGTACCTGCAGGCGGCGTACGGGGAGAGTCCATCCCAATACCGCAAGGCGCGGGCGATATTGAGCGGGGTGTTTTCCACGGCTATCAAGCACGATTGGTGCGATGTCAATCCGGTGTCACGCGTGGAGGTGCCGGAGGTGGTGGAGAAGCCGATAGAACCGCTGACGATTGAGGAAGTGGAGCGTCTGGAGGCGGCGGCGCAGTTGCCGGAGCATCAGGAGATGCAGCTGTCGCTGCACCTGATGCTGTACTGCGGCATCCGTCCCACGGAAGTGAGCAGGATTGATCCCGAACGCGACATCGACTGGCAGAACCAGCGCGTGGTGGTGCGTCCCACCACGAGCAAGACGGGTGGAGGGCGCGTGGTTCCGCTGCGCAAGGCGGAAGGCATCACCGTGCGCACCATTCCGCACCGCTGGAAGGAGCGCTGGCATGCCCTGCGGCGCAAGGCGGGTTGGAACCAAAGTCATCCCTGGCAGCCAGATGTTTGCCGGCACACTTTTGCCACCTACCACGCTGCGCATTTCCGCAACTTCCCCGCTCTCCAGCTGGAAATGGGGCACCGGGATGTCACCCTTTTGAGAACGCGCTATGTGTACGCGAGAATGGAGTCATGCAATGCCGCGCAGCAATTTTTTGCGAGAGACAATAGGCCGAAATCCCTTCTAGGCGTCAGCGGGTGAGTTCCCGCAGCGTTTGCTCGAAGGAGGGGTAGGAGGTGGCGATGTTTCGGCAGCCCTGCAGGGTGGTGGTGCCGGCGGCGTTCAGGCCGGCCATGAGGAAGGACATGGCGATGCGGTGGTCATCGAAGCTCTGCAGGGTGGCACCGTGCAGCGGGGTGCCGCCGGTGATGCACATGCCGTCCTCACGCTCCTCTGCGGCCGCTCCCATGGCGCGGAGGTTGCCGACGGTGGTGGTGATGCGGTCGCTCTCTTTGACGCGCAGTTCCGCGGCATCGCGGATGTTGGTGGTGCCGTGCGCGAAGGCGGCGGCCACGGCGAGCACGGGGATTTCATCGATGATGTTCGGTATTTCCGCGCCGCCGATTTCCGTGCCGTGCAGGTTGGGGGCGTGGCGCACGGTGATGTCGCCGTAGGGCTCTCCCTCCCCGTGGATGCTGCGGATGGTGATGTCTGCCCCCATGCGCTGCAGCACGGGGATGATGCCGCAGCGGGTGGGGTTGAGCCCCACGTTGCGCAGGGTGAGCTCGCTGCCGGGCACAATGCTGGCGGCCACCATCCAGAATGCCGCGCTGGAGATGTCGCCGGGGATGGTGATGTCCCTTGCCGTGATGTCCACCGGGCCGGTGACCGCAATGTCCAATCCGTCCGCAGAAACGGAGCAGGGGATGCCGAAGTGCGCGAACAGGCGCTCCGTGTGGTCGCGGGTAATGGCGGGCTGGTGCACGCTTGTGGTGCCGCGGGTGAGCATGCCGGCCAGCAGCACGGCGCTCTTCACCTGGGCGCTGGCCATGGGCAGGGTGTAGCGGATGGGTTGCAGCGTGCCGCCGCAGATGTGCAGCGGGGCGCAGCCGGGTTTCTCTCCGCACGCCTCCACGTGCGCGCCCATCATGGTGAGCGGGTCCAATATGCGCTTCATGGGGCGGCTGCTCAGCGAGCGGTCGCCGAACAGGCGGCTCTCGAAGGGCAGGGCGGCCAGCACCCCGGCCATGAGCCGCATGCCGGTGCCGGAGTTCCCGCAGTCGATATCCCGCTGCGGGGCGGCCGGTTGCATGCCGCAGCCGGTGAGCGTGAAGTTCTGCGGCGCGTCACCGGGCTCCACGCGCGCGCCTATCTGCTGCATGGCGCGCAGAGTATTCAGGCAGTCCTCGCTGCACAGGAAGTTGCGCACCTGCATGCTGCCGTGCGCCAGCGCACCCAAGATGGCCACGCGGTGGGAGATGCTCTTGTCGCCGGGGATGGCAACCGTGCCGCGCAGGCCGTGCGCTGCGCGGCTCACGGAGATGGTGTCACTTGCCGCCATAGATGATGATGTGCTTTTTGGCGCGTCCCTCCTTGAGCGCGGTGTCGAAATAGGCGTCCGTGGCGAGCTCCCTCTGCGCGCTCTCAATGGCGCTGCGCAGGGATTCGCGGCACTCGTCCAGTGATGGCGTGTAGGCGGGGGTGACGGGCCCTGCCAGCACAATGTGCCAGCCCCAGCGGCTCTGCACCAGCGCGGGCGTGCCAGCCGCCAGCGGTGACTCCCCGAAAAGGTTCAGCTCCTCCAGCGGCAGCGTGCCGTCGTCGTACAGCGTTCCCAGGTCGCCGCCCTTGGGCGCGCTGCGCTCGTCCTCGCTGCACTCGCGCGCCACATCCGCAAAGGATTCACCCGCCTGAATGCGCGCCAGCAGGGCCTCCGCGGTGGCCTTCACGGTCTCCGGGTC
Source organism: Akkermansia sp. (assembly GCA_030523775.1). Lineage (GTDB taxonomy): Bacteria > Verrucomicrobiota > Verrucomicrobiia > Verrucomicrobiales > Akkermansiaceae > Akkermansia. The sequence goes on from JAUNHW010000003.1 coordinate 156,474, forward strand.
CTTTTCCAGCGTGGCCAGGAAGATGTGCTTCACCGTGCGGGATGCGGGGATTTCCAGCTCGTCCTTCAACTGGTCGTAGTGGAGTTTCAGGGCCTCGTTTCCCACGGCGGTGTGCTTGTCTGCCGCGCGTTCCAGGACGGCGAGCTCCAGCAGGCGGGCCTCCAGCTTGGCGGCAAAGTTTTCGCGCGTGTAGCCCTGGGAAAGCAGGGCTGCGTTGAAGGCGTGTTCATCCGCCGCGCGGGATTGCAGGCGCGCCATCTCTTCCTGCGCCTCCTGCTTTTGGGGCGGCAGGTTACGGTCGTTGTAGCGGGCCTGGATGCGCACCATGCTGTTGTTCACCAGCCCCAGCACCATGGTGGCGGGGCGGGAGTTGTCCGTGCTCTCGCGGCCGGCCAGCAGGTTCTGCTCCGCCGTGTGGCGCGCCAGCTGCGCGCGCGTGATGCGCTCTCCGTTCACGGAGGCCACGGGCTCCTCTGCCGCGGCGGTCTGCAGCGGGTGCAGGATGCGGTACACCGGGCCCTCCACCACCCACAGGTCTATCGCCAAATAGCCCAGCACCGTGGTGAACAGCGCAAGCTTGATGGCCGTTAGCTTCAGGGAACTGATTCTCACGCGCGCATTTTACCCCGCACCGCCTTCCTTAGCAAGAAATTTGAAAGCCGGCGTTCCCCAATCGGCGTACGCCTGGGCTTTGTAACAAACGAACGGCCGAGCCTTGAAGCGGTAGAACAATGTTGCGCCGGCAGATATAAAGGAGACATTTATGGCAAGCCCAGGTGCTTGATGGCCCATTCCCTGCCGGAGTGAGTTTTGAGATAGCGTTCCAGGCGTTCCGCCTGTTCCTCGGTCTGCACGGCTATGGCGGAGTGGATTTCCCACGGGGCAAATTTGGATGTATGGAGGACCTGCTTGGCATTGTGGGTGGCCAGGCGGGCATGAAGGTTGTCGGTGTGGCCAACGTAAAAGTGCGAGTGCGTGGCTGCATCCCAGAGGACGTATGTGTAGAAGAACGCCATGGGGTGAGGGTAGCATGTGTATGTGGGCTATACAAGGAGAAATGGCATATTGTGCGGGATTGAAAAGGGCCATTGACAAAGCGGGCCTCTGGTCCGGCTTCGAGTCTCGCTGCGCTCGCTTTCTACGCCGAGACCCGTCTTCGGCTGTCGCCTTCGCCGAGGCAGACAGGCTTCGTATCGCATCATCTGAACGCAGTTCAGATGATGCTCGTCTACGCGCCGTCAGGCCTAGATGGCCTGCCTGGGCGTAGACAAAAAGTGCGTATCAGGTTCCCTGATACGCACTTTTTACGAAGCCTGGAGCATAGCGGGTTCGAACCGCTGACCTCCTCAATGCCATTGAGGCGCTCTACCAACTGAGCTAATACCCCGTTGTGTCTTGCAACGGGCGAAGTTTACACGCGTACGGCAGCTTTGGCAAGCACAATTTTGCAAAAAAGTGAAAAAATCTGCGCGCGGGGGGCAAGCCACGCCCATGACATCAGGCTGCGCCCGCGCTTGCGGTTGACCCCGCGCATGCGGGGCATTGAATGGAACGCGCGCGAAGCGCGCTAACTTTGCACCCCGCCGTTCAGGGGGGTGCTTCCTTTCAATTCGCCCCACGTGTCAACGTGGGGATAGGCCCCGGTTCAAATGTTTCAGCACCGCACCCCGCCGCATGGCGGGGTGACTGGACCTGTCCCATCCCAAATGTTTCCGACCGTCTTTACTGCCAAATTACGAAGGGCTCCCCCCTTTTTGTATAAGCGGATGATGGGACTCCCCCTCCGGGGCCGCCCCCCCTCGCCCGCGCGTTGCGCGAGTGCCCGCCAATGTTGCCATTGGCGGCGAGGGGGCGAGGCTTGCCACCGGCAAGCCACGCCCACGACATCAGGGCTGCGCCATGACTCTCCGAGTTCGAGTACCCATCAGGTACACGAAAAAAGGGAACCCCAAGGGGCTCCCTTTTTTCATGTAAGCGGATGATGGGACTCGAACCCACGACATCAACCTTGGCAAGGTTGCGCTCTACCACTGAGCTACATCCGCGCGGTGCTGTTTGCTGGACAGCGGATGATGGGACTCGAACCCACGACATCAACCTTGGCAAGGTTGCGCTCTACCACTGAGCTACATCCGCGAAGCTGTCCGCTTCCCGAGGCGGGAAGCGGGCCCATTATACGCACATCTGTTCTTATGGCAAGACTTTTTTTGCAAAAACTTGCGTTGGGTGCGCAGAAATGCTAGAATACGCACCGTTATGAAGCCTTTGATGCATCTCGGACTCTTGGCGGCGGTTGCTCTGGTGTCGTGCCAGCAGAGCGTCCCCGATTTCGACCCGCAGGCGAACGCGCGCGCGAGGTTGAAGGAGACGCACAAGCTGGGCCAGTACCTGGCGCTGCCGGGGCAGGCCGTGGTGAACACCAGGGATATGGATCCGGATGCGGCGTTCGAGCTCCAGGCGGCGGAGTACGCCCGCAACCGCCAGGCCGCAGCGCCGGGGGGTGATGCGGGATTCCAGCCGCCCGCCATTGATCCCACGCCGGGTGCATCGGGGCAGGCCGCGCGTCCGCAGGTGAACATTCCCGATCCCGCGGCAGACGCCACTCCCCAAGCGCCGGAGCCGGTCCACATTACCCCCGCTCCCGCCGCGCCGCCTGCACAGCTTCCGCCCGTGGAGACCAAGCCCACGGTGAATCTGCCGCCCGCGCACCCCACGGGCCAGCTGGACTACACGGTGTCCATCTCCAACAAGACATCCGGCCAGCTCTTCGTTGAGGCGCAGGACTCCGCCGGCACCATCTATCCCTGCGGTCCCATGAGCCCCAACAAGACCTGGAACACGCCCATGACCAAGGCGGACCCCATCAAGTGGCCGATAGTGGTGGTGGTGCGCGACCCTGACCAGCCGGGTGCGCCGGAGATACGCCGCTACCGCGTGAACACGCCGGTGGACTACACCAACCGCACGCTCAACATCTCCATTGTGCCGGGCGGCAAGTACGAGGTGCGCCTGGACGGCCAGCTCTTCTACGTTTCACCCGTGGAATCCTGACGTGCCATGGCGCGCGCTCTTTTCCTTTTCCTGTTTGGCCTGCTGTCCTGCGCGGCCACGGCGGAGCTGACGCTGGATCCCATATACGCAGACCACATGGTGCTGCAGCAGGGCAAGCCGCTCATTGTCTCCGGCACCACGGACCGCGTGGACCGCGATATCACGGTCATCTTCAACGGCAAGCGCGCCAAGGCATTCATCCACAAGAACCGCTGGCGGGCGGAGCTGCCGCCCATGCCCGCATCCGCCCGCGGGCGCGATCTCACCGTGCAGCAGGGCGCGGAGAGCGTGAAAATCAAGGATGTGCTGCTGGGCGAGGTCTGGATTGCCGCCGGGCAGTCCAACATGCTTTTCCGCGTGGATGAAACGGACAACGCCAAGGATATCATGGCGAACGCGGAGAACCCGCTGCTGCGCCTGCGCCACAGCGAACCGCGCCCGTACATGGGCGACAAGCCGTTCCCGGAGAGCGAGCTGAAGCTGCTGGAGGAGGGGCGCATGTTCCAGGGGCAGTGGGCGGTGTGCACGCCGCAGAGCGTGCCGCGCATGTCTGCCGTGGGCTACCTTTTCGCCAGCCGCCTGCAGAAGGCGCTCGGCGTGCCCGTGGGCATCATCGATGCCGCGCTGGGCGGCTCCGAGATGATTTGCTGGGTGCCGGAGAAAAAGCTGAGGCAGGAGTACGCGCAGGTGCTGGATTCCTCTTGGCGCGACAGCCCGTTCATCACGGATTGGCACCGGCAGTGCGTGGTGGGCAACCTGGGGGAGAACCACCTGGCCAACGCGCACCCCTTCCAGCCCGGCTACCTTTTCCGCACCGGGGTGGAGCCCCACCTCAAGATGAACGTGGCGGGCGTCATCTGGTACCAGGGTGAGGCGGATGCGGAAATACCGGATGCCGCGCAGTCCCGCAAGCTGCTCACCGATCTCATCGATGGCTGGCGGGATGCCTCCGCCTCCCCGCGGGAGAAGCTGCCGTTCCTCATGGTGCAACTGCCGCGCATCAACGACAACTCCAAGCTGCGCGCCTTCTGGCCGGAATTCCGCGAGCTCCAGGCCAGCGTGGCCGCAGAGATGCAGAACGTGGCCTGCATCTGCACCATCGACCTGGGCACCACCAACAAGAACGTGCACCCGCCCCACAAGGACGAGGTGGCCGACCGCCTGGCCAACCGCGCCCTGGCGGATGTCTACGGCAAGCGCATTCCCGCGCGCAGCCCGGAATTCCTGAAGGCCCGGCTGGATGAGGAGGTGGTCCATATCTCCTTCTCCCACGCGGACGGCCTGCACACTGCAGACAAGCAACCCGTGCGCGGGTTCGAGCTCGCCGGGGAGGACGGGCAGTTCTCCCCCGCCACCGCCACCATTGTGAAGGGCAGGGGAATCAAGCTCACCGCAGACTTTGTGGACGAGCCCGTGGAGGTGCGCTACTGCTGGGGAACCTTTGCGGAGCCCAACCTGCAGAACGCCGCCAAGCTCCCGCTCATGCCCTTCCGCGCCAGGCTGAAGTGATTGCCTTTTCGCTTGTAACGGCGGGGCGATTGTGGTAATGTTGCCACGATATGAGGATTTCAACACTTATCATGATGACAGCATTGACGGCAGGGCCCCTGGTGGCCGGAACGCTGAAGGAGGATGCGGATTCCATGAACGTGCCCGAGCGTCTGCAGCCCGGCGTGAGGAAGCTGGAGCTGCCCAAGGTGCAGGGCGCCACGGTGTCCATTCTCGGCGCGGACTACGAACAGATTATCGATAGAAACGGCAAGGTGGCGAAGGTGCTCCAGGATACTCCCGTGCGCGTGAGCTTTGAGCTGAAGCGCGGGGACGAGAAGGCCGTGAGCAAGGACTACATTGTCACGGTTTGCGCCAAGGGACCCGCCACACAGGGCGCCAACCCCAAGCCCAATGTCATTCCGGAGATCCTGCAGTGGCACGGCCATACCGGCACGCGCACCGTCGACCCGAGCCTCCACATCGGCAAGGGCGTGGAGGGGCTGGATGCACAGGCCCTCCTGAAGGATTTTGCCGAGGTGACGGGCGGCGAGTGGAAGCTTGACCCGCAGGACCGCGCCAGCGGCGTCCGCCTGCGCGTGCACAAGCTGCCGGAGCTGGGCGACGAGGGATACCGCATGAGCATCGGCGAGAAGGGCGTGAACATAGACGCCAACACGGCCAAGGGGCTGTACTGGGGCACGCGCACGCTGCTGCAGATGCTGCGCCAGAGCCCGCAACTGCCCTGCGGCACGGCGGTGGATATTCCCCGCTACAAGCTGCGCGGCTTCATCCTGGATGTGGGCCGCCTGCCCGTGCCCTACCAGTACCTCAAGGATGTGGTGGACACCATGGCCTGGTACAAGCTCAACGATTTCCACATTCACCTCAACGACAACTTCATCTTCCTGGAGGACTACGCCAAGGCCCAGAAGGACGGCTTCAAGGAGGCCTACACAGGCTTCCGCATGGAGTCCGACGTGAAGGGCCCGGACGGTGCGCCGCTCACCTCGCCGGATGTCTCCTACACCAAGAAGCAGTTCCGCGAGCTCATCGACTACGCACGCCAGCGCGGCGTGAACATCGTGCCGGAGTTCGACGCCCCCGCGCACGCCCTTTCCTTCACCCGCGTGCGCCCGGACCTGCGCCTCATGAACAACAACCCCCGCAGCGCGGAGGAGCTGGATGCCGCCAAGCCGGAATCCGCACAGTTCATCGGTCAGGTGTGGGACGAGTACCTGCTGAAGAACGAGAAGCTGGGCCGCCCCGTGTTCGATGGCTGCGTGGTGCACATCGGCGCGGACGAGTTCAAGGGCGACAGCGAGGACTACCGCAAGTTCACGGATGCCGTGCTCAAGCACATTCAGGACCGCGGCTACACCCCGCGCCTCTGGGGCAGCCTCTCCATCAAGAAGGGCAACACCCCCGTGCGCGCCAAGGGTGTGCAGATCAACCTCTGGAACCGCCAGTGGTACCAGCCGGAGGAGGCCATCGCCGCCGGGTTCGACATCATCAACTCCATGGATGTCCACCTCTACATCGTGCCCTTTGCGGACTACTACCGCATGGACCGCAACCACCCGTGGATGTACGACCACTTTGTGCCGCACAACCTCAGCGGCGTGAATGTGCCCGCCGGCCACCCGCAGCTGCTCGGTGCCGCCTTCGCCGTGTGGAACGACATGATTGACCTCAAGTACCGCGGCTACGGCAGCGTGGATATCTGGAACACCATCTACGATTCCGCCAACGTGATGAGCCAGAAGTTCTGGGGCAAGGAGGACGCTCCCCGCTCTTACCAGGACCATGTGGCGCTCGCTAGGCAGATTGGCGGCGCACCCGGCTGCAACCCGCTCCACGCCACGGACAAGCCCGTGACCTGCGAGGACGCGGATGCCGCCGCCTGCCTCAAGAAGCTCGGCACGCCCGCCGTCGGCCCCAACTACCATGTCACCATGGATGTGCAGCTGGACCAGGCCGCGCCCGGTCAGGAGCAGGTGCTGCTGGAAGGCCCCACCGGCAAGCTCTTCGCCGCCATGAAAGACGGAACGGTCGGCTTCCGCCGTGACGACTCCGTGGAGTTCTCCTTCGGCTACACCCTGCCCGCGGGGCAGAAGGTGCAGCTGGAACTCGTCGGCAAGCCGGAATCCACCCAGCTCCTCGTCAACGGCCAGCCTGCCGGAAAGCCCGTGGTTACGCGCACTCATGACGAGAAGGCGGAGCCCATCTCCACCTTCATCCTGCCCACCGAGAAGCTCGGCAGCTTCCAGGGCAGCATCTCCAAGCTCAAGGTGGAGCGCTCCGCCCCGCAGAAGTGATGACGGACGACGCCAACAGCTCCCTCCCGCCCGTCCCCGGGGACGGACGGGGGGTCTTGCCCCTGTGGGGTGAGGCCCTGCTGTACATCGGCGTGCTGCTCCTGTGTCTCGGTTTGGGGCTGCTCTGTCTGCCCCACACGTATCTGCACGACACCGTCCATGCCGCCACTCCCGTGGGCGCGGTGATGATGGCGGCCTTCTTCTTCGGCGTTCCGCTGGTGACGTCGCTGGCTTATCTCTATTTCCTGCCGGGGCGCTCCACCGCGTTTCTGTTGTGCATTGGCGTGCTGGTTGTCGCCAGCTACGCCCTGGGCTTTCTCATCTACCCGTGCGAAGCGAACGGACTGCTGGATTTGGGCGGGGATGCCTACGCCGGGATGCTTTTTCTCCCGTTCATGCACCAGTTGTTCTTCGCCGTTCCGTCACTGGTGCTCACCCTGCTTCTCACCTGCAGGCTTTCCCCCGCACGCATGCCCGCTGTCAACTCCTTTGCCGCCCGCGCCATCCGCGCCACCGGCTTTCTTTTCATTATCTCCCTGGCCGTCTCCGGCGTGTGTACGTGGGTGTGCGCGGCGTAGTCCCAAATCGTCAATTGTAAATCCGCAGATGTCCATCCAGCATGTCCTCTCGCCTGTAGGGCGCGGGCACGGGAGAGAGGGGGGCGGGAGCGTGGCCGTACCATTCGGTGAGCAGGGCGGCCATGGCGGCGGTGTCTCCCGCGGGCACCTTCCCCTGGGGCAGGAAGACATCCAGCTGCTCGCCCACGCCGCCGTGCTCGTAGCCCGCCACGGGGCGGCCCAGGGCCAGGGCATCCAGCGTGGTCTTGCCGAAAGATTCCGGGATGAGGGTGAGCGAGAGGGTGACATCGCACGCGCAGAGCACATCCCGCAGGTCGCGGCGGTGGCCGGTCCAAGTGACGGCATCCGCGAGCCCTGCAATCTCGAAGGCATGCTGCAGCTCAGCGCGGTAAGCCTCCTTGCCTTTCTTGGTTTCCCCCACAATCACGGCGTGGGCGGGAATGCCGTTGGCGCGCAGGGTTTGGAGCAGGGGGATGAGGTGCGCGGCGCCCTTGATGCGGGTGATGCGCCCCGGCAGGCAGAGCGTGTACTTGCCCTGCAGCTCCGGGAAATCCGCGCGCCACTTCTCCCACCACTCCGGCGTGGGTTTGTAGCCCGCGTAGTTCTGCGTGGTGTCCACGGAGTTGGGCACCACGAACACCTTCTCCTCCGGCGTGGAGGGGTAGTTTTCCAAGATGTGCCGCTTCATGCACTCGGAAACCGCAATCACGCGGTCGCCCTTAGCCATGACCCCGGAGTAGAAGTTCACGGAGTGGAACCCGTGGAAGGTGGTGACCACCCGCGGGCGGGCGGCCTTGTCCACCAGCTTGGCGGCCAGCAGACCCACCCAGGCGGGCACGCGCGAGTGCAGGTGCAGCACATCCGGGCGCTCACGGCGTATCAGGGCCGCCATGCGCGGCACCATGCGGAAGGTGAGCAGGCTCTTGCGGCCTATGGGCAGGGTGATGTGCCGTGCGCCGGCCGCCTCCACGGCCTCCACCATGGGGCCGCCCTCCGATACCACCACCGTTTCCACCCCGCGCGCGCAGAGACCCTGGCAGAGCTCCAGCACAACTTGTTCCACCCCGCCGGATTGCAGGGAGGGCAGCAGGTGCATCACTTTCATGGCAACAGGCGGGGGAAGCGTTCCAGTATGTAGTCCGCCGCGCGCGCGGCCTCGTTGATGACACAGGCTTGCGTGGGCAGGGAATGCGTTTTCGCCCATTCCGTGAAGGTGTGCACAAGCCCGTCTTTCACCAGCATGTTCAGGCCGCGCTCCACGCGGGAAACGCGCCGCTTGCCGCGCTGCGTGGCGGATGCCATTTCCAGGATGCCCACGGGGGCTCCGCTGGAAAGGGCCTCGTACACCATGGAGACGCTGTCCTGGGTCACCCACACCTCGCTTGCGCGTGAGAGGTGCAGCGGTACCCAGTCTGCAGAGGTTTCCTCCACCGGCACGGCGTGGATGCTGGGGCACGCCGCCTGCAGGTCTTGGAGGAAGTCCGGCGGCGTACGGCGGGAGGTGGTGAGCACCATGGGCGTGTTGCTGTGGCGCACAATGTTGGCCAGTTGGGTGAGCAGCAGCTCCGCATCCCAGGAAAAGCCCTTGCTGGGACCGCCCACCAGGATGAGCGTCTCCGTCTTGGGGATGTCCGGGCGGGGGTGGATGCAGTTGATGGCTCCGTTGGTGCAGAAAGTTTTGGGCCCGGGCTCGCGGTTCTCCGGCACATCATGCCGCGGCATGATGCACAGGTCGAACAGGCGCAGCGGCAGGCTGGGGCGCATGCACACCATGCACAGGCAGCCCTTGCTGCGCGCCAGCCCCAGCGCCGCCAGGTGTGTGGAATGCCCCGCGCACAGCACCAGGTCCGGCCGCGGCAGATCCGCCAAATCCTTGCCCTCGTAGAGCAGCTTGGCGAAAAATCCCTTGTGGGTGATATCCACCTCGTGCACGCTGTGCGCCGCATCCGGGCGCAATTTGCGGGCGCGCTCCAGCAGGGCGCCCGCCAGCCCCCGCGTTTGGGAGAGGTGGCCCTTCTTGCCGTCGCTGACAATGTAGATGACCATGTGCCGCGCCTATTGCAGGGGAAGGTTGACACTGCCGCAGAGCTCCGTGCCGATGAACGGGGAGTTGGCCGTGCCGCATGCCAGGTTCTCCGCCCGCACGGTGCTGCGCGCCGCCGGGTCGAACAGCATGAGCGGCGCCACGCGCGGCTCGTCGTACTCGTCCACGGGCTGCACGATGCCGCAGGGGGCCGTGCTGCACGCGCGCACCAGCTCTGCCCAAGTGAGCAGCCCCGGTTTCACCAGGTGCGTGTAGAGGGCGGGCAGGTAGTGGTCCAGCACCGCCATGCCCTGCGGGGCGGTGATGAAGTCCTGCTTCTTGGCAAAGGGGATGCAGGGCGTGTGGTCGCTCACGATGCAGTCGATGGTGCCGTCCTTCACGGCGGCTATGAGCGCCTCGCAGTCGCTGCGTTCGCGCAGGGGGGGCAGGGTCTTGTAATTCGTGTCGTAGTTGCCCACGTCCTCGTGCGTGAAGAGCAGGTGGTGCAGGGCCACCTCTGCGGTCACGCGCTGTCCGGCGGCCTTGGCGCGGCGGATAATCTCCGCGCCCTCTGCGGTGCTCACGGTTTGGATGTGGATGCGCGCACCGGCGTCCGCCGCCAGGCGCAGCAGGGTCTCAATGCCGATTTCCTCTGCACAGGCGGGGGTGCCGTGCAGCCCCAGGCGGTAAGAGGTGGCGCCGGGGTGCATGCAGGTGTTGCGGGTGAGCTCCGGCACATCGCCGCGGATGGCGAGCACCATGTCCAGCTCCGCCACGTACTTCATCACGCGGTGCAGGGTGAGCAGGTTGGCCGGCACGTGCTCGGCATCGCTCAGGATGCGCACGCCGCGCGCGGCCAGGGTGTTGTACGGGGCCTGCTGCTCGCCGCCCATGCCCTGGGTGATGCAGCCCGCCGCGTACATTTCCGCAGAGGAGCGCTGGTTCACGGCATCGCGGAAGCTGTCCAGGTTCGGCGCGCTGTCGAAACAGAAGCCGCGGGTGGGCATCACCAGCATGGCCCACACGCCGCCGTTGGTAGCGGCCTGGCCCGTGCGGTTCACGGATTCCCGCTTGCTGCGCCCCGCTATCTCCACCTTCGCGTGCATGTCGAACAGCGCCGGCAGAAGCAGCTTGCCCCCTGCATCAATGACCTGCGCGCCCGCCGGAACGGAGATGCCGCCCGCGGGCTCGCAGCGTTCCACGCCGGTGAGCGTGATGCCGTCCAGCTGCGGGTGCTTCCCGCCCTCGCAGGTGGAGAGCGCCAGATCGTACTTCTTTCCGTCAATCGCCCAGGTGGCGTTTCTGATGATGGTCTCAGTCATTGTTCTGGGTCTGGGGGGTAAGGTGGTAGAGGATGCTCATGCGGGCGGCGATGCCGTTTTCCACCTGGTTGCACACCAGGCAGTTCCGGTACTCCATGGCGGCATCGCACAGTTCCACGCCGCGGTTCACCGGGCCGGGGTGCATGATGCCCAGGTCCAGGTCGTCTATGATTTTCAGGCGTTCCTCCGTCACACCGAACGCCTGGTGGTAGTCCCCCGCGGGGAAGAACGGCGTGTCGATGCGCTCGTTCTGCACGCGCAGCAGGTAGATGATATCCGGCTTCCAGTCGAACACGGCATCCCAATCCGTGAAGCGCGGTATGCCCGTGTGCGCCTGCAGCGGCACCAGCGGGCCCGGGCCCATGTACGCCACCTGTGCGCCCAGGCGCTGCAGGATGGTGCTGGTGGACCGCGCCACGCGGCTGTGCAGGATATCACCGATGATGACCACGCGCTTGCCGGCCACCGTGCCGTATTTCTCACGGATGGTGAAGGCATCCAGGAACGCCTGGCTGGGGTGGGCGTGCGCGCCGTCCCCGGCGTTGATGACCGCGGCCTTGCAGTGGCGGGCGATGACATCCGGAATGCCGCTGTTCTTGTGGCGCACGATGATGTAGTCCATCTTCATGCTCATGAGCGTGTCGATGGTGTCGTGCACGCTCTCGCCCTTCACCACGCTGGAGGTGCCCACGGTGAACGTGGTGACATCTGCGGAGAGGCGGTGCGCGGCCACTTCGAACGACGAGCGGGTGCGCGTGCTCGGCTCGTAGAAGAGCGTGAGCACGCTCTTGCCCTTCAGCGCCGGCACCTTCTTCACGCTCTTGGTGAAGATGTCCTTCATCGCCGTGGCGGAATCCAGTATCGTGTTGATCTCCTCATCGCTGAGGGACCCGATGGTGATTAAATCCTTTCTCGGCTTCATAAGTAAAAATCCTAATCCTGATTAAAACTCGATTTTATCTTCCCCGTCCGTTTCCACCAGCCGCACCCGCACCTCCCGGCCGTCCTCCGGCTCTATGTGGAAGCACGTGTAGTCCGCGCATATGGGCACCTCCCGCCCGCCGCGGTCCGCCAGCGTCTGCAGCTCCACCCGCGCGGGACGCCCATACTCGAACAGCGCGTTCAGCGCCGCGCGTATCGTGCGCCCCGTGTACAGCACATCGTCCACCAGAATCACATGCAGGCCATCCGTGGAGAACGGCAGGTACGATGAGCGCAGGGGCAGCTTCTCCGCCCGCATATCCGCATCATCGCGGTACAGGGAGATGTCTATGGCGCCGTAGAGCGCATCTATCCCGCGCGCCTTCAGTCCCGCCACCAGACGCTGCGCCAGCAGGTCCCCGTGGCTGATGAGCCCAATCACCGCCAGCCTCTCCGACGACTCTTCAGCCGCAGCTGCAATACGCTCAGTCCACCCGCAGATGGCCGCCGATATCTCACTGGCTCCTATCGCTCCCATCTCTCCTGAAAAATTCTAAATTCAAAATTCCAAATTCTAAATCATTCAGCTAGCTGAATGATACGGTGCGCGGCCATGGCGGCGTTGAGCGGCGTCTTCTTGTGCAGTCCCACGGTGGTGGCGGGCACGCCGCCCGGCAGCTGGGATATGGCCAGCAGGGCATCTATCCCGTTGAGCGGGCCGCAGGGCACCGGAACGCCGATGACCGGCAGCTGCGTGTTCATCACCACCACGCCCGGCAGCGCTGCGGAGAGCCCCGCCACGCAGAGCAGCACAGCCTTCGTTCCGCTCTCCTCCAGCCCCTTCAGGTACTCGATGAGCCCCGGCAAATCCCGGTGGGCGGAATACACCACCTCCTCATGCTCCACGCCGTGCTCCTCAAAGTAGGCCCGCGCCGGCTCCATAAAGGGCAGGTCGCTCTTGCTGCCGTAAATCGTGATAACTTTCATACCGCCCGCCACTATACCACATCTCCACCTCCAGGGGCAAGCAAAAACACGCGCGCGCGGGCGGCTGGTTCATCGCTCGTCGGAGAGGAGCGATTGGAGCTGCTTGTGGGCGTAGTGGAGCCGGGAGCGGAGGGTGCCTTCCGGGATGTTGGTAATTTTGGCGATTTCCGGGAAGGAGAGGCCCTGGATGTCTGCCAGGGTGACCACCTCCTGGTGCGCGGGGGAGAGCTGGCCGATGGCGTGCGCCAGTTTCTTGCGCAGCTCCGCGTTGCGGGCGTTGCGGATGGGGTCCGCCTCCATGGCGGGGTCTGCCAGTTGGGCGTCCTTTTCCAGGGGATCGCCGTTTTCGTCGTTGTCCAGGGAGAAGGTGCCGCCCTCCCGCTTGCGCTTGCGCATGAAGTTGCGTGCCTGGTTGAGGGCAATGGTGTAGAGCCAGGTGTAGAAGGCGCTGTCTCCCTTGAAGTAGCGCAGGGAATGGAAGGCTTTGATGAAGGCCTCCTGGGCGATGTCAAAGGCGTCCGCCTCACTGTTGAGCACCTGCATGAGCATGGCGTGCAGCTTGCGGCTGTGGCGTTTGATGAGAATATCGTAGGCACGCGTCTTCCCGGCGAGCGTGCTGCGGATAAGCTCGTCGTCGGTGGGCTCGGTTTCGGGAGCCGCTGTGGGTTCTGCCGCCATGTGCGGGTGTATTGTATGCGGAGCCGCGGGGAATGTAAACCAAAATATCTGATTGTTATCGGGCGGACTCGCGCAACTATGCCAAAAAAGGCCCGGGCCGCCAGATTGGCGGCCCGGGGACGTTTGTTGGTGTTTAGCTGTGTTTACTTGGCCAGAACGGCGCCCTCCTTCGCATCGATGGCCTTCTTGGCCTGCTCGAAGACCGCCTTGAAGGCCTCCGGGTTGGCCACCGCCAGGTCCGCCAGGGCCTTGCGGTCAAGCTCGATGTTGGCGGCCTTCAGTCCCTCCATGAAGCGGGAGTAGGTGAGGCCCAGGGGGCGGCAGGCGGCGGAGATGCGCGCCGTCCAGAGGCGGCGGAACTGGCCCTTCCTCCTCTTGCGGTCGCGGTACTCATACTGCCATGCCTTGTACACTGCATCCTTCGCGTAGCGGAAGAGCTTGCTGCGGAAGCCGCGGAAGCCCTTGGCGCGCTGCAGGATGCGCTTGCGGCGAGCCCTTGAGGCGGGCCCATTTGTAGCACGTGCCATAGTTTTCTATTCTATTTGTTGGTGAGCAAACTGTTCTTCCTCACCTCCTGCAGTCTCGCTTGCTCTATCCCACGCGGGGAAGGCTGCATGGAGGCCGCCCGTTTTGCGGACGGATGCTTGGCCTGGTTGCCATGTTCCTCGGCTTTAGGCGAAGGGCATGTTCTGCTTGACTGCCCAAACCTGGGTCTCGTCCACCAGTGCCGGCTTGCCAAGCTGACGCTTGCGCTTGCTGGACTTCTTCTGGAGAATGTGACGCTTACCCTGCTTGCGACGCAGAACCTTGCCCGTGCCGGTCACCTTGAAACGCTTGGCAACAGCCTTACGTGTCTTGTTGATACCACCTTTGCGGGTCATGGTGCAAGTAATGTACACTCATTTTCCCGTTTGGCAAGCATAATTTTGGAAAATCCCAACTTTTTTTGCGTTGCCATCCCATAGGATTGATAGTAACGACACCCGGAGATATGCGTCTCCTCACTCGTACTTGTCGAGCATGCCGTAGATGTCCTGCACGTCCTTGTTGGACTGGCGGGCAATGAGGATGGCGGCCACGGCGAGGCAGACGGCGCCGCCGATGGGGAGAATGATGGCGAGTTTCCTGAGCATGGTGTGTGTGGTGGTGGGTTAGTCGATATCCGGCGGGTTGTCGGGCACCAGGCGGCCCTCGTCGTCCTTCATGAAGGGGAAGGCGGCCACACCCTCGCGGGTGAGGAAGGGGAAGGCGCTGTCCGGGTTCTTGCCCTCCGCCAGGGCCTCCATGGCCTGGTGGCAGCCGGCAATGCCGAAATCTGCCATCTGCAGCCCGCGCTCAATCTCCTCCCTTGCATCCAGCAGTTTCTGCTTGGCCTTTTCCAGCATCTTCAGGCGGTGCGGCAGCGTTTCCGGCCCGCGCATCGTCTCATCGAAAAACACCTTGATTTGCGGCAGGGTGATACCTGCGCGCTTCAGGCACAGAATGCCCATGAGGGTGCCGATGCTCGCGTCTCCGTATATGCGGCGCCCGGTCTTGGTGCGCTCCACATGCCGCAGCAGCCCCTCCTTCTCGTAGAAGCGCAGGGTGTGGATGGAAAGCCCCGTCCTCTCCGATAGGTCGGATATGGTGTACTTTGTTTGCTGCGGCATGTTTGCTGCCATACATTCCAACACACCCGCCACGCAGAGTCAAGCGGAATGTGAGAGTGCACTCCAGCTTGCGCTCATTCATGGCGCTCAGGCAAAATCATGATTTGTACTTTATTCTCCCAAGGCATATTGGGCGGCTTGCAGGGCGTTGCCCCGGGGTGAGGAGAGCAGGGGGATATCTGCGGTGGGGAAGGCTTGCTGGATGGCGTCCACGGCATCGTCCTTCTCAGAGGTGGTGGAGACGGCCTCCCCGTTGTTGGTGACGGTGGCGGATGTGGTGGCGGCGGCCGTGGCGGCGCCGTTTTTCATCTCTGCGAGCTTGCGGTCCAGATAGGCCTGCCAGCGTGGCAGGTAGTAGTGGCGCATGGTTTCCGCGTATTCGCGGTGGGCGTAGTCGTTGAGCGGGGAATTGTTCCGGGCCCAGGTGGTGATGAGGCGGCGGAGGGCCTGCACCATCTGGGCGCGGGCCTGCGGGTTGTCGCCCGCGCGGTCGGCGGCGCCCTTCTCATACGCGCCGAGCAGGAAGAATTCCGAGGTGGCGAGCACATCCGCGCTCCGGCGTATCAGCTCCAAAAACTCCCCGCTGTGGCGCGCAAAGGCGGCGGTGTCCCCGGCGGAGAAGTCGGCATCCAGTTGTTTCAGGAGGGGGCGGGCGCGGTCGGCCAGCACCTGGCGGGTGATATCCGCCAAATCGTACCGGAAGGTGGGCAGGGTGTCCAGGTGGTGCTGGCGCCCCGCCTCCAGCAGAAGGTGCGCGGCCTCCACCACTTGGGCGGGGTCGTAGTACGGGCGGGCATCCGCCCAAGTGGACACGCGCTCCGCGCGCAGGGAGGGACGCGCGCAAAGGATGTTTTCCCTGCCGCCCTCACGCATGCCGGCGGGTTTGTACACGCTTTCCGCCAGCAGGGAGAGGGCCCTTTCCAGGCGGGCATCCTGCACGCCGTAGCGGGTGCGGGCGTAGTTGCGGATGAATTCCGCGCGGTTGATTTCCCCGTCGGCGCGGTTGATGCGCTCGGTGAGCAGGGCATCGTAGAGCGGGTTGGTCTCCAGCCCCTCGGAGAGCATGCCCACGCCTTGGTAGGGGCCGCCGGGGAGCTCCTTCCCCTCCAGCAGCGGGAAGCCGCCGTACATCACCTGCCTGCCGCCGAAGTTGGCCAGCTCGCACCATATCCGCGGGAAACGCTGCACCTGCGGGCGCGCCAGGCGCGGGTGGCCGCGGTAGAGGGGATCGTGCCCGGCGCTCAGGTCCTTGTCCAGCAGCAGGATGGTGGTGGATGCGGGGTCCAGCCCGGCCAGCAGCATGGGCATGGGGTTGTGCCCCCACGCCTGCAGAAACCAGGTGCTGCCGGGGGAGGCCGCCTGCATGCAGCGCTGAATCATGGTGGCGGCGAGCCTCAGGTTGCAGTCCGCTATGTTGCCGCCCTCGTGGAAGAGGTCTCCGCAGAAGGCGGTGGCGCGGCAGCCGTAGTGCTGCTCCAGCAGGCTGTACCAGCGGGCGGCCAGCTGCGGGAAGGCGGTGGAGACGGGGTCCAGCACGGCGGGGCGGTCGTATCCCACCCACCTGCCTTGCGGCAGCACGCGGCCCCCCGCGCGCCTGGCGGAGACGAAGTGGGGCAGCAGCCCGGTGTATCCCTGCAGCACGGGCTCCATGCCGAGCTCGCGCGTGCGCTGCACCAGGAATTTGCCCAGCTCGGCCTCGCGGCGGATGATATCCGGGTGCACGGGGCCGCCCTCGCCCTGCAGGTTGCCCATGTGCCACCAGGCGCTGAAGGCGGGGTTGGGGATGAAGCGCGCTATCTCCTCCGGCGTGCAGCCTAGCTCCGTGAGAAAATCCCGCCACACGGCCTCCAGCCCCGCGGTGACCAGCACGTAGCGGTACCCGCAGAGCGCGAGCAGATCCAGCTCACGCTCCCAGCGTGCGCGGTCCCAGTGGGCGCCGCTGTAGCAGAGCGTGCAGTAGTTGTACGCGAAGTTGCACGGCGGCGCGGCGGGCAGCACCACGGGTTCCTGCGGCAGCACAAACTGCGCGGCGGTGGCGTTGTCTCCGTTGCGCGAGAGGTGCACGCCCGCCAGGTTCCGCAGGTAGTAGCCGAATGCGCGCATGCACTCGCGGCGGTTGGGTGCGGTGATGCACAGGCGGCCGTTGCGGGTTTCCAGCACGGCGGGCTGGTCCGCAATGCAGAAGTCCACCTTGCCCGCCCATTGCGGGGCCACGCGCGCCACGGCCTCCATAAGC
Source organism: Akkermansia sp. (assembly GCA_030523775.1). Lineage (GTDB taxonomy): Bacteria > Verrucomicrobiota > Verrucomicrobiia > Verrucomicrobiales > Akkermansiaceae > Akkermansia. The sequence goes on from JAUNHW010000003.1 coordinate 173,725, forward strand.
GGAGCAAGCTCCCCTTGCGAGGGAGCTTGCGCGTGGATGGCGGGTGGCAGGACCAGCGCCGCCAGCAGGATGGCTTGGGAGCCGGTCATGCGCTAGCGTTATTTCCAGGAGCGCACGTTGGACACGTTGTCCGCGTTCTCGCCCTCGTTGGAGGTGTTGTCGCCCAGTCCGTCTCCACCCAGGGAAAAGATGTCGAAATCCGGGTTGAATCCCTTTCCGGGCTTGCCCTTGGAGTTCTCCTGGTCGAATCCCAGGCGGTAGCGGTAGAGGTTCCCCCAGGGGTCCTGGATGACCCAGAGCTTCTTGCGGCCCTTGGTGGTGCGCACCTGCTGCTTGATGACGGGGATGCCGTCCAGCTCGGAGCGTGCCTTGGTGTCCTGGATGACCGCGAAGGCATCCGTGTACGGGGGCAGCTGCACATCGGACTCCTTGTCCGGGATGCCGTCGTTGTTCGCATCCCGGTACAGGGATGCGAAAAGCGTGTGGGAGCTGAACTCGTCGCCGTCGCCGTCGGGCAGGTTGCCTGCGTTGTCGGAGCGGTAGTTGTTCAGACCGGTCTCCAGCAGTGCAATCTGGTTCTGCGCGGTGTTCTGCAGCTTCTTGTTGTTGATGTAGCCGCGCACCTCCAGCAGGATGACGGAAAGGAGGGCGAGAATGGCGATGCAGATGAGGATTTCCACCAGGGTGAAAGCCCCCGCACCGTGACGCTTGCAGGTTTTCATGGCGCTTAGACGGTTTCGATGATCTTCATCATCGGCATGAACATGGCGAGCACGATGGAACCCACAATCACGGCCAGGAACACAATCATGAGCGGCTCCAGCATGGCGGTGAGGGCGGTCACGCTGTTGTCCACCTCCTCGTCGTACACGTCCGCCACCTTCATGAGCATGTCCGGCAGCTGGCCGGTCTCCTCGCCCACGTCCACCATGGAAATCATCATCGGCGGGAACACGTCGGAGGAGGTCATGGGTGTGACAATGGATTCACCCTCGCGCACGGCATCGTGAATCTTGGTCACGGCATCCGCCACCACCACGTTGCCGGCGGTGTCGCGCGTGATCATGAGAGCCTGCAGGATGGGCACGCCGGAGGATACCAGGGTGCCGAAGGTGCGGGAGAAGCGGGCCACGGCGCTCACCTTGAGCAGCTGGCCGATCTTGGGAAGCTTGAGCAGCATCGTGTCGATGCAGCGGCCGCCCTTGGGCGTGCGCTTCCAGATGCCGAGCCCCATGATGATAAGGGCAAAGACGATGAGCACGAACACCGCGTTCGGGATAACCGGCACAATGTCGCACGCCATGCAGTTGTCGGAGAAGTTGAAGACGAACTCCGAGAGGGCGGGCAGCTCCATGTTCTGGCTCTCGAACATGCCCTTGAACTTGGGCACGATGACGAGCATGAGGAACACCAGGATGCCCACTGCAATGGTGAGGATGATGCAGGGGTAGACCATGGCGGAGGTGATCTTGCCGCGCAGCTTGTTGGCCTTTTCCTGGTACTCCGCCAAGCGCTTGAGCACCACCTCCAGCACGCCGCCCAGCTCACCGGCCTTCACCATGTTCACGAACAGCTTGTTGAACAGGCGCGGGTATGCGGCCAGGGCCTCGGAGAACGTGGCACCGCCCTGCACAGCCTCGCCCAGGGCCTCGATGGTGGCGCGCAGGTTGGGGTTGGGCTCCTGCTTGCTCAGCACGGTGAGGCTTTGCAGCAGGGGAAGCCCGGCATCAATCAGCGTGGCCAGCTGGCGCGTGAAAATCATGAGCTCGCGCTGCTTCACGGGAGCGCCGGCGCGACCGCCGCCCTTCTTGGTCTTGGCCTTCACGGGGCCGCCGTTCTTTTCCTCCTTCTTCTTCTGTTCGGCGGCTTTGGCAGCGGCGTTCTTGGCGTTGGTTTCCTCGCACTCGCGGACCAGGAGGCCCTTGGCGCGGATTTCTTCCATGGCGGCAATCTTGTTGGCTGCCGTGATGAATCCGGTGGATTCGGCTCCGTTCTGGTCGAGCGCGGTGTACTTGAAATTAGGCATGTTTGTTTATGGTTTGGGAAAATCCGTTAATAAAAGATAGCAAAACGCGGGGGAGGAGTCAAGCTATTAGGTGTATTTGAGCACTTCTTCAATGGTGGTGTTGCCCTCGAAGATGTTCTGGATACCGTCCTCACGGAGGGTGCGCATTCCCAGCTCGATGGCCTTCTGCTTGAGCACGAGGGAGGGCACGTTCTCCGTGATGAGCTCCTTGATGGGGTCGGAGACGTTGAGGAGCTCGTGGATGCCCTTTCGGCCCTTGTAGCCGGTTCCGGCGCACTTCTCGCAGCGTGCACCCGTGTAGAACTTCTGCGCGCCAATGAGGCTGGGGCTGATGCCCAGCTGCATGAGCAGCGCGTTGCTCGGCTGGTAGGGCGTCTTGCAGTATGGGCAAATGGTGCGCACCAGGCGCTGGCCCAGCACGCCCAGCAGCGTGGCCGCCAGCAGGAAGGACTGCACGCCCATATCGATGAAGCGCGTCACCGCGCCCGCGGCGTCGTTCGTGTGCAGGGTGGAGAGCACCAGGTGGCCCGTCAGTGCCGCCTGGATGGCAATCTGCGCGGTGTCCGTGTCACGGATTTCGCCCACCAGGATGCGGTCCGGGTCCTGACGCAGGAAGGCGCGCAGCACGCGGGGGAAGGTGACGCCGATCTGCTCGTTGATGGGCACCTGCACAATACCGTCGATATCATATTCCACGGGGTCCTCTGCGGTGAGGAGCTTGGAATCGATGGTGTTGACCTCGCGCAGGGCGGCGTAGAGGGTGGTGGTCTTACCGGAACCGGTGGGACCGGTGACCACGAAGATGCCGTTGGGCTTGGCCACGGTGTCCAGGATGTACTCGTGGATGTGCGGTGCGAGGTTGAGCTTGTTGAGGTCCAGGACGATGTTGTTGCGGTCCAGCACGCGGAGCACCACGGATTCGCCGTACTGTGTGGGCAGGGAGTTCACACGCATATCCACGCGGTTTTCCCCCACCTTCATGACGATTCGGCCATCCTGCGGCACGCGGCGTTCCGCAATGTTCATGCCGGCCATGACCTTCACGCGGGAGATGACCGGGTTGGCCAGGTGCACGGGCGGCGGCGCCATCTCGTACAGCGCGCCGTCCACACGGTAGCGGATCTTGAATTCCTTCTCGAACGGCTCCAGGTGGATATCCGACGCCTTCTCCTTGATGGCCTGGGTGATGACCAGGTTCACGAATTTAATCACGGGCGCCGCGTTCACCTCGTCCGCGCCGTCCTTGCTGGTCACGTCCATGCTGCTCAGCTCGTCCAGCAGGTCCGTCATCACCACGTCCGACCCGCCGTAGCATTCAGCAATGCGGGCGCGCACCTCGTAGTCCGGCGCCACGTGCATGTACACGTCCTTGCCGGTGGCGATGCGCAGGTCGTCGATGGTCTGCGGGTTCAGCGGATCCTCCAGGCACACGTACAGGCCCTCGCCGTCGCGGTACTCGATGGGCAGCGCGCCGTGCAGGCGGGCCTGGTGGGCGGGCAGCATGGCCAGCACATCCGGCGGCGGGGTGAAGTTGGCCAGGGAGATGTACTGTGCGCCCACCTCGTTGGCGATGATGCTCCAGAAATCCTCCGGGGCGCCGATGATGCCGAAATCGATGAGCGTTTCCCACAGCTCCTTGCCGTTGGTGGACTGCTCCTCTGCCACCTCCTTGGCAACAGATTTGTCCAGCATGCCGTTGTTGACGAAAACGTCCAGTGTCGCTTCAATGTTCATGTTCGGGGAAGGGGGGTAAGGGGTTTAGCTGGCGTCTCCGGTGGTCACGCGAATCACCTCGTCCGGCGAGACAAGCCCGGCGAGCACCTTGCGGATGCCGTCCTCACGCAGGGTGCGCATGCCCAGCTCGCGGGCGCGCTTGCGCAGCTGCGCGGAGGTGATGTTGGAGTTGATGAGGCCGCGCACGTCGTCCGTGACCTGGAAAATCTCGAAGATGCCCATACGGCCCTTCATGCCCTTGCCGCGGCAGCGCTCGCAGCCGCCGGGGCGCGGCAGCTTGATGCCGTGGGTGATATCGATGCCCAGCACGCGGGATTCCTTCTCCGTGAGCTGGCCGTCCACCTTGCAGTCGCACAGGCGGCGGCAGAGGCGCTGCGCCATGATGGCGCGCACGGCGGACGCAATGAGGAAGCGGTCCACGCCCATATCCGCGAGACGCGCCACGGAGGACGGTGCATCGTTGGTGTGCAGGGTGGAGAGCACCAGGTGGCCGGTCATGGCGGCCTGGATGGCGATGGCGGCGGTCTCTCCGTCTCGAATCTCACCCACCATGATGATGTTGGGGGCCTGGCGCAGCATGGCTCGCAGGGCGGCGGCGAAGGTCATGCCGATTTCCGTGCGGATCATGACCTGGTTGATACCGCTCATCTCGTATTCCACGGGGTCTTCTGCGGTGATGATCTTCTTGTCCGGGCGGTTCAGGCGGTTCAGGCACGCGTACAATGTCGTGGTCTTACCGGAACCGGTGGGGCCGGTCACCAAAATGACGCCGTCCGGCAGGCCCACCAGGCGGTCGAACACCGCCTCGTCGTCGGAGAGGAAGCCGAGCTGCTGGAGGCCGAGCGAGAGGGCGGACTTGTCCAAGATACGCATGACCACGGATTCGCCGTGGTTGGAGGGCACGGTGCTGACACGCAGGTCGATGTGCGTGCCGTCCCGCAGGTCCAGCTCGATGCGGCCGTCCTGCGGCACGCGCTTCTCCGCGATGCTCATGGTGGAGCTCATCACCTTGAGGCGCGCCACGATGGGGGCCAGGAGCTTCTTGGGGTGGTTGATGATTTCGATGAGGCGGCCGTCCACGCGGTAGCGCACGCGCACGCGGTCAAGCATCGGCTCGATGTGGATATCGGACGCGCGCATGCTGTGCGCCTCGTTGAACATGTTGTCCACCAGCTCGATGATGGGCGCGTCTCCGTCTCCCTTGTTGAACTCCACCTTCTCCGGGTAGTACTTCTTCAGGGCATCGTCCATCTTCTTGGGAGAGGCCACAAAGTAGCTCAGGTCGCGCTGCAGGAACTGCTGCATGCTGTCCATCTGCTCCATGTTGAAGGGGTCGTCTATGGCCACCTGCAGGGAGAACCCGTCATCCCCCAGCGGCACCATGCGCAGGCGGCGCGCCAGCTCGCCGTCCACCTGGGCAATGATGCCGGGGTCCACTTCCACCGCCGCCAGATCCACGTATTCCAGCCCGGTGTTGGCCGCCGCCACCTGCGCCACGTATTCATAGGTGAGGTGGTGGTTGTTGACAAGGTTATCCACGATGCTGTCGCCCGGCAGCATCTGCTGCTGCGTGGCGTCTATCGTTTCCTGGGCAATCGCTCCCGCTTCCACCAGGAGCTGGAGCAAGAAGTTTTCGTTCGTGTACACGGCTTTTTTCTCTGCTTGTGGTTACGGCGGCCCATTCGCCGCCTTTTGCTTTGTCCAGTCTACCAAATTCTCCCCGCAGAGTCAAAGGAAAATACCGATGCCGCCTTGCCGCGGGGGCCGGGCATGCGAAACTCCGGCCCTGCGGTAGGCAGTCAGCCCTGAATTTGGTCCGCCGCCAGGTACAGGCCCAGCCAGAGCCCCAGACCGCAGAAAACGGCGCAGAGGGCCGCTGCGGCAATGGAGCGCGGCCAGGTGAATTTGCGGGTGAAGTGCACCTCGTTCATGGTGCCCAGCACGAGGACGCCGCCGCAGATGCCGCCGAGCACGGGCATGGGCAGCTCCATCTGGGAGAGGAAGAATCCCGCGCCCATGATGAGCATGGTGAGCTTGATGGCCGTGATGAACGCCTGCTTCCACAGGCGGAAAGGGTCCACGCACCACACCGCCGCGGCGCAGCCCAGCACGGGCAGCAGCATGAAATAGAGCAGCAGCAGTCCTTGTCCCGCGGGCATGCGCTTGGAGGCCTTACGCCAGGTTGGTGCGGTCCGCCTTGTGCAGCATCTCCGCCTCCCGCTTCACGCGCACCTGCAAATCCGCCAGAGCGTTCATGTAGTAGATGTACGCATCATACGGGGAGGGGTAGGGGGTGAAGCCGTTGGTCTTCTCCATGTAGTGGAAGTGGTCTGCGCTCTGCAGCTTGCGCCACACGTGGATCATGTCGCGGTCCTCGCTGGCCTTCACGGCGGATTCCAGGTCGTAGATTTTCTTGATGGCCTCCTGCTGCATCACGTTTCCGTTCCACTGTGTGGTGGTGCCGAAGGTGGTGCAGGAGACGGGGTTGGGGCAGTCCAGCGTGCCGGTGGAGCGGAAGCGCTTCACGGCCTTGCCGGGGGTGGTGAAGGTGTTGCCGTTGAAGAGTGCGGCCATAATCATGGTGCGCCAGAATTCGAAGACGCCCGTGGCATCCGTCTGCCGCTCGCCCAGGGTCTCGTAGTCCATGGAGAGGTTGACCACCTGGCCCTCCTGCTCGGTGAGCCAGTTGGCGAAGGTGTACGGGGAGAGCGGGTACTCGCTCCAGGAGGGGTCCACGCGGCGGTGCGCCAGGTCGTTTGAGAGGTGGCGGTTGCGGATGAGGGTCTTGGTTTTTGCGATGAGCGGTGCGCACTGCAGGTCGTTGATGTGGCGGTTGCTCATCATGCGGCTGTTGCCGTCTGCCATGATGCCCTTGAATCCCATGTCGTACGCCTGCGCGGCGATGGCGTTGGAGTAGAGCATGCTGGTGTTCCAGAGCACGGTGGGCTTCTGGCCGAAAAGCTCCTGCATGAGGTCCATGTGCTCCGCCACCTGCTGCGCGAACTCGTCTGTGGAGTACAGGGAGGCGAGCGAGGCGTAGTACGGCATGGCCAGGAATTCCACGCAGCCGGTTTCCGCCAGCTCCTGGAAGGAGGTGATGAGGTCCGGGCGGTGGTACTTGGCCTGCTCCAGAATGACGCCGGAGAGGGCGAGCGAGAACTTGAACTTGCCGTCGGAGAGCTCGATGAGCTGCTTCATGAGGCGGTTTGCCGGCAGGTAGCAGCGCTCGGAAACGGCGGAGAGCACGCGGCCGTTCAGGTTGTCGTCCTCATAGAAGGCGTGTTCGCCGATCTTGAAGAAATCATACGGGATCAGGCGGTTGGGCTGGTGCGCGTGAAAGGTGAGGGTGATGTTCATACTCGGTGTTTCAGGGTTGTGGGTTTACCAGCCGAGGACGTGGTGGTAGACGCGGATCATCTTGTCTGCCGCGGTCTCCCAGCTGGAGTTCTTGATATCCTGTGCGCTTTCCTCTGCCACTTTCTTGTAGAGCTCCTCGTCCGTGGTGAGGTCGATGATGTGCTTGGCCATCATGTTCACGTCCCAGAAGTCGGCCTTGAGCGCGCCCTTCATCACCTCCGCCACGCCGCTCTGCTTGGAGATAACGGCGGGGATGTTGAACTGGGCGGCCTCCAGCGCGGAGAGGCCGAAGGGTTCGGAGACGGAGGGCATGCAGTACACATCCGTCATGGAGAGCAGCTCGTTCACCTTCTGCTTGTTCAGGAAGCCCGTGAAGTGGAACTTGTCTCCCACGCCGTGGAAGGCCCCGGTCTCTATGAGCTGGCGCAGCTTCTCGCCCGTGCCGGCCATTACAAAGCGCACATCGTCCGTCTGCTCCAGCACCTTGGCCGCAATCTGCAGGAAGAACTCCGGTCCCTTCTGCGCGGTGAGGCGCCCCAGGAAGAGCACCAACTTCTCCGGGAACTTCTTCTTGCTGTGGAACACCTTCACGGGGTCCGCGCCGTTGTGCACGGGGAAAATCTTGTCCGGGTTGATGCCGTAGTGTCCCGCGGCCACGGTGCCGGTGTACTTGGAGACGGGCATCACCGCATCCGCCTGCTCCATGCCGTACTTCTCGATATCGTAGATCCAGCCGCGGGCGTCCGCCCCGGCGCGGTCGAACTGGGATGCGTGCAGGTGCACCACCAAGGGCTTGCCCGTGGCCTTCTTCACCTCCACGCCGGCCAGGTAGGTCATCCAGTCGTGCGCGTGCACCACATCGAAATCATACTGCCGCGCCAGCACCGCGCAGATTTTGGAGAACTCGATGACCTTGCGCGCCAGGTCCCCGGCGTACAGGTCCTCCTTCCCCGTGAAGAGCTCCAGGTCCGCCCGGCTCACATGGGAGAAGAGCAGCTTGCCCTCCTTGGTGAACACCACGGAGCCCGGCGTGCCCTCCACATGGGCGTACGGGTCCAGGTTCACGGGGGCTTTGCTCACCAGGGAGAAGCTGTTGTAGGAGTAGCCCTCGGAAACGGATTCCACCTCCGCGTAGCGCAGGTTGTTGATGCCGGTGAGGGTGAATCCATCGTACACGGCGGAGGGGTCCGCCTTGGGGACGATGACGGAAAGGTCCACTTTCTTGGCGAGCGCCTTGGAGATGCCCATGCAGGCAACGCCCAGGCCGCCGTTGATGAGCGGCGGGAACTCCCAGCCCAGTTCGAGTACTTTGATTCTCCTCATGATGGTGTATGTGCGGTTCTAGTTTCCGCAGCGCGCGCAGGTGCGTGCACACGCCGCAGCCGCGTTATTCTATAGTCCGGCACGGGGAGTGTCGAGCACTTTGTGCGTCAACTTTGAAAAAAACTAATCCGGCAATGGGAAAAAGCGTGCGCGCGGGGCGCATGGCCCCGGCGCCGCCCGATGGATGGCAGGTCCGGATGGGGGCTGCTCAGGGCTGGTCGGCGTTCGCCTTGCGAATGTCCTCCAGGGCCGCAATGAAGTCATCCAGTATCTCTGCGGGTACCATGATGCGGTCGCGGTTGGAGCTGACCTTTTCTGTAATGCGCACCACGCGGCCGCGGGCGTTGCTCTTCAGGTCCAGGAAGAACGTCTTGCGGTCCGCTATGATTTTTTCGGTGCAGATGATGTCATCGTCCACTGTATTGGGAGGGGCCTGGTTGTTTAGGGCTCCCCGTATAGGCTAGTATAGCACGAACGCACCCGCCGTCAACAGGCAAATTGCACATCCGTCACGGATTTTTTCCGCACCGGGCGATTTCGCGCCCGCGGGCGCGGTCCGGCTTGCCGGTGGGGGTGAGGGGCAGGGCGGGCACGCGGATGATGCGGCGCGGGGCGGAGTAGGCGGGCAGGTGGGCGCGGCAGATGCGCGCGGCCTCCGCCTCATCCGCCGTGGTGAGCAGCACCACGCATTCCCCGAATTTGGCATCCGGTGCGGCGGTGATGTGCACCTCCGCCAGGCCGTGGCGGCGCAGTGTGTCCTCCACCTGCTCCGCCTGGATCTTGATGCCGCCGGAGTTGATGGTGTTGTCGCTGCGGCCCAGGATGCGGAAGCGGCCGTGTTCGTCCATTTCCGCGATATCGTGCGTGGCGAGCGCGCGGCAGCCGATGTGCGGGGCGGTGACGACGAGGCAGCCCTGCGCGTTCAGGGAGAGTTCCACGCCGCCGAAGGGAGTGTACCACTCGTCCGCCTGCGGGCCGGAGAGGCGGCGCAGGGCAATGTGAGAAAGGGTTTCCGTCATCCCATACGTGGACCACACGGCGTTGGGAAAATCCTTCAACTGCGCGGCCAGGGCGGCATCCACGGCGCCGCCGCCTATGATGAGGTGGCGGATGCCGCGCAGCAGGGCAGCCTCCTCCGGCACCTGCAGGGAGTTGTACACCTGCAGCGGCACCATGGCTGCAAAGTGCGGCGGCTCCCGCAGCCCGCGCAGCGGGTGGCCGCACGGCTCGCAGGGGATGAGCCGCAGCCCCGCCACCTGCGCGCGCACCGCCATCATCTTGCCGGCAATGAAGCGCAGCGGCAGGCAGAGCAGGGCGGTATCCCCCTCCCGCAGCCCCAGGAAGCGGCAGGTCATGCGCGCGCTGGCCACCATGGCCTCCTTGCGGGCCAGCATGGGCTTGGGCATGCCCGTGGAGCCGGAGGTGTGCACGGTGATGGCGGGCGCCGGGCCGTTCCACTCCTCCAAGAAGGCGTTCAAATCCGTGCAGGGGCGTGCGGCGGCGGGGTCGAACCACAGTCGCTCCCCGCGGATGGAGAGCGGGAAGGGCACCACATTGTTGGTGTAGATTTGCCCGGTGCCGAGCCCCTGCGGCATCCCGTGCCTCCGCGCGGCGCACCACTGGGCGATGGCGTTGAGGCCGATGTTCGATTCCAGCGCGGAGGTCACCCAGTACTTGATGCCGCGGGCGTCTGCCAGGCGCATCCATTCCGCCGCCCCGCAAAAGCCGCCGTGCAGCGTGGGTTTCAGGATGATGTAGCGCGGGCGGATGGCATCCAGCAGCTCTTCCTTGCGCGCGGGGGCGTTCACGCCGATGAGCTCCTCGTCCAGCGCCACGGGTACGGGGGAAACGCGGCAAATCTCCGCCATGTCGCTCCATTGCCCGGCGCGGATGGGCTGCTCGATGGAGTGGATGCCGAAAGCGGCCAGCTGCTCCAGGCGGGCGGGGGCATCTTGCGGGGAGAACGCGCCGTTGGCATCCACGCGCAGCTCCACCTCCTGCGGCGAATAGCGTTCGCGGATGCGGCGCAGCAGCTCCAGCTCCCGCTCCCAGCCTATGGCGCCAATCTTGATCTTGATGCAGCGGAATCCCGCCGCCAACTTGTCTTCCAGGCGTTGCAGCATGGTGGGGAAATCACCCATCCACACCAGCCCGTTGATGCGGATGCCCTCCTCCCCGCGGCTGAACGGCGTGTCCCACAGTTGCCAGCTTCCCGCGCGCAGGTGCTGCACGGCGGTTTCCAGGCCCATGAGGATGGACGGGTGGTCCCGTAGTTCACCGTACGGGATTTCGCCCGTGCGTGCCAGCTGTGCGCAAGCCTCCTCCAGCTTGGCGCGGTAGAGGTGGGGCGGCAGGGCATCACAGCTCAAATCCGGCAGCGGCGCGCATTCCCCCACGCCCACGCGGCCATCCTCCCCCTGCAGTTCCACGCGCCAGGTGCGGTGGGTGGTGTAGACTCCGCGGGATGTGCCGGCGGGAAAGGCGAAGCGCAGCACATGTTCTGAGATGCGGGTGCGCATGGCGCTCACTTTTTCTCCTGCGCGGCGTAGATGACCGTGGGGTTGATGCGCGGTATCACATCAATGCTCACGGGGCGCTTGCCCACGGCTTCCGCGTGCTCGATAATCATGGCCAGGCGCTCCATCTGCCCCTTGATGTCGTACACCTGCATGAGCACCTCCGCGCCGTTGTCCAGCGTGAGAATGATTTTCCATTCCTTGGGGCGGAAGATTTCACGGATGGAGGGAATCTCCTGCAGGGAGTAGTGGTTGGCGGCGGCCACCAGCTCCACGATGGGGCGGTAGGATTTCTCCTCCACCACCGCTCCCACGCGGAATTCTCGGATGTCTCCCGTTTGCAGGTACCACACGGGCACGTTGGTGAAGCGCGTGTGGTATTCCGGCACCACCGGGAAGAGCCGCCCGTTCTGGTCCATGTACAGCTTTTGCCGCGTGCCCGTGTCCGTGCCGCTCTCCATCTCCACATACACCACGGGTATGCGCTCCTCCAGCTCAATGTGCAGGGTGTCCGGCAGCTCCGCATGGATGTGCGCCGCAGCCACGCAGGGGTTCTCCTCCAGCGCGCGCTCCCAGTCGCCGGGGTTGAGCCCGGCCAGGTTCACGCTGCCGCGGATGCCCAGGATATCCAGCGCCTGCTCGCGGGTGATGATTTTGTGGGTGGATTCGTAGGTGACGTTGTCAATCCCCATGCGGTAGGCCTGGGTGATGGCGTAGCGGATGCCCCAGAAAAGCAGCAGGACCACGGGCAGGATGATGAGGGCGAGGCGCAACGCGCGGTACACCTGCATCTTGGCGCGCACATAGGTGAGCGCGCTGAAGAGGCGCTCGCGCAGGGTCAGGCTCTTCTCCACGGTTTGCACGTTGGAGGGGGCCTTGCGGTATTTGTTGCGGTTGCGCTTCATGGGAGCGGGGCGGGGGCTGTTCGATCAGCCGCGGGGCTGGTTCAGGGAGATTTGGGCAATCCTCCGGCAGAGCTCGCCGAAGGAGATGCCCACGGCCTTGGCCGCCTTCGGGAAGAGGGAGGCTCCCGTCATGCCCGGAATGGTGTTGATTTCCAGCACGTACGGCTTGCCGTCGTCCGTCAGCAGCACGTCCACGCGCCCATACACTTCCACATGCAGCGCGCGGTAGGCCGCCAGTGCGGCCTCCTGCACCGCACGCGTCTCCTCCGCCGTGATGTCCGCCGGGCAGATGTAGTCCGACCCCACGGCACCGGTCATAGAGGGGTACTTGTTGCGGTAGTCGTAGAATCCCTGGCGCGGGCAGATGTGGATGACGGGCAGGGCGGTGCCGTCCAGAATGGCCACGGTGAGCTCTTTGCCCTTGATGTACTCCTCCACCAGCAGGCTGCCGCGGAAGCGGTCCTCGCGCCCCATGGCTGCGGGGAGCTCGGCGGGGTCGTGCACAATTTCCACGCCCACGGAGGAACCCTCGCACGGCGGCTTGATGACGCAGGGGCAGGGGATGGTGGGCATCTGGCCGTGTTCCACGGTCTCGCTCCTGGGGGTGGGCACGCCCGCCGCCACGAAGGCCTTTTTGCTCAGCAGCTTGTCAAAGCAGTTGCGGCTGGTCTGTGAACCCGCGCCGGTGTAGGGAATGCCCAGCTCCTCCAGATAGGATTGCAGGCCGCCGTCCTCGCCGTAGGTGCCGTGGATGATGTTGAAGCAGAGCTCCGTTCCCTCCGGAATGGCGGGGCGCTCCGCATCCACCACCACGGGGGTCACCTGGGTGAATCCCTCCTGCTGCAGGGCTTCCAGCACGGCCTTGCCGGAGACGAGCGAGACTTCACGCTCAGAGCCGGGACCGCCCATCAGCAAGGCTATCTTGGTTTCGTTTGTCAGGGTTTTCATGGTTGAAGCGTTTGTTTCTCCTGTTAGAACTGGGGCTCGCGGTCACCGATGACATGCACCTCCGTGCGCAGGGTGATGCCGCGCTCCGCCTGCGCCTTTTCGCGGATGAGGTCGATGAGCTGCGTGACATCCGTGGCGCTGGCGTTGCCCTTGTTGATGATGAAGTTGGCGTGCTTGGTGGAGACCTGCGCGCCACCGATGGAGCAGCCCTTGAGCCCGAGCTCTTCGATGAGCTTTCCGGCGGGGATTTCCGCGGGGTTGACAAAGGTGCAGCCGGCGCTGGGCTCCTTGGGCTGGGTGCTCTTGCGGCGGGTGCGGTAGTCCTCCGTGGCGGCGGAGATGGCGGCGGCGTCCGCAGGGGTGCCCTCGAACACGGCCTGCATCACGGTGTTGCTCTCGAATTCAGGGATGAGGCGGTACTGTGCCCCCTGCATCTGGTCCCTCTCCAGCTCCACCTGCTCGCCGTCCTCGTTGAGCGCGGTGGCGGAGCGGAACACGCCCCACATATCACTGCCCATGCAGCCGGCGTTCATGCGCAGGCTGCCGCCCACGCAGCCGGGGATGCCGTCCATCCACTCGAACCCGGAGAGCCCGTGGCGCGCGGCGAAGGCGGCCAGTTTCTTGAGCTTCACGCCGGCGCCCGCCACAATGTGGGTTCCCTGCAGCTCCAGCTTCTCGAAGATTCCCTCCGCTGGGTGGATGACCGCGCCGCGGATGCCGCCGTTGCGCACCACCAGGTTGGAGCCGCGGCCCACGGTGTGCACCGGGATGTTGCGGTCCTTGAAGAAGTTCACGGCGGCCTGCATGGCTTGGAATGTCTTGGGCTCCACCCAGTACTGGGCCTCGCCGCCCACGCCCAGCGTGGTGTGCTTGCTCATGGGCTCGTACAGGCGGTAATCCACATCCGCCCCGCATTCCGCCACCATGGCGGCCATCAGGCACATGTCCTTGGCTATGCGCGTGCCGGCCTCGTGCACGTTGCCCGCGCCCAGCGTAAGGAACAGGTCCCCCGGCTGCAGCTGGTTGCCCACCGCGTGGTGCGCCAGGGAGAGATCCGGCAGGAACTGCGCCTCCACCGGGCCGTGCTCCGCCACGGCATCCACAATGGTTTGCCCGCTGATGCCGGGGATGGGCGGCTCGCTGGCCGGGTACACATCCGCCACGTACAGCTTGTCCACCGCCTGCAGCACCTTGCCGAAATCATCCCTCAGCAGCTGGGTGCGCGTGTAGCGGTGCGGCTGGAAGAGCACCACCAGGCGCTTGGGTTTCAGGCTGTGTGCCGTTTGCAGCGTGGCGGCTATTTCCGTGGGGTGGTGCCCGTAGTCGTCCACTATGCGGTAGTCCTTGGAAAGGTACTTGGTCTCAAAGCGGCGGCGCGCCCCGGCAAAGGATGCCAACCCGCGCGCGATGCTGGCGAAATCACACCCCATCTCCAGCGCGGCGGCGGTGGCCGCCAGCGAGTTGAGCACGTTGTGCCGCCCCGGGATGCCCAACTCCACGCGCCCCAGCGGCTTGCCCCCGTGGTTGATGGTGAACAGGGTGCGCCCGCGCTTCACGCTCATGTCCGTGGCGGTGTAGTCTGCATCCTGCCAGCCGTAGGAGACGCTGTTGGGGTATTGTGAGCACACATCGTTGGCGCCGGGTTCGCTCTTGCAGTAGAAGATTTTGCCGCGGGTCTGTTTGCAGAGGGTGTGGAAGACCTCTTTGATGTGGTCCAAGTCCCGGTAGAAATCCAGGTGCTCGGCCTCGATGTTCAGGATGATACTGTGCTCCGGCAGGTAGTTCACCAGCGTGCCGTCGCTCTCGTCTCCCTCCGCCACCAGGTACTCGCTGTCCTCGTTCCAGTGCGCGTTGGCCCCCAGCACGGGGATTTCCGCGCCCACGTAATGGCAGGGGCGCAGGCGCCCCTCGCGCAGCAGGTGCGCCGTGAGCGAGGATGTGGTGGTCTTGCCGTGCGTTCCGGCCACCACCACGCCCTTCTTGTTGTTCAGGATGGCCGCCAGGCACTCCGCGCGGCGCAGGCAGAGGCAGTTGTTGGCGCGGGCCGCTGCCAGGGCCACGTTGTCCCCGCGGATGGCGCTGGAGTAGATGACCACCTCCGCATCCTTCACCGCATCCGGGTTGTGCGGGCAGGAGAACGCCAGCCCCGCCTGCTGCAGGCGCTCCGTTTCCTCGCTCGTCACGCGGTCGCACCCGCTCACGCGGTGTCCCATCTCCAAAAGCATGCGCGCCAGGCCGCTCATGCCGGCCCCGGCCACGCCTATCAGGTGAATGCGCACCGGGTGCTCCCGGTCCAAGAGTCTCTTGCGAAGCTGGTCTATCATGGTTGCGCGTGAATTATACCGCAACCAACCGCCTTTTCAAGCTGAATTGTGTAAGAAATCCGAAATATGTGAAGCAAAGGGTGTTTCACTCGCCAACCAGTTCTCGAATGACATCCCTTATTGCCAGCGGTGGCAGAAGGACAATGAACGCGGCAGCCTCTGTGGCATCCATGGCAATGGTGGCGGCGCAGTCCACCACATGTAGCGGCGCGGCGGCTATGCGCCGGGCCGTGGTTGGTTGCGGAGAATCCTCCGTTATCGGCATGCACGCTACCGCGACGCCGATTTCCCGATAGGGGTGGCCTAATGCCCGTTCACCGGGTATACCAGGCAGCCTTTCGCCTTTCCCTCTTTCCCGGCGCATTGCCTTGGCAAAGGGAAAATCCTTTTCCGCAATGGCCTGTTCAAAGCAGAACTCCATGCCTGCATCCTTTGATTCCGCGCGGGAGGGCCGGCTTGGCTTGCAGGGAATCATGTAGGTGCACACACTCTCTTGTCGGATTTGGAACCGGTTGGTGGTATCCTGCACGCACCAAGGGCACCCGTCGCCACGGCGAAAGATGCCCTTGCCTTTATCTACGGCATAGGCCAGCTTGACAGGGTGCCAATCCTGCCCCCGGTACCGGTATTTGACGGTGGATGCTTCCTCAATGAGCACCACCACACGCTTGTTGCAGTGCAACACGGCCTCCGCTGTATTCAGGGAGCTCCAGCAGTGACTGCACGAGCATTGACCGACCGCTGCAAGGCAGGCGGCCGTGCCTGCAAGGAGTCTGCGACAGGTGGATTTGGGCATTTCTCTACCCAATTAAACAAACAATGGGGCAAATTGCAAATGAAAACAGGTGGCATATCACCTTTTATAAACCCGTGCGGCCCCCTTACCGCACGCTCTTGAGGGCCAGCTCGAAGGCGCGGATGGTGCTGGATGGGTTGGCCACGCCCTTACCGGCTATGTTGAAGGCCGTGCCGTGGTCCGGGCTCACGCGCAGGCGCGGCAGGCCCAGGGTGACGTTTACCGCGTTGTCGAAATCCACGAGCTTGAGCGGGATGAGACCCTGGTCGTGGTAGGGGCAGAGCACGGCATCGTACAAGCCCTCCACGGCATCACGGTACACGCAGTCCGGCACGCAGGGGCCGGTGACGGTGCAGGCCGGCAAGGCAGCCTGCAGCTGCTGCACGGCAGGGGTGATGGTGTCGATTTCCTCCCGCCCGAAAGCCCCGCCCTCCCCGGCGTGCGGGTTGAGCGCGGCCACGGCAATGCGCGGTGCGGCGCGGCCCGTGCGCTGCAGGAAATCCGCCAGCAGGCGGCCGATGCGCACCAGCTCCGCCGTGGTGAGTAGCTGCGGTACGCGCGCCAAGGCCTCGTGAATGGTGCCCAGCGCCACCGTCAGGTGCCGCCCCGTGAGGCACATGGCATAGTTTTCCCCCACGCCCAGGCGGGCGGCAAAGAATTCGGTTTGGCCGGGGAATTGGAAGCCCACGGCATGCAGGCCCTCCTTGCACACGGGTGCGGTCACCACGGCGTCAATGCTGCCGCAGCGCAGGGCCTCCGCCGCCATCTCCAGGTGCTCCAGTGCGGCGCGGGCGGTGGTTTCATCCGGTCTGCCGGGTGTGGCCGCCACCTGGGCGCCAACAAGGCGGTATTCCGCACCGCGCGGGAGCTGCGGCAGGGCCTTGGCCATGATTTCCGGGCCGATTCCCGCCTGGTCCCCCAGGGTGTAGCCGATAACTGGGCTTTGCAGGCTCATGGCTGGGTTGCCTGTACCGGGGCGGGGGTTGGCCGGGGCTTCGCATCCTTGTCCTGCCCGGCGTTTTCCTGCCTGGCGGGGCGGTATGAGCGCTCTGTGTTGATGTACTGCGCGTTGGTATCGCGCTCCTCGAACCTGATATCCGCATCCACGGAGGCGTGGTACGCCACGGTGGCCGCCAATCCCAGGATGGCGGGCACGAGAATCAGCGTGCCGAGACAGGTCTTCATGCCGCCATTCTACCGTTCACCGCGCAAATTGCAATGCTAATTTGCGGCGCTCCGCGCGTAATTTTGTTTGAAAAGGTGAAAAAACCGCTTGACGCGGGGCGGTGCGTTTGCTAAAGTGGGAGGCAACCTAGGTTGGTTACCGTTCTATTACCATGAAAGCAACACTTCTCTATACCGCCGCGCTTGCAGCTGCCGTTGTCATGCTGCCTTCCTGCACCTGCCAGAGATCTCTCCGCGCTGCGCAGGCCCCGCAATGCTGCGTTCCGCAAATCAACGCCCCCGTGCACGTGTACACCAACACGGAATCCCCGGAGGTGGTGAAGAAACAGCTGGACGCCAAGCGCAAGATGCTTGCCGATACTCAGGCTGATTCCGAGGCCGAGCGCGCAGAGCACGCCTTCGTGGAAACCGCCGCCCCGGACCTGTACGCCAACAAGGACTACCAGTGGGTGCACGGCCAGATCCTCACGGACAACGACCGCAAGGCCAAGGAGCTCAAGGCTGATATCTCCGACCTTTCCAGCGGCCGCTAAGCTTCCGCCCCTTTCTTCATTGATTATATGCCAAACGGCCCGCAGGTTGCCTGCGGGCCGTTTTCCGTAGTGATTGACGAAGGCTGGCGGGCCGGATCAGTGGTGAATCATGGGCGCCAGGGCCTGGAGCAGGGCGTCCGAGTTGTAGCACTGGCTCTCCAGCACCCGCATGAGCTCTGTGCGCAGATCTGCCATGGCCGGCTTGGCTTGGGCGGCGAACAGGGCCTTCTGCGCGGCGGCGGTGTCCGGCGCAAGCTGCGGGAGCTGCCTGGATGCCTGCATGAGCTCGCGGTTGCGCGCCACCAGAGCCTTCGCCTTGGGTGCGGCGGCATCCGCCGTGGCGGTATCGGTCACGCCCTTGAGCGTGGCTGTCATCTCCTTGACGTTCTCAATGATATCCTTGGTGAACGCCGCGTGCTGCGCCTCCGGTGTGGCCTGCTCCGCCGCGGGAGCGGCAGGCGCCGCAGGGGCTGCGGGTGCGGGTTCCTGGGCTGCGGCCAGCGTGCAGCAAAGCACGCCCGATACGATGATGGATGCAATTTTCATCACAATGGTTCCAATGTTGTTGCAGCCATTGTACGCGCGGCGCGCCCGGTGTCAAGAAAGAACATGCGCGGCCGGCCGCATTGGGGCCTGCCGCGCATGTGCGGTAAGGTGTTGCCCGGGTTATTGCTGCTCCGGGGCCGCCTCTATGGAGACGATTTTGGCGAGCGCTTCCTCCAGGGCCTTGCAGCCGTAGCACTTGGGCTCCATCATGCCCATGAGCACGGCAATCTTGCCGAGCCCCTTGTCCACGGTCTCGCTGCGTCCGCTCTGCTGGAGCTTCTCCTGCAGGGCCTGCTGCACCTCCGGGCTGGGCTGGCCGATGGCCTTGGATTCCTCCTCCACGGCCTTGAGGTCGTCGATTGCTGCTTGCACCTGGGGTACGGCCGCTTCTGCGGTGGCCTTGTCGGTCACGGGTTCCACGGCCTCGCAAAGGGCTGTGAGGGCTGCCAGCTGGCGGTCCATGAGCTCGCTGAACTTGGCGACTTCGCCCGCGTCTGCGAAGGCAGGGGCAATCATGACCACTGCCGCGAATACTGTTGCTATTGCGTTTTTAATCATAATGAATACGGTATGGGGTTAAGGGTTATGCCTGCTGGGCGGGGGCCAGGATTTCCGCGGGGGTGAGCTCGTGTTCCCCCTCGTCCTCCGCTGCGTCCTCACCATCGGGGCCCAGGGGGAAGTAGGATGCGGGCAGGGTCTGCTGCGCGGGCCGCGGCATGGCGGCGGGGGCCGGCTCCTCCTGTTCCTGCGGCTGCTCCGGCTGCCCATCTTGCGGTTGTTCCGCTTCCTCATCCTCTGTTTCTTCCTCAATGGTGACAATCAGCGCAAGCGCGTTGGAAAGGGCCTGCGAGCCGTACAGCGCGGGTTCCGCCTGCAGCAGGTTCTCTATCAGGTCCGCCAGGTCGCTTATTTCCTGGGTCTGGGCAATCTGCACGCCCACGGCGTCCGCCAGTCCCTCCGTCTCCTCCGCCTCGTCGTACAGCGGCAGGATACCGGCAATCACCTGCGCGGCGTAGGGTGCGGCGGCATCTGCGCTGTCCTGGTCCTGCACGCCCTTGAGAATGGTGGTGAGCTCCTTGTATCCGTCCAGAATGGCGGCGGCGAGCTGTTGTGCCGGGGATTCCTCCGGTTGGGTATCCTCGTCGGGTGCGGGCTGCTGCGCTTCCGGCTGGGGCTGCACCTTCGGTTGCGGTTGGGGCTGAGCATCCGCCTGCGGCTGGGGCTGCTGCGCGGGCTGGGCGGTTTCCAGTTGTTGCGCGGGGCGTATGGTGACCACGGGTGCCAGGGCCTTGAGCATGGCTTCCGAGCCGTAGCAGGGATTGGTGTTCATGAGCATGGGCATGAGCGCGTTCACCTGCGCCATGCGCATGGATTCGATTTGCGCGGCGTAGTCCGGGGCGTAGCCTGCCAAGTCGTTGAGCAGCTTGAGCTGCACCACGAGCTCGCCCACCTCGCGGGCGGCGGCGTCCGCGCCGGCTTTGTCGCTCACGCCCTGCAGCACATCCACCAGGGCGTTTGTGGTGGCCTGCATCTGGTTGATGATGCTCTGGGCGGCGGAAACCGGGTGGCTTTGCGGCTGCTGCGGCTCGGCGGTCTGCTGGCCGAGGGCCGGCAGGCAGCACAGGGCTGCCGTGAGAAGTAGTGTGGTTTTCATAACGGTTGAATCTATGTTCGGATTTTGTTTCCTAGGCGGCGCAATGTCAAGCAGATACTTCTGCATGCCGCGCCTTTTTCCGGATTACGCCTCCACCTCGCGCACCCAGCCCTTCGGCCCCTCGATTAGCCCGTATTGGATGCCGGTGAGGGTGTCGTACAGCTTCTGGCACACGGGCCCCATTTCATCCATGCCGCTGGGCAGCATGATATCCTCCCCGTGGTTGTGGATGCGCCCCACGGGGGAGAGCACCGCGGCCGTGCCGCAGAGGCCGCACTCCGTCATGTCGCGCACCTCGTCCAGGGTGACGGGGCGTTCCTCTACGGTGAGCCCCAGGTATTCACGCGCCACCACAATGAGCGAGCGGCGGGTGATGGAGGGCAGGATGCTTGCGGATTTGGGGGTGACCACCTTGCCGTCCCTGGTGACGAAGATGCAGTTGGCGCCGCCGGTTTCCTCCACGTAGGTGCGGGTGGCGGCGTCCAGGTACAGGTTCTCCGCGAAGCCGAGCTCGTGTGCCTCGTGAACGGGGTAGAGGCTCATGGCGTAGTTCAAGCCGGCCTTGATGTGGCCCGTGCCGTGGGGTGCGGCGCGGTCGTAGTCCGTCACCCGTATGCTCTTGGGCTTCACGCCGCCCTTCACATAGGCGCCGCCCTTGAAGTACGGCCCCACGGGCGTGCAGAAAATGCGGAACTGGAATTCACCCGCCGGTTTCACGCCGATAACCGGACCCGTGGCGAACATGCAGGGGCGTATGTACAGCGTGGCACCCGTGCCGTACGGCGGCACGTATTCCGCATTCGCGCGGATCACCTGCAGCACCGCATCCACAAAGCGTTCCTCCGGGAAAACAGGCATGGCCAGGCGGCGCGCGGATTCCGCCATGCGCTCCGCGTTCAGGTCCGGCCGGAACGTCACGATGCGGTCGTCTGCCGTGCGGTAGGCCTTCAGGCCCTCGAAAATGGTTTGCGCATACTGCAGCACGCCGGCGGATTCGCTCATGGCAACCATGTTGTCGTTCGTGAGGCAGCCCGCGTCCCAGGCTCCGTCCCTGAAGTTGGAGACATAGCGCTTGTCAGTCTTTATGTAGGCGAATTCAAGATTCTTCCAATCAATGTCTTTCATGGTGGTGTTGCGGGAGGTTGAGCGCCCGCGCGCGCACACCCTAGCACACTCTTGCGGCAAAGTCAAATTCTGCCGTCATTTATCTCTTGCGCTGTCTGGCGCGGAATGTTAGCATGCGCGCAGGAACGCACCCATGTTCAAACGCATTTGTACAGCCTGGTGGGTGGTGCCGCTGCTCAGCATCGGCATCCTGCTGTTGCACACGCTCACCCTCACCGGTGCGGGCGGGCCGCGGGTCACCGCCCTCGGCGTGGTGGCGGGTGTGCTGTTGGTGCCTCTATGGCTGGTGCTCCTGTTGGCATGCCGCAAGCGCTGGCAGGTGGCGCGCATGTGGCGGCACTGGGTGGCGGGGTGTGCCGCAGAGGCGCTGCAGTTGGCGTGGTGCGTGTTTGCGGCGCTGCTGTACTCCTCTGTGGTGGTGGATTCCCTCTCCCCCTGCGCGGATAGCCCCGGTGCCGCGGATTTGCCCGCGCCGCTGCCGCGCGGCGCCGCCGTGGCCGCAGCCCCGCCTGCCGTGTGCGTGGAGCAGGGGGAGCGCGCGGGCACCTACCGCGTGCACGCCATCCTGCCGGATTCCGTGAGCGCAGAGGGCGTGTTCCTTGTCAGGACGCTCGGCCTTGCCAGCGGCAACCCCGTGGAAACTTCTCCCATGATACGCCGCGTTTCCGATGCCGACCGCCTGGCGGCGCGCGGCGGGGTGATGGACATCACCTTCCCGGATGTGGCCGTGTACGGCAACCGCCGCCTGGACACGCTCTGGCGGCTGGTATTCCTGCCGGACAACGGCGGGGAGGAGGAGATTGTGTGCGAAACGCCCTGCCGCATCGGCGGCAGCTAGTACAGGTCCACCACGTACTCCATCTTGAAACCCTCCCAGGAGACGCGCACCCAGTAGGTGCCGGTCATCTTGCCACCCTTGTTCTTGAACTTGGAGTAATCCGGTTCAAAGGTGACGGAGTTTCCCCAGCCCTTGAAAATGGCCTTGATGGGGATAGAATTGGCCTTGGTGAGCTGGTTCTCCTTGGGTGCCTCCTCCACGCTGCGGGTGAGCTTCCACATCTCCACCTTGGGGTTGTCCGGCACCTTCTGCCCCTGCGGGGCGTAGTAGCTCCAGCCATCGCCGTGCAGGTATTCGGCGGGGAAGAAGCCCATGCCGGGGTAGGCATGCCCGTTCTCCGGCCGCGGCACGGTGCATGAGCCATCCATGGTGCGCATGGCACCGAATCCGCCCGCCACGCCGAAGGCGGTCTTGCCCGTGGCGGGGTCCATGATCCAGCTGCGGTGGCCGCGCCCCTCGCGGTTGTTCTCGCCGGGGTCCTCCATGTAGCCCACCACATCCTGCACCGGCACGTCCTGCTGGCCCTGGAAGAGGTTGCACTTGTCCGTGTTGCCGCCCAGGCCGTGGTCTATCCGGCCTGCCTTCCTGCAGGTTTCCGCGGCCAGCTGGGCCTCCTCATGGTATGTTTTGTCGTAGGTGACGGTGGGGGAGAGGCCGCAGAGGAAGCGGAAGACGTTCACCATGTTCACGGCATCCTGCTGGGCCTTGGGCGTGCCCTTGTCCTTGTGTGAGAGGAGCTTTTTCACGGTGGCGTCAATGTCCTTCCGCTGGCGGGGGTAGTATTTCTTGCTCACGCCGCCGGCCTTGGGATCCGTGATGGATTTGATGTCCGCCAGCGCCTTCTTGGGGTCCTTGTCGAACGCGGCGCGCAGCTCGCCCATCATCTTGATTGCATCCTTGTGCCCCACCTTGTTTTTGGTGATGCCGGAAACGAACTGCGCGGCGGGCTTCTTGGGGTTGGTGCAGAGCCACTTCATGAAGGCGTTCCTCTTCTGCGCATCCTCATCTTGCGGGGCATCCGCCGCCATTTTGAGCGCACGGTAGAGCTGCAGCGCGCGTGTACCCAGCTTGCCGCCCACCTTCACGCCCTCCAGGGTTTCGTCTTCCGCCTTCACGGCATCGGGAAACGCTGTTTGCAGCATCTTGCGCAGCTCGTCCATCAGGTTGTAGTAGTCGTCTTGCTCCGCTCGCTCCTTCACCATCTTGGAGAAGGCGGCGGAAGCGGCCTCCGCCTCCGCGTCTCCGGCGGCCAGGTTGATGGCGGGTGTTTCCTCCGCCGCAGGGGCATCCTGTGCGCAGAGGGGCAGGGCGCCCAGCGCCAGCGCGGCTATCCATGGAAGTAGGGTGTTCTTGTGCATACAACGTCTTTGCTTGACTATCAATATACAGCTTCCCACCCAAAAGGCAAGTGGAGATTTGTGGGCGGATGCGCCGGGCGTGTAACGGGGTGCAGAGATATGCGGGGCAGGGCACTTGGAGCGGTTTCCCCGCTCAACATTCCCGCAGGCGGATGGCGCAGGACTGGTGGGGGCGGTTCCAATGGATGGGCATGCCGGTGTGCAGGAGGAGGTCTGCGCCGATGCATTGGCCGTGGAGCGGGCAGCGTGGGCCTTCCGCGCCGGGCAGCAGCTCCTCTAGGGTGTAGCGGGTGGCGGGGTTGAGCCCGGCCAGGGGAATGTGCGTGTGCTGGTCCGTGTACGCGCGCTCCGTGGTGTAGCAGAGCAGCAGGGCCTCGTCCACGTCGAAATGCCCGCCCTCCCAGCTGTTGAGCAGGATGCGGCACGCCGCTCGCGCGAGGATTACATCCCCATGATGGAGTATCCTCCGTCCACGTACAGCACCTGGCCCGTCACCGCCGCCGCCGCGTCGGATGCCAGGTGGGCGGCCATGGCTCCCAGCTCGTCCTGCGTGCAGGAGCGGTGCAGGGGGGCCTTTTCCTGGTAGAGCTTGAGCATGGTGGTGAATCCGCTCGCGCCGCGCGCGGCGAGCGTTTGCACGGGCCCGGCGGAGATGCAGTTCACGCGGATGGGCGTCTCCCGCTGCGCCAAATCATAGGCGAGGTAGCGCGTGCAGGATTCCAGCGCGGATTTGGAGACGGCCATCAGGTTGTAGTTGGGCACCACGCAGCGGCTGGCGTGGTAGGTGAGCGCGGTGATGCTGCCGCCGTTCGTCATCAGCGGCGCCACCCCGCGCGACAGCGCGATGAGCGAGTACGCCGAGATGTCCAGCGAGCTGCGGAACGCCTCCCGCCCAATCTCGGAGGCGTGCAGCAGCATGTCCACACGCGGCGTCTGCTCCGCCACAAAGCGGAAAAAGTTGTCGATGGACGCATCGCTCGCCACGTCCAGCTCGCACAGCGGCATGTCCTCGCCAAAGTGCTCGTGCACCAGTTTGACCACGCCCTCCTTCAGGCGCTCCCCCTGGTAGCTGAATATCAGCCGCGCCCCGCCGCATGCCACGCCTTCGCTATGCCGAACGCAATGCTCCGGTGGTTCGCCACCCCCGTCACGATACCGACCTTTCCCTCCAATGGTTTCTCTGCCGTCATGGTGTGTTCATTTTAATCTTGAGACAATGGCATTTCAAGCCGAAAACCTGGTTTCTCGGCAATCAGGCTGGAGATGCTAATATAGCCCACGTTCGGTCAATTCGCATCGTTCGTTATCATGCATTCGGAGTATGCTTCCGCAGGGTTCCTCTGCTCGGCATACCCTTTCCAAATGGGTA